>NZ_JBALDM010000001.1:0-318760 GCF_036917435.1 Nostoc sp.
CAATCGCATAAACGTATCCTCTACCGTGCTTTACTTCCATACCTTATCTTACCATGCACATGACCATAGCAAGAAAAAATATGGAAATATGGAGCCCCTAACTCATGACTAAAAGTCACGAGTGTGCGGCTTGCAGAAATCAAAAGCACATTTCTCCACACAAAGGTTTTGCTTGTGCCCACAGAGTACTATATGGCGGCGAATCTTGCTCTGGGTACTTCAAGCGGGTAATTGCTAAGGAAGGTTTAAAAGTAGCATTTGTTAATTCTCGTGAGCGATTTCAAGCTTGTAAACAAGCTAACCATATTTTGCGTAAACGCGCAGCAGCTTGCCGCTATGTATCTATGCAAATCGAGAATTCAGAAGAATCCACGGAGAAAGAAGCAGAAACCCAGCAACCACAAAAAGCATCTGGTAAAGTTGGTCAAAACCCCTCATTTATTGGCAGCAACAATACTGAATGTTTTGATTGTGCCGATTTGGGCTGCAATTGTGCCGAAATGGTTAGCATCACTCCCGATTGTGGTTCTTTAGATTGCAGTGGTGCTGATTGTAGCTTCCTCGATTGCGGCAGTTGTGGTAGCTAAATCTTGTTCATCTATAAATAATTATATATGGTATATGTAAGACACAGTAATCCTACCAAGGATATGTAGATTTAGTTGCGGAGGTACAGGAGCAGTGGGCATAGTAGTTGAGAACGTCTCCAAACAATTCGGTAGTTTCAAGGCAGTTGATGAAGTTAGCCTGGAAATTAAGAGTGGTTCGCTAGTTGCTTTGCTAGGGCCATCAGGATCGGGTAAATCTACGCTATTACGGTTAATTTCAGGTTTAGAAATGCCAGATAGCGGTAAAATTCTACTTACTGGTAAGGACGCTACATACCAAAGTGTGCAACAGCGAAACATTGGGTTTGTGTTTCAGCACTATGCTCTATTTAAGCATTTGACCGTGAGGCAAAATATTGCTTTTGGCTTAGAAATTCGGAAGGCACAGCCAAAGAAGATTAAGGGAAAGGTCGAACAATTACTAGAATTAGTGCAATTGACTGGATTAGGCGATCGCTATCCATCACAACTTTCTGGTGGTCAAAGACAACGGGTAGCATTAGCCAGGGCATTGGCTGTAGAACCTGAAGTATTACTCCTAGATGAACCCTTTGGCGCACTTGATGCTAAAGTCCGTAAAGATTTACGGGCATGGTTACGCCGCCTTCATGATGAGGTTCATGTTACCACGGTTTTCGTCACCCACGACCAAGAGGAAGCGATGGAAGTCTCCGATGAAGTTGTGGTGATGAATAAAGGGCGTGTGGAACAGGTGGGTACACCATCGGAAATTTATGATGATCCGGCCACGGCATTTGTGATGAGCTTCATCGGCCCGGTAAATGTATTACCCAGCACCTCAAGGATTTTTCAAAGTAGCGGATTTGATGCACCACATCCACAAGTGTTTTTGCGTCCGCAAGATGTGATTTTTGAAAAGGTTGCTAACGGTGCTACTACACCTGCAACAGTGAGCCGATTGATACATTTGGGTTGGGAAATTCAGGTAGAATTAACTTTCGATGATGGGCAAGTGGTGATGGCGCATTTAACACGCGATCGCTTTAATGATTTAGAGTTAGAACCGAAACAGCGCGTATATGTGAAGCCAAAGGATGCTAAGTCTTTCCCAGTGTCTTATTCAATTTAGACTTTTGCTAGTTTCCCAATAGTCGAAACTCCTAGTGAATCGCTGTATAATTCAGCTATTCGCTAGGGGTTTTAATTTTAGGTGAGCATCATTTCATAATGCTAAAATTCTTTTCAATTATGTCTCACTACTTACAATAGATCCGCGTCGTAGGAGCAATTCATTAATTGCCCCTACGATGGATCTGGTTTTTCCAATCATCTATACTTGGTCTTTTATTCAATGCGTAAGTTCTAGTTAATCTGTGCCTATTAAAACTCAATATTGAAATTTTACCCAAGGGTGAGAGGCATTATACATCATAAATTTATGTTGGAAATAGTACGGTCTATAGCTAGCGTAAAGTGGACAATTTGACAATCTTTAATACTAAAACTACTTGGCGTATAGTCATAATCTGTCCGCACGCAACCAGAACGCAAGACACTTAATATATGGTTCGAGAGTTAGAAAGAAAACGTCAGAGTGCAAAGTTTCCCGAAACAGCACCGGCTGCCAATCCCGTATTTTTTAGAACCTATAGCCGCCGGACAAAGGCGGGACTAAGGGAAACATGGGATGAGGTATGCGATCGCACTCTCCTTGGCTTAGTCGAGTTGGGAAAGCTTACTCAAGAAGAAGCTGCCGTACTGGATAAGATGCAGCGCAACTTGAAAGCTATGCCCAGTGGACGCTGGCTGTGGGTTGGTGGCACAGACTGGATAACCAAGCCCAAGAACTTTTCCGGCGCTTATAATTGCACCTCCACCAATCTCCAAGACTGGAGTGCCTTCGGATTAATGATGGATCTGGCAATGATGGGCTGTGGTACTGGAGCCGTCCTAGAGCCACAATTTATTAACCAGTTGCCCCCCATTCGTAATCAACTGAATATCAGTGTCCAAGGTGAAATTGGCAGCACTCCTGTGCAACAGCGACGTGAATATACTGAAACTCATATAGAAGGAAATAATGTCACTATTCACGTAGGAGATAGCCGTGAAGGTTGGGTTGAATCATATCAAGCCCTGTTGGAACTCTCCACTGATGAACAATTTTCAGCAGAAGTTGAGGTATTAGTCGATATCAGCGATGTCAGGAAAGCGGGAGAAACTCTCAACGGCTTTGGAGGAGTTGCTAATCCTGTAAAATTGCCGGGACTTTATCAGCGTTGTGCATCGATTCTCAATAAAGCTTTAGGACGACAATTAAATTCAGTTGAATCTTGTCTATTAATCGATCAAGCTGCTGTCACAATTGTTGCCGGAAATATTCGCCGATCAGCTGGCATGAGGCAAGGTTCTAGCGAAGATAGTTTGTTTGCCGATGCCAAAGATAACTTATGGCAGCAAGATGAAAGTGGCAACTGGCGAATCGACCCAGAACGTGATGCACTCAGGATGGCAAATCATACTAGAGTTTTTCACCGCAAGCCAACTTTAGAAGAATGTCTGAATGCTGTCCGCAAACAATATTACAGTGGTGAGGGAGCAATTCAATGGGCTGGTGAAGCCGTTGCGCGATCGAACATTGATTTATTGCCAACACAAGCTTTGAAAGTTGAGTTTTTGCAAGCTTATGAACAAGGAACAGCAAAACAGTGGTTAGAAGAACGTTATTCAAATCTTGATGCTAATGAGCTAGAACATCGTTTACAGCGATATGCTTTAAATCCGTGTGGTAAGTGATTTTGCCTCACGTTAAAAACCTCGCAAAAACGGGGAAAGCTGAAATGCTAATCCCGTGGTAATCAAAGGAACTAAAAAGCCTTTGATACCGTACAGCGTAGAGAGTGAAACTAGATTACATCAGAAATTGGTGTCTAGAATATAATCTCTCCAAGAGTGCGGGGGCAGATGTGAAAAAGACTTTTATTATCTGAAGTCACATCTGCAAAAGGTACGCGGAGCTACTGCGAATAATTAAGCAGTAGAACTAGAGGATAAAAAGCCTCTAGGGTAACAAATTTGGAAATCATTGGTAGTAACTTCCACTGCAATTTGTCTGAGGTTCACCTTAATCAAATCGATCCACATAACTACAAAGAACAAGAAGAAGCTTTCACTGCTGGGGCATTATCTGTAGCAGCACTTTTAAATCACAAATTCCTGGAACCACGCTATCAATACAGCCGTGAATTAGATCCGATTGTAGGAGTTTCTTTTACAGGTTTATTTGATTTCTTTGTTCATGCTTTTGGTGTTGATTGGCTGCGCTGGTGGGAAGCCGGAAGACCGGCTACTGCACAGGGATTGGCTTTCAAGCGTGAGGAAGAAAAATATCTCAGTTCTTGGAAAGATATTGTACATCGTGTAGTTTGGGATTATTGCGATCGCCACAATCTCAAACGTCCAAATCGGTGTACCACAGTCCAACCCAGTGGTACTAAGGCTTTGTTAACTAATGCTAGCTCAGGATGGCACCCTCCCAAAGCTCAAAGATTTATTCGCCGCATCACTTTCGGCAAAAATGACCCAGTAGCCTTAGCTTGTATTGACTACGGCTACAATGTCATTCCCTCTCAATCAGACAAAGATCAACAAGGGAATTTGCTCAACGATCCCTTTGATTCACGGGTGAGTGAATGGTTAGTAGAAATTCCTGTTTCTGTAACTTGGGCTGATTTACCAGAGGCTGATAAAATTGATGTTTCTAAGTTTTCAGTCTTAGCCCAATTTGATTTTGTCCTCCAGGTTCAACGCTGGTATGTAACTCATAACACATCAGCTACTTTGGAACTCCGTTCTGATGAAATCGAACCTTTGGGACAGAAGATTTACGAAACTATCCAGAATGATGAAGGATATATTTCAGCAGCCCTTTTAGCCCGTTTTGATGACCTGCAATCATTCCCACGTTTGCCATTTGAACCAATAGACAAACCAACTTACGATCGCTTGAATCAAGAGGTAAAAGCACGGCGGAAAACAGATGATTTCTGTGCAGTATTAAGCCGCTATGATTTAGGCGAAATGTCAGAGGCTGGCCCTAGTGGTTGTGATTCTGATAAATGTATGTTTCCCGATCAGCAACCAAGCTCATAAGGAGAAATAACATCAATTTAGGGTAGATACTATTTATCTATTAAAATAAAAAGCAGTGGTTTTACATAACATTTAACCACTGCTTTTTTGCAATCCTAAATCATTTGTGAACAACAAGATCCCCGACTTCTTTAAGAAGTCGGGGATCTAAACCTTAATTACGTCGCTCTTACTTAACACAATGAAAGCTTACGAAATTCAAAGCAACGGTGGGATTGATGCCCTCGCATTAGTCGATCGCCCTGAACCAAAACCAACTGCGGGACAAGTTCTGATTCAAGTCAAAGCAACATCCTTAAATTACCGCGATTTACTCGTCGCTGAGGGTGCTTACGGCGGTGGACAGAAATATCCGTTAACTCCCCTATCTGACGGTGCGGGGGAAGTCGTGGCGGTGGGGGAAGGTGTGACACGAGTGAAAATAGGCGATCGCGTCGCTGGCATTTTCTTCCAAGACTGGATTTATGCATCTTTAACCAAAGAAAAAATGAAATCCGATCTCGGAGGCGGTATCGATGGAATGCTGGCTGAGTATGTCGTATTACACCAAGATGGTTTGGTGATATTACCAGACTATCTATCCTACATTGAAGGGGCAACCTTACCCTGTGCAGCAGTCACAGCTTGGCATGGACTGGTAACAAAAGGCAATATTGGCGCAGGTGATAGTGTTTTATTACTCGGTACTGGGGGAGTTTCGATTTTTGCTCTCCAGTTTGCCAAAATACATGGCGTTAGAGCGATTATTACTTCCAGTAGTGATGAGAAATTAGCACGAGCTAAACAGCTTGGTGCTGATGAAACAATTAACTACAAAATAACACCAGATTGGGAAAAGCAAGTTTATCAATTAACTAATCGCACAGGTGTAGATCATGTAATTGAAGTTGGCGGTGCAGGGACTCTGCCAAAATCATTACAAGCAGTCCGCATTGGGGGACGGATTAGTTTGATTGGTGTATTATCAGGCAGAGGAAGTGAAATTGACCCCATGCCAATACTTTTTAAGAGTTTAACAGTTCAGGGCATTTATGTTGGCAGTCGAGAAATGTTTGAGGCAATGAATCAGGCGATGCAACAGCATCAAATCAAACCAATTATTGATCGAATTTTCCCTTTCACAGAGACACGAGAAGCTTATCACTATCTCAAAAGTGCGGCTCACTTTGGGAAAATCGTAATTGGTAATTCATAATTTTAAAGAGTTTAATCAACACTATTCGGTTAAGGCTAGAGACGCGATGAATCGCCGTTTCTACAATAATCAGTCTTTTGTAGAGACGGCGATTTATCGCGTCTTTGTGATGGTTTATCGTGTCTTTACGATCTATAATTTCCATCAAAAAACATTACCCGAACCGTATTGAGTGTTTAATTCTATGTTCAAGTGAGAATTTAAACCCCACTTGAAACTTTAAACGGCAGCGAGAGTAGGCGCAGCAAATTTAGCATATCGATCGATGTAAAATTCCTTAGAGTTAGCGATCGCTTTCACAGATTCACGCTCTTTCAAAGCATGTTTCCACTGACGTACACGGGTAAATTGCTCTGGTATCCCAAAGCCACGATATTGCTTCAGTGCAGCCCAGCGCTCAAACCAAGGAAAATAAGTAAAATCAACTAGACTAATAGATTCGCCAAACCAGTAAGGGCCTTCCCCAGATAGCTTTGCCAAACCTTCGTTTTCAATAAATTCCAGGTGTTTGGATAGTTCCTGTTTAGCTTCTTCTTGTTTTTGAGGATCTGAACTCCGCAACAGCGTAGAAAAAGCGGGAACGAACCTAGTATTAGCAAAATCGATCCAGATACGAGCCTGCGCCCTAGCAGCAGGATTGCTGGGTAACAGTGGTGGATTGGGAAATACCTCATCGAGATACTCGTTAATTACTGCTGATTCCCAAACTCGGTTATCGCCATGAGTTAGTGCAGGTACTTTACCATAAGGGGAAACTTTGGTAAAACCTTCAGGCTTATTCTGTAAATCAATCTCAATCAAATCGAAGTCAATACCCTTCTCTTGGAGTACTAGACGGGTACGGTGAGCATAAGGACAAACAACCGCACTATATACTTTGATATGGGCCATGTTTAAGTTCCTCGGTAAATAGGACTTGTTAATCGGCATTGGGAATTGAATTTTGATCCAAAATCCCAAATCTTAAATTGTTAGTGTCACAAAATCCTTTTTGAAGCGAACATAGTGTAAAAAATTCTCAACACTAACCAAACTTTTAAATTTGACTGCTAAATAAGATATTGGGAATTGGGCACTTGTACTGAGCGACTTGTACTGAGCGTAAAGCCTACGGCATAGCTTCGCTTAACGCGTAGCCTCTCGTACAGAAGCCGAAGTAAGTCGAAGTATTGGGCATAGTTATTCTTCTTGCCCCCTCATCTCCCCCATCTCCCTCATCTCCCCTTGCCCCTTTTCTTCTAAAGCCAAGGTATCTCTTCAGGTGCATAACGAAAGGCGCGGAAGACTGTATTTTGCTCTCCACGAGTTACCAGCGATTTTTCACCTGGAATATTCCGAGATGCAAAGTAGGGGTTGATGTATTCCCAAACAATCTCTCCTGCAACTGTCACCTCGAATATCCGGCCATAAGCACCTTCTGTAATCAAGGTATTGCCATTCGCTAAACGTTGCGCTCCTGATATGTATGCACTAAAGAAGTTTTGAGGCGGGTTGTCTGTATATTCCCAAACTATCTCTTTCGTTTGACGGTTTACCTCAATTACACGGGAGAAATTGAGAGCAATGTTACGACGATGTGCGCCATTGTCGAAAATCAAGATATTACCGTTAGCTAGTTCGTTGGGAAAGTGCTGCTGTGCTAGCACGTCATCGCCCAACGTCCAAATAATTTCTCCGGTTTTGCGATCGATAATCACTACTGTGGAGATATTACGAAAGCTCACTATAATGTTGCCATCAGCGAGTTCACCCACAGTATTTCCATGAGTCCATTCGTGTCGATGATCCTGGGGTGTAATGGTAAATATATCTGGATCGAGGTGTTCGTGAGCGTGCCAAGTCCAAACAATTTCCCCTCCTGGTGTTACTTCATAAAGCACATCAGCATATATATTCCCATCTGGTTCTGTACCTGGTACACCGCCTTTGATGCGAGGAACTAACGACTTAGGTATCTTTTCAATAGCGAGTAAAATTGTGTTGCCATTGGCTAATCTGCGTCCATCATGATGATGATCTGGATGCTTATATTCCCAAATAATATTTCCTTTGGAATCTGCCTCTAAAACAACACCACTTTTGAACGCAGCCCACAATGCAAAACGTAGTGGTTCTTCTGGTGGAGTTTTACCGTTATAAAAAAGGTTGCCATTAGGCAAGAGATAACCATATAACCCTGGTGGATATGGCAGATTCCACTGGTGTACTACTTCTCCTTCTAAGTTCAAAAGATAGACTTCACCTTTACCTGTCAAGGGTGTGAAAAGTGTATATCCTTTGAATGCTTTTTCGGGATTGTAAGCCTTTAAACCAGTACCTCGACGACGAATAGTACTCTGATCAACCGATATTGCTGTAAAAGTCATATTTTACCTACTTAACTATTATGGTGCTGGGTTTGGAGACTGAGCGTGAACTATATCCAACTCTTCCAAAATGTCTTTATTGAGAACTACATTTACACTTTCTAGATTCTCTTTAAGTTGTTCTAGTGTCGTAGCACCAATAATTGTGCTAGGCACAAACCAACGACTCCGCACGAATGCCAAAGCCAGATGTACTGGACTTAGTTGATGGCGCTTGGCAATATCTATGTAAGCTGCTACTGCTTCACTGACTTTTGGTTTTAAGTAGCGTTGACCAAAATTTTCAAACAAACTAAATCTTGCCTTTTCTGGTTTGCCATTTAGATATTTACCAGTCAATAAACCAAATGCCAAAGGACTATAAGCTAGCAATCCAATTTCTTCGTAATAAACTGCTTCTGCTAATGCTCCATCAAATACTCGATTTAGCAAATTGTAAGCATTTTGAATCGAGACAACTTTGGGCAATCCTAATTGTTTAGCAGCATTACTAAACTGGGCAACTCCCCAAGGTGTTTCATTACTCAAACCGATATAGCGAATTTTTCCTGCTTTAATTACGTCAGCAAAAACTGCTAACTGTTCAGTGACAGGAACGGTTGCTCCCACCTGAGTTGGATCGAATACCGTTTGTCCAAATCTTGGTACGTAACGATCGGGCCAGTGAATTTGATACAGATCGATATAGTCTGTCTGTAATCTTTTTAAACTATCATCTATAGCTTGTTTGATATTATCACGGTCAATTGCTTTAGCTCCACCACGCAACCATTTAAAGCCGCGACCAGGGCCGGCAATTTTAGTAGCTATAATAAGTTGATCTCTTTGTTGATGCTTTAACCATTCCCCAATGTAAGTTTCAGTTAATCCATAAGTTTCTGCACTTGTTGGAACTGGGTACATCTCCGCAGCATCAATAAAGTTTACTCCTTGAGCAATAGAATAATCTAGCTGCTCGTGGGCTTCTGCAATAGTATTTTGCTGTCCATAAGTCATAGTGCCCAGACAAATTTCAGAAACTTTTAAGTCACTCTTCCCAAGTTGCTTATACTTCATATTCTCGTATCAATATTAGATTCAGAAAAACGATTTTTAGATAATCTATCACAAAAGTTTTATTCCATAAAAATCTCCTTTTTTATATCAAACTTACGTATTAAACTTTCAACATATAAAATCTCTATCTGCCAATATATCACTATTTCGATAGACAAACCGTATTAACTATATATAGTTGTTTATTCTTGCATAGATTAAACCAGATAAGTAAGCTAGACTGGAGTAGTATAATCTCTAAAAATGTAGCGAAAAATACTTGATTTTTTAGTGTTTTTGTGAATTGACTATTTTAGCCTGAGCAATACTACTTTAACTCAATCGAGTTAAAGTAGTATATTAAGAATTCTTAAGATTTTTCTGAAATTAAAACTTAATACTCCCAGTTCGCCCATTTTTTCATGAGTTAGAGAAAAGGGGAGCAAAAGCCTAAAGGCAGAAATTACATATCAGTATAGAGAGTGTGATAAAATACTTGATGCACACTTAAGAAGATGCTAATGCTGACACCTAACTGGGTAGAAGCCTGTATACAAACAAATTAATTCCTGCGACAGAAGTGGTTCTACCCCTCTGGGAGAAGTCTAAGAAAAAACTAGCTGTTATCTTACAAAGGAATGACAAACAAAAATTAATTCATAATAAGTAATTAAAAGTGAGAATACAAGTGAATATTATCAATAATAATTCTTACTTGTCTTTCGCTAACACGCGGTATATATAGTCCGTAGCTTCTTAATCATGAAGAAGTAATTACTGATTATGAATTAGTTTGAATATGACGAATATTCATGTGTTATCGGAGCTTTAAATGCTTTCAATTTTTCCAACATAAACTACGTGAAAGACTCATCAATCAAGTCGAGCTACTGCCTTGCTCAACGAAGATTGCATTTGCTAAAACTTGGATTTTTGTTAGCGCCCGCACAAGACGTTGAGCTTGATGTTTATAAAGTGGTATTGGCAACACTCCAGGCAAATTATTCATCCATTGCCTAGCAGAAGCCAAACTACATCCTGTAATCAAGACGATTTCTTCAGCGCCATAGATAATAGCATTTGTAGTTAGAGCTTTTTCAATCTGCACGCTCCATTGGCGAGGCAGCATTTCACCCCATTCAATTCGCTGCAAACTAGTGCTTGTGGCCAAAACAATCAAGCGATCGCCAGCATAAAGCTTAACATCATACCAAGGCATCAATGAGTAATTATCTCGCCGATATTTATGGTAGAGAATCGGCACAACACTGTAGCCAGATGCTATTTCAGATAGAAGTAACCCATTGAGAGTATCTCCTTCTTCAATCTTGTATTCCGTCACCATGACTATTTGCTCACTCAAGTGAAACAAGCTCAAAACATTTTCCCCAAAGGCAGCACAAGCAAAAACTTCTGCCGACAAAGCTGCGCCACATAGAACTTGGGCATAGGGAAACAGAGGAGCTATACTATCACTAAAATGACGATCTTGAGAGCGGATAATCAAGCTAGTGGAGGGGTTCATTGCATGAGCCATCAAACCAATTTCCAGATTTTCCATATTATCGTCCCCCAGTAAAACGATGCTTTTAGCATGGGAGAGATTCGCCTTAGTCAGTGCTTCGGCAGTATTGCCAATAATCAGGGGCATATCTGGTAAAGTATCTTGGTCGAGAGTGGTATCATTGATTCCCACTAACGGCTGATTGAGTTCTTGCAAAAGAGCGGCCACTTTCTGTCCCAAACGATTTAAACCAATAATCACTACATGGTTGCGTTGCGGTATGGGAGGGCGAGAACCGAAAAACTGAAATCTGGAAGTGACAAGAGCATCAGTCACCAGTGCATATAATACTCCCACGAAAGCTTGACCTGTTAACGTGAGTCCCAGACTGAACAACCGCAACCACCAAGGCATATCGACTGAGGGTTCTGGTTGCGATTTAAACTTAACGCCGCCGAATAAATCTCCATATCCTCCCAAGAGCAACACTGCTGTTGCATAGAAAGCTTCTTGCAGGTTGATGTCAGGATAATACAAACGGTAAAAAACTATTGCAACCAACCACAAGATGATTACAGTAATTGCATAGATTGTCGCAATTCGCCGAATTTGATTTTGGCTTTGGTAGTAAGATTGCCAAAGTTGTACTATTTTCTGCTTAAAATTCTTCGCTGTGATGCCTTGGATAAACTCTTGCCACCGCCAATTTTGGCGGTAAGATTTATTTGTATGTTCCTCAGATAAAGCTAGTTCGTATGCAACATCAATGTAAACGAGCGTGTCTCCTACTTGCACTTCTGCTTCAGGGTTCCATTCAAACAATTCTCTGAGTGGATCGGATGAAACTGTTGTGTGAGTCAAGATACGGCGAGTTGTGAGATTCAGTCTATGTACTGGCTTGCCATTGCACCAGCTATCTTTCGCTTGTACTTGGTGCTTGATTACTTGTAATAATTGCCCTTCCAAGGTGAAATACCCTATAGCTTCAGATCCGAGAGATGCTAAAGCATAGGCATGAGCAGAGAGATGGGTAGGCTCAAAGGCAACAAAATTGCCTAAATTTTCAGACAAAAGTTTATTGAAATTTTGTTTGTCAGAACGTACAATCAGCCGAACGTGCGGATTAAGTCGCCGTGCTGCAAAGGCAGCTTCTATATTTATCCGCTCATTTCTTGTGACTAAAAGTATTGAACGACATTGCCTTATACCTGCCTGCTCTAAAACACTTGGTTGGCGGCAGTCTCCTACGATTAACTTTTCTAATAAGCTTGGTACTTCTGGGACTTCGCAATTTTCAGGCGGTACATCGTCAATGGCGTTGACTCTAACATCATACTCCTTTAGGACTGCAACACAATGTTGCCCTAAACTTTGGAGTCCGCATACTAAGAAAAGGTCTTGGGTTTTTTTGGGATTGTTGCTGGGAGGGGGATTCACTTTCTGTTGATGGCAGCATTCAATAGTGCCAACAGTACGTGTTTGCTAGGATTATATCTTATCTTCACCTAATGTCTGGAATTGGGCATTGGAGATTAAGGATTAGGATTAAAATAATTATTTCCCCACTCCTCATACCATTTTTTTGTGAAGCTGCGCCAAATTTCCTTGGTTTCTTTATTTCTTTCTTTGTGTCCTTTGCGTCCTTTGCGGTTCGTTCCTCATATAGCTAGGCGCACCTTCATACAGAATTAGTATCAGTGCGTCTTAACGACAGCAAACTAGCAGAATTGACATCCAAAAATAACGTTGCTTGGGATTGTTGACGAAGAATAGAAGCCGGACAGTCTGTAGTTATAGCTCCTTGCAACATTTGTTTTACCACATTCGCTTTACGTTTTTCTGGAGCCAGACAGATAATTTTTTTAGCTGAACAAATTGCTGAGATAGTGACAGTAAAAGCATACTGTGGGACAGTTTCTAAATTCGGAAAGTGACCTGTGCTTACTTGTTGCTGACGGTTCGCTGCATCCAGCTTAACTAGTTTCACACTATAAGAATCTTGAAAATTTGCTACTGTTGGATCGTTAAAAGCTAAATGTCCATTTTCGCCAATACCCAGACAGCATAAGTCTATTGGTTGTGCTTGCAATAATTTTGTGTAGCGATCGCACTCTGCCACTGGTTGCAATGTATCACCTTCTATATAGTGAAACTCTTTAGGAGCAACCCGCGTCTCTACACGTTCTCGCATATAGCGCCGGAAACTCGCAGAATGATCGGCACTAATTCCCAAATATTCATCTAGATGGAACAGAATAATCTGTGACCAATCTACACCACCCAATGCAATCAAAGCATCAAGGAATTTGAGTTGGGAGTTACCTGTCGCTAACAATACAGCAGCTGTATCTTGTTGCTTGAGAACTTGCTGTAAATGCTTTTGGGCGATTTCGGCAACATCCTGGGCCATTTCGACTTCAGAGTTGTAAATCTGCACCAGTAAATCATCAACGTGAAAAAAGTTTGTAGCGGTTAGCATTTGCTTCGATAGAAGGTTATCAATAATTGACAAGGGGCTTAAGTTCCTTATCTTAAAGCTAGGTAAACTTCTGTCACAGTGTAAGTATTCCCCTGTCTTAACGTAGAACGATCGCTAAGGACAAAAAAACAATGTAAACTATGTAGATTAAGTTTACAATTATTTACATTTTACCAAAAAATCATGCTGGCTGCAATTCTCTTTGACCTAGACGGCACTATTGTCAACACTGACCCCATACACTACCGAGCTTGGCAGGAAATGCTGTCAAATTACAGCATCGAAATTGACGAAACATTCTATAAATCCCGAATTAGTGGACGCTTAAATCCAGAAATTGTTAAGGATATTTTGCCACAATTATCAACCGCAGGAGGGCAGAAATTTGCAGACGAAAAAGAGGCGCTTTTCCGCAAACTCGCCTCAAATCTTAAACCATTGGATGGATTTTCTGAGCTACTAGCATGGACAGAGACACATCAGTTAAAGCGGGCATTAGTAACTAATGCCCCTAGATTAAATGCAGAATTTATGCTAGAAGTATTGGGAATAAAAGAAGCTTTCCATACAGTTGTTTTAGCGGATGATTGTATTGCAGGGAAACCTGACCCTGCACCCTACCTAGCCGCCCTGAATAAGTTCGAGATTTCAGCAGAGGAAGCGATCGCATTAGAGGACTCTCCCTCTGGTATTCGGGCGGCTGTGGGCGCAGATATCCGCACTATTGGCATCGCTTCTACTCACGATCCGCTAGTTTTGCAGGAAGTCGGCGCATTTATGGCAATTCCAGATTTTACTGATTTGCAGTTGTGGACATTGCTTAATTCACTTGTTGAGCCAGATTTAAGTGCGATCGCTTCTAACCTGTAAGCGCAAAATCTGAGAATCTTGAGAGTAGAGAGGCAAAAATGTACCTCTCTACTTATTTTTCTGCCAAAATCGCGTAAATTTCCCGTTTAACTTGCTCTAAAAGCTCACGAACCCGATTTATCCGCTCCATATTGCCACTACGAGCAACCTGCACCACAGCAGCAGCTAATTCTGTTGCAGCATTCCGCAACTCCATAAACTCTTGGGGCTTACCTTTCACAAAACTTTTGACGCTATCCCAAGGAGAATCTGAAGTCTCTTGTTGGGAACGTTCTGCTAATAATTGTCTACCCTCATCGGTAATCGTATAGATCCGCTTGCCACCTTCTTGTGCGCTCTTGAGATAACCCCCTTCCTCCAGCAATTGGAGTGTTGGATACACAGAGCCAGGACTGAGGCGACGGAAACCACCATAACGAGTTTCCATTTCTTTAATCAGGTCGTAACCATGACTAGGATGCTCGGATAACAATTCGAGCAGGATGAACTTGATGTCACCCCGACGAGTGCGATGTTCATCTCCCCAACCACGACCAAACATTTCATTACCAAAGTGTTTGCCATGCTCTCTACCATGATGCTTATCATGGCTAAACCAAGACCTGACAAGCAATGAATCTTCTTCGCTAACTCCTGCCCATGCAGGTGTTCCAAACCGTGAACGAAAATGTCTAAACATAAATCAATCTCTAATCAACTTTCTCTACTATACGATATATCGGAACATATCACGATATATCGGAATAGAATTTTGATGAAGATTTGTGAAGTAAGTAATTGTGCCAATGCAAAGCTGATGAAGAAGAATTCAGAATCAAGACGCTCGATGACTCACTATCGCTCATAGCGTTGCTATCAATACAGTTCAGATAAGACCAAAACACTTGTAGAGACGGCGATTTATCGCGTCTCTTAGGCTGTGCGTAAACGTTCAATATCTCTCATCGGCGGCGCACCGAACATCCGGGAATATTCACGGCTGAACTGTGATTGGCTTTCATAACCTACCTGATAGGCAGCATTAACCGCATCGGAGTTTTCGGCAAGCATCAGGCGACGTGCTTCTAATAGTCTTAATTGCTTTTGATATTGAAGCGGACTCATTGATGTCACTAACTTGAAGTGATGATGGAAAGATGAAGGAGACATATTTGCCTGCCCAGCTAGCTGCTCAACCCGCATCGGCTTTGTAAAATCAGCCTTGATGAGTTTTATCACCTCGGCGATGCGTTGCATGTTGCTGCCGGATGTCGCAATCTGGCGGACAGCTTCGCCCTGTTCACCCATTAAAAGGCGATAATAGATTTCGCGGATAATCAGTGGTGCAAGAATCGGAATATGCTGTGGTATATCCAAAAGTCGTGTCAGTCTGAGAGCGCAATCGAGCAATGGTATATCGAGAGTGCTGACAAATAAGCCTCTGACAGAGTTCTTCTTACCCTCAATCACACTAGTTTGAGCAGTAATAAGATCGCAGAGTTGACGTGGATCTAGATTCAGCTTGAATCCTAAATACGGTTGCTCTGGGGTTGCTTCAACGATAAACGCACTCAATGGCAAATCAACCGAGACGACCAGATATTGAGCCGCGCCATAACAATAGGTTTCATCACCCAGCAAGGCTTCCTTTTTGCCCTGGACAAGGATGGCGAGGATAGGTTCGCAAACACCCTGTAGTGCAGTGTAAACAGAAGATTCTCGCTGAAATTCCAGCTGCTCAATAGCTGTTTTATGAAAACCGTTCCCTTTGCCATCGGTGTGACGAGTGACTAGTGCGGCCAATTCTTGACATTGATGAGCGATCGCACTTTGGTTTATGACTGGGTTGATAATTTTGATCGTCACAATGTTCTTGGATTAATTTAATCATTCTTTTGTGGACATTGTAGAACATCGATTTGGAGAATTAGGCAATAAAGCACGAGGTCTGTGTATTCCAAACCTTTGCCCTTACTCATAGGATGAACACATCCAAAGTTCAAATTTAACCTCAACAGAGGAAAAAATTAACCATGTTAAACGTAGAAAATAAAGTCATTGTCATCACTGGAGCTAGTAGCGGTATCGGTGAAGCCGCCGCTAAGTTACTCGCCAAAAATGGTGCAAAGGTGGTTTTAGGGGCACGGCGCACAGAAAAGCTAGAAAAGATTGTTGAAGATATCCATAATGAAGGCGGCACAGCAGAATTCAAAGCCGTAGATGTTGCGAATCGTGAGGATATGAAAGCGTTCATTCACTTCGCTAAAGAGAAATTTGGTCGTGTCGATGTCATCTTTAACAATGCAGGCGTGATGCCCCTATCGCCGATGAATGCCCTGAAAGTTGAGGAGTGGGACAGCATGATTAACGTGAACATCCACGGCGTTTTAAATGGTATTGCTGCTGGTTTACCCATCATGGAAGCACAAGGTGGTGGACAGTTTATCAATACCGCATCTATCGCCGCGCACATGGTAGGCCCTACCAGCGCAGTCTATTCCGCGACAAAATATGCTGTTTGGGCTATATCCGATGGATTGCGTCAAGAATCGAAAAATATTCGCGTTACAATAATATCCCCTGGCGTGGTTGAAACTGAACTCGGCTCTGATATCACAGATGAACCAGCAAAAGGCTTTTTGAAAGAACTCCGCAAAACCGCATTGACTGCTGATGCGATCGCTAGAGCCGTATTATATGCCGTATCTCAACCGGATGATGTTGATGTGAATGAAATCATTGTCCGCCCTACAGCAAGTGCATTGTAATCCTGGCGGGACATCGTGAGAAAATGAAAAACTCCACCCACAAGGGGATGGAGTTTTTGGGCATGGGGAATGGGGCATGGGGCATGGGCAAGAGCCTCTAATGCCCAATGCCCCAAGTGGCGGGGCGGCTATCCCTCTCCACCCACAAGGCGATGGAGTTTCTCGCTGCTTTCAATAAAAGCTTTAAAATAGCCTCTGGTTGATATAACTAAACCAGAGGCTGATTTTAACTTCTTATTACCCTACCGGAAATTGCGAGGATTTAAGCGAAGAGAGTTAGGTTGAGACTGACGACCAATTGCCACTCCATTGCGGAGTTTATTTGCAGTTCCACCATCTTTGCGATCGAGGAAAGGTTTGAGATTAATGCCACCTCTATATGAACTAACTCGATTATTGCCACTGCCTAGAAGTGTGCGTCCTAAATTATATAATTCGCTTCCTCCACTACTGCGATCGCCATAAGTGTTAACAGCGATAGTTTGCTGTCCGTTATCAGCAGTAGTCAAGTTTTGAAAAATGCTATTGCGGATTACAACAGGATCTTTACCACGCGGTACTGTCAGCACAATTCTACAGCTTGGGTTAGCTTCAGTTGTGACGCAGACAATATTTTCGTTATTTTCTACAGATGTCTGGAGTTCTTGTAAACCATCTGGACGATAAAGTTCTAAACGACTGGCAATTGCTGCACAACGCTTTTGTGCGTCCCAACCACCGCCTAAAGTCGCAGGTGCTGCCCAAGGAAAAAATTGTCCTGGTTGACTTTGTGGCTGATACATAACGGTAGACTGACCGTTGTAAGTCTGGCAGGTAAACGGAGTTATACTGCCAACTGAGGATGAAGGGGGTGTACCTGTTGATCTGTCTATTGGAACTGATGACCCACCTCCACCTGATGGCACTGTTGGTACTACTACACCACCACCACCATCGCCAGTAGAATCATATTGCGCCATTGCTACAGAATTACTCAGACACAAAGATAAGCCAATACTGCCCAAAGATATCAATCGCAACAGTTGTGATGACATAAATCATCCTCCAGTAAAAACAAGTAGGGAATTGATAGTTTAAGTGACGAATAATTCGATTTTTTGATTCATCAAAAACGTTATTTTTTCTTTTCTTGCTTTTTTCTCTGTGAGTAGCTTTTTAGATATACTTGAATTTCTGCATAATACCCCACTCTTTCATAATTCGTTTCATACTTAGGCGTACTTATGCAGAAAAGTGTTTTTTCTTACTTTTATAAAGAAATAGCAAAAGACAGATAAAGCGATCGCACTTAGCACGTAATTTTTGCTTAAACTAAGTTAGGACTTACACAAAATTGTCTCAAAAACCTGATTTGTCGTAGCGGTAATTCATGAATTACCGCTACTTCAGAACTTTTTTGCGTAAGTCCTGTAAGTAACTCAGCTATCTGGCAAATTATTTGGATCGATCCCTTGAGATTGTAAATAGGCAATTAGCCGTTCTTTTTGCTGACGTTCTTGTTCGGCGCGTTGACGTTCTTGTGCAATTTGTTCTACTGCCCAAGGTAACAAATTACCTGCCTCATCCCACCAGCGCAACCAGTAACCAGTTCTGGCTTCTTTTGTTCCTTGCCAAGTTCCTAAGAATAAGCCCATTGAATCAATCCAATGGCGACCATTTTCGTCAGGCTGTTGTAACTCGTAGCGCCTGTTTTCGAGTTGGTAATATTCTAACAACCCGCCATTATGGTCAAAAATCACGTAAATTGGTACTTGAAGAATCTGCTCGTAAAAAAACCATTTTCCTGGTGGATAGATTCGCTTAAAAGAGTACTCTGTACCGTCAGTGTCAGATAGAAATTCCATCACCACTGCCGGAATCTCACCTTCTAAATTAGGTGTGTAACTTTTGCGTTCTGCTAAAACTTCATTTACTGCTGGAACATAAACCCAGTCAGGTGCTTTCGCTACAAACTGATCGTTTATCGTCGCACAAAGTCCAAAATTTGAGGCGATTAACATCTGGGGTTGGATGAAACCACTTATCTCAAGGCTTTCGCGCAAAGCACCAGCCAACAGTGGCTGACCTGTATTTTCCACTGGTTCATCCTCTAACTGAAAATCTGCGGGCAACGCTTCCCAAGATATTATCAGTTCTGTTGAACATTTAGCTTCACCGAGTTGGGTTGCCATATAACACCCCGTTTTATTAATTTGTCTTTATTTTATGTGCGATCGCAGTTATTTTACAATGTCGCCTTTGGGGATACGAGCGATGCCTACGGCAGGCATTGCCAACGCACAGGGGTAAAACACAAAAAACCCCGGCGAAACTAACCGAGGCTTAAGAGAGAAGTGAGAATGACAATGAGATACAGCAATACGGCAATGGAAAAATCTTAGCTAACGCTAAAACCAACCAAAACTAAAGTTGTGACAATTAAAGTTGCAAAAAGACCTTGTAAAACGTATTTACGTTGTTCCCAAATTGCTGGGTACTCGGCGTAGTGTAACTTGGGTTCAGCTGCGTAGTTATTGAGGATACCGTCTTCGTTTACAGTGGTGTACATATTTTTTTGTCTTCTTTTGTTTATTTATGTAACTAAATATAACAAGTTTGTAACAAACTGTCAATAGAACTTGACAAAAAAAGCTGATGAGTTTAGAGAAAATTACCTCTTCGTAGGATTAGAACTAATTTTTCATCACCGCATCCAAAAGGATATTGGCATCAAAACGGACTACATCGGTGCAAGGTAGCCCGGTTTCTGCTGTTACTTGAGCGATGCTTTCCTCAGCCGCAGATTCATCTAAATGTGCAGTATTAAGTGCTATACCCACTACAGAAACACTTCCAAAAGCACCACCAGCACTAGCAACACTTTCATAAAGCCGAATTACCTCTGATAAAGGTGGAATTAAAACATGGGGATGATTGCGGACATGAACTTGTCCCGCCCGATGGACTAATACCAGTTGAGTTGGTTGGGAACCACGAATCAGAGGTAGGGTTGCCGTTGAACCAGGGTGTAGCAGCGAACCTTGTCCTTCAATGTGTAGGATGTCGTAGTTTTTGCCATAGCGCATGATTATCTGTTCCACAGCACCAGCAGCAAAGTCCACTCGCACGGCATCTAAAGCCACACCATCACCTTCCAGCATCACCCCAGTTTGGCCTGTGGCGAGAAATTTAGAACGCCAGCCTCGTAGTTTTGATGCCCAATGTAACTCTAAACTAGTTGACATTTTACCGATCGCCATGTCAGTACCCACCGTCAAAACTCGCCGACAAGGGAGGGTGCGTGCCATTCCACTAGCAACACTTATATTAGGCGGCTCTTTGCGGACATCCCAAATTAATTGCCCTGGTTTGAGTAGTGCATTTAACTCCGGGATGCTTGCCATTGGTGTGTGTAAGCCGTTCACCAACGACATTCCAGCTTCTAGAGCATTTTTGATTTCTAGCCAGTAATCATCTGGGATAGCACCACCACTAGGAGCAATGCCTATTACTAAGACTTCTGGTTTGTACTCTAGGGCTGCGGCTACCGATGCCACAATGGGTACATCACGCTTGATACCTGTTAATTCTGTCAGAGATTTGCCAGCACATTCGCGATCGATTACGGCTACGATTGGTGACTCGCTGTAACGTAAAATTGCGAGTCCTGTTTTGCCGTGGGTTCCAGTAGTTCCTTCATGTAATAAGATGGCTATTCGTTGATTAAGTGGTAGACGCACTGTGTTGTACTCCCAAACCTGGTAAATCGTTTGGCAAAACTCTCCCTTCCTTTAGCAATGCACCCGTAAAGGGGTCATCAATTAAGTTAAGGTGACTGTCTAAATCTAGATAATCAGCTAGTGGCGCTAGCTGTAATGCTGCTGTATTAGCTAGCGAACTGTCAGAATAGCAACCGAACATTACTTGCAACCGATATGCTCGTGCCGTATGTACCATTCGCATCGCCTCTGTTAGTCCGCCTGATTTCATCAGTTTGATATTAATACCATCTACGTAGTTTGCCAAATCGGGGATATCAGAACTTGTGAAACAACTCTCATCGACAAAGATGGGTAGGGGAGAGTGTTGTTTGAGTTTAGCTAAACTTTTTTCTTGACCCCGTAGCAATGGCTGTTCTACATACTTTATACCTAGATTACTCAGCCAATTGCACATTGCGATCGCATCTTCTAAACTCCAACCCCCGTTGGCATCAACAAATAACTCAATTTCCGGTGCTTCTTCTCGCACTGCCAACAGCATTTTTTTATCTGCATCTATGCCATCTGGACTACCTAACTTCACCTTAAAAAGGCGGACATCGGTAAATTGTAACCAGTCTCGCGCTCTGGACTTAGCACCTTCAGGCGAATTGATCCCAATTGTTACTGAGGTTGGTACTATTTGATTGCGATCGAGTCCCCAAATTTGCCACAAAGGTAATCCTACACGCTTACCCAACCAGTCGTGCATTGCCATATCCAAGGCTGCGCTAGCAGCAGAAGGAACTTGGTTTTGTGTTAAAATTCGTTCAATTTCTTGTCGCTGTAAGGGGCTAAATGCTTGTAACAGTGGTGCAATTTGGTTGAGAGAATCTTTGATTGTATCAGTTGATTGTCGATGATTACCTACACCGAATGGCGATGCTTCTCCCCAACCTTCAATACCATCATCTGAAATTTTGACCCATACATTTGTTGTCTGTGCCGTTGTACCTCTACTGATGGTCAACGGAAATCTTTTATTTACTGTAAATAAATTTACATTTATTTGCATAGTTTTGTATATTATGATATAGCAAAAACTAGTGTAAGTTTAAAGTTTAGATTATCAGATGTATCTGTTATACTTTTTTACATTCCATTGCTTAGTTACTAAACTTTTCATACATAATTTTATTTTTTACTTGATTTATGAGCGACTTAAAAAAATGGAAAACTTTAAAATCAAAAATGGTTTTGGATAACCTCTGGTGCCAGGTCAGACAAGATGAAATAGAATTGCCCAATGGCAAAATTATAGATGATTATTTTGTCAGTATTAAACCTGACGTGGCGATGGTTTTACCGATCACTGCTAATAGAGAAATTATTTTTGTCCGGCAATATAGACATGCAGTAGGTGAATTTTTCTTAGAACTTCCCGCAGGGAATTTCGACCCCACAAAAGAGAATGCAGAAGTAGCAGCAATTAGAGAACTTGCAGAAGAGACTGGTTATATACCCCAAGAATTTAGAAAAATTGGAACTCTATATGATAAACCAAGTAAAGATACTAACCAAATACATTTATTTTTAGCAGAAAATGTAAGTAAAGCTGGAGAGCAACAACTCGATATTACAGAAGAGATTGAAATTGTATTTATTCCTGTAGAAGCAGTTTTAGAAAAAATTATTCAAGGGGATATTTCTGTGGCGGGAACTATCGCGGCTCTTTTCTTAGGTTTAAATATTCTAACTTTATAACAATTTAAAGGTTAATTATTAATTATGTTTATCTTTACAGTAACTGCTGATACTTTCCTTAAAGTTCATCTTCAGCGAGTTAGCGGAACTCGCTGAAGATGAAAAACTTCTCATTCAAGTCAAAAGTGTTCTTAAAGTAATTTCTTATATTGAGGAGGGAGAATATTACAGAATTACCTTGCAAAACTCTATCAAGGGTAAAGATACAGCGTATTACGGGTAAATGAAGTACACGGGTAGGGGCACAACATGTTGTGCCCCTACGATTATCTGTACCTCACCAAGTTGTAATCTGCTGTAATTACGCTAGAGCCTAAGAAACAAGATTTTCAGTTGAAATTATCAAAACATAATTCAGAAAAATTTTGTGCGATTGGCGAATGAATAAGCGGGTTTAAGACCCCACCAAATTTTGAATTTAGCGGTCTTCATTTAGTGGGGGATTGAAACCCGCTACTAAATCATTCCTGACTTCTGAATTCTTCTTCAAGCTAACTTCTAAATACCCAAAGCAACTCTAGTTTCTGGGCCGACTACACCATCTACAAGTAGACCTTTACTTGCTTGAAATTTTCGGACTTGGTTAACAGTTTCTTGACCA
Organism: Nostoc sp.; assembly: GCF_036917435.1. Classification (GTDB taxonomy): domain Bacteria; phylum Cyanobacteriota; class Cyanobacteriia; order Cyanobacteriales; family Nostocaceae; genus Nostoc. The sequence continues at coordinate 22,963 of NZ_JBALDM010000001.1, forward strand.
TAAATTCCATCAACTCTGAGATTACCTAAAGCTGTCTGAAGGTCTTTCACTAGCTGACCTCTAGAACCAGGCGTAAGAATCACTGAACCCCCAACGCCACCAGGTCTAGTTGTAGGAGTATTGTTAGGTTTGTCACCAACCCATCGAGCAAAAACATATCTCCCCGAAGAAAGTCTAGCAAAACCGTTTTCATACCTTTCAATTACTGGAAGTGTTGCACCATTTGATATACAGTCTACATAAGAGTAGTTAGTGCCTGGGCCTGTACGGATGCGTAAACAATTACCGTTAGTCTTTACATAAGCGGCTGAACTCATTTGAATTTGGGCAGCAGCAATAAGTAATACACCCACTCCAGCTAAAGCCAACCAAGCTGAAGACTTAAGAAGTTTTCGCCAATTGAATTTAGTTTGGCTGATTCCAAATACCTGTTTTTTAGTAATAACTATGTCAGAAGATTTAAGACTTTTTTCACCCTTCAATAGAGATTTAGATGAGTTATATTTGGTCTTTCCAGATTCCTCTTCTTGAGCAATAAACATGTGAGAATAAGCAAGATATTCCATAATGCACCCCTTTATTTTAAAAAATGAGTATTCACAGAGAATAACCGAGTAATTCTCTGTGTTTATCCTTAGTATATTTTATATCACCACCCTTTTAAAAGGTTTTTACTGGTAGCGAAATTAAGAAAAAATAAAATTAACGTGAATGCTGTAAACCTTAAACTTAATCAAAGAGAATTCTTAACCCAGTACCTGTAGTTCCACTTCCTGAGCCAGTGCCAGTAGTTCCAGTGCCTGAGCTACTACCCTTAAGCAATACCTGGACTATGAATAATTTTGACTGCAATCATATTCATGTCATGCTACTAATCATAAGTAAGTCGGCGTAAATAATTGAATGTTCGTAGAGAGGGCTGAAGCCCTCACTACGAGACGCTACGCGAACACTACGAACTAATTTCAATATTTTTTACATTAGTTAATATAGTTTGAGTTATTCTCACCGGCTTACTTATCTCTCTTGAATCACTTTAGAACAATAAAAATAAGAACCCATTTTTCAACTTAATTATAGATAGAGCGATAATTGGAACGTTTATTTTTTAATGGCATAGCTGAAATCGAGTTTTTGCTCAAAATCTTATTTTGTAAGCATTCTAGATTATTCTCTGGAAAAAGTGATAGAAGAGGAATATTTTAGTTCAGTAAATCACCACTATTTAGTTAAAATTTTAGGATTGTCGTCATTTTTGATAGCACTCCTAAATTATGACAGGACTTTTAAATAATTTTTTCTCTACTAGCCAGTTTATTCCTCACGGACATTGCTACCTCTGGAAACCAGGATTGTTGTGGTTGGATTTGATCTCAGATGTGTTAACTGGACTTGCTTATTATTCAATTCCAGTGATGCTAGTTTATTTTGTTCGTAAACGGCAAGATGTGCCTTTCGGTTGGGTATTTTTGATGTTTGGCACATTCATTGTTGCTTGTGGCACAAACCATTTAATGGATATATGGACGCTTTGGTATCCTACCTATTGGCTATCAGGGTTACTCAAAGCTTTCACCGCTTTTCTCTCTGTATTGACGGCTATAGAACTCATGCCATTAATACCCCAGGCATTGGCTCTACCAAGTCCTGCCCAACTAGAGGCTGCAAACTCCCAACTAGCAAAGGAAATTACTGAACGCATACAGACAGAGGAGGTGTTGAGAGAAAGTGAGCAACGCTGGCAATTAGCTTTGCGCGGCAATAATGATGGAATTTGGGACTGGAATGTTAAAACTAATAAAATTTTCTTTTCCTCTCGGTGGAAGGAAATGCTCGGTTATGAAGACAACGAAATTTCCGATTGTTTAGATGAAAGACTGAAACGACTGCATCCAGATGATCTTGGCTGGGTGACACAGGCAATTCAAGATTACTTTGCTCAGGAAACGCCATTTTACACTACTGAGCATCGCGTTTTATGTAAAGATGGCACTTACAAATGGATTTTAGATCGAGGTCAAGCACTGTGGGATGAAGATGGTAAGGTAGTGCGAATGACAGGTACACAAAAAGATATCACTGAGCGAAAACAAGCAGAGAAAGCATTAAGTAGTCTGCTGGAGCAATTAGAAAACAAAGTTGAGGAACGGACAGCAGAGTTAACAAAAATCAATCAATCACTACAGGCAGAAATTACTGAACGCCAGCGAATAGAAGAAGCATTGCGGGAAAGTGAGGAACGATTCCGTGCTACATTCCATCAAGCTGCTGTTGGCATCGCTCATGTAGGAATAGATGGCAGGTGGTTGTTAGTTAATCAGAGGCTTTGCGATATTCTTGGTTATACACCCGAAGAACTACAGTTACTAACTTTTCAAGATATTACTCATCCTGACGATCTTAATACTGACCTGAAATACATTGATGATATCCTAGCAGATAATATTCAAATTTACTCAATGGAAAAGCGCTATTTCCACAAAGATACCTCCATAGTTTGGGTTAATCTTACCGTGTCTTTAATGCGCGAACCCAAAGGGGAGCCAAGATATTTTATTTCTGTCGTCGAAGATATTAGCGAACGGCAAGCCGCGCTTCGCGATCGCAAGCAGTGGGAGCAGCAAATGGAAGCATCACTTTTAGAAAAAGAGGTGTTATTAAAAGAAATTTATCATCGGGTAAAAAATAATTTACAAGTTATTTCTAGTCTGCTAAGTTTGCAATCTGCTTATATCAAAGATAAAGACGATTTGGTAATATTTAAACAAAGCCAGCAAAGAATTGCATCAATGGCTCTCGTTCACGAAAAATTGTATGAGTCTCAAGATTTAGCAAAGATTAATTTTGGTGAATATATTCGAGATTTGGTAGCAAGTTTATTTACTGCTTATGAAGTCAACGAAGATGCGATCGCTTTGGGCATAAATATCGATGATCAGCTATTTCTCGGTTTAGATACAGCAATTCCTTGTAGCTTAATTATTCATGAGCTTGTATCCAATTCCTTAAAATATGCATTTCCAGCAGATAGACATGGTACGATTTATATAGAAATAAACCAAAATAAAGACCATGAAGTTACACTTCTAGTTAGTGATAATGGAATTGGTTTACCAGCAAATTTTAATTTCAAAAAAATTGCTTCTTTAGGCTGGCAGTTAGTAGATGCTTTAACCAATCAACTTTCAGGAAATATTAGTATCCAAGGTGATATGGGTGTGGAGTGTCGGGTGACATTTACATTAATATAAAAACTTAAATATGACATCTGCAAAAATATTAGTTGTGGAAGATGAAGCTATTGTTGCTAAAGATTTACAAAATAGACTTGTAAAATTTGGTTATACAGTACCTGTAATTGCTTCTTCAGGACAAGAAGCAATTAATAAAGCAGTAGAAACATCTCCAGATTTAGTGCTAATGGATATTAAACTGAAAGGCCCAATGGATGGGATAGAAGCTGCTAGAGGAATCCATAAGTATTTAGATATTCCAGTAATTTATTTGACTGCTTACGCAGATGATAAAACATTAGAACGAGCCAAGATAACTGAGCCGTTTGGCTACCTACTCAAACCTTTTAAAGAAAGAGAACTACAAACAAATATTGAAATAGCTCTAAATAAACATAGTTTAGAAAGGCAATTAAAAGTAAATAAAAAATGGTTGGATGCACTTTTAAAAAGTATCGGGGATGGTGTGATTGCTAGCGATCTGCAAGAATTAGTAACTTTTATGAATCCCGTTGCTGAAAATCTGACTGGATGGAAACAGGAAGAAGCTTATGGCAGAAATTCATCAGAAGTATTCAATATTGCTAATGCAGATACTCATAACTCTATTGAAAGTCCGATTATGAAAGTCCTTAAAAATGGTATTATCGTCAATCTTCCAGCAGAAACTATTCTGATTACTAGAGACGGTGAAGAAATACCAATTGATGACAGCGCTGCACCAATTAAAGACGATCAAGATAATATTACGGGTGCTGTGTTAGTTTTTCGAGATATTACTGAGCGCAAACGAGCGATTGAAGCGCGTCAAAGGCAAATTGAGCAAGAGCAACTTGTAGTGAAATGGGAGGAGATAAATCAACTCAAAAATGATTTTTTGAATTTAGTTTCCCACGAACTGCGATCGCCTCTGAGTAGTATGAAGCTAATGATTCAAATGATACAATTATCTACTGATACTGAGGAAACTCAACGCTATCTAGAATTGATGGAAGCAGAGTGCGATCGCGAGTTAGGATTAATTAACGACCTACTAGACTTGCAACGCCTAGAAACCTCATCCTATCCAGTTATTACCACTGATGCATTGCTCTTACAACAGTGGTTAGCTTGGATGATTGAGCCATTTCAAATCCGTGTTCAACAACATCAGCAAACTCTACAGTTGAATCTCCCTTCAAATCTCCCGCCGTTGTTATCAGATGGCATCAGCTTAGAACGAATCTTAGTAGAATTGCTCAATAATGCCTGTAAATACACACCTGCGGGTGGTGAAATCATCCTACGTGTAAGTCACAACTCCTTGGAAACGCCTGCAAAAACTATAATTACTATCAGTAATTTAGCAGAAATTCCAGCAACAGAGTTACCACGAATCTTTGAGAAATTTTATCGCATCCCCAATGCAGATATCTGGAATCAGGGTGGATCGGGATTAGGTTTACCTATAGTACAAAAGTTAGTCGAACAACTGCAAGGAAACATTGAAGTAGAAAGCGGTAACGGATGGACAACATTTACCATTACATTAACTGATTTATTATAGCTTTTTAGTTCTTATGAAAATTTCGTTCATTAAGTTTATTCTACACATCAATTATTAGAGGCATACATCTATACACATCTAATAACTGATGTCGTAAAAAATTTTGTTAATGGTATGAGATAATTAGAGCAAATTATTAAATCTAGAAAAATGTCATTAACTGCATCTTCTACACCTCAAGGTTTTAGTGCATTTATTACTAATTTGGGAATACGCGATTCAACTGATGATTTTGTATTTATTAAATCATCTGTTCCTTGTGTTGCTGATGGAGTCTTCACTCAAAGTCTTTTCGCTGGGCCAAGTGTTACTATTAGCCGTGAGAACTTAAAAGATTCACAATTACAAGGAATTGTCGTTATATCTAAGAATGCAAATGTCGCTAATGGTGCTATTGGCATTGCTGATGCCCAAGAGGTTCTAGAATTAGTTGCAACTGAAACTGGAATTCCTGCACATAATATTGTGATAGCTTCTACAGGCGTAATCGGCAGACGTTACCCGATTGAAAAAATCCGAGTAGGTTTATTAGGATTGGGAAAAAAATTGATTGCTGCCGATTTTAATGCCGCAGCCCGTGGTATTATGACCACCGATACAGTAGCGAAACTAGCTACACGACAAATAGGCAATGCGAAGCTGGTAGGAATTGCTAAAGGTGTTGGTATGATTGAGCCTAATATGGCTACCCTTTTAACTTTCTTTTTTACTGATGCTGCCATTTCTGCAAATAGCCTTCGTTCGATTTTTCGCTCTACTATAGATAAAACTTTTAACTGCTTGAGTGTAGACACTGACACTTCTACTAGTGACTCTGCCGTGATTCTAGCTAATGGAATAGCCGGTGAAGTTTCAGAAGCAGATTTTGCCAATGCATTGCAAGAAGTTGCAGAAGAATTGGTGCTGAAAATTGCCAGAGATGCCGAAGGTGCTACCAAAATTATTGAGGTAACTGTTGATTCAGCTATTAACTATACACAGGCGAAAAAAGTAGCTAAAGCAATTGTCAATTCACCATTAGTAAAAACCGCCGTCTATGGGGCAGATCCGAATTGGGGACGAGTTGCTATGGCTATAGGTAAATGTGAAAATGAACAGCAGATAAATCAAGAACGAGTTGTTATTAGTTTTGATAACGTGAAAGTTTATCCTAATACCTTAACTAATGAAAATCTAGAACAGCTACGGCAAATTATGTCTAAAGATAAAGTCGATATTCATGTTAGCCTTAATATTGGTGAGTCCTCTGCAACTGTATGGGGTTGCGATCTTTCGGAGGGTTATATAGAAATTAATGGCAAATACTCAACTTGATTCAAGTTTGCATCTTTATGTAAGTTGATGCTATACAAACTTGCAATCGATAGAGTTGAAGCCCTCAGCAATACAGCATAGCTGCTTTCTTCACTGCTAATACTCGGAACCTGGGCTACGGTGTACATTTGTAGGGGCGCACAGCTTTGCACCCCTACAATGGAATGTTTTTAACTGGAAGTCCCTTATACCAGTTCTGTATGAAGGTGCGCTGAACTATATGAGGAACGAACCGCAAAGGACGCAAAGTACACAAAGAAAGAAGAAGCAAAGGAAATTTGGCGCAGCTTCACAAAGAAATGGTATTAGTGTTTATCTAAAGATGGATAAGTGGAGAAGAGACATAAATAGCTAATTGGTTTGTCAAAAAAGTTGACTAAGGTAGTTCTAATGTAATATAGTATGTTACATAGTTGATGAGTTAGATTAAAAAAACTCCTAGCTAGTACAGCACGGTGAAAATAAAATTACCCTTTATATCTAAGTAGCTGAAATTACAAGCAAAAATTTTAAACTCTTATACTTAACACCAAATAAATTTATTAAAGCTGCATAACTAAACAAATATGGATTTTGACTATTTTAGAAGCAATGAAGGCACTCCTACAAATAATACCCGTCAAAGCTTGCTTGCTAGCGGTTGGCGGCCGTTTAACCGAGAGTTAGATTGGGAGTTTCTGTGGCAACTTTTGTCTAGTGACTCGCGTGAATTAACTCAAAAAAGTTTAAATTTGGTAAGCAATGTTGCTGAGGTTTTGGGGCGAAATAATTATGCTTGGTGGGCTAATTTATTAAATATTGTATCTGATAATACCCGCTATGAAGTGGAAAAATTTTGGAATTACATCACACCAGATCCTCAATCACCAGATCATCGCTATAAAGATGTTTTGAGTACGGAAACGCCTATCGTCCAATTTGTCAGTCGTAGTAGCATTCCCATTGATTATGTTCTTAACCGATTACAAGAAATTACTGTATTAAGAGTTTTAGGTGTGTTGGGTAATCCTGACATTATTACTCAGTATTATTCAGAAAGAGATTTTTATTTTCCGACAGATAAATTTATTAGCTGGGAACGTTTAGATGTTATCAATACTGTTTATGCTTACTGGGCGAAGCATGACGTTTGGTTGCAAATTGATCCTTACGATCGCGGACGGCGACAATATAGTTTAATGGCAAGAAATCTCGCACCCCTGATTAACAAGGCGACTTACGACTTGGCGGTGATGCTGAGTGGATATCAAAGTCGTGTAGGCAAAGTTCACAGCCAATTTAGCATTCGCACATTTGGGGCAGATATCCAAAACTTTACTGATTCTGTACAGCAAGCTATTTTGAATCAAAACCAGTTAGCGGTTGTTGTACATGGCAAACCCGGTACTGGTAAAACAGTCTGGACACAGGCTGTAGCAAAAGAAATTCTTGTCCCTTTAGGATATGTAGTTTTCATTTTAGACCATGATGCGATCGCTAATTTTGTCCCTCCAACTTACATAGAGCGGATTTGTATTGTTATTAACGAGGCTGATAATCTAGCCCAAAATCGCGCTTCTGAGGTAGCGCAATACAACAATAAAACCGAACACATTCTCAGTTTACTGGATGGCACTTTGTATCAAAGTGTTATTGATGAGTCTGGTATTCAGATGCAGCAACGCTTAGTTGTCTTGATGACTTGTAATACTACTGAAAGATTAGATCCAGCCATGTTACGTAAGGGTCGGGTAGATTTAATGTACGAGTTTACACAACTATTTATTTGAAAGAGGGAGATGAGGGAGATGAGGGAGATGAGGAGAAGTTACAGTAAGTCTTTTCCCAATTCCCAATTCCCAATTCCCACTTTTAATAAAAATTGCTGTATTTTTACTTTCACCAGAGTTTCACCTGTTTTCGTGATATAAGCTGATGCTGTTTGCGCCAAGCCTGGGGAGGTAAACCGTGATGTTGGCGAAACTGGCGGGAGAAATGAGACACATCTTGATAGCCTAATGCTTTCGCTATCTTCTCGACTGTCTGATTATTATTTTGGAGTAAAAAACGAGCGCCTGCCATGCGGCGTTTGACAATCCAGCAGTTTACTGTATCTCCCGTCTGTCTTGCGACTCGGTTAGTTAAGTAAGCGGGTGAGTAACCAACAGCAACAGCCACATCACACAAAGTAATTCCTTGATGATAATGAGCTTCGATAAAGTCAAAAACTTCTTTTAAGTGGGGAACAGAGGGAAAGATTGACTTAGAAGGAACTGTGACTTCTTCATTAGAGGTTTCTTCAGGTGCGATCGCAACTGAAGTTGCAACTGTAGTATTATCTGCAAATACTGATTTTGGTGCTTTCTCAGATTTCATCGTACACCAGTTTTGTAGAGTAGCTTGCTTTTGCAAGCGAGTAGCGATCGCTCTGAGCAATTCGTCTAGTGTAGAGGGTTTGGTAAGATAGTCATCTGCTCCCAATTCCATAGCTTTGCGAACATCTGCTTTATTACTACTCCCAGTCAAAAAAATAAAGGGAATAATTGCTGTCATCGGATCTTGGCGTAAGGTATTTAAAACACTATAACCATCCATATCGGGCATTGTAATATCGCAAATCACCAAGTCGGGTATACACTCTTGTGCTTGTTGGATACCAGCGAGTCCGTTGTTAGCACCAATCGGATCAAAGCCTTTAGCTTTAAGACCTTTTAAATAAAGATCGCGGGTAACATTATCATCTTCAATGACGAGAATTTTATTTGACGATTCGTACATGATTTTTTATTACCATAACTTTTTGTAGAAGCTGTTTTCTATTACGCAGTGGCAGAAGTCTGCCTATCTTTAGTTTGGTTTGACCAGATTATGCCATGTTTACTAAACTTTTTTGTGAGTATGTAAATCGGCACAATCTTAATTACTTCCTTCCGAGAGTTGTGATTGTTAAGTTGTTAGTTAAGGGATTTCAAAGGAATAAATTATTCCAAAAAACGAACCACAGAGACAAGGCAGCGCAGTCTTGGGGGTTTCCCCCATGAGCGACTGCCGCGCAGAGAACACAGAGAGAGGAGATATTAAGAGGATTTTTGCGTCAGTTTTGGAATATTTTTTTATTTGGAAGTCCCTAATAGCTATCTTCAATTGAACATTCATAACTCGGAACTAGTAAATTCTGATTTAGTTAATGGCAATATCACAGTAAATGTAGTGCCCACACCAAGTTTACTTTCTACAGAAACTTGACCATGATGTAAGTCTACAAGGGTTTTAAGAATTGACAGTCCCAGTCCAGTACCAGGTATATGATCGATATTACTACCACGGTAAAATGGCTCAAATATTCGTTGTTGATCTTGTACTGAAATACCGATCCCTCTATCTTTTATCTGGAAAGTTACTTGCTCATTTTCGCAATAAAGTTCCAAATCAACTGTCATCCCGGAGAGAGAATACTTTATTGCATTATCAAGCAAGTTCTTCAAAATCGGCTCTAACAGTTTTTTATCTATGCAGGCTGTTACAGAATTTTCTTGACTGATAAAATTAATCGGAATTTTGTTAACGCTCATCTGCATTTGTGCAACTAAATCATTACAAAATTCAACTAACTCAACTGGCTTTGGTTCATAGCTTATTTTGGCTGATTCTGCTTTAGAAAAGAACAAAATATCATCCAACATCTGACTGAGTTGTTCGGTAGCCTTTTGAATATGATCCAGTAGTGGTTGGATTTTCTTCTGTGTAGGTTTGTCTACTTCTTCCTTTAGTAAACTATTAGAAAATGAAACAATATTTAGTGGAGTTCGGAATTGATGGCAAACCATAGAGAGAAAACGCGCTCTAAGTTCACTAAGTTGTTTTGCTTGTTCTAAAGCAAGGTTTAGACCTAATTCTGCATATTTGTAATCTGTAATATCAATGCCTGCAATCATTTCTACAGGTTTTCCACCAAAATCTAGCACTCCATCCAGCATTACAACCGCGCAAGCTAACCAGCGTTCTGTACCGCTTTTTGTCAGAATATTCATTTCCTGGTATTCAAAGTTAGTTGCTTCACTTTGCTTACGTACCTGTCTGCGTTTTTTGCTCTTAATTAGTCGGCGAAGATCAAAACCTGTTAACAATTCCTCTTTTGTGTAACCAGTGAGTTGCTCTACTGCTGGATTTATGTAGCAAAGCCGTGTGCCTTGAATCAGAAAAGTGCTGGTATCTGTCGTTTCGGCCATTGTCCGAAATCTAACTGCGTTTAGCCGTAATGCTTCTTCAGTCTGTTTCGATTGAGTAATGTCCCAAATACTCCAGACTCTTCCAATAATTTTATCCTTCAATAACTGAGGCTTAGAGTAGTGTGCAAAAACTCTCCCATCATTCAATTCTAGAATGTCGTAGCTCTCAAAATCCGATTGGCTAGACACTTCCCAAATCAGCCGACTAAAGGCTTGCGGATCTTTAAGTTGGTTCTCAAAAAAGGCTTTGCATCGAGGGCATTTCTTAGATAATATTAAGGACTCTGGGATCTGCCACATATCCATAAATTTCTGATTCAAGCTCAGAATATCTCCCTCAAAATTAACTGCTACAATCCCAATGGCAGTAGATTCGAGAGTAGAACGAAGTAGAGAAAGAGATGTTTCTAATTCTACTTCTTTTGCCTTGAGTTGAGAAAATTCCTGTTGTAAATTGTCTTTGGCATCCCTTAATTCATCAGTCCACTTTTGCACGCTCAGTTCTACTATTTCATCACTTATCTCACGAGCAAAAGCACAGCCAAATTCCATATCTTGTTGTTTTACATAGCTAATGGATATTTCAACTAAGAATATTCGACCTCTTTTCGTGCGGTAGCGAGACTTAAAGGTAAGGGAACTCTGTGAGCTAATATTTGACCAATTATGTAGAGAAAAATCTAGGTCTATATCATGCAGCCTCATACAAAGTAATTCCTCACGGGAATACTCAGTCAGTAGGCAAGTGGCATCGTTGACGTAGAGAAACTGAGCGTTTGCTCCTAAACAGAAGGCAGCATCTACAGCGTGATTTATTAGGAAGTGAGCAAACTTCATCTCTACTTCTGTTTGTAACACCCCTTGGTTGTTTGATCTAGCTAATGTATAATCGCCAGAATTCATCTTCATACTTACTCCTGGTAATCAATCATCACCATAGCCATTAATGAGTTAATAGTCATAACTATTAAAATTTTTGGCGCACTGTTAGGCAGTTAAAAAATAAAGTTAGTTAGTAAGTTAAAAAAGGTTACTAACGGTGTTAACAAAACTTATCATACCAATAAACAGGAGATTATTAAACTAAATTTTCCTAAAAAACCAAAAATTTTCGAGTTTTTGATGTCATTAAAAATTGGAGACTAATTAAATCCAGATTAGTCAATAAACTTCTTAGATAAGAGTTCCAAACTCTCAATCCATAAGAAGTAGAAAAGATATTTTAAATTTAAACTAGTACAGGTCGGCGGAAATCAACCTACCATTTCATTACAGCCAGAAAGCCTAAAATTAAAGTATGCGTAACTTTTGACTTCCGCCTTGTGGTACTAGCCCTACACCAGAACTAAATAATGGTTCACCAACCTAAAATTACTGAGTTTCGACTGGGGAAAGATTAAAGGAGAAAGATTTTTATCCTTTAACCTTTCCCTTGCCAAGGACTTTAGCGAACTGCTAGTACAGCACGGTGGAAGTTTGCCCACCTTTAACCAGTTGCTTGAGCGACTTGTTAAACAACTTGTCTGACCTAAATGAATGAAATTTTAGTCATCAATTTATTTTCTTAATTTATCTTAACTTACTCTCTCATGTATCTAACTATAAAAGAATATGCTTAGTCATCCGTCACAAGAAGTACATCCATGTTTAACAAATACATGTGTTTTCACGTATAAGAATGTGTTTGTTTTGTCATATATAAATATTTCATTCTTGTGCTAAGTATATAGCTTAGATTATATGTTACAAAAAATATAGTTTATTTATACTATCTACTGAATGTTAAGTCATCTCTCAAAAGACATATATAGGACTACTATTTGATTTCTGAACAGATACGTAGGGTGCGTTAGCGACAGCGTAACGCACCAAATGCTCATATATGGTGCGTTACGGAAGCCGTAACACACCCTACATATCAAAAATCAAACCGGATTCCTATAGTGATTCTCAGTTTGAAGAAAGTTAAGAAAGGATGTCTTTATCGTTACAAATAATTGACTCAAACAGTTTTTGGTGACAATATAAAAACCACCAAAGTGCTGGAGTTCGACTCATGCTTTAATTCGGATAAAAAGTTGTGTAAGTCTTAAAGCAAAAGAATTGACACCTACATCAAAAGATTTTCTATTGTGAATTGGGCAGTGTGTCAGTTCTGCGATGCCTACGGTGGTCTACACTTACGCAGAATGTCAATTTTTCAGAATAGCTACCGTAAAAAAGCGAAAAAATTGACACTTTTATCAAAATATTTTTTATTGCAGACATGCTTCTGTCATAGTAGCGATCGCAATGTAACAACCTCTTTAGGCAGTGAAATAAGTAGTTCAGCGTCATCAAACTTAACTATATTAGGCTTTGTAAAGTTTATGAGAAGCAGGTGAGTTAAGGATTAGTTGCTCCTTTGCATACTTTTAAATGATTTAGTTTTCGCGATCAACCGACTTCAGCACTGTAATTATCACAGTTAAAGCGAAAAATTTGACACCTCCATCAAAGGATTTTTGATTGTCCAATAGTTATCATCCGCTCTATTCTGTTCTCTAGAAGCACAGCGTTACTTGCTGTATGCTTTGCAAAATTTTTTTGGTAGTGCTATCACAACCATCAATCAGTAGCAATCAACCGTTTCTACTATCGACCAAACTCGGTTATACCTGTCACAAACAACAGAGTTGTTCGTATTAAATATTGCTAGCGCTGTGATTGTAAACTAAAAAGCCTTTGTGTAACTTTATGTAATTGCGTGAAACCAATGAGTCAAAACTATACTGGTTCAAACTCTCCTCTCATCACCACAGAGCCATACAAAGAACTTCCAGCAAACAGATATGTAGAGTCTTCTCGTCAGGTTGATGAATTGGAGAAGAACGGGGGAATTCAGCCTTTTTTAAATGACGAAATACCCCCAGCCCTTTCAGTTGCTGATGCGATCGCTCAAATGTTGGTAAATTTGGGAGTAAACTACGCTTTTGGTGTTGCTGGTGGTGCAATGGCCAGCCTTTGGGGGGCGTTATCCAATAGCAGCATAGAAGTGTTGAATTTCCGTCATGAAGCCGGAGCAGCATTTGCAGCCACCGAAGCATACTTTGCAAATAATCGCCCCACTGTAGTTTTTACCACAGCCGGGCCGGGGATCACCAACGCACTGACCGGATTATTTGCGGCTCGTGGTGAAGGTGCAAAGGTGATTTTGCTATCGGCTTGCACCTCAGCCCCGCAGCGTGGACGCTGGGCAATTCAAGAAACCAGCACTTATACATTGCCCAGTGGGGGAATTTTTACCCCAGGAGCGCTATTCAACTATGCAATCACCATCGAATCGGCGGCTCAACTACCGCAGATTTTTCGCAAACTGGCGATGGCTTTGGCGCAACCAGGCGGATTTGTCGCTCATTTGAGCATTCCCACGGCTGTGCAGACAAGTTTAGTTGAGGATGTAGCCTTACCTCAACTAGATGTTTCGCCATTTCCCATGACTGCTTCCAAAGAAGCGATCGCTAAATCTGTAGAGTTATTATCATCTGGCCCCTTTGCCATCTGGGTTGGTTTCGGTGCCCGTGATGCAGCAAACGAAATCCTGCAACTTGCAGAGAAAACTGGAGCAGCAGTTATCTGTTCACCCCGTGGAAAAGGTATCTTCCCTGAAGATCATCCCCAATTCGTGGGTGTTACAGGTTTAGGTGGTCATGCTTCCGTCTTAACTTATATGGAAGAACAACCTCCACTACGCACACTCGTATTAGGAACCCGCCTTGGTGAACCGACTTCCTTCTGGAGTTCGGCGTTAGTTCCCAAAAGAGGCTTTGTCCATGTAGATATTGACCCAGAAGTGCCAGGTGTAGCCTATCCACACGTTGAAACTTTTGGGGTTCGCTCTGATATCAAAGCTTTTGTGGAAGAGTTATTGCAGCAATTACCAAATGCTCCTCATTCCACAACTTTGTCGCTACCTCGTCCCGAACCCAAAGCAATTGAACCTGCAACAGATGTAGATTATCCAGTGCGGCCAGAAGTATTGATGGCTGCAATTCAAAAGATTGTTGTTGAAGGTAGCAATGCGATAGTCATGGCTGAGTGTGGTAACTCCTTTACTTGGTCAACTCATCTATTGCAATTTACCGAAGCCAATCGTTACCGAGTCAGCACCGGAGTCGGCGCAATGGGTCACGCTGTCACAGGTGTGTTGGGTGCAGCGTTGGCGAACAATAGCAAGGCTGTAGGCATTGTAGGCGATGGGGCAATGCTGATGAATAACGAAATCAGCACAGCCGTGAAATACAAAATTCCGGCGATTTGGATTGTCCTCAACGATGCGCGTTACAACATGTGCCATCAAGGGATGAAAATCTTGGGATTAAAAGGCGCAGATGCAACACTTCCACCCACAAACTTTGCGATGATTGCTCGTGGGATGGGAGCAGAAGCGATCGTGGTTGTTAGAGAGTCGGATATTGAAGCGGCATTAGAACAAGCGATCGCATCAAGTGTTCCCTTTCTCATTGATGTGGTGATTGATGCCGATCGCCCAGCACCTTCTGGTGGACGGAATAAGAGTTTAGCGGCGCAAGGAGTTAAATCAAATCTGGCGAAAAATGTAGCCAAGCAAGTTTCGTTTCCAATGGTTTGATTTTAAAAGCTGGCGATCGAGATTGCTCGAAGATTCTTTTTTACGAACCGCCAAGACGCCAAGGACGCAAAGGAAGAAATAGATAATCTGAGTTTCATTAATTCGTAGCGAATTTTCTGCGTACCTCTGCGTACCTTTGCGTTTAAATCTTAATCTTGAATTTTCTACGCTCTTTTACTTCATCTAATCTTAATATTCCAGAGTCTGTTTGTGTCTACATCTTTACATTTTGTAATGGTCATTACTTTACCCAAATTGAGAAACCAAAATGCTGCTATTTGAAACTGTCAGAGAAATGGGTCACGAACAAGTCCTATTTTGTCATGGTAAAAATCCTGAAATTAAGGCAATTATTGCCATCCATGACACAACCTTGGGCCCAGCAATGGGAGCGACAAGACTCATGCCTTATGTCAACGAAGAAGCGGCTTTAAAAGATGCACTTCGTCTTAGTCGGGGGATGACATATAAAGCTGCCTGTGCAAACATTCCGGCTGGTGGTGGAAAAGCAGTGATTATCGCTAATCCTGAAAATAAAACAGACGAGCTATTGAGAGCTTACGGACGTTTTGTTAACAGCCTCAATGGACGTTTTATTACCGGGCAAGATGTCAATATTACCCCTGATGATGTCCGAACAATCAGTCAAGAAACTAAACATGTTGTTGGAGTCTCAGAAAAATCTGGTGGGCCTGCTCCCATAACATCATTAGGAGTTTTTCTAGGAATCAAAGCTGCTGTAGAGTCTCGTTGGCAGAGCAAAAGACTTGATGGCATGAAAGTTGCAGTTCAAGGCTTGGGAAATGTCGGTAAAAATCTCTGTCGTCATTTACATGAGCATGATGTCAAGCTTTTTGTTAGCGATGTAGATCCAGCAAAAGCGGAAGAAGTAAAACGGCTTTTTGGTGCAACTATCGTAGAACCTAGCGAAATTTATAGTCTTGATGTAGATATCTTTTCTCCTTGCGCTTTAGGAGGAATTCTTAATAGCCATACAATTCCTTTTTTGCGAGCTTCTATTATTGCTGGTGCAGCTAATAATCAATTGGAGAATGAGCAATTACATGGTCAAATGCTTACCAAAAAAGGGATTCTCTACAGCCCTGATTATGTAATTAATGCTGGAGGACTAATCAACGTTTATAACGAAATGATTGGTTATGACGAAGAAAAAGCTTTCAAACAAGTGCATAACATTTATGACACCCTGTTAGCAATTTTCGATATTGCGAAAGTTCAGGGAGTTACTACCAACGATGCTGCTAAACGGTTAGCAGAAGACCGCATCAACAATAGTAAGCGAAGCAAGACCCAGGCGATCGCAGCTTAATTTTTATTATCTTCAGGAGTGAAAAGTGGAAAAAAATACTTTTGCAACATCAGCTTACATTGCGACTTCACCAGAGAGCGCCTTTAACTACCTTTGTAGTTTAAAGAACTTGGATGAATGGACACTTTATAGCCGGATGAAAGAGCAAGTTGACGAAGATACTTGGTTAGGAACTGCATCTGGTTATCACAAAAATCTCTATTATCACGTTAAAAAACTAGAAAATCCGCTTTTCTACGGTATTGAGTGGCATTGCGGATTAGACTATCAAAAATATTTTCAAGTTTATCCTGTTTTGCTGTTTCCCACCGACTACATCGAGCCGGGGACAGATGAAAAAGGTGTGTACTTTCACTGGTTGAGTTTTGTCGATCCTAAACGGCAGACTCAGATGATTATGCAAGGAATTCACACAGTCCACACCTCTGAATGTCGTTCTCTCAAAGGTAATTTGGAACGCAAAGCTGGTCTGACCTCAGCAGCCAAAGGAAGCCACTTTATCGATACAGACACCATCTATGTTGATGCCCCAATTGAAATCGGCATTGAATACTTAAAAGACTTACGAAATGTAGATGAGTGGGCGCATTTACTCCGTCCAAATAGTGATATTACTTCTGAATCAGGTGAATTCAAAGATGAATATGACCAAAAGGTAAAAGTTTCTGTACGAGTTCATAGTCTGAGTAAATATTACTTACTTGAACAAGAACATTTTTATCCAGACTACGAATATTATCAGCGTTCCGTAGCGTTACTTATCCCAACTGCTTATGCTTTCGCTGACCCCGAAGCTTCTGGTTTTATCTTGCATAGAATCACATTTTGGAAAACAGATGGAACTGTTAGCCACGGCAAACTTCAAATTGAAGACTTTGGCGCTGAAAGCATGAACATCAAACGTTTACTCGAAGCCAAAGCCGGCAATCTCAAATCATTCGACCGGGGAATGAGCTACCTCCCAAAAATTCAAGAATCCCTAGTTACTAACTAAAACCTCAGTGTTCCTTTGCGCTTCCCTCAGCGCCCCTCTGCGTTTAAAATTCCCCCCTCAATTCCCTGCAACACATGAAACTAAAACCACTTACTATTACCATCCTGACCTTTTGTGTTGCCGCCTTTTCTGGAATGAAAGCTGCATCAGCTACATCCTTTTCAGTAATCGCCGACGGTCTATATAATGCCGGCGGACTGAGTTTTGGCCCTGATGGTAGTCTCTATGTTACAGAGGCGGGAATCGGGGGAAGTGGGGCTTGTGTCCCACCCGCAAGCGGTCAAGGTGATTCATTATGCTATGGCACAACTGGGGCAGTTACCAAAATTGACAATGGTAAAACTGAACGCATACTTACAGGACTTCCTTCCTTAGCCTTACCAGATGGCACTGGAGCCGCAGGCCCTCGTGATATCAAATTTGATGCTCAAGGTAAACCTTATGTTCTGATTGGGTATGGGGCTAATCCAACCTTTCGCGATCGCAATTTAGGTGAAACTGACCTCGGTAAAATCATCACTGCCGATTTTAATACCAACTCCTGGACGACTATTGCCGATTTAGCTAACTACGAACTTGCCAAAAATCCTGATGGTGGTGATGTCGGTAGCAATCCCTTGGGTTTTGTAATAGATGGCAATAAGTTAATTGCAGTTGATGCCGGTGCAAACGACTTACTCAGCTTTAATGCCGATGGCAGTAACTTGCAAGCTATTACCACATTCCCCAAAGACATATTAGCTAATCCCGTCTTTCCACCCTCTGGTACTCCATCCAATGAACCGGCACAAGTACCATCTCAAGGTGAAGAGGTGCGATCGCGATCGCAGTTTGCAACCCAAGCAGTCCCCTCAAATGTGGCAAAAGGCCCTGACGGTGCTTATTATGTCAGCCAATTTACTGGTTTTCCCTTTCCTGAAGGTGGGGCAAAAATCTATCGAGTCGGTGCTGATGGTTTAGCAACAGTTTTCGCCGATGGTTTTACCCAACTTACAGATTTGGAATTTGATACTGACGGCAATTTGTATGCTTTGCAGTACGCCAATCAGTCAGCCTGGAAGGGGGATTTTGATGGTTCTGTGATCAAAATAGCTACCGATGGCACTCGTACAACTCTCTTGAGTGGCAATGGATTAGAGTCACCTAGCGCCCTGACTATTGGTGCTGATGGTGCAGTATATGTCACCAACCGAGGCGATCGCCCAGGACTTGGACAAGTTATCAGAATTGAGAATACCAAATCTATACCTGAACCTGATTCTACTTTAGGCGTATTAGCGATCGCAGCCTTGGGCGTTGGTTGGTTGCACAAGAAGAGAACCCCATTAGTAATTCGTAATTATGAATTGTGAATGGAATCGTGGCGCTTAAGTGAAGAGTTTCAAACCAATTGCGCGTTTCTCAAAACCATAAAGTTTTCCACTTACTTAATTTTCAATCTTCAAAGACATGAAACTCAAATCATTTCTCTTGACATCTGTTACATTTTGTTTTGGTGCTATTTGTGGAACATCCGTTGCACAAGCTGCAACACTAACGACTATTGTCGATGGAATCAGTAATGCACGGGGTGCTAGCTTTGGCCCCGATGGGACTCTTTACGTAGCAGAACCAGGTATCGGAGGAAACGGGAATTGCCAGCCATCTCCGAGTACACTATTTCAGCCTATCTGCGCTGGTAACACTGGCTCACTCGTCAAAGTTACACCAGACGGCACAAAACAACGTATACTTAATAACTTTGAGTCTCTAGCAGAGCAACCTACTGGCAACCAAGGAGCCGGTATTCAAGACTTGCAATTCGACTCTCAAGGGAATGCTTATCTTTTGACTGGATTTGCTGGTTATCCAGGAAACCGCGATCTAGAAACTCTTAACCTTGGCTCTACATCTACTCTCCCACAGGAGCAACTTGCTACTTTCCCACCATCCACACCCGATAAAGTTTTAAATACCCCGCTTTTAGCACAACTGTACAAAGTTGACTTGAACACCGGTTCTCTGACCAGTATTTTTGACTTCGCCAAGTATGAAATCACCAAAAATCCAGACCGTGGGGATGTAGTTACCAATCCTTATGACTTGACTGTTAATGGTGATAGTGCTTATGTCGTTGACGGAGGTGGGAACACTGCTTACAAAATTAAACTTGATGGAAGTGGCTTCCAGGCGATCGCAATTCCAAAAAATACTATTAGTAGCTCCGAGTTACCACCAGGATTAGAACTACCCCCTGGACTATTAGAAGAGCTTCCTGGAGGAAACATAGCGATTCAATCAGTACCTACAGGAGGTGCAATTGGCCCCGATGGAGCTTTATACGTTGGTGAATATACAGGTTTTCCTTATCCAGAAGGTAAATCGCGGATTTTCCGCATCGGTGAAGATGACAAACCAGAAGTTTTTCTAGATGGGTTTAACCACATCACAGACCTAACCTTTGATAAGAATGGCAATTTGCTGGTCTTACAGTTCAGCGACACCTCTCAGTTAGGGGGTGACATAACAAACCTACCTGGATCTCTCATCCAAGTTGCTCCTGACGGTACTCGTACAAAACTCGTTGCAGCAGGTGAAGGGCTAGATTCGGCTGATGGAATTACTATTGGCCCTGACGGCAAGATTTATATTACCAATCGCGGTGTCGGCCCAGGATTAGGGGAGGTTGTTCGGGTAGATGGTATCGTTACGGAAAAAGTCCCCGAACCTGCCTCAGTATTCGGTTTATTAGCACTTGCTGGTGTAGGTGCAACTGCTGCCTTCAACCGCAAACGTCCAGAAAGGTTGGGTGAAGAGTTGCTAGCTAAAGCAGAGATAGTCTAATTCCTCATTACCTACAGAGCCAGGTAATGGTTACAGAATAGACTGCTGCCTCATAGAGAAAGTTGCATTTCAGACAAGAGGCAGCAGCCCAAATTTTAGGATTCCCAAACTGGGACTGGGAACGAAATTAGTCTAGGAACGAGTATACCTCATACAACCAGGACTTAAAACTCATGAGATTAGTCAAAAATTTCTCACTTGCTATTCTCGGTACTGGATTCATGGTGTTGGCAACAGCAGCACAAGCCAAGGCCGTAACATTAACTTACGACAGAAGTATCGGTAGTCCTGGCTTCGGCCCTGGAGAACTATTTGTTCCCCAAGGTATAGCAGTAGATAGCCAAGGAAATACCCTCATAGCTAACGGACGCGGTGTTAACCCAGATGGTACTCCTAACTACAACGCCGGTAACAAAATTGAAAAATTTAGTCCAAGCGGTGAGTATATTGGAGCAATTGGCTCCGGCGGTACAGGGTCTGGGCAGTTTGACGAGCCAACAACTGTAGACTTTAATCCAGTAACAGGGGATTTGTATGCAGGTGATGTTTACAACAACCGCGTGAATCAATACGATTCTCAGGGTAACTTTATTAGATCCTTTGCAAATGGACAATTTACCCCTCTCGTAGAGGGTAGATTGTTCTTTGGGCCATCTGGTGTGACATTTGACAAAGCTGGCAACGTATACATCGGTGATTTTAACGGTGAAAGAATCCTTAAATTCACATCAGACGGACAGCAAATTGGTGTCATTGGTGGCACTGTTGGTACTGCACTTGGGCAATTCCAAGGTGTCGCAGGTATAAGAATTTCCCCAGTTAGTGGAAATATCTTTGTAGCTGACCAATATAACAACCGCGTTCAAGTACTCGATCCAAATGGTAATCCTCTGTTGGCATTTGGTTCAGCCGGTAGCGAACCTGGACAACTTCTTCAGCCAATTGGCATTGAAGTGGACGACCAAGAGAATGTTTATGTAGCTGATTCTATCAACAGCCGCGTTCAGGTATTTGATAAAAACGGTAACTTCTTGACTTCCTACGGTGAAAATGCACGCGATGCATCAGGTAATCCTGTACCGCCTCCAGCATTAACTGGCCCTCCTTTTGGCAACCCCCTCGACCTCACTCCCGGCAGATTTAACTGGACAGGTGGCACAAGCTACAAAGATGGCAAACTTTACGTCGGCGACTTCTTCCAAGGTCGCGTCCAAGTGTTAAACGTAGAAGGCAGACAGCAAGTACCAGAACCTGCTTCAACATTAGGTTTAGCATTGCTTGGATTTGGGGCTGCTACCGTCACATTGCGGAAACGTGGCAAACAAAAGCCAGTCTTCACTTTAGAGAAAGAACTACAAAAACAGTACTAATTTCTGATACTTGAGTCCCAGTTTTGTAGGGTGCGTTAGCCAAGGGCATAACGCACCATCTGAATAATTTCGATCCATTACACCATTTCTTTATGAGGCTGCGCCAAATTTTTTTGGCTTCTTCTTTCTTACTTTGTGTTCTTTGCGTCCTTTGCGGTTCGTTCCTCATATAGTTTGGTGCATCTTCATACAGAATTGGTATAGCGATTCCCATTCAGATGCGGTACAAGATTAATCGCAAAGTGTAAGGGCACCGCAGTGCCCATTGGTGTCAACTTAACGTGAAACTCTTGTAAAAACTGAATATTAAGTTCACTCACCACTGATTACGATCCGCGTTACCCCACCCTAACCCTCCCCTTATAAAGGGGAGGGAACCGGATTTCTTGTTTCCCCCCTTTATAAGGGGGGATTAAGGGGGGTAAAACGTCTGTGGGACAAAGTTTTGAGCTTAAATTGACAGCAATGGGCAGTGCCGTGCCCCTACCGGTGTACCTCACTCAACCGCGCTATATTACGCTTCTTGTAATTACGAATTACGAATTAAAAATCAAGGTGCTTCCAGGAAATTAAGAGTTCATGCACATTCTGATTTATTCATATAACTATCATCCAGAACCAATTGGTATTGCACCTTTGATGACCGAACTAGCAGAAGGGCTGGTGAAACGAGGACATCAAGTGCGGGTAATTACGGGTATGCCTAACTATCCTCAGCGTCAGATTTATGACGGATATCGAGGTAAGTTATATCTTACTGAACAGAAAAATGGTGTCAAAATTCAACGTAGTTACCTGCGGATTAAGTCTAAACCTAACCTTATAGATCGGCTACTGTTAGAGTTGAGCTTTGTTTTTACAAGTTTGCCACAAGCATTTAAGGGTGAGCGACCTGATGTAATTCTTTTAACAGTACCGCCGTTATTAGTTTGTTTACCTGCAACTTTAATAGGTTGGCTATACAACTGTCCAGTAGTGTTGAATGTGCAAGACATCCTCCCAGAAGCTGGTGTGCGGGTTGGGCTAATTAAAAATAAGTTGATGATTAAAGCTCTGGAAGCTTTAGAAAAATTTGCTTACAGAACTGCACATACCATTAGCGTAATAGCCGATGGCTTCGTAGATAATCTCATAAATAAAGGTGTACCTGTTAATAAAATTGCCTGTATTCCCAATTGGGTGAATCTAAATTTTATTCGCCCTTTACCGAGAGAAAATAACTCTTGGAGAGCTACCCATCAACTCAATGGTAAATTTGTAGTCCTTTATTCGGGTAATATTGCTCTCACACAGGGTTTGGAAACAGTAATAGAAGCAGCAGCCCGGTTATGTCATCTAAAAGAAATTGTCTTTGTTATTGCTGGCGAATCTCAAGCCCTCAAAAGATTGCAAAAACATTGTCTTGCTTGTGGTGCAGATAACGTTTTACTTTTACCATTGCAACCGCGAGAAAAACTACCACAAATGTTAGCAGCCGCAGATGTGGGGTTAATTGTGCAAAAGCGGAATGTAATTTCCTTCAATATGCCTTCTAAAATACCACTGTTGCTAGCCAGTGGTCGCCCGATTGTGGGTTCAGTTCCCGCCACGGGGACTGCTGCGAAAGCTATCAGACAAAGTGGTGGCGGCGTTATCGTTGAGCCTGAGTCAGCAGATGCTTTGGCTGCGGCGGTGCTGGATTTATATCATCAGCCGGAATTAGCAGCGCAATTAGGACGTAAGGGAAGAAAGTTTGCGGTAGAAAACTATTCTTTTGAGCAAGCGCTAGACCGATATGAAGAGTTATTTGCTGATGCGATCGCTAAAAAAGCAACAAACCTGGATATCTTACCAGAAATAAGTTCTAAAGAATCACTTGTTGATATTTGAAAATTGGGGAAGGAAAAAATGCCTCTGAAATCCTCTTATTCAGATCAGCTTAAAAAAACTGACCAGAGCTTGATCGCCTTACTTAGCGATCGCATATCATTATTAGCAGCATCAGAACAGCCTTCTTTAGATGAACAACTGGCTGATGTCGCTCCCCTACTCGCCCAAGCTGGTATTCCTGAGTCTGTTTGGGCGGGTGTAGTAAAGAGTTGTCATGCCAGTCTTACCCCTAAATCTGCCACAAATCATGTTATTCCCCGACAAGTTACCATCATCGGTGGACACGGCAGGATGGGAAGATTATTTAAAGAGCAGCTTTCTGTAGTAGGTCACAATGTTAGCGTTCTCGAACATGATAATTGGGAATATGCAGATAAACTGTTAAATCAGGCAGAATTAGTATTAGTAAGTGTTCCTATTGAATATACGGTTGATGTTATCAAGCGGGCAGCAAAATATCTTGCTCCAACTACAGCTTTGTGTGACATCACAAGTATTAAAACACAGCCTACTCAAGCAATGCTCGAACACCATTGTGGCCCCGTTATGGGTTTACATCCAATGTTTGGGCCAAATATCAAATCGTTTTTGGGACAAAAGGTGGTACTATGTCCAGGTCGAAATGATGATTCATTTCAATGGTTATTAGATTTTCTTAAAAGTAAAGGTAGTGAGTTAATTGTTTGCACGCCTGAAGAACACGATCAAATGATGGTGATTATTCAAGCAACGCAGCATTTTTGTAGATTTAGTCTTGGTGTTTTCTTAGCACAAACAAGAGTTGAGATAGAGCAGAGTTTAACAATGTCAACTCCTAACTATCGTCAAGAAATTGATATTGTGAAACGTCTGTTTTCTCAAAATCCTAATTTATGTGTTGATATTATGCTAGCTACTGAAGAAAGGTGTAATGCTATTAGTTTTTTAGCTAATACTTATAGCCGATTGGCTAGACTGGTGGCTAGCAAGGATAGAGAGGCATTAATTAAAGAATTTGAAAATGCTCAAGGCTTTTTTGAAGGGAAAATTAACAGTTTTATCCAGCCTTTAAATGCAACGGCTATTCAAAGAGATTTTAAACCACAGAATATTAGCATTTGAATAATAATTTTGTATGAGGGACGAACCGCAAAGGGCGCAAAGGACGCTAAGGAAGAAAGAGAGAGAGAGAGAGAGGCAATAAAATTTAGTACAGCCTCGGAGGTTGTTTGAAAAGTAGTTTGCTGTAATTTTAATCACATACCCCCCTTAATCCACCGTTGTAAAGGGGGGAAACAAGAAAAATCCGGTTCCCTCACGCCACTTGCTTTAAGTCGGCAGAGCCGCCCAACGCAGTGGCTCCCCAATACATAGGGGGAGGGTTAGGGTGGGGTAAAAAATATTTGATACATCAATCATGACTTTTCAAACAACCTCTCATTAAGAAATGGATGAATAACGAAAACTATGCTGATAGACATTTTTCATGATACTGTTTGTCCTTGGTGCAGAATTGGGAAAAAG
Organism: Nostoc sp.; assembly: GCF_036917435.1. Lineage (GTDB taxonomy): Bacteria > Cyanobacteriota > Cyanobacteriia > Cyanobacteriales > Nostocaceae > Nostoc. The sequence continues at coordinate 47,783 of NZ_JBALDM010000001.1, forward strand.
CATCTGTTTGATGCACTGGCACAATGGCAAGAACAAGAGGTACATATTCGATGGCATCCCTTTCTTCTGGATAATACTGTTCCTGCTGACGGATACGAATTTCGCAGTTTTATGCAAAAGAGAAAGGGCATTAAAACGGAAGAACTGCAACAGATGTTTAATTATGTGCAACAAGCAGGTGAGGCGGCTGGGGTTAAGCTAAATTTTGATAAAATTCGTTTGGCTGTCGATACTAAGCTTTCTCACCAACTGATTGCACTCGCACCCGCAAATGTAAAACATGATGTCGTAGAATCTATTTATAGAGCTTACTTTGAAGAGGGTTTGAATATCGGAGATATTAAGATTATTGTTGCCATTGGGACAGCATATCAGATGGATGGTACGGAATTAAGGTTGCAATTAAATGATTGTGATGTGGTTGATGTAGTTATTGCTGAATCAGCATTTGCTCGATTAAATGGCATCAGCAGTGTGCCGTTTTTTATCATGAATAATCAAGTCAAGGTAAATGGTTCTTACTCAGTCGAGGTGTTCCTTGAATCTTTGAATAGTGCTGCACTTTTAGATATACCTGCAAAAATATGATTGTTGACATCAAACAAAAAAGTAAATTAATTAATCAACGTGTTTCGGTTACTTTTAACTATGAGGTTTACTTCACCCAAAATTTATTTGAGTTAAAAAACCCGACGCTAGCGCAAGTGGTTACGGCTAATGAGGAGACAAAGCCGAAAAAATTAGTTGCAGTGATAGACGCAGGAATATTAAAGTATCAACCGGAATTGGTGAAGCAATTAGTTGCGTATACCAAGTTTTATGGAGAGGTATTAGCGATCGCAGCCGAACCCATGATAATTTCGGGAGGAGAAGCTGCCAAAAACGATCGCACTTTTGTAGAGAAAATCCAGCAACTCATTGAAACAGCCGGATTATGTCGCCATTCTTATGTGTTAGCTATAGGGGGCGGGGCGATATTGGATTTGGTAGGATATGCTGCTGCAACAGCTCACCGGGGAATTCGTCTAATTCGGGTTCCGACAACGGTGTTAGCGCAAAATGATTCTGGGGTTGGGGTAAAAAATGGCATCAATGCCTTTGGTAAAAAGAACTTTCTCGGCACATTTGCGCCACCTTATGCAGTTATAAATGACTCTGCATTCTTGACAACCCTAGACGATCGCGATTGGCGTTCTGGGATTGCAGAAGCCGTGAAAGTGGCGCTGATTAAGGATGCTAAGTTTTTTGATTATATCCATTCTCACAGCAAAGCCCTTGGGCAGCGAGACATGGATGCTATGCAACAAGTTATTTATCGTTGCGCCCAGTTGCATTTAGAACATATTGCTAATAGTGGCGATGCTTTTGAAATGGGTTCCTCTCGCCCTTTGGATTTTGGACATTGGGCGGCTCATAAACTGGAGCATTTGACAAATTATCGCTTGCGTCATGGCGAAGCTGTTGCAATCGGTATTGCTTTGGATAGCACCTATTCTTATTTAGCAGGATTGCTTGATTGTTCAGAGTGGCAACGAATATTAAATACTTTATCGGCGTTGGGTTTCACGTTGTATGTGCCAGAAATGGGTGAAAAGTTATCACAATTGGAAGATCCTGATTGTTTGTTCCGGGGGTTAACTGAGTTCCGCGAACATTTGGGGGGAGAGTTGACTTTAATGTTGTTACAAAGGATTGGGAATGGAGTTGAGGTTCATGAGGTGAATTTGTTGTTGTATAGGCAAGCAATATCGCTGTTGCGGGGGGTTTAGGAGGGGATTTTAAACGCAAAGGGGCGCTGAGGGAAGCGCTGAGGTACGCGGAGGTTTAAGATTTGAGATTATCTACTACTTTTGAAGGAGACAAGGAATCTAAGTTTATTTTTGTTGAGAACAGGACTAGAAAAGCGAATAAATTGACATTGAATCTAAAAATTATTCAATATATTATCTGCTTGATATCTAGTACTCTTAAATAAGAAGCAAAAAGTTTTTAATTACCTTTTTTACAAATAGTCCGCATTAAATAGGCTGGTTTAGATTGATATCCAATATCTAAGTTGTTATTTGTCTATAAACAACTACTAATAACCATTAATAGCTTTCGACTAATAACTAATAACTCTTATAGAGTAATTACCCATGATTTTTGATTCCCGTTCATACGAAACCGTTGGTGGCGTAAGTGTTTCTCGCTCCATCACTGAAGTGAAGATGGATACTGCTCTCGAAGATATTTTGTTTCATCTAAATTCTCAGCGTGGTGGCTTGCTAAGAAGTAGCTACGAATATCCAGGCAGATATAAAAGATGGGCAATTGGATTTGTCAATCCACCATTGGAATTAAGTACACAAGAAAATGCTTTCAATTTGATAGCGTTGAATGAACGCGGTCAAGTACTTCTACCATTACTGTTAGAGTGTTTATCCAACTCAAGCCAACTTGAGAAAGTTACTTTAGACAATAATAATATTGTCGGCTTTGTGAAATCTACGAAGAGATTATTTACTGAAGAAGAACGCAGTAAACAACCTTCAGCATTTACAGTTGTCCGCGAAATTCTACACACTTTCTCTAGCCAAGAAGATGAGCATTTAGGATTGTATGGGGCTTTTGGTTATGACTTAGTTTTTCAGTTTGAACCAATTACCCAACGTCTGGAACGTCCTACGGATCAGCGCGATTTGGTACTTTATTTACCTGATGAATTGATAGTTGTTGACTATTATCAGCAACGAGCATTTCGTTTACAATATGATTTTGAAACAGCGCACGGCAATACTAAAAATCTGCCTCGAACAGGTGAGTCTATTGATTATCGCGGAAAACATCTTTTCCCAAATCAAACTGCCGATCATAAAGTAGGCGAATATGCCAAAAAAGTTGAGTCTGCACTCGATTATTTCCGCCGAGGGGATTTATTTGAAGTTGTTCCTAGCCAAAACTTTTTTGAAGGCTATGAAGATGAACCGAGCAAACTTTTTGAAACTTTAAAGGATATAAATCCTAGTCCTTATGGGTTTATTTTTAATTTAGGTGGAGAATATCTGATTGGCGCATCTCCAGAAATGTTTGTGAGAGTTGAAGGGAAGCGGGTAGAAACTTGTCCTATTAGTGGTACTATCAGCCGGGGACTAGATGCTCTCGATGATGCGGTGCAAATTCGTCATTTACTCAACTCCCACAAAGATGAAGCTGAGTTGACGATGTGTACTGATGTCGATCGCAATGACAAATCCCGAATCTGCGAACCTGGTTCAGTTCAAGTCATTGGTCGTCGCCAAATTGAATTATACAGCCACTTGATTCATACAGTGGATCATGTTGAGGGTATACTGCGATCGCAATTTGATGCTTTAGATGCCTTTCTTTCCCACACTTGGGCGGTTACAGTCACCGGCGCACCCAAAAAAGCCGCCATAGATTTTATTGAACAGCATGAGCGTAGCGCCCGCCGTTGGTATGGTGGAGCAGTCGGTTATTTAAATTTCAATGGGAATTTAAATACTGGCTTAATTCTGCGGACAATCCGATTAAAGGACTGCATCGCCGAAGTGCGAGTTGGTGCTACTGTCCTTTATGACTCCATACCCCAAGCAGAAGAACAAGAAACAATTACCAAAGCGGCTGCTTTATTTGAAACAATTCGTCGTGTTAAGCAAAGCAGTCAGAAAATCGATGAATCCAGTTCCATCAAATCAACTAAAATCCTTCCAAGTGCGGCAACAGGCAAACGCATCTTACTAATAGATTATGAAGACTCATTTGTTCATACATTAGCTAATTACATTCGCCAAACAGGTGCAAGTGTCACCACACTCCGTCATGGTTTCTCAGAATCGCTATTCGATACAGAACGCCCTGACTTAGTTGTATTATCTCCCGGCCCTGGTAGACCAAGTGATTTTAGGGTTCCCCAGACTGTCGGTGCTATTCTTCACCGCAAAATTCCCATTTTTGGAGTTTGTCTAGGGCTGCAAGGCATCGTTGAAGCTTTTGATGGACAATTGGGAGTTCTCAACTATCCTCAACATGGGAAATCTTCACGGATTTTCGTTACTGATTCAGATTCTGTTACCTTCAAGAATTTGCCAGAATCCTTTACCGTGGGTAGATATCATTCATTGTTTGCTCTCCCGCAGCATTTGCCCGAAGAACTAAAGGTGACAGCGATTTCTGATGACAACGTAATTATGGCTATTGAACATCAGACACTTCCTATCGCCGCCGTTCAGTTTCATCCAGAATCAATCATGACTTTAGCGGGAGAAGTCGGTTTAGAAATCATTAAAAATGTCGTGCGTGCATATACAACTAAAGAGTCATTAGTAATTGGGCATGGGGCATAGGGCATTGGGCATAGGGCATTGGGCATTGGGCATTGGGCATGGGGCATTGCATTGGTTATTCTTCTTTCTTGTCCCCCCTGCTCCTCCTACTTCCCCTGCTCCCCCTACTCCCTACTCCCCACTCCCCACTCCCCACTCCCCAAACATTTTATGACTAACCAAATTACCACTTCCCGCCATATTCTTGAAGAAATTGTGTTGCATAAAAGGCAAGAAGTTGCACAGATGCAGCAAGAACTTTCTTTAGCTTCTTTGCAACAACAGTTAATTACTGCTCCAACTATCCGAAATTTTTTAGCTGCTTTACAACAAAATCCTAATCAACCTAGCTTAATTGCCGAGGTGAAAAAGGCATCACCTAGCCGTGGGATTATTAGGGCAGATTTTGATCCAGTAGCGATCGCTCAAGCTTATGAACGAGGTGGCGCAGCTTGTCTCTCAATCCTCACTGATCATAAGTTTTTTCAGGGCAGTTTTGACAATCTGCGGCGTGTGCGTCAGAAAGTAGCATTGCCCTTACTGTGCAAAGAATTCATCATTAACCCTTATCAAATTTATCTAGCACGGACAGCAGGCGCAGATGCAGTTTTGTTGATTGCCGCTATTTTATCAGACCAAGAACTACAAAACTTTCTACGAGTGATTCACGATTTGGGCATGAATGCACTGGTAGAAGTCCATACTTTGGCTGAACTGGATAGAGTTCTTAAGCTTGACGATTTACATTTAGTCGGAATCAACAATCGCAATCTAGATGATTTCACAGTTGATTTAGGAATAACACAGAAACTTTTAGCACAGCGCCAGCAATATTTGCAAAGCTTAAATATCACTATCGTCAGTGAATCTGGACTGTATACCCCTGCTGATTTATCCCTTGTCGCTCAAGCTGGTGTCCGTGCGGTTTTAGTTGGAGAGTCTTTAGTTAAACAAAGGGATGTAGAGCAAGCTGCGCGGAGTCTTTTAAGGCTTTCTTAGAATACAGACCTAACCCCCAGCCCCTTCCCTTGCAGGGAAGGGGAGTAAGATTCAAAGCCTCTCTCCTTTTAAGAGAGAGGTTTGGAGAGAGGTCAAAGTGTATTGCATCCAAGCGAGAAGCGCTACATTACTACTTCAAAAAATGAAGCTCTTATACTCGCTGACGGAGCTAAAAGACTCGTTAACGGAGATAAAAGCCTCATTCACGGAGATAAAAGCCTCATTCACGGAGCTAAAAGACTCGTTAACGGAGCTAAAAGACTCGTTAACGGAGATAAAAGCCTCATTCACGGAGCTAAAAGACTCATTAATGGAGCTAAAAGACTCATTAATGGAGCTAAAAGACTCGTTAACGGAGATAAAAGGCTCATTAACGGAGATAAAAGGCTCATTAACGGAGCTAAAAGACTCGACAACAACAAATATAGCGTGGGTATCGCTAATTCCTAAATATTGATTCTTCCAGAACTATTAACTAATCATTAACTATTTTTCAAAATGACTTCTATCTCCAATTCCTTTCAAACCTTACGAGTTAGCGCAGCTTCTTTGCAGCGCCAACAGTGTGCTTTAATCCCCTTTATCACAGCAGGCGATCCTAACTTAGAAACCACTGCCCAAGCTTTACACATCTTAGATCGCAACGGTGCTGACTTCATCGAGTTGGGCATTCCCTACTCCGATCCTCTCGCAGATGGGCCTGTGATTCAAGCAGCCGCAACTCGTGCTTTACAAAAAGGCACAAAATTAGAGCAAGTATTAGAGATGTTGCAAGGTGTAACCCCTACCCTGAAAGCGCCGATAATTCTCTTTACTTATTACAATCCCATTTTGCACCGGGGTATCAAGACATTTTTGGCGCAAATTGCTGCTGCTGGGGCGCGAGGCTTGGTAGTGCCAGACTTGCCCTTAGAAGAAGCAGAAGAATTAATCCAAACTGCTGCATCTTTTGGAATTGAGGTAATTTTACTCGTAGCTCCTACTAGTTCTAAAGATAGGATTTTAGCGATCGCTCGTCAATCCCAGGGTTTTATTTACTTGGTAAGCGTTACAGGGGTTACAGGTATCCGCACTCAAATCCAACACCGCGTAAAAGATTTAATAACAGATTTGCGAAGCGTCACCGATAAACCCATCGGCGTTGGTTTTGGCATCTCAGATTCACAACAAGCGCATCAAGTAATGGAATGGGGAGCAGATGCCGTAATTGTTGGTAGCGCCTTTGTCAAACGGTTAGCCGAAGGTAGCCCAACCGAAGGACTACAAGCTGTAGAAAAGCTTTGTCGAGAACTCAAAGCAGCAATTACCCCAGTATCCCTGCAAAAAGCTGTTTCAGCTAAGTAAAAAACCTCTTTCTTCTCTCTGTGCCCTCTGCGCCTCTGTGGTTCGATAAAAAATAACGAACCGCAGAGGCACAGAGAACACAGAGGAAATTCAAAAATATATTTCAACGTAAAAGGATTTTAACCAGTGGTAAGCATACAAGACATCAAGACTGCAACTGTGCAACCAGATTCTCTAGGCAGATTTGGCAGATTCGGCGGTAAATACGTCCCCGAAACCTTAATGCCTGCATTAAGTGAATTAGAATCAGCATTTCATCAATATCGCAATGAGCCGAGTTTCCAAGCAGAACTGCAAAACTTACTGCGTGACTATGTAGGACGACCCAGCCCATTATATTTTGCTGAACGCCTGACAACAAACTACGCTAGACCAGATGGCACAGGGCCGCAAATCTATTTAAAGCGTGAGGATTTGAATCATACAGGCGCTCACAAAATTAATAATGCTTTAGCTCAAGTGCTGCTAGCTAAACGCATGGGTAAGCAACGGATTATTGCCGAGACAGGCGCAGGACAACATGGTGTAGCAACTGCAACCGTGTGTGCGCGATTTGGTTTGAAATGTGTGATTTACATGGGCATCCACGATATGGAACGCCAATCACTGAATGTCTTCCGCATGAAGTTAATGGGGGCTGAAGTGCGTCCGGTAGAAGCAGGTACGGGAACTCTTAAAGATGCAACTTCCGAAGCAATTCGAGATTGGGTGACAAATGTAGAAACAACCCATTACATCCTTGGTTCAGTTGCCGGGCCTCATCCCTACCCGATGATTGTCCGTGACTTCCACGCGGTAATTGGTGTAGAAACTCGCGCTCAATCCCAAGAGAAATGGGGAGGATTACCAGATATTTTACTAGCTTGCGTGGGTGGAGGTTCCAATGCAATTGGCTTATTCAATGAATTTGTCCATGAATCATCAGTGCGTCTAATTGGAGTCGAAGCGGCGGGCGAAGGTGTAGATACAGATAAACACGCTGCTACCTTGACAAAGGGAAGAATAGGTGTATTGCATGGTGCAATGAGCTATTTACTGCAAGATGATGATGGTCAAGTCATCGAAGCTCATTCAATTAGTGCCGGATTAGATTATCCCGGCGTTGGCCCTGAGCATAGTTATTTAAAGGATCTTGGTCGCGCTGAATATTACAGTGTTACTGATAAACAAGCGTTAGATGCCTTTCAAAAACTTTCGCAACTAGAGGGAATTATCCCAGCTTTAGAAACTGCTCACGCGATCGCATATCTCGAAACCCTTTGCCCTCAGTTAGAAGGCAATCCCCGCATCGTCATTAATTGTTCCGGCAGAGGTGACAAAGATGTGCAAACAGTCGCAAAAGTCTTGATTCCTTAATTTGTCATTTGTCATTTGTCATTTGTCTTTCGTGAATGACTAATGACCGATAACCAATGCCCCATGCCCCATGCCCCATGCCCAATTATGATAGCTGTAACTCAAACTCCACCTGAGAATATCTCCATCCCTTCTGAGTTCTACAACTGGCCAGCTTTATTACAACAGTTGCTAAATCGGCAATCGTTGACGGTTTCTCAAGCGACAGATTTGATGCAAGGTTGGCTCACAGATTCCATCCCTCATGTCCTATCAGGAGCGATTTTAACCGCAATTCAAGCCAAAGGCGTATCCGCCGAAGAACTAGTAGGCATGGCCACCGTTTTACAATCCCAATCCCCCCCACTCAGCACTCAGCACTCAGTCCCCCTAATTGACACCTGCGGAACTGGCGGAGACGGCGCTTCCACCTTTAATATTTCCACTGCTGTCGCCTTTGTTGCTGCCGCCGCCGGGGTAAAAGTTGCTAAACATGGCAATCGTTCGGCATCCAGTAAGACTGGTTCGGCTGATGTGCTGGAAGCTTTGGGGATAAATCTCAACGCCACTCCTGAGAAAGTGCAAGCCGCAGTGGGTGAGATTGGAATCACATTTTTGTTTGCTCCCGGTTGGCATCCTGCACTCAAAGCGATCGCAACTTTACGAAAAACTTTGAAGGTGCGGACTGTTTTTAATTTACTCGGCCCGCTTGTAAATCCCATGCGGCCAACGGGGCAAATTATTGGTGTGAACGATCCGCTTTTACTAGAAGAAATTGTGCAAGCTTTATCGCAATTGGGATGTCAACAAGCGATCGCAGTTCATGGACGCGAACGTTTAGATGAAGCTGGTTTAGCAGATGTCACTGACTTAGCTGTACTCCAAGATAAAAAGGTGCGTTCTCTAACGCTGAACCCTCAAGAACTTGGTTTAAGTTTTGCCCCCACTGCGGCATTGCACGGTGGAGATGTCCAAGAAAATGCCGAAATTTTGAAGGCAGTTCTCCAAGGTAAAGGCACGCAAGCGCAGCAAGATGTTGTCGCTTTAAATACAGCCCTTGCACTGCAAGTTGGTGAAGCCATCGATGGGGAAACGGATATTTTAGCTGGTTGTGTTAAAGGTATTGTCCTTGCAAAGGAAATCTTGCAAAGCGGTGCGGCTTGGACAAAGTTAGAACAACTTGCTGAATTTTTGCACTAGACGAATCTTTCCCATCCAGCCAAATACTGCGTAGGTTGGGTTGAGGAACGAAACCCAACATCTTACGGAGTTTGTTGGGTTTCGCAAAGCCTCAACCCAACCTACTTGCAATGCCAATGCATCGACTTGCAATGCCAATGCATCGACCTGCAATGCCAATGCATCGACCTGCAATGCCAATGCATCGACCTGCAATGCTAATACATCAACCTGCAATGCCAATACATCGACCTGCAATGCCAATGCATCGACCTGCAATGCCAATGCATCGACTTGCAATGATTAATCTTCGCACCCACAAACTATACACAAGGAAAAACAGATGATTATCATACTTAAAAATGGTACACCTGCTGAGGAAATTACTCGCATCAGCCAAGAACTGAGTGAAACTTGGAAAGTCACAGTAGAAAAAAGCATTGGCACTCATAAAGTTGTACTAGGGTTAATTGGTGATACCACTAGCATCGATAAATTACAGGTTCAAGAATTCAACCCTTGGATTGAGCAAGTATTACGAGTGCAACAACCTTTCAAGCGGGTAAGCCGAGAATTCCGACATGGAGAAGCTAGCGAGGTTGTTGTACCTACACCCAACGGTGATGTCTATTTCGGCGAACATCACCCCATCGTAATGGTAGCTGGCCCTTGTTCCGTTGAAAATGAAGCGATGATTGTCGAAACAGCAAAGCGCGTCAAGGCAGCAGGAGCGCAATTTCTCCGTGGTGGAGCTTACAAACCTCGCACTTCACCTTATGCCTTTCAAGGTTATGGTGAAAGCGCTTTAGATTTATTAGCAGCAGCGCGGGAAGCTACTGGTTTGGGTATCGTCACAGAACTGATGGATGCTGCGGATTTATCAGCAGTAGCAAAAACAGCTGACATAATCCAAATCGGGGCGCGGAATATGCACAACTTCTCGCTGCTGAAAAAGGTAGGCGCTCAAGATAAACCTGTGCTGCTGAAGCGGGGGATGTCTGCCACAATTGACGAGTGGCTAATGGCAGCAGAATATATTTTGGCATCTGGGAATCCAAATGTAATTCTTTGTGAGCGAGGAATCAGAACCTTTGATGGTAAATATGCCCGCAATACTTTAGATTTATCTGTGCTTCCGGTATTGCGATCGCTAACCCATTTACCGATTATGATCGATCCTAGTCATGGTACTGGTAGATCGGAATATGTTCCATCAATGGCAATGGCTGCGATCGCAGCTGGTACAGATGCCTTAATGATTGAAGTTCACCCCAATCCCGCAAAAGCTTTATCTGACGGGCCTCAATCTCTCACCCCTGATAAATTTGACCGCTTAGTTCAAGAAATGTCAATTCTGGGCAAAGTAGTCAATCGCTGGTCTACACCTACATTTGATAGCATTAATGACAAGCGCATTCTCTTCACCCCAGAACTTTCAAAGTAGACAGAGTGTAATCTAAGGAATAAGAATTAAATAACATCCAGTTTATACCTCTGGCTTACCTCACCCTCAATCCCTCTCCTTGTAAAGGAGAGGGAAGCTAGAGACAGGATAAAGTTTTGCATTTTATTTAATCCACGTTCCTAAGCTAATTTTTTGTGAATGGCTAAACCCGCTCAACGGATTTTGTAAACAAAACAGGATTTACGCAAAAAATAGTCCATACTTGTGTGTACACCGTAGCCCTTTACAAGGGGGGATTAAGGGGAAGTAAATCAGATGCGCTTAATTGCCTTATCTCGCTCCTCAATTAAGCGGTTGATTTCTAAAGCAAACTTAGGACTGTGTTCTGCCAAGTCGATGATTACCTCAGTCGGAATTACGATCGCCTGTAAATCTTGAACCACCTTCACAGCCACTAAACTGGGTTGTCCTGCTAAGAGTGACATTTCACCGAAACAATCCCCACTTGACAAACGAAATACTTCTTGCTCTTTCCCTTGAGAGTTTTTTACCAAGAGGTTAACGCATCCATCCCAAACAATAAAAAATCCTTTGTCGAGATTTCCAGCTTTGACAATACATTCACCTATGCCATATTCTTCAACAATAGCGCTACGAGCAAGTTTATTGATAGTACTAGGATCGAGGAAGGCAAGATAAGGCAAGGCTTCCAAATATTCCAATATTCTTTCTTGTGGAACTTCGTTTTTTAACAAAGCTTGATCGAGAGAATATTCCATTTGAGTCGGCAAGGGAATTGTTAACTTGTTACGCTTCACAGCGTAGTAGATTCGTTTTAACAACTCGCCTCTGATATCATCTTTTTTAGAATAATTATTGATGTAGATTTTCAGTTCGTAGCTGATGAAAAAATCTCCATATTCTTTGATGCGGATGTTAGGTTGTGGATCGGCAAGAATTCCTGTAGTTTCTAATGCAGCTTTTTGAAGAATATCTATAACCTGATTAGGCAAATCATTATAAGAAAACCTGACAAAAACCCTTTCTGCATGGAGGGGATTGAGTAAGGTGTAGTTTTCAAAAGTTGTTTTCCCCAGTTCTCCATTCGGGATGATAATGATGTCTCTATTTCGGGTTCTTAGGCGAACAGCCCGCCAATTCATCTCAATGACTTCTCCTTCAAAATTTGTGCCTGTTCGCAGCGAAATTTTTAGCCAATCTCCTTCTTCAAAGGGTCTTTCCATGAGTAGCAGGAAACCTGACACTAAATTGCTCAGGGTATCTTGCAGAGCTAACGCTACCACTAAAGAACCAACGCCAAGAGTAGTTGTAATTTGTGCTAAGTCAATTTTCCAAATATTAGAAAGAATATGCACCCCAATGAGCAATACAACTGATGCCCTTGCTAATAATAGGTAGAGATTTGGGACTCGAATTTGCCAAACTTTGGGTTTTTTGCGGGTTGTCAGGGTAGTGTTTAAAAAAGATAGTCCTGTATAGATAATTGTCACCCAAAATAAGGTTTCGGCTGTACGTACCAAGTTTGCTGAAGGTTCCAGAATGAGAATCTGACGCATCACTAGCCATGCAGTCAAAAATGGTAAAACTAGATTCCGCAGATGTTGCAGTGTTTCTAATAATGGTATATTCTGCCGTTGTAATCTCTCAATTACTTCGTTGAGAGCGATCGCCACCACAGGGACTCCCAGCATCAAGGCTATTGCCCAAGTTAAAATGTCTTGGTGCATGATTCTAAACCCCAATATTTTGATGCTCTACCTGAGCCGCAGCATCTTTCATAATTTCACTCAAAAAATTATAGGCTTCTTCCCAGGCTCGCCGGACTTGAGGGGTAAATGCTTCTCCTAAACCTTGCTCTAGTGTCCAGAGTAAAGCCTCTCCTACCACGTCGTAATACTCTGCTGTCACTCCGTAACTGACGTGTCGTTTACCTAGTTCTTGCACAGCCTTGATAATTCCTGTGGGTTGGCGTAATCCTTCAACTGCGATCGCTAGTGTACTCATTAGCTTGCGTTGCTGATCTTCCATACTCCCCTTGAATAGAGGTCGCAATGAGGGGCTTAATTCAAATAGTCGTTGATAGAATAGTTCGGCGGCGGTAGCTGCGATCGGCTGAATTTTTGCAAAGGATGATTGCACCAAGTCAACTTTGCTCATTGATACCCTAGTAGCAGTAACCAAAATCCATGTGTCCACCTCGCCTATGATGTCAATATGCATTGGTCGATATTGCACCAAAGTGTATGAGTCCGCCACCCACTCATAAGCAGCACGAGTCATCACAATACTGTTGAGTTCGGCTTGAGTGTACAAGCGCATGACTAAGTAAACCGATTCTCCCCAAACGTTGTAACCAAATTTCTTAGTACCTATGATCCCAGCCGTTACCGAACCGGTATGAATACCAATTTTTAATCCCAAAGCTAAATCTTGTCCCAACTCCATCCGATGCAGGATATTCAACATTTCTATCCCAAAATCAACGGTGCGTTTAACGTGATCCAGTCGGGGAATTGTCAGTCCGCAGACGGCCATATAATCGGTGTCAATTGTATTTTTATGCTCTAGCCCAAAGCGTTCCGCAGCCTGATCAAATTCATGAAATAAACGAGTCAGTAATTGAGTTATTTCTGAAGCTGGGAGTCGTTGACTAAGTTCGGCAATACCAACTACACGCGCATACACAATTGTAACGTGTTTCACATGGTCAGCAATCAGTAACTCACCCTGTTTAAGACGCTGGGCAATGGTAAAAGGCACAATATTGAGCATTAAAGCTTCGTTTTCCCGGTTTTTTTGGTCGATTTCTGCTAACTTTTCGCCCAAACTAATCACCATTGCATTAAATGCCCGCCCGATGTCCCCAAATTCATCGTCAGCATTAATATTAATTGTGGTGTCATAGTTTCCAGCTTGCAGTTGTTGAATTCCCTCTTTAATGGCTGCGATCGGACGATTCACAAAAGAAGAAACAATGATGGTTAAAAATGTGAACATGACAATTAAAATTGTGCTGGCGCTCAACAGCCAGAATTGTAGATTGTTCACAGGAGCAAAGACCTCATCTGTATCCATCTGTGCCAATATTGCCCAGTTAAGATCGCCAATCTTCAAAGGAGCATAAGCAGTGAGTGCCGAGATCCTACGATAATCTTTGAAGATGCCTATACCAGTTTCACCGGCCAAGGCTTTTCGCACACCTTCTGTTTCTACAGTCTGGATTTTGTTTTGTTTATCTGCGAGTGCAAATCTTGAGAGCGATCGCATCCGATAATCTGAACTGACTAAATAAGCTTCTCCAGACTTTCCTAAACCCTCATTCACCCAGTTTTGGTTACTGGTCATGATGCGGTTAATTTCCGCAACAGATAGTTGCACCACTAAAATTCCCACCAGTTTAGAACCGTCATAAATGGGGCCAGCAATAAATGCCACTTGAGAACCATACATTGGTCGATAAACTTCAAAATCAGTGATTTGAGTTGTTCTAGGATCGAAGCTTTGACGCACAGATGCAACTAACTTGGCTAGGTGACTGGTGCGGTAGGGGCCAGTATAGAGGTTAGTGCCGTAGTCTGGTTCTTTACGGATTGAGTAGATAATATCGCCTGTATTATGATCGATGAGTAATAAATTGCTATAGCCCATGCTCTGGACTAAATTTTGAAATAAAGGTTGATATTGAGCATGAAAACGACTGTATGTACTACCATCACCAGCATCTAAAAGTTGAGCTTTTTGTTCAGAAGCATAAGCATTACCAGCAACGTAGTAATACTGGAGATATTTAGCGGCTGGGCTTACAGGGCCATAGTTACTAAAACGGAGTTCTCCAGAAACTTTCTCAGAAATATGGGGAAAAAATTCCTTCTCATAATAATTTTGTAAAGATTGGTTCCACTGTGGCGGAATTGATTTCTGATTCAATTCCTGAAATCCTTGATGGAAATCTACCATCGCGGCAATAACCATCCGGTCTTCACACAGGGTTTTAAGGTGGTTGCGTAGAGTTTGCAAGTAAGTTTTGATTTCGTCAGACTTAGCAGCGCGAACACTAGTAAGTTGATTAGAAGCAGACTGAGTTAGCGATCGCTTACCCATTTTCCACCCTAGATAGCCAATGATTAAAATCGAGCTAATGCTGGCAAACAGGACTAGGATAATAAGCTTGGATTTGATGGTCAACCGATTAAAAATGGGTAGCTGCATATTCGTAATGATTTTTTCCTGCCCCTAAAGAGCATAGTATAGGCTGACAGTTATTTATGCAGGCTTTACTTATTTTTTTGACACCAGTAAGTATACGAATTATGAATTATTTAATTACCGTATTTTAGGTAAAAATAATTCTGGAAAATCCCATCTGGGTCATACTTGCGCTTGAGGGCAAAAAATTTAGCAGCTTGTGGATAAGCTCGACGAAATTGTTCAGGTGTGGCATGAAGACGATAGGGCAGATAATATCTACCACCCACTGCTAGGGCTGCCTCAATCAGTTTCTGAGTCATTACCTGCATCTTTGCCTCCCCTTCTGGGGTGCGTTGCTGATGAAACAGCATCACTAATCCAAAAACTTCCCCATCGGCATATCTGAGAAAACTGTCGTTATCTTGATGAACATTTCGCACCGTGACATTGAGCAAATCCCCTTCAGACTGGGGAATAATGGCGCGACACTTCTCTAAAAACGCTTCCAGAGATTCAGGTGGAATAAAGTACTCATGCAGGATCTCAGTCTCTGTCTGGTGGCGATTTTCAAATAAGGTGGAGGAACGATTGAGAATCTGGTTTCTCATAACCCGGTTTCCGGCTTCTCCCCCAACGATTTTTTCTAATTGCCAGCGCAAACTTTTCCCATAGTCACTGCCGATGCTGCTACGGAAAACCGTCCGAGGTAATCCCGAATCTGGCTGTTTTTCTAAAGAGACAATAGTAGCTGGTTGGGGAATTTGGCGGTAGGTGGTGAGAATAGCTTCTTGTAAAAAGCTTTCTGGTGCAACAGAAAGTCTACCGTATGCCATACCAATATTGGTTGCACCATCTACCCGTTGCCGATAGGTATCAATATAATTCTCGCTTTTAATCACGAACCGTTCAGCTATATACGTCTCATTGGGTACTACTCTCAAGTCCACGTCAAGAATGATGCCGAATAGTCCGTAACCGCCTAAAACGAGAGAAAATAACTCTGAGTTTTCCTGTCTGGAACACTCTACAATCTTGCCACTTGCTAGCATTAACCGAAAACCTTTAACCGTGCTAGCAAAGGGGGAACTATTATGTTGCCAGCCATGAGCATTGGCACTCATCGTACCACCCACAGAAAAATCGTTATTGGACTGCATGACGGCGACAGAATAGCCACGTTCATTTAGGTAGGGAATAACATCAGACCATTTAGCTCCCGATTGTACCGTCAGAATTTTAGTTACCGGATTGAATTGCATCCGGTTGAAGTGGAGCATCGCCAGGGAGATACCCTTAGCATACAGAGTGTGACCACCCATAGTATGACGTGAACCAGCGATCGCTACCTTCTTACCTTGACGTAAGGCATCTCTAAGTACAGACTGTAGTATCACCTCAGTAACTCCAGGCTGACTATTAACTTGCTTAATTGTCACCTGTGTCTGGTTCAAGTGACTGGCATCGTCAACTGTGCCAAGAGGCAGAGGTTGACGGTCATCGCGATCGCTCCAGGCTGTTAAAGTTAGGTGAGCAATAGGTCTGGCTATGACTGTCAGGGCAATAGTGGTAATTACCATCAGCACAAGCAGGATAATCTTCAGCCTATTTTTTAACGATTTACTCCGGTGGGAACGCTGCATAACTTGGATTGAAGGGGCAAAATAGAAAACATGACGATTGAATCCGATTCCTCTAATCTACCAACCCCAAAACCAGTCCCCGAAAACGACTTGCAACCGGATGACTTTGACGGTAGTTCCACTGAGAAAAACTTAACCTCAGAAGTACTAGCGGTCATTGGGTCTTTGCAGTCTCCGCAACATACAATTGCTTTACAACAAGCCCGTTCTGACTTCAAGCAACCGATTACCAGCCAATTCACAGTTAAGCCAAGGGCATTGCTAATTACTCTCATAGCGATCGCTATCACCTTCATCGGCATTATCCTTAATAACTGGATTATCGGCATTATCGGCACGCTGATGACTTTGCTGTTATCCCTAGCGATATTATTGCCTTGGTTCCAAGAAGTTTTAAATGAGTGGTTTTCACCCCAAGAACGCACCCTGTTTGTAGCCTTTTTAGGACTAATAGTAGCGATCATTGGCACGATCAGGTTCACAGGTGTAGGCGATCGCTTACTTGCTTTAGGACGCAAAATTAACTGGGATATTGCTGGAACCCTAGCAGATTGGTTTGGTGCTTTGGGGCAAATTCTGATCGCCGTCATCGCTGTTTACGTGGCGTGGCGACAATATGTTATTTCCAAAGACTTGACAATTCAGCAAAATATGCTGACGATTCAGCAAAATATTATTACCCAGCAACAGACAATTGATTCCTATTTCCAAGGCGTTTCAGACTTGGTATTAGATGAAGAAGGGCTATTAGAAGATTGGCCTCAAGAAAGAGCGATCGCAGAAGGACGCACGGCGGCAATTTTAAGTAGTGTTGATGGTAGTGGGAAAGCGAAAATTCTCCGATTTCTCTCACGTTCTAAGTTATTGTCACCCTTAAAACGCGATCGCTTATTAGGTCGAGCCATTCTCGATGGCACTGGCGGATATGCAGAAGACCGCCTCGAAGGTGTGCGCGTCATCGATTTAGGCGTAATGCTAGCCGCAGCAGACCTTTCTGGTACTGATTTACGTTGGACTGATCTTAGTGAAGCTAATCTTGTCCGCGCTAATCTGACCGGTTGTGACTTAGTAAAAGCCAACCTATCTCGTACAATTTTATATAGTGCTAATCTCACTGGTGCTGACATCAACGGCATTCGCCTATTCTATGGTGTAGTAGATAAAGCATCACCCCGCAGTCGCACCCAACCACCAGATTATGAAACCGGCGAACAAACTGGCGCTGTGGTCGAAAATGCCGATTTCAGCAATGTGCAACGGATGTCTGAGTCTACACGTTGCTACTGTTGCAGTTGGGGTGGCGAAAAAACTAGAGGTACTATTCCTGGTGGTTGTGAAGGTATTCTTAATAAGTTGGGAAGATAGTATAAAAAATTAGTTAGCTGCATTAAAAATCTGCTGTGCAGTTAAATTTAATTGGGGAAAAGTAGGTGATGAAATCGCAGTATTACCTTGAAACGGTGTCATTTGATATTCACCATCAACTAATTCGCATACAAAAATAGTAGGTTGTTTGGGATTACCAATAAACTTTCTTGCACCCAATGCAGCATAATCAGCAATCCAATATTCGGGAATGCCCATTTCCTCATAATCCCTAAATTTATTGTAGTAATCATCTCGCCAGTTACTTGAAACAACTTCAATAACTATTGGAACCGATGCTGCTTGGCTTACTGTTGACTGTTTTTGAAAAAGCGGTTCATTGTCGAGATTATCAAGATTTAGCAGCAACACATCAGGCGAATAAGCGGATTCCGCAGAAGGAGTTTGGATCAATACGGTTTTGGGAATTCCGTAGGGTAAATCAAGACGATCAAACTCTACGGTTAATTTACGCGACAAAAACGCAATAACTTTTTCATGCGAACCGGTTGGGGGTGGCATTTCAATAATTACTCCTTTGTGCAATTCATAGCGTTTACCATCATTGGGATACCATTCGATAAATTCATTGAGGGTGAGTAATTTGGGCAACACTTGGGTCATAATCTTACCTCCATATATCTTTTACTTTATGATGGAATAAATGTTGATTTTTAGTTGACAAACTTTGCACTTTTGTTTTTTTATCTTTAAAAACTGTAAATATTTATCCCCAAAGAGCGCCACGTGTTTGTCAATCTCTAACTATAGCGTCCCGCAACAAATATCTGTTCTGCTGTCAGATTCATATCTGGAAATGTTTGGGAAATGAGGCGTTCTGTTCCCCTAAACTGTTGTGCTTGATAAGTTCCATCGACTAACTGAAGAAATTGCGATCGCAGGTTATTTGGATAGGTCGATGTAGCGTTTGCCTTCTAGCCGAATATATACTGTATTGAAAATAGCATTCCTGGTTCGTAGTTGCGCTGTATTAGACTTAAATATAATAATTTTGTGTAATTTTTATATATTACATTTTACAAGTCTCGAAGTAAAAGAAGAAACAACCTTTAGAAGAGACAACCATTCTCCACAGTTGGATGCTCCAGCTAAGTAAACACCGATTATCATTGGGAGGTGGGCTTCTGGTGCTGTCTTGTCAAAAGTAATCTCTGTGTAGTACAACCACTTTCCTCCTCTCCTCCATCCTACTTTGTCACCAAACACTTCCCAAATATTTTGGTCGTATTTATTTTTCAAACTTTGATAAATGCGGTTTTGAACAGAAAAGCCAAACCGTCCATTGCTGTATTTCACCCACAATTTGTCAATGGTGCGGAGGTCTGCACAGGGGAAATTATTAATACTTTTAACATTCAACCAACCTTGTTCTTCTCGTTTCGCTACTACTAACATGAGTCGATCTGTTTCCCTATCAGCTTCTTCTCACTTCCCAGCAACGAGGAAATCACGTAATCGAGTATAGTCTGTTGATCCTTTGCCGTCTTCCCTACACCCTACACCCTAATTTTTTTTACTTTTAATTAAATTATATTAATTATGTTTTTAAGCGCCATTAAATATGCTTATCTTGAATTAAGAAAGAATATTTGAATAATTTGAGCAAAAAATATATACAAATGATTATAAATTCACCACTATGCCAATCATTTCAACCTTTTTTTTATTATCAAGGTAATGCTATAGTTCAATTCAGCGATTCTTCGGAAGTTAATAGTTATTGCCAAATAGAAAGTGAATTGTCTGGTAAATTTAATATTAAACTAAAGTTACCAAGTATTGATATTAAGCAAAAAATACAAAGCATTTATTTTCAAAACTTTTCTGAAATTATCTCTATTAATTCAAATATTCGCTCATTAGATATTAGTATAGAAAATCAAGCAATAAGCCTCATTTTATCTGCTAATAAATTTGAGATAGAAACTAATGAACAACTAACTCCTAAATATTGGGTACTACCTTTGACCAACTTGATTACAGACTTTAGTCAAGGAGAAAATTTAGAAACAAATGCAAATATATTTTATCCTCATCGTTTAATCAACTTCCAATATAACAATAATGAATGCTGGATAGAACCTTTACCTGATTATGAAAACAGAAAGAGAAGATTAGATTTAAAACAAGAGTATTGTATTATTACATCAATCCTGGTTGGCAAAGTAGGCTCTATGTCTATTGCTTCTGCTGACATAGAAATAAATTTTCCATTCGATTTATTATATGCTTTAGGATTATCTACGGGGACTGAAGTACAAGCTCCTTGGATTGAATTTAGAGATGAAAATTATAAAATTGTGAAACGAATTCACTACACTATACATCCTTTTCCATATATTAAAGGTCATGTAGCTATTAAAGGTAATGACCCTGATCTGAATAGTGGAATTGGAAAACTGCTTGAAAAATCTCTATCTTCATCTCATTTCGGACAGTCATATTTGCGTGTTAGTTTAGAATTGACTATTAAGACTGGAAACCCAGAACAGTTTTTATCAAATAAAAAAGATTTATTAGTTCGAGAGTTAGAAAGTTTATGTAAAAAATATCAAGTTGATACCCAAATTTTAGAAAATGGTTTAAATAGTTCTCAAAATAGTCAATTAAACACAATTATTAATCACGCTGCAACACAAATACAAAGCATTGCGAATACTGCATTTGGAAGCGAAAGGGACATATTGAATCGAATTAAACAGAAAATACAAAACGCTACAAAAAAAGAAAAGCATTTTGGATTAGCAGTTGTTGACCTACTCAATCATCCTGATTTTAAATTACAAGATGCTATTGTCATCAACGACTATTATCAGACAAATCCACGCACAGATGGTCGAAATTTTGCCGGAGTTTTATCTTATTACAGAGGAGCTATAATTCACGAAGGTTACTTCAACTTTGATAGTCAATATGACTTTGAAGATGTAACTAGATTTTTTAAGCATCTTTACGATATTTTAATTCGTATTAATTTAAAAATGCTTAACTATGATGGGAATTATCAAACAGTAGTTTCAGATAAATCCTCTAAGCGTGTAGATTGGGTAACTAACATGACGCAAGCTGAAGAATTAGGGTACAAATGAACGGAACTGCGGTCATCGTGTCAGAACAAGTTGTAGACGGTTTCCGAAGCTGTGGCTCAGAAGATTCTGGCGATGAAGCCTCCTAATTAAAACTGATGTCTGATGATACCAGAAGTATTAACCCAAGTCATTCCCAGAATAAGTGCGTTCACAGTATTGGAGCTTTGTAAATAGGGGTATGAGGAAATATGTGTAAAATTACTCACTTTGCAAGTTTTTAGTGTAAGTAAATTTTTACTAAAAACTAAAAGAATCTGCCACTATACGGAAACCCAGGACGGGGTATCTAACGTTATGCCGATGCAAGGCACGAAATGCCGACCGACAATGACTAGGATATATATTATAAGAACCACCACGCAGCCTCTTATCAATGCTTTGACCAATCCATCCACTGCCATCTATAGGCGCATTTATATAATTATAATTACCATTACAATCATCTTGACACCATTCCCATACATTCCCATGCATATCATATAAACCAAAAGCATTAGGGGGAAAAGTTCCTACTTCTTCGATACTTTGACTTTTTTCTTGTTTTACTATTGGCTCATCTGCATAAGTCAGAAAACTAAGTGTGTAGTTCGCCAATTCAGGGGTTATAGTTTCACCAAAGTAAAAGGGTGTAGTTGTCCCAGATCTACAAGCATACTCCCACTCTGCTTCATGTGGCAGTCTGTAGTTTTTTCCTGTTTTTTGGCTTAACTTTTGACAAAACTCTACCGCATCATCCCAACTTACACATTCAACTGGAAGATTATTACTAAACCTGCGGGAAGAAGGATTATTTCCCATGATAACTTGATATTGTTCCTGTGTAACTGGATATTTTCCCATAAAAAAGCTAGGAACAGTAACTTTATGTTGAGGGCTTTCATTATCACATCTAGATTTCTCATTTTCTGGTGATCCCATCATAAAATTACCACCAGGAATTGCAGCCATTTCCAAGGTAACACCATTACCTAAATCTTCTATAAAGTATTTGGCTAGATGCTGTTGGCGCTGAATAATGTCACCATAGCTGTTGACTGTTACTACTTCTATTGGCTCTAATTTCAAAATTTTTGGATTAAACTTTAGTAAGGCTTGTTTAACCTTTAATTCTGTTCGAGAAGTTAACAATGAATAAGCTTGTATCTGTACTTGTGGGGATTCATGTTGTAATGAGTGAATTACTAAATCTAAACCCTGTTCCCCATAATTCAAAGCTTGATAAAGTGCTGCAACTCTCACCTTTGAATCTGGATTGCTCAACCGGAATTTTACCCCTTCAATACCACCTAGAACTGCTGCACCTTCTAGTGATTGACTTTGACCACCAAGCACAACATCATATTCTCTTGGTTGTTGATTATCTGACATTTACTTCTCCTTTAACTTGCATATTATTAATATTGGATTGGTAAAAAAAATTATCAATTTCTCACCACATCACCGCAACTTATAAATTGCCCCTTTATCTACCAACACCTGCCCTGTTAATAAATCTTTTACAGTTGCTAATAACGTCCTCTGAGAATCTACCTCGAATAAAATTAATATCCTATCCATTCCTTGTTCCCCTGGTGGATTCAGTCTAGCCACACACACCTGTTGATGTTGAGTATCTAAAGAACGGTAATTTTCTTGATGCTGAAGAACGCTGCTTGTCATTCTTCCCGCCGCATCAAAGGAAACTTCTGCTTGGGTTATATCACCTAACTCACCAACGTCTAGGCGGATTTCTCTCTGTCCCCCATTTGCTACCTGAAGATTTAACCATTCTGCACGTTGACAGGGATATTTTGACCCCTTATCAAATAACCGATGGTAAGTATAAGTCTTGCTGTAAGGTTCCCAAAGACGAATCGCGTAACTGTGATGTAGAAAGTCTTCTATTTCTACAATTTGCGTGATTGCTAATGCACCATGACATACAGCTTCAAATGGTTTATTTAGTTGTATCTTGGTTTTTCCAAAATAAGATATTAGTAACTGTTGAACAGCAGGGATTAAACAACTTCCCCCTACTAACAGCACTTGCTCAATTGCATTCTTATCAATGCCTTTTTTCAAAGCAAACGCTAACACCTCATCCAACGCCTCACGCAACTGTTGCAATAACTGTCTATATTCTAAAATCTCCTCTAACTGCTCACGGGTTATTTTTAACTCATAGGACATAAACAACTCATCATCAAACCAACTCTCAGCAGCAGTTTGATTTTTAGATAATTGAATTTTCAGTCTTTCTGCAATTTCTAACAGATTTTGATAACCAATTTTTCCTACTTGTTCCTGCGATAAACCTTGAGAACGCAGGTAATCTTCCACAATCCATACATCAATATCTTCTCCACCCACATAAGCTTCTGATTTGGCTAATACTTCAGCACGTAGGGTTCGAGAATCACCAGATTCCTGGACAGTACGCACTAAACTTAAATCCAGAGTCCCGCCGCCAAAGTCTACTACTAATACCAATGCACCTGGACATTTCACCGCATATCCCAATGCGGCAGCAGTGGATTCATCTATGATGCTGACTTTAGGGACTTCTAATCGTTCTCCTAAGTCTCTAAACCAATCTAAATAACGTTCAAAGGCTCCAACGGGAACGGTAAAAATAACGTGGGATGGTTGGATGTTTTGCTGTTTAATTTGTTTCCAAAGCGTTTGGATAAAGAGTTCCGAAACAGAAGTAGAACTATAGCTGTTTCCATCAAGGTGACGGGATGGAGGTTGATAATCACAGGCTAAATCTCGCTTAAATTTTTTAAATAAACGTTCTGGTGGGTAAGCCTGGGAAAGTCCTAATCTTTGGTTGCGTACATTTTCCCCTAATACAACCTGATTACCTTCTTT
This sequence comes from Nostoc sp., assembly GCF_036917435.1. Lineage (GTDB taxonomy): Bacteria > Cyanobacteriota > Cyanobacteriia > Cyanobacteriales > Nostocaceae > Nostoc. The sequence continues at coordinate 71,544 of NZ_JBALDM010000001.1, forward strand.
AATAAAAAGTAAACTAGGAACAACAGGTACTTCTAACCTTTCACCTTTAGAATTAACACCAACAAACAAACGTGACTGATTAGTAAAACGTAGACTTTTAGGGGATTGCGTATCAGATTCTAAGATACTGATGACGGTATTACTTGTACCAAAATCAATCGCAACTGCTGTCATGTAACGCTCTGTTTTTATGATTCATTAGAACTTTTGATTAATGCGTACTTTGTAGTTTTGGTTTGGTTCGGCGCTTGCATCGCACAAGCCATAAGTTTTATCTAGTTAACCATACAAACTTATGAAATTTAGTACTAACCTTGGTTGTATCCACCCGGAATTGTGCGACTTACTTTAGCTGGGTAGAGAATTTTCTCCCCATCCTGATAGCCAATAAAACGAATATAGACTAATTCCCCTTCTTGAATATCTTCACTATCTGCTTGATGTAGTTGGGGGTTATAATTCACTTGTTCCCAAGGCTTACCGATAGCAACATAACCCCAACTAGCCAGGATATTTTCTAAAGGAGTAAAAAGAGAAACTAAATTTTTCGCAGGTAAATCTGGCTTGGCTAAAACCATTTTTTGAACTGTAGGATAGTTACTAAGCAATGTTTGCAGTTGGGTAAAAGTTTCATTTTGAAAATCAAGTCTTATTTGCCGAGACTGTTGTTTTAACTCTTCTCTCAGTCTTTGACACTGATTTTCTAACTCTTGTATTCTTTGGTCTTGGTCGTCAGAAGTTGTAGAAGTAGGAGAAATATCAGGTAGATGAGTTTTCTTTGGGAATAAAAATAACCGCAACAGAATGTAGATAATTATTCCCAAAATTAAAGCAAAACCGACATGATTGATTTGTTCTAACATAATATATATTTGTGAAAATAACTGAAAGTTAGCGACTAAAACAAAAACTAGGGTAGGTTTGGTTGAGACAAGAAACACAACCGACAATTCTGTTTAAGCGAACTGTATGTATTTACTTACATTGATTTACCATTGCTGAAGAGATTGATTTTCCGAAATTGAAATAGATTCATCTTCTTGGTAATATTCCGGTAATAATTCCTGAGACTCAATTTCTCCCAAAGATTTTTCTACTTCTTTTGTGGTTTCTATACAGTTAGAACCAGTAGCATTCAAGACTTTTTCAACAATCTTGCCATTTTTACCAATTTGGTATTCAATTTTTTGATATTCAGTCATAACATTCTTCCTTTTTAATAAGGTCAATCAACAATCACACTAAACCCAACGACCTACTACTACCCGCACCGTACCATCTTCTAATACTTCCTCTTCCTCTACGTTAAATCCCTCAGACTGTATTGATTCCATCAGAGTTCTATGGGCATACTTTTGGCTAATTCGATTAATAAACTCTTGTTGATTAATTTTTGCTCCCCAAAAATCGGCAACCAATTCATAGTTTTCTTCTTGTCTACGAAAACCTAAATCATAACCATTAGACTGACGAATTACATATTCAGCATCGGTAGTTTTACGCGTATATCCGCGTACATTTGTATTCAGTTCCACCTGATAACCTAAGTCTTGCAAGACTTTATGCAAGATTTCACCATTTTTGATTTCGATTTTGATAGTTGTGAAATGAGACATATAACTTACTTATTTGTGGACAACTTTTTAATCTACTTCTAATGGACTTAAACCTTTTTTCTGAGAGTAGTTTTTTAACTCTTCTATCAACTGCGTATCTACAGAAGCTGTCCTTGCTCCTGCTTCCGCAGCCCACCTCTTTAAACTGATAATTTGCTCATGGGCAATGGCAGCTAGTGGTACAGTTTCCGAGATAGCTGCCAAAATATCTTCGGTATTAAAATCGCGTCTAGTTCCATTTACCAAACTGCCAAACGCTCGGTGCATCCCATCAATGATTACCTGCTCAATTTCTGCACCGCTAAAGTTTTCGGAATTTTTTGCTAGTCGCTGTAAATCAAAATCTCGTAATTTGGAAGGGCGGAATTTTTGCAAATGTACCTTAAATATGTCCTGGCGTTCCTTTTCTGTAGGTAAATTCAAAAAGAAGATTTCATCAAATCGTCCTTTTCTTAGTAACTCGGCTGGCAGAATTTGTACATTGTTAGCGGTGGCGACGATAAACACTGGGCTGGTTTTTTCCTGCATCCAGGTGATTAGCGTTCCAAACACCCGCCTCGATGTCCCAGAGTCCCCATCAAATCCACTGCTAATGTTCCCAAAGGCTTTATCTACTTCATCCATCCACAAAACACAGGGAGCGATCGCCTCTGATAGTTGAATCATTTGGCGGATACGACTTTCGCTTTCACCGACAATTCCCCCAAATAACCGTCCCACATCCAACCGCAACAGAGGTAAACGCCACTCATGGGCAATAGTTTTCGCAGACAAGGATTTCCCAGTTCCTTGAATTCCCACTAGGAGGACACCTTTCGGATTAGGAATTCCATAGCACCGCGCTTCTTCTGTAAACCCATCTTGACGCGTCCGCATCCACTGTTTTAGATTTTCTAATCCTCCTACATTCTTTAAGGATTCATTGGTGGTATAAAACTCTAATATTCCTGTCTGACGAACTGCTTGCTTTTTTTCTTCCAGCACCCCATCAATATCCGACTCGTTTACCTCTCCTTTAGCGGCCAAAGCTGCTGCTAACACCCGTCGAATTCGAGCGCGACTTAAACCTTGACAGGCTTTCACCAATTGTTCCTTTCCTAGTCCGCTTAACTTGAGTTTTTCCAAGACAACTAACTGACGAATCAGATAATCAATTTCTTGAACATTGGGTAAGGGAAAATCAATAACAGTTACTTCTTCTTGAAGTTCGGGGGGAATTGTTAATGTATAGCTTGTAAGGATGAGGGTTTGGCGAGTGCGTTTGAGTTGTAAAGTCAGGTTTTTTATTGCTCGAATAACAGGGGCATTTTTTTCTGAGTCGGGATTTTTTAGAATAAAGTGTAAGTCCCGCAAAACAAAAATAGTCGGCGTATCTGCTTGAGTTTTAGCAATACGCCCTAATGCACCCATCACAGAACCTTTATCACTACCATTGTCATCCCAACCCGTTACAATATCCCAAAATAAAAGCTTACGAGGTGGCTGGGATGTTTGTGTGAGTTGATGTAAGACTTGTTCAACAGGTTCTTCTTCGACACTAACAATATACAGCAGTGGATAGCGGGCACGGATCATTAAGTCTAACTGCTGGAGCAATTGTTGATGAGGCTGCCCACTTACAACAACATTATTAATCATTTAACCCCTATCGTCGGTACGGTCGGAATTGGTAGGGAAAGTCGGCATAAGTAGTACAAAACTCCTAATCTCGGCTAAGGGAAATGCTTACTAGTTATTATTCCCATCTGTACCGAGATAGTCACAGCTTGCGTTAAATTCAGTATTATCTCGCTGTAATCCGCTATTGTGCTTATTTGGTCGGCTGTAAGTCTCACCCATTCATCAAAATCGGGGGCTTGCCGAATAGGTTTAGAATTTATTTTTATCCAGGATTTAAGAACTCTTTGCGCTTAGAGGTTGTTTGAAAAGTATTTCGCTCCGACTTTAGAAGTAAGAAATCAATTCGTCCTTTGATAATAATTTGGTTGTCTTGTGTTTCAATCTCGATACATTTCTCTAATTTGAGGTGAAAAGGAGATAAATAAAACTTACCAATGAATAGCAGTGGTGATAAAACAGTCGTATTAACTGTATTTTCTAATAAAGGCGGATGGTTTCGTAAATTTAAGTAACCTGCCTTTATTTGATCCAATAGTTGCTTTTTTAAACTTGTCAGTTCTGGTAGATCATCTTGCCACTCTCGAAAGAATTCTTCCGAATCAACTAACTCTAATCCATAGAGCAATATTAGTTGCTCTAGTGTGACGTTTTCGGCAGCAAGAGTTTGAGTCATTATGTTAATCAAGTAGTAGAGAAACCTACCAGTTTAGTAATTCTTGCCTTCAGGTAAGGTGAGAATTTCAACGCCATCTTCAGTTACAGCTAAGGTATGCTCACATTGAGCAGATAGTTTGCGATCGCGCGTTACCGCAGTCCACTTATCGCTGAGAACTTCGACTTCGTAAGTACCTTCATTAATCATTGGCTCAATTGTAAAAACCATCCCTGGTCTAAGGCGCTTGCCTTTACCGCGAGTGCCATAATGGGGAACATCCGGCGCAGTGTGGAAAATGTTACTGATGCCGTGTCCAACGAAATCTCGCACTACAGAAAAGCCTTGTCCTTCAGCATACTCTTGAATGGCTGCACCAATATCGCCAATCCGTCCCCCAGGTTTAACTTCAGCAATTCCCAAACGCAAACACTTCTCTGTCACTTCTACCAGCTTTCTCGTTTTTGGAGAAGGTGTACCAACAAAGAATGTCTTGGATGTATCGCCGTGATAACCTTCAACAATGGGCGTTACATCAATATTAATAATGTCACCGTCTTTGAGAATCTGCTTTGCGTTGGGAATGCCATGACAGATTACCTCATTTACACTAGTGCAAATCGACTTGGGATAACCTTTATAGCCAAGAGGTGCGCTTTTTGCCCCATGCGCTTGCGTCCAACGTTCGGCTTCATCATTTAGTTCTAGCGTGCTAACCCCTGGCTTGACAAACGGTTCAAGATGCTGGAGAAGTTTGGCTGCTAAACGCCCAGCTTGACGCATTTTCTCTATTTCTCGTTGGGATAAAATAACAATTAGTTCGGTTTTCATTAACTTTTATCTAGACAAATTTACATAAACATAGTAAAGCCTGTCTGTGCGGCTCTTTGGGCAGCATCAGCAACCTTTAAGCTATATAAGCTCTGCTCTGGGGTAACGTACAAAGGAGTGCCATCAAAAAGATGATCTAGTACCATACTCGTGTCTTTAGCGAACAAACCCCGGCGAGGGCCAACCTCTATAGGTGTTGTTTCCCCTGGCTGGATGAAAATTCCTGTGTCGCCATCAAAAACTAAACCACCTTTTTCACCGTGAACTTCAAACTTCCGTTCTGATTGCCAAAGACTCTCGCCTTTGCCATAGACTACTTGAGCTAAAAGTCCACTGTTAAAGCAGATTTGACTAGTACAAAAACAGGTTTGGTAATATTCCGGTTCTATTTCCCAGTATCGCTGGTGACAGTTAACAGTAAATACTGTACCAAATAAATCGGTGAGACGATGTAGGCGAGACAGCGCCCCAATTAAGGGGAAACCGAACAACTCGTGGTTATAAGTCCATTTACGGGGTGCAGGATTTTGAGCATTGATGGTGCTGTAGCGGACATAAAATACTTCACCAACTTTGGCTAAGTTTTGCTTCAAGGCTTGATGCAAACCACCCAAAAGTTCTAGGTGTTCTACGTGTAAAAGTTTTTGTTGTGCTTTGGCTAAGGCGATTAGTTCCTCAGCTTCGACTATATCGAGCGAAAGGGGATACTCTACAATTACGTGTTTGCCGTTGGTAAGTGCTGCACGAGCGATCGCACCATGATCTCGATTAACAGTACAAATTACCACCAGGTCTAAATCTTCACGCTCTACTAGCTCTTGCCAAGAATTCAACGCTTCAATCTGATATTCTTTGACAAATGCTTCTGTTTTTTCTGCGGTATGACCAACAACTGCGATTAACTGCGATCGCTCATCATGGAGCAATGCCTCAGCCCGGAACTTTGCCGCATACCCAGTACCTACCAAACCTACACGCACTCTTGCTTTTTCCAAAGCTACTCCTAAATTATACACTTCCCGTAGCCCGATTTAGTATGGCATCCAGCCAACCAGTATGAAATAGCGATCGCATTGCTTCAGCAGTCATTGTCACATCTCACGTACCAATTTTCTACGAATTAGTCGCGCTTTGCCAGAAATTCGTCGATTATCAAATCAGCGCATCGGAAAAACAAGCATCTTGTAGTATTTCGTATTTTTAGCGATTTATATACTACATCTGTAAAGAAAATTGAACTTTAGCTAAAAACTTTTAAAATTCTCTAGACTCTCCAGCCGGCTAGAGAGTCTAGTATGAATTCAAGGCGACTCTCTTTCCAGTTATTTCTGACTGTTGATGGTTGTTCTTCAGTCATCCAGCTTGGTTTGGCTAGGTTGTTTATTATTATCCCGTAAATCTATGACTCTCCAACTCACAGTTCCTAACATGTCTTGTTCTGTTTGTGCCAGCACCATTACTAAAGCACTTCAGGCAGTCGATGCCAATGCCAGCGTTCAGGCTGATCCTACAACCAAGCTTGTCAGTGTAGAAACTCAAGCATCAGAAACAGTAATTAAGGAAGCGTTGGCTGCTGCTGGCTATCCAGTTGCGTAAAGAAAGGGAGTAGGGAGTGGGGAGTGGGGAGTGGGGAATAGGGGGATGAGGGAGAGAGAATAACCAATGCCCAATGCCCAATGCCCAATTCCCAATTCCCAATTCCCAATGCCCAATTCCCAATGCCCAATCCCCAATATATATGGATACTCTCACACTCAAACTTCGAGGCATGAGTTGCGCTGGTTGCGCTAACAACATCGAAAAGGCAATTCGCTCTGTTTCTGGGGTGATTGACTGCAACGTTAACTTTGGAGCAGAACAAGCCGCTATTAGGTACGATCGCTCTTTAGCCAGTTTAGAGCAAATCCAAACTGCGATCGCATCTGCGGGATACTCTTCCTCTCCACTCCAGTCAGAATTGCTTTCTGAAGAAGATGATGCGGAGATTGCGAGTAGGCAAGCATTACAACGCCAACTTTTCCTCAAGGTAATTGTCGGAGGTGTAATCAGCATTTTCCTCTTTTTGGGATCGTTGCCGATGATGACTGGGCTGAACTTGCCCTTAATTCCCAGCTTCTTGCAAAATCCTTGGCTACAGTTAGTGCTGACAACACCCGTCATATTTTGGTGTGGTGGATCTTTTTACCGCAATGGCTGGAAATCCCTCAAGCGGCATACGGCGACGATGGACACGCTAATTGCTTTGGGTACAAGTGCAGCATATCTATGTTCTTTGTTTGTTACTGTTTTCCCGAAATTTTTTATTGCTCAGGGTTTGATACCTCATGTTTATTATGAAGTCGCCGCGATCGTCATTACCTTAATTTTGTTGGGGCGGTTGTTAGAAAATCGCGCTAGAGGAGAAACTTCTGAAGCCATCCGCAAACTGATCGGATTGCAAGCTAGAGATGCCAGAGTTATCCGTGATGGTGTGGAAATTGATGTTCCCATCGCCCAAGTCAGAATCAATGATGTGATTTTAGTACGTCCTGGTGAGAAAATTCCGGTAGATGGCGAGGTAATTACAGGCGCTTCGACGGTAGATGAAGCGATGGTGACGGGTGAAAGTTTGCCAGTCAAAAAGCAGCCAGGAGATGAGGTAATTGGGGCAACAATTAATGGTGCTGGTGCATTTCAGTTTCGGGTGACACGAGTCGGAAATGATACGTTTTTGGCTCAAATCGTTAAGTTAGTGCAACAAGCACAAGGTTCTAAAGCACCAATTCAGCGCTTGGCAGATCAAGTGACAGGATGGTTTGTACCAGCTGTGATTGCAGTTGCGATCGCCACTTTTATCATTTGGTTTAACTTTACTGGCAATATCACCCTAGCAACAATGACAACGGTGGGTGTACTAATTATCGCTTGTCCTTGTGCTTTGGGTTTAGCTACCCCCACATCTGTAATGGTAGGGACGGGCAAAGGTGCAGAAAATGGCATCTTAATTAAAGGTGCTGACAGCTTAGAATTAGCACACAAAATTCAAACCATCGTTCTAGATAAAACCGGCACTTTGACTCAAGGTAAACCTACAGTTACAGACTTCGTGACTCTCCACGGTACAGCTAATGGTAATGAAATCAAGCTTTTACAGTTAGCAGCAACGGTAGAACGGAATTCTGAGCATCCTTTAGCTGAAGCAGTGGTGAAATATGCTCAGTCTCAACAGGTGAGTTTAATAGATGCACAAAATTTTATAGCTAATGTAGGTAGTGGTGTGCAAGCAGTTGTTTTAAATCAGCTTGTGCAAATTGGGACACAACGCTGGTTAACAGAACTGGGAATTAACATTATTGCTCTCCAGCAGTATAAAGATACCTGGGAAACTGCTGGTAAAACAGTTATTTTTATTGCTGTAGATGGCCAACTACAAGGAATAATGGGTATTGCCGATGCTCTCAAACCTTCATCAGCAGCAGTGGTAAAAGCCCTACAGAAGCTAGGTTTAGAAATAGTAATGCTTACGGGAGATAATCGGAAAACGGCTGATGCGATCGCAAAGCAAGTTGGCATCCAGCGAGTATTTGCCGAAGTGCGTCCAGATCAAAAGGCGGCGATTATCCAATTTCTTCAGAAAGGGGGGCTGGGGAAGAATTTTCCCAATTCCCAATTCCCAATTCCCAATTCCCAATCCAAAATTGTCGCAATGGTTGGCGATGGTATAAATGATGCCCCAGCCTTAGCACAGGCTGATGTGGGAATTGCTATTGGCACAGGAACAGATGTTGCGATCGCAGCTAGTGATATCACCCTGATTTCTGGAGATTTGCAAGGGATTGTCACAGCTATTCAACTCAGCCGTGCCACCATCAACAATATCAGGCAAAATCTCTTCTTTGCCTTTATTTACAACGTCATTGGTATTCCCATTGCGGCTGGAATTTTGTTCCCAATTTTTGGCTGGTTACTCAATCCAATTATCGCCGGGGGTGCGATGGCTCTTTCTTCGCTATCTGTTGTTAGCAACGCTCTCAGATTGCGTAATTTTCAACCAAAAACTATCTTATAACTGTATGCTCAGTAAAAAAATGCTTTGGGGAAGCCTTACAGCTTTAGTGCTTCTCATTGCAACATCAGGTGTAACACTAGCAGAAATGTCAGCCCACTCGTCAGAGCAAAACAGCCAGTTTAACCACATAGAGCAACCTTTGGGTTTGAAAGTTGGTGTTGCGATCGCTGGTTTAGCCTTGATTGGACTAGAGTTATGGTGGTTTCTCATCTATAAAAGTCCTGAGTCCTGATGCCATTCTCTTTTTACTTTTTAACACTCAGCACTTAGAGGTATTTTGAATAATGGGACAAATTGTATCTTCATGGTGGTTGTTGATGTTCTTCCAGCCTGAAACTAATCCGTTGATTTCAGAGCGTAAAGTTAACAACTGCTCGATTTGGCGATCGATTTGCAATAGCTTATCTTCAAGCTTTTCTTTAATTTCACCACAGGGAGTTTGTCCGCGATCGTAAACCTGAAGAATATTTCCAATCTCTTCTAAGCTAAGACCAAGATTTTGCGCCCTTTTAATGAACGCTAGACGAGTCAGTACATCCAATGAAAATTGGCGGAAGCCTCCCTCTGTTCGTCTTGAAGACTTGAGTAAACCTAAACTCTCATAATAGCGAATTGTCCTAATGGGGATTCCGCTTATATCTGTTACCTGACCAATTAAAAGCAGTTTTTCATCTTGAGTTAACACGGCAGATTTCCCTAACTCTTGTAATCATTATCACATGTTTTAGTGGCTATTAAGCTGTTTGAGAGTTTGGCAAAATATTAATATACGAATCCGGTTTGATTTAGAGAAAATATCCGTAGGATGTGTTAGCGACAGCGTAACGCATCAAACCCTCGATAATAGTGCGTTACGAACTACGTTCTAACACAACGCCAGTTGCTACAACGGAGGGAACCTCCGCAACGCACTGGCTCCTCTACAATACCTAATTTCCTTCAAAAACAAAATACTATTCCTATATTTAGTTCGGATATTTTTAATATTTTTAATAAAATTAAATTTATACCTATTGATTTTTATCTATTTATTCGGTAGCTGTTGGTCATAGTACTGAAAGTAACTGTTTTTTAAAATTTTTCATGTTACTTCTAGATTAACTGCTTCACCTCAAGTGAAACTATAAAAATGAATTTCAACTCGCAAACTTCTGGCTCAATCCGTAAACCTAAAATTTTTAATAATCCAGAGCGTTTTGTTGAAGGATGGTATTGGGTAATACCCTCTCAAAATCTGCGGGTGGGTGAAGTAAAACCTGTCAAGATTTTGGGCAGAGAACTAGTAATTTACCGTGGTAAAGATAAAAGAGTCGCCATCTTTGATGCCTACTGTCCCCACATGGGCGCTCACCTTGCTGAAGGCAAAGTTGAAGGTAATGCACTCCGTTGTTTTTTCCACCACTGGAAGTTTGATGCTGAGGGAATGTGTATTGATATTCCATGTTTAGATACACTGCCTTCTCTAAAGTTACAAACTTGGCCTACTGCTGAGAAGTACGGCATGATTTGGGTTTGGACTGGAGAAATACCACAACAACCCTTACCTTTTGTTCCAGAGTTAGAAGAAAGAGAGTGTGATGTCACCATCCATTCTCATTTTGTGGTGAACTGTCACCCCAATGTGGTGATGATTAACGCCATCGATGCTCAACACTTCAATACAGTTCATCAACTGCCAATAGAACTTATTTTTGAAAGACAGGAACTGAATGAGAATGCAATTATCTTCAGTAATATTACACCCGTCAAAGATAATTCATCTTTTATTAAGTTCATTCGTCCTTTTTACAAAAATGCCATAAGTTATAGTATTTGCTATTGGTACGGCAGCATTAACATTTCGACATTTGGCCATGATTTCTTCCATGTCTATGCCATGTATGCAGTTCGCCTCCACGAAGGCGGAAAAGCTGAAGGTCAAATCCTGTTGATGACTAAGAAACGTAAAGGATTTTTTGGTTGGTTATACAATCGAGTTGTTTTGTGGCTAACTAAGATTGCTGGAAAGTTTTTTCTCATGGGTGACATTAAGCTTGTCCAAACAATTAAGTTTGATTTGAAAACCCCAATCAAAGCGGATCAGCCAATCATGCACTTTATTAACCATCTTGAAAAACAGCAATCTTTAATGTGGGGGACTTGGCAAGAAGGGCGATCGCGCGATGTGGAGAGCAAGCCCAAGCGCGAGAGATGGCAAGATACAATGAGTAATGACTAATATCATGTCTATATGACCAGAATTCTGTGGGATTGCCTGGAGTTATCAAGCCATAACTTAACAGGCTAATTATTTTATGGTCAATTAACGCTCTTCTATGACTCTCACGAGATAAAAATCACAAACCTTTGTTGTCACTAGTTTCTATAAATCTATGAGTAGGTTGGGTTGAGGAACGAAACCCAACGCCAATAATCCCTGCTTTTGTTGGGTTTCACGTTATTCAACCCAACCTACAAATATTTTATTTTTTCAAAGTAATAAAAGAGCGTTAAAGAGACATGATATAAAAACTAATAAAAGTTAAAAGTTCTGGGACTTATGCATTGACAGGAAAGACCAAGTATATATGATTTGAAAAACAGATCCGTCGTAGGGGCAATTCATGAATTGCCCCTACGATACTCAGATCCCCGACTTCTTAGAGAAGTCGGGGATCTCATTGTTCACGAATGATTTAGGATTGCTATAGATAAATAAAAAGAAGTGGCAAAGCCACTTCCTAATTCCCAGGTAGAACCTAAGCTATGAGTATAACGACTACAAAAATTTGAAATAGTATAAATCAACACCAATTAACTGGATATCTATATTTTCCTTCCTTTCTGAGTTAAAAAATTCTCCTTTTGATATGGCAAATAACTGTATATTTACATAAGTTTCATGATTGCAATACAAACTCAATTTTATTTAGTTCATTGTCACTATGTACCAGTTTTGCCTGCTATCTTGTCATCACCACTTGATGCAATACTGTTCGGTTAAGGCAAGAGACGCGATGAATCGCCGTCTCTACAATAATTATTTTTTCGTAGAGACGGCGATTTATCGCGTCTTTGTGATGATTCCTCGCATCTTTACGCTCTAGAATTTACATCAAAAAACCTTAACCGAACCGTATTGCCACTTGATGGAACATAACATTAGTTAGACTAAAAAAATAAAGTTTGTTACTGTAAAAACAAGCAGTTTAAGTATATATACTAAAAAATGAATAACAGTAGCCTCTAGATCGTGGTGTTCTAATTGATGAGAGAATATTAAATTAACCATCACAAAAGTTTAAATTCATTCATCATGGCGAAAATCCAGTTTTCTAGAGGTCTTGACGAAGAGGTAATTCCAGAGGTGCGTTTGACGCGATCGCGTACTGGTGACAGTGGTACAGCCACATTTATTTTTACGAATCCGAAAATTTTAGATCAAGGTAGCACCGAAGATATTACCGGAATGTACTTGAATGATGAAGAAGGCGAAATCATTACCCGTGAAGTGAAGGCGAAATTTATCAACGGCAAACCGGAAGCATTAGAAGCACTTTATGTAATGAAGTCTGCCCAAGAATGGGAGCGCTTTATGCGCTTTATGGAACGGTATGCTGAAGAAAACGATCTTGGACTCAGCAAGGCTGGAAAATAGGGCATAGGGCATAGGGCATAGGGCATAGGTAATTTTTTCATGTCCAATGAGGCATTCTTTGTGCCCAATTGCCCATTATAAAAAGTTACAAGCTTAACCCATGACACAACAACCACATCCAGATTCGCTTGGGATTACGGTAACTTGTGCTGTGGTTACTGTCAGCGATACACGCACACCCGAAACAGACAAAAGTGGCCAGCTAATTCAGCAGTTACTTCTTGGTGCTAACTATGCTGTTGGAGCCTACACGATTATCAAAGATGAACCAACACAGATTCAAGAGCAGATAGAACATCTGGGTAAAAGCTCAAATTTGGATGCTGTAATTTTTAATGGTGGCACAGGTATTGCACCAAGAGATACCACTTATGATGCTATTGAGAAGTTACTGGAGAAAACCTTACCGGGATTTGGTGAGTTATTTCGTTTTTTAAGTTATCAAGAAATTGGTTCGCGGGCGATCGCTTCTCGTGCTGTTGCTGGTGTGTATCAAAATAAATTAATTTTCTCGCTTCCTGGTTCTAGTAATGCTGTGCGGCTAGCGATGGAAAAACTGATTGTGCCTGAACTTACTCACTTGGTAAGTCAGCTTTGTAAGGGGTTGAAATGAGCAGCCTTTTAGGGGGCTACCATAAAATTAAGGTATAAGGCACTGAAATCATCCTTTGTGTACTTACATGTTAAGATTACCCAGAATTATAGTTAAACGGGTTAAATATTCATATCAGGTCAGCAATGGAGCCTATTTACTGGAATTGCATAATTGCTCACAGCATCATTGCATTTTCATACTTCGGCATCCCCGTATTAATAGGGGTTTTCTTTGCTAAAACTCAGGCAACTATCCCTTCTAAGTTTTGGCTAGCCTTTTTGTTATCAGGTGGATTCGTATTATTTTGCGGATTTCATCATCTTTTAGCGATCTTTGAGCCATATTCGGTAGTGTCGCTGCTGCACTTAGGCGTACTTGATGTAATGGCGTTTGTTTCAATATCTGCCTTACTCTGCCTCATGCCAACCGCTTATCAAATTGTAGAGGCGATCGCTAAATCTCAAGAAGATACCCGCGAACTTCAACGCAGTCAGCAGATGCAACGGCTATTTTTAGATCAGGGCCCCTTTGGGGCCTATATCAAAGATGAGCAATCTAGAGTGCTTTACTACAACCAGGAAATACAGTCTAGATTTTCGGTAGATTCACAAGAATGGTTAGGGAAAACGGATAGTGAATTCTTGCCAGATCCAGAAGAAGGGCGGCGGGTAATGGAAAACGATCGAGTCGTTTTGAAGACTCTACAAGCATTGAAGCTGATTGAAGAGATAAAAGTACCTGGTAATAATCAGCCGTGCTACTGGCTATCATTTAAGTTTCCATTTAGCGATGGCGCTACGGGCGATCGCCGCATCGGTGGGATCAGTATCGATATTACAGAATCTATAGAAGCACAGCGATCGCTCACTGAGCTAAATCGGCAACTGGAAGAAAAAACACTGAAATTAGAAGCAAAAAAACGAGAACTCATATATCTCTCAGATATGGCAGATATACTTTATTGCTGCGAGTCTAAAGATGAGGTTTATCAAGCAGTCGCTTTAACCTGTTCCAAGCTGTTTCCTAATATGAGTGGTTGTATCTGTATAATTGCTAATTCTAAGAATTATGTTCAGATGAATAGTATTTGGGGAGGTGAAAAAATCAGAACCAGTAAAGAAATATTTTCACAATCTGAATGTTGGGCATTGCGAAGAGGTAAATTCAACCTTTTATCTTCTGGTAACTCAGGACTAATGTGCAGCCATTTAATCCAGCCTGTTAGCGGCGCACATTTGTGTTTTCCATTGTTTGGACAAGGGGAAGTAGTTGGGATTTTACACATTCATGCCCTTGAAGAAATCAGTACAGAAGATCAACAAATTACTGAGATTATTGCTAGAACTTTAGGCTTTGCACTAAATAATCTTTCGATAAAACAACGTCTTACCCATGATAATTTGCGGGATGGGATGACCCAACTATTTAATCAAAGCTATATGGAAACTATACTAGAACAAAGGCTAGCGGAGGCTGAACGATCGGGACAACCGCTTAGTGTTATTTTTCTGGATATTGATAACTTCAAATCTTACAACTCACGTTATGGGCATTTGACTGCCAACATTGTTATTCGGGGATTAGCAAAACTGCTGTTAAAATCTATTCGCTCTTTTGATATTCCTTGCAGATGGGGTGGTGAAGAATTTGTAATTGTTATGCCCAATATGACACTAGAAACTCTCAGAAAGCGAGTAGAACAACTCAGGTTAGATGTTGAACAAATGCAATTGAGGGACGGCGATCAAATCCTCGAAGGCATCACCGCTTCTTTTGGAATAGCTGTATCAGAATCAGGGATTACAGTCAAGGATTTTCTAAATCGGGCAAATCAAGCGATGCTTGAGGCAAAGCGAACAGGGAAAAATCGGGTTATGGAGTATGTAAATAGGTACGATTGATTCATAATTCACAACACTAAGCTGAAAATACTTTAATTTGCATCCTCAAAAAAATAAATCTCTTGTGGGGTGGGCATCTTGCCCGCCCTAGATGTGCAAATAAAATGCACGACAGCTTACAAGCGATGTGGAAACAGGAAATCCGGTTCCCTCCCCTTTATAAGGGGAGGCTTAGGGTGGAGTAAAAGGTATGTGGGATAAGCGTTTGAGCTTAAGTTTACACCAATGGCATCTTGCCCACCCCACAAGATTCAATAATTTATTTCTTGTCAGTCCCTAACGCATTATGCTTGCTTGTATAAAAAAAACAACTCCCTGAAGATGTGGGAGTTGTTTTTTATAAGATGATTCAGAAGGGAGCGATGCCTGTGGGGGGCTGCGCTTACGCCAAGCAGATGGCAGCCAAAATAGCCGCGATGACATAAAATACTCCAACCACTTGCAATTCTGACCAGCCAGTGAGTTCTAAATGATGGTGTAAGGGGGCCATTTTGAAGAGACGTTTGCCTTTGCCATCGGGGCCCTTTGTGGCTTTGTAATAACTTACTTGTGCCATCACCGAAAGAGTTTCTACGAAGAATATACCACTGAGAATGAACAGTGCTACTAAGGTGTTTGTCAATAGCGCTACAGCAGCTAATGCTCCTCCCAGTGCCAGGGAACCGGTATCTCCCATGAAAACGCGGGCTGGGTTACGGTTATGGGCTAAGAAACCTAAACACCCACCACTTAAAGCCGCACAGAAAACCATCAATCCTGGTGCTGTGGGTGCGATTAAGGCTCCTAATGCCAAAAGTGCGATTGCTACTGTTCCTGCTGCCAAGCCATCAATACCATCTGTTAAATTAGTCGCATTACTTTCTGCAACTAGTACAAAACCAGCCAGAGGCCAAAATAGAAATCCTAATGGTAGTGTGAAGCTGACCCAAGGTAAAGCAATATTTGTAATATTAGAAGGTTGATTAAACATCAGCCAGAGACAAAATACTGCCGCAAAACCCATTTGCAAAGCAAGTTTTGTTCGGGGAGATATACCTTTATTTGATTTCCGGCGCAGAATTTGCCAATCGTCAAGCCAGCCAATCAATCCGTAGCTGAGTGTCAAAGCCGAAACTGCAAGGACATCTGTAGCAAAGTTAGACAAGATGCAAGCAATAATCACACCGACAGGGATAAAAAATATACCGCCCATTGTGGGAGTACCTGCCTTTTTTAGATGAGCTTGGGGCCCATCTTCGCGGATTATTTGTCCAGTTTTTAGTTGTTGAAGTAAAGGTATTACCCAAAAGCCAACTACACCTGAACCCATAGCACACAAGAGAAGTGGCAGGGTTAAGGACGTACTTTGCCAGGGGAGCCTGTTGGCCATCGAATCTAAGAAAAATGCTGTTGTACCTAACCCAACGGCTAATAAAGAGGCTAGCGCGATTCCAGAAATGTTTAGTCCTTGCTCAGGAGATAATTTAGCGTCCACAGAAGTTTCCCTTCACTCCACACTTATTAAAATTGAATATCAGTAGCTAGGGATACAACCAAGTCCCTAGCCTGAAAAGGCTAATCCTCGGCGATTCCTATATCGTCATCATCATCAAAGTCGTAGCCAATTCCATCTTCTACACCCATTAGGGAGTTTATTTCTTCTTCGCCATCTTGAAAATCCGGTTCGTGAACGTCGCGCGTTATAATCCGATCCTTATTTTCCAACCAATCTAATAAAGAAGACTCTGGCTTGAGGGGGATGACATGGGCTCGTTGGTTACGGGGTTCTTCACGTAATGGAGAGTTCAACATATCAAAGAAGACAAGAAAAGGTTTACGTAAGTTGACATTTAGAGTCTATCACTTGACACGGATTTATTTAGTTATCTTTTCAACCCTTTGGTGAATAAATCCGCATTCAGACAGAAATTTTTTATTTAATAGGCATAAGGCTTAAGTCCAGTGATTCTTAGTAATTTTTATGGCTGTACACATAGGTTATGAATATCTTGTTTATGCTGATGGAAAGTGACTGATTTTAGAGGTGACAGGCGATGATGGGAAAAGCGGCTCTCATGGATGCGATCGCTGGTACAAATCGCGGTCTACTGGCGACTGAAGCCCAGAAACAGGCTATCTTAGCTGCGATCGCCAATTTAGAAGACTTTAATCCTACACCCCGTCCGGTAGAAGCTGGTAATTTGCTAGATGGCAATTGGCGATTACTATACACCACTAGCAAGGCTCTTTTAAATTTAGATCGTCTACCTTTTTGCAAATTGGGTCAAATTTATCAGTGTATCCGGGTAGAGACTACCAGCGTTTACAACATAGCTGAGATATATGGCCTACCTTATTTGGAAGGATTAGTCAGCGTTGCTGCTAAATTTGAGCCAGTTTCAGGTCGGCGTGTCCAAGTAAAATTTGAGCGGTCTATTATCGGCTTACAACGTTTAATAGAATACAATTCTCCGGTAACTTTTATCCAACAAATTGAAGAAGGTAGAAAATTTCCGGCGATTGATTTTCCAATCAAGAGCGATAAACAGGAAGGTTGGTTAGATATCACCTATATAGATAACGATCTGCGAATCGGCAGAGGTAACGAGGGGAGTGTGTTCATATTGAGTAAAACATAAAGTTTGTACAAAAATACTATTTGCGAATGAAGGTAAGCTATAACGTGTACCTTGTCAAGTAGGGTCTGATACTTTTTTAGATATTTGGATGAGGGGGATGAGGGAGATGAGGGAGCAGGGGGAGAAAGAATAACTAATATTCAATTCCCAATTCCCAATTCCCAATGCCCAATCCCCAATTCCCAATGCCCAATTCCCAATCCCCAATCCCCAATCCCCAATATCAAATTCAGACAAATAACTTAACAAAGACTCTTGCGGCGACCTTCAGGCTGTAGAGTGAAATCAATTAGCCCTCTAGATTGGCGATTGATAACTAAAAGGGAAAATAATCATGGTTCAACGTGGTTCTAAAGTACGTATTCTCCGCCCTGAATCCTACTGGTTTCAGGATTTAGGAACTGTGGCTTCCATTGACCAAAGCGGCATCAAATACCCTGTAATTGTCCGTTTTGAAAAGGTCAATTACTCTGGTATCAATACCAACAACTTTGCCCAGGATGAATTAGTCGAGGTTGAAGCACCAAAGGCTAAAGCAGCTAAAAAATAGCAGCAAAGCTACAAGTGGGTTGTTTGATGCGATGATGAAGGGTAGTCTTAAGTCTGAAGTATGAAGTCTGAAAATTTCAGTTCATTCATTCTTCACCCTAGCCTACCCTAATCTATGAGAGCCGCCCTGCGGGTATTTACGGTTTCTCTTGGGTAATAATACGAGCTATCTACGGATGTGTAAGTTTCTACCCCATCTCTTCTTTATTGAACCCCCAAGTACATCAAAATTGTCTGCTTAATCAGCTTGAATGCCTGAACTGCCTGAAGTTGAAACAGTCCGAAAGGGTCTAAATCAATTGACCCTTAACCAAGCAATTACGGGTGGAGATGTGTTGCTCAATCGCACCATCGCCTACCCGTTTTCTGTTGATGAGTTTGTTGATCGAATTGAAAAGAGTGCGATCGCTACTTGGCATCGTCGCGGTAAATATCTCCTCGCCGAACTCTCTTCCCCTTCCTCAACTAGTTGGCTAGGGGTTCATCTGCGAATGACCGGTCAATTATTATGGGTGCATCGAGATGAACCATTACATAAGCACACACGGGTTAGATTATTCTTTGGGGAACACCAGGAATTACGTTTTGTCGATCAACGTACCTTCGGTAAAATTTGGTGGGTTCCGCCTGGTGTTGCTGTAGAAAGTATTATGACTGGTTTGGCAAAACTGGCAGCAGATCCATTTTCGCCGGAATTCACTGTTGAATATCTAGCAAGCAAACTCAAAAATCGCCGTCGTCCGATTAAGACTGCGCTACTGGATCAGTCGGTGGTGGCGGGATTAGGGAATATTTATGCCGATGAAGCCTTGTTTAAGAGTGGAATTTTACCTGAAACTTTGTGTATAGATTTACAGCTAAAGCAAATTGAGCTTTTGCGAACAGCGATAATTCAAGTTTTAGAAACCAGCATTGAGGCTGGCGGTACAACTTTTAGTAATTTTTTAAGTGTTCAGGGTGTCAACGGCAATTATGGTGGTGTTGCGTGGGTTTATAATCGCGCTGGAGAACCCTGTCGAGTTTGTGGTATGCCAATTCAACGGATTAGGCTAGCTGGGCGATCTAGTCATTTTTGCTTACAGTGTCAAACGCTAGGGGGAGTTAGGAGACGCGATTAAGTAGGTAGGCGTAATTAAATATAAGATCAAACCTCACCCTCAATCCCTCTCCTTAATAAGGAGAGGGAAGCCGGAGGCGGGCTAAAATGCAGATAAAACAATCTAGAAATTTGAGAGGGGATTTATGGCAGTTAAAAAGGGAGATATGGTTCGCGCTATCCGCGAGAAACTGGAAAACAGCCTGGAAGCAAAAGCCAGCGATCCTCGCTTTCCTTCTTATTTGTTTGAAACCAAAGGCGAAATTCTCGATGTCAAAGGTGATTATGCCCTGATTAAGTTTGGGAAAGTGCCGACACCAAACGTTTGGTTACGTGTAGATCAACTTGAAGAGTTTAAATAATAAAAGAGAATTCAGGAGTCAGAATAGACCTCTTAATATAAATCAGAAATAAGAACCCCACCCCGCCAAAGCTATGCTTTGTCTCCCCTCCCCGCAAGCGAGGAGGGGTTTAGGGATCTTGTGTGAGAGGTCTAATCTAAGAGTCAGCATTTAATTCTGACTCCTGGATTCTTGTTGATAAAATTGCTTCTCAATTTTTAATTAAAAAAAGGTCAAAATATAGCGGTTCCCATTCAGATGCAGTACAAGATTAATCACGAAGTGTAAGGGCACGGCAGTGCCCATTGGTGTCAACTTAACGTGAAACCCTTGTAAAAACTGGAACTCACCAATCATTACGATCCGCGTTACCCCACCCTAACCCTCCCCTTATAAAGGGGAGGGAACCGGATTTCCTGTTTCCCCCCAATACATCGGGGGGATTAAGGGGGGTAAAACGGCTGTGGGACAAAGCTTTGAGCTTAAGTTGACACCGATGGCCAGTGCCGTGCCCCTACGGGTGCATTTCACTCAGCCGAGAACCTCTATATTGAGCGATCGCAGCAAATTTTGGGTAAAAAATAATTTGTAATGCAACATGAATTCGACGGTTAATATAGCGTTTCCTAATAACATGAAGTACATCATAGCCCCCTCATCGCTTGCGGGGAGGGGGTTGGGGGTGGGGTTCAGTACCTACTTAATCGAGAACCGCTATATAGTGTCGGAACAATGAACCTAATAAAGAAACCTCTCCCTAGTTTTATTACATAAAACGTCCCTCTGCGATGGGTGAGAGGGACAGACTTGAACTTTAGTTCAAGGTAGGGAGAGGTTTGTGTAACTCACCAGAATCTTTGTGCTGTTCGCTTTAACGGCGGGAATCCTGATCTGCGGGGTCGCCGTAGGGGTCTTCGCTGGCTGGACGCACATCACCAAACTCCCCTGTGTCTGCGGGATCGCCGTAAGGGTCTTCACTTGCTGGGCGAACGTTGCCGTAAGATGCGATATCTGCGGGGTCGCCATAAGGGTCTTCGCTGGCTGGACGAACATCGCCATAAGATGCCGGATCTGCGGGGTCGCCGTAAGGATCTTCGCTGGCTGGACGAACATTGCGATCGCCTCCGGCGGGGCGTAGCCCATCGCCTAATTTGGGATCTTGTTCAGCTTGATCGCTGTTCTCTCCCAAAAGTAAGTCCTTCGCCTTTCGGAAAAATTCATCTACCATAATCTGTCTCCTGATTTAAGTTCGTGTTTCCGACGTGCGCGATGGCGTTATCCTCCAGGAAACCCGCTTTAGATTTACACACGCTTGGCTAATCTAGAGTGCCGGTGCTGCGGATGAAGTTATACCAGTGAGATCGCGACCTGTAGTACTCCTGTTATAGCCTTGGAATTCCCGATATTTTTGTGCTTCAGATTCGGGGACTCGAATTCCTTCTGCTGGTGGCGTTACCCAGTGAGCACGTTTTTCAGCATCACGGTAGTATACACGCCCGTTCTTGGAAAGATAGTACTTACCTTGCGCTCCTTCTTGGGAAGCATTTTTATGCTGATTGTAGAGGTAATAAAGTCCCGCAGCACCTGCCAAAAGCGCCACTTTTTGCCCTGTACCCAATCCCTTCTTGGCTTCGGGTTGCTTTGTGGTGCGATCGCTCACTGTTCTACCAACACTATCATCAACTGGTGGTGGAACATTAGCCTTTTGGGAACCGCCTCCGCAGCTACTCAGCAAGGGTACCATTAGCAATGCCGAAAGCAGCACTGCAAATAGACGGGAAACTATTTTACGTTCTTTATATATTGTGATCATCGGATTTCTTCATCACCTGTATTTGCTAAAAGCCTTGCTGTTGCAAAAACTAAGTTGGAATTCCTGTTATTTCACCTGGGATTGAAAAAACATATTCCACTTAATTTTTAACTGCACTAGCTACAGCGTTTAACTGTCATGATCGTCCATTTTCTCAAGTCTTCCATCCTGCCTTTGAGAGAAACTGTATTCATCCCAAGGAAATACATTGTTGATTTTTTATCAATCTATTTAGCTGAAACGCCGCAATATTCAGCAATTTCTCGGTTATTATTTTGTGCTAAATTACTTAGAAAGATACAGCCACTACAATAGATATTGTCAAAAAATACACTAAATATGACATCAAAAAATACGCTCCAAATTAGCACTCGTCTCCTTTTGGCTTTGTGGGATTTAGGAGGAACGCAGCAGGAAGTTAAGAAGGGTCAACTCACTAAGCGAATTGTATCCAAAAGCCAGAAGGTAGCAGATTATCAGGGCATATTCGAGGAATTACAGAATCAGGGTGCGATCGCAATCTCTAAAAAGGGATATTCTCTGACATCTCCCAAGGGTTTAGAGGTACTGGGTGAGGGTTTGAGAAGTGGCGATTTTCAGTTTGAAGGGACGATTGTCGGAACTTGGGCGGCGAATGCACTGGTGAGGTGGATTAGTCAGATTGATGTTGCGGTAGTCAGTGCAGATGTACTAGTTAATGGGAAGGGTGCGTTAGCGAAGCTTTCCGAAGGAATCGCTTCTTATGACGATTTTAAATTAGTGGCGCTGGAAGTCTACGACAAGCTGAACCAAAATTACAACCTAGATGATCTTGTGCCAATTTATCGTATCAGGAGAGAAATAGGCGATCGGGTTAGTCGTGAAGATTTCAACGAGTGGCTACTGGAAATGCAAGAGAAAGACATTTTGCAACTCCAAGGTGGTAGCTTGTCAGACAGCGATCCAGACAAATTGGAAGACTCCATAACGACCCCTGTAAGTGGGTTACGCTGCTATGCCAAGCGTTTAAACTCATAAACCTATTCTTAGGTTGCTCCTTGTACATAGTTAAACAGCAATTAGATGTCGTGCAGCTAAAAATACTGAGCAATCCAAAATCTACCATCCAAAATTAACCTCACCCTAGATCCATGTCTAACGACAACGACCTAATTAATGCCATCAAAAGTCACAACCCATTCGACAGACCTTTAGTAGTTAGAAGTCAAGATATTTGGGTAACAGGTTTTCCTGATGTTCCCTCCTTAAATGCTCATGCCTCAGATGCTGTTTTTGATGCCATTGAGAGAGTTCGCACCAAACAACAATCAGTCATAGGCATTACCATTAAGGCTGAAAGAGGACTAGGTAAAAGCCATCTTATCAGTCGAATTCGCAGCCGACTTCAGACTGATGGTAGTGCTTTATTTGTCTATACAAGTGAGATTAACGATTTAAATCGAATTAAAGCTGAATTTTTACGAAATTTAGCAAATAGCCTCAAACATATCGGTAGCCAAGGGATGAGTCAGTGGAGGGAATTAGCAACTGCTATTTTCAATGAAGCTTACAATAAAGCCTTTACACCTGATGATATGGTTCGTCATTTTTCCGAAGTCTTAAAAGTAAATTCTAAGGTAGTTGAGCATTGGACGGATAGAGTCCTGGGAATTAAGCATGATATTGAAAACCCTGACATTATCGCTGCAATTTTATGGACACTCTCCTCTAATCCATCTGAGGAGCGTTACGCTATAAACTGGCTTGCTGGTCAAGAATTACCACAGTCAAGAGCTGATGCACTAGGTCTAGCAAACACCAGCGCCCAGGATAGAGAAGCCCAAGCCTTCAGCACAGTTCGTCAAATTCTGGACTTAATTAGTGATTACAAACCAATAGTCATTTGTTTTGACGAATTAGAAAGTATTCTAATGTGTAATGAAGCAGGATTCACGGCATCACAAGTTACTGCTATTTTAGCCAAAGACTTATACGACAAGATTAAACGGGGTGTTTTTATAACGGCTATGTTTCCTCAGACTTGGACTCATCAAATAAGAGCCTTAAATGAGGCAGAATCAATCACAGATAGGATTGCTCAAAAGAATATTGAGTTAACTTATCTCAAATCTGATGATGTTATTGCTTTAGTTTCTCAGTGGTTGAAAGACTTTTATTACCAACAAGGAGTAACACCACCTCATTCAGTTTATCCTTTTGATGAAGGGAAACTGAGGGAACTGGGAAAGGAAAAACCAATGGTTAGAAAGGTTTTACAATGGTGTGCAGAAAACTGGATGATTCCTACTGAAATAACACCGCTACCACAGTTAAAGCACCCAGTAGAATCTGCTTACAAGAAAGAACTGGCAGCCGTCGAAAGTAAGATACAAGATGATATTGAAGATAAAACCAAACTCGCTAATGCTCTGCGATTCAGCTTTTCCACCTTAGTTGGACAAATTTTAGAAAAAGTCCAAATTACAGAAATTGCAGATATTAAAGCTCGTAGTGTAGACCAAGGATATATAAATTTTAAAATTGTTGGTCAAGAAAACGGCAATGTTGTAAAAATTGGAGTAGCTATTCTTCAAGGAGTTAGTGGTAGGTTCCTACAGGCTGGATTGAAACGCTTAATCGAATACAAAGAGTTTGATTTGACTCGTGGCTGTTTAATTCGTTCTAAAAAGATTAGTAGTGGTACTAAAGCAAAACAGTATTTAGATATACTTCTGTCACGTCGTTTAGGTGGCGAATGGGTATTATTAAAAGATGAAGAGATTAAGCCACTTTTAGCAATTAGTTCTGTTATAAAAGCCCGAAATGATTATGAATTGACTGAAGCAGAAATCATTAATTTTGTACTGCAAAATCGGATAATACTTGACAATAATCTCATACATGAAATTCTTAGTGATCCATCTGGAGAAATTCCTAAAGATGCTATTGATGAAGATAATTGAAACGGGTGTATATATATTGTTGGATTAAATTTTCATCAAGCTAGAAGCTTCGGGCTAAACAAATGAAGCCCGCGCAGGTTGAATTAGTTTGTTTAGCCACAATGTTTAGATTTTTCAGCAATAATGAATAATTCCGTTGTAATCAATACTGCTATTTGCTTGCCTGCACCAGATATTGAGGCATTAATTCAAGGACGATCAATTGTGGCGATGTCCAAAAATTATATCGTTCCAGAACGTCAATTTGTCCTTTGTCCAACGGATGCTTCAATTAATGTGCTACCAGTTAAGCAATACTATCACTCAAATTTTTTGGCTACCGCCAAAATTGCTCTTGCACAAGTAAGTGCTGAAACTATATCACTCAAAGCCTGGGTAAGGTGTGAAAAGTGTGAACTTCTTCATAATACCGAATTATTGTCTGCTTTATCACCCCTAACAATTTGGACTACAGAAGCGTTAGAAGAAAAGCTAAAGCAACGACATAATATTTTTTTGTTATACTTGCGCGTTTATCAGTTGCCCAAACTAATTGCACTTTCTATCAAGCCAAATAGCCAGTTTATTTACTTAAAGGAGCCTTCAATTATTTATGAAGCCAACCCAGTATTAAACGATCGCACCTTCGCCCAACGCAAACACCAATTAGAAAAGCTAGAACCTGCGCTGCATCCTGAATTGGAAGAATTGCAGAGTGCGATCGCATCCCTAACCATTAGCCAACCAGCAGCTAAAAAATTAGACGACGATATCAAAATATTTCTGGGTTGGAGTAGTGATAAACCAACCAATCTATTAGATTTAGACTTAACTTGGATTCAGAAAATTTCTGAAATTGGAAACTCTAGCGATGGACATACATTTGAAAGATTAGTTCGTAGAGGATTACTAAAATTAGGCTTTACAGGTTCAAGTCTGAATCCAGATGCAACAGGTGGCGCAGGAGGTATGGATTTTTACGCTGAACAACCTTATCCAATAGTAGGAGAGTGCAAGGCCACTAAAACTGAAAAAGTTACTGATGGTACGCCAGCACAGCTACTAAAAATAGGTATGAACCATCTTGGTAAATTTCAATATGACAATTCTATTAAATTAATTGTAGCCGCCGGAGAACTAAATTTTTACGCCCTGAGAACAGCAACCGAAAATCAAATGAATGTTATTAGCCCGGAAACCTTACAAAAACTAGTTGAACTGCAAGCACACTACAAAAATTCTATCAACTTGTTAGAACTAAAAGAGTGTTTGCAACAAGCTCCTTTTGGTTTAGCTGAAGATAAAATTAATACTTATATTGATAAAATTGAACAGTCTATAAAGTTGCGATCGCACATTATCCAGCTTGTCAAAAATTATCTACAAAACTCAGGTGCAGAATCTGCTGGTGTTGATGCTCTACATGGTGCTTATTTCGGCTCACATCCACCACAGCCACTAAAAACAGCAGAAATGCACGAAATTCTGATTGAACTTTCGTCACCCTTAACAGGCTATTTAGGACGAAAAAAAGGCACTGATTGGAATAGCGATCGCTTTTACTTTCTCCGCGATTTATCTATTAAATAATAATAGTACAATATATCTCTTTTCTTACCTCTGCGTTCTCCGCGCCTTGGCGGTTCGTTTCAAAATAAAGGTTCTTGCGTAAGCGTAGCTAGCCGTAGATATCGCAGTTATCCCAAAGTCAATATATCAACCTGATAATTTACCACTAACGGCAGAATTTTTAGCCACTCTAAACCTAACAAAAATTCTGTAATTTCATCCCCTGCATAAACAGGGATTTCATACTCTTGTTCGTTTAATATCAACTTGCCTAAATATATTTTAAACAAGGTTTCACCCTGTGCAGTTCGCAAAGTTTCCTTACCAATATAAAACCAGCCTAGACTATCTAAATCTTGTTTGTTAATAGCTAGAAAACCTGTGAAACCAGTATCTAACATGGCATCCACAGGCAAATTTAATCCATCATTAGTTATTAAATCAATTTCAAAAAATAGCTGACCCTTTTCCCCAAATTTACCCTGAATCATATTGTGCCAGTGGTTCCTGTTTCATTAAAACAAAAAACACAGTGGTCAGTATTTGGGTATTTTTCAAGCGCTTTTTTATGAGCTTGCATTCTATCCACATCAATTAAGTAATCACCACTATTTGGCTCTACTGCAATATACCAGCCGTAGTGTTCCTGAATCAAATCGGGACGTACACGCTCAAAAATTTCCCGACAGCGATGATAAAATGCCTCATCTTCAGCTTTACGTCTAGCAAGTTCTTCTGGTGGTAAAGCACGTTTTGGAAAGATTCTGCCTCGACGTGCAGGTTGTTTTGCAGTTGATTCAGTCATAGTAATTAGCCCTATTTATTAATGCCGTCTTAACTTTATTTTACAGAAATATAAAGGCGATCGCTTTTACTTTCTCCGCGATTTACCTATAAACTAAAGCTTGTACAATATATCTCTTTTCTCCCTCTGCATTCTATATGTAGTTTATCTATCCGTAGTAATACGCAGCCATTTTGAAAATAACTGAAGTACAGATTGTTTTACAGTTAATTCATTCATGAATAATTAATGCTATCTATTGACTTAATTTTATTTTATGAGAAGCAATAACAAACTTAGGTGCAGCCCACTCCAGCGATCGCCATCTTCATCTTTTTCTCAGTATATTTTATTTATAGTGATAAACTTTACAGAATTTTCATACTTAGCCACTGTGTAGCTTCATTTACATGAGATAAGAGATTTAGTACTGTCGAAGAAACACATTATACTTACTACACTGGTGTTTATTGATCCCCAATATGTACCAAGTTTAAAACTTAGGTGAGATGACCCATGTATTATCAAATTTGGAATTTTTTTCTTAAAGAAGATAAATATATTTATTGGAAAGAACAAATAAAAGTTAACAAAAAATTTGATAAAGTTACATGGCAAAAGATTATTGATTTTTTATTACTAGTAGAGCAAACTTTCCAATTAAAAAGTCAACTAGCAGAAACCGATAGTCTTGAGCCATTTCTCAAGTTAGCGACAGAAAATGGTTACAATTTGACAGCAGAAGAACTTGCATGGTTTCTAGTTACCAGAAGGCAGATCTGGGATCTTTTTGATTTTGCACAAAAAACGCCATCTCTCAAAGAAGAATTACTCATTGCTAAAGATCCGCAGCAGTTCGTCAATATAGCTGCGGATAACGGCTATTCCTTCTCTGTAGAAGAGTTAGCTTGGCTATTAATTGAAATTAAATCATTGCCAGAAATAGTATCTATCAACAACAGTGTTGGGGAAATTCTCACAGCATCAAGTTACGGCAGAATTGATATAGGATACTGGATTTGGCTAGCAGAAGATTGGGGAATTGTGCCACCATTCTGTCATCGAGAGAAGCCCAGTAATCTAGTATGTGGAGATACCAGCAATCCTTTTTTACTCGATCGCTGTTTCCTACCCAAGAGCTATTTTAATCAACGCCTCTTGGTAAGTAGTAATTCGTAATTCGTAATGATGTATATAGCAATTCATCCAGGAGTTACGAATAAAAAGATCCCCGACTTCTTGAAGAAGTCGGGGATCTCAGCCTCTCGATATAATAAAAACTTGCGAATTACGAACTACAAATTATACAGTGAAGCATCCTAGACGGAAGACAAAGCTTCTATCTAGGATGCTTCACAATAAAAAATTGTTGCTGATACAACAATTAGGGACAAAATGTGATAATCACACTAGAGTTATCAGCTAGCAGAAACGGTTAAATTGCCGGGTTTCTGAAGATCGCCTTGCAAAACCACGCCTCGCTGATTGGCATGGATATGACGCAAAATCTTGTAAATTGCCTCAACTTGCTCTGATGCGCCTGCTTTCTCGGCGAGTTCATCAATAGAAATGGGAGCTTTTTCTTTTTGTAGAACTGCTACCACTCGTGTTTGCAAATCGAGAATGGAGGCGGCAGCTTTTTTGCCAGCTTCTACCCCTGGCTGATGGTAGGCGTTGACATTAACTAAGCTTGCGTATAAACCAACAGCGCGTTCATACAAAGCAATTAATGCCCCTACAGTTCGGGGGTTAACTTGGGGAATAGTGACTGTAATGGAATCGCGGTGATTTTCATAAAGCGCTTGTCGGGTTCCTTGGAGAAAACCGGAAAGATAATCGCCTGATGTAACTCCCGGATCTATTTCAGTAGATGGCCCCTGACGATCTTCCAACACTTCGACGAAGGTAGCAAAGAAATTTGCTACACCCTCACGCAACTGCTGAACGTAAGCATGTTGATCTGTTGAGCCTTTGTTGCCATAAACGGCGATGCCTTGATGGACAACCTTACCGTCTAAGTCTTTTTCCTTGCCCAAGGATTCCATTACCAGCTGTTGCAAATAGCGACTGAATAAAAATAAGCTGTCCTTGTAAGGTAGGACAACCATATCTTTTTCGCCCTTTCCGTTACCTGCAAAGTACCAAGATAAGGCAAGTAAGGCGGCTGGGTTATTTTTCACATCTGGGACGCGGGTAGCGTCATCCATCTCTTTTGCACCATCTAGGATGGCGCGAACATCAATCCCTTGTAATGCGGCGGGTACTAGCCCCACAGCAGACATTTCTGAAGTGCGTCCTCCTACCCAGTCATACATGGGAAATCTGGCTAGCCAACCTTCATCTTTGGCTAGTTTATCTAGGTTGCTGTCAACGCTGGTAATTGCTACCGCATATTGAGCAAATTCTAAATTGTGTCCGGCGTAAGCTTTTTTAACTTCAATCATGCCGTTACGGGGTTCCGGCGTTCCTCCAGATTTGGAAATCACCAATACCAAAGTGCTGGCGAGGCTATTTCGTAGATGATTGATGACGCGATCGATACCTGCTGGATCGTTGTTATCGATAAAATGAATTTTCAGGGGTGGGAAATCAGGAGCAAGGGCTTCAGCGACGAATTGGGGGCCGAGGGCGGAACCACCAATGCCAATGGAGATAATATCCGTGAAGCGGCTTGCCCTGGGAGGATGAATAGCACCTGTTTGGACTTTTTCCGCAAAAGCTTCGATTTGTTCTAGGGTTTGGACTATTTCTTGTGTAAGTTCTGGAGTTGGCGCTAAATCAGGATTTCGCAGCCAGTAGTGTCCAACCATCCGGTTCTCGTCAGGATTTGCGATCGCACCCTTCTCCAGTTGAGCCATATCCGCAAACGCCTTGTCAAACTTCGGCTGCAACGATTCCACAAAGGCATCATCGAACCGTATGCGACTCACGTCTAAATACAGTCCCAATCCCTCGTGGAAATACAACCAGTTTTGGTATCGTTGCCAAAGTGCCCTAGCATCCATAGGGAAATCTCAAATAAAGTGTTTTTCAAAACCAGTTTAATGTAAGGTTATAGCGATCCCTGCCTAGCCTTATACAGTTTACAGTTTTCAGTGTTCCCTTAACTCTTCTCCTTAAACATCTGGCATAGGGATGACACGCAGAAATTTCACAATTTCACCCCTAATTTCTATACCAATCAGGTAATTATCGAGGGTGAAACGGTGAAAAATGCCTTCATTGTCAAGCTGTCGTAGTTCTTTTAAATCAGTCAGTTGCCACTTTTGGGCTAACTCAATAAAAACAAAATCATACACCCGCTCGTAGGCGGCGGGTTCTAAATTTTTTAGGTCTAGCAAAAAAGACCTTGCATAGCGCATTTCTAGACTCACTAGGCGTTACCTTAAAAAATAGTGCTGAGTAGTGAGTGCTGAGTGCTGAGTAAAGAGCCAGTACTAAGGACTCGGCGCTGCTGAATCAGAAAAACATCAACAGTCGTATCGCTTCTTCATGGGTTAATATATCCCACGGTTGCTGCGATCGCTTAACTTGTTGTATCGCTTTAAGCATATAAAAGTCACAATGTAAAGCTTCGAGAACGTTCCAAATGTCTTGCAAATCCTCATCGGCTAACTGCTCGATTAAGTGATGCATTCTCAGCCGCAGCAAATTCATAGGCCAATTTTTACCTACAATCCAACAATAAATAGTATTCCCACAAAATTGGCAAAGGTTAACGGCAATGTAGCACTATGCCCAAGCTACGCTAAAATTTATTCGCCCAGTGAAGAGGTAGGGGGAGATGAGGCGGATGAGGGAGATGAGGGAGAAAGAATAACTAAATATTCAATTCTCAATGCCCAATGCCCAATGCCCAATTCCCAATTCCCAATTCCCAATTCCCAATTCCCAATTCCCAATTCCCAATTCCCAATTCCCAATTCCCAATTCCTTAAAATGGTTGACTATCTCATTTTTTTAGCAATTTCTACAGCACTTTTTGCTCTATTTGCATTAGGACTTAATTTACAGTGGGGCTTTACGGGGTTAATTAACTTTGGTCATATTGCTTTCATGACCCTGGGAGCATATACAACGGTATTATTAAGCTTAAAAGGCGTACCCCTATTGATATCGGCAGTGGCTGGGGCAATTGTCGCTGCCTTGTTGGGTTTGATAATTGGTTTTGCAACTCTCCGCTTACGAGAAGATTATCTAGGAATTGTCACCATTGGTACAGGCGAATTAATTCGTTTGGTGGTAAATAATCAGGATTTACCTGTGGGTGATACCTGGGTTTCTGGGGCGTTCGGTGTGCAAAGTTATCCCATACCCTTATCCACAGAGCCGAATTTGTTTGTCAGATTAGTAATGATTGGGTTGTTAACGCTACTCGCTGCTGTAACTTTCTTTACCTTGTGGCAATGGATTCGCACCACCCAAATATCTCGGACTACTGATTTAGGCAAAAGGACAACTAGCAAGCAAGAATTTATATCCCGCTTGGTTGTGGGAATTATATTAGCAGTTTTGGCAGCAGCAATTTATATCTCTGGGGTAATTGGACTTTATAATTACAACCCAAAAGCGGGTTTGATGCTGGTGTTGCTGTTGGTTTTAGCATTTGTATACTGGCGCTTAGAAATTTTGGTGCGATCGCCTTGGGGTAGAATTCTCAAAGCCATCCGTGAAGATGAAGAAATTCCCAAAGCACTGGGAAAAAATGTTTTTTGGTATAAATTACAATCTCTCATGTTAGGTGGTGCGATCGCAGGTATCGCTGGTGCTTTCTTCGCTTGGCAACTCAGCGCCATTTACCCCGATAACTTTCAACCCCAAATCACCTTTGACACTTGGATCATGGTGATTCTAGGCGGTTCTGGTAATAATGTTGGCACAATCTTAGGTGCGGTAATTTTCTTTGCTTACGATGCGCTGACACGAGAAGTCTTACCCAGAATTGTCCCCCTTGATGAAGCCCGTTTAGGTGCATTTCGGATCATGGTAATCGGACTAATTTTGATGATACTGATGATTTGGCGACCTCAAGGTATTCTAGGGAAAAAGGAGGAACTTACCCTTGGAAAATAACCAGTCATCACCACTTCCCCTTTTGGCAGCTACTGGACTTTGTAAAAGCTTTGGTGGAATCAAAGCAGTTAATGAGGCGAAAATCGAAGTTGCCAAAGGTAGCATTACGGGCTTGATTGGCCCCAATGGTGCTGGTAAAACTACTTTCTTTAACTTACTCTCAAACTTTATTCGCCCAGATAAGGGACGAGTGATTTTTGACGGCGAACCGATTCACAACTTGCAACCATATCAAATTGCCCAGCAGGGAGTAATCCGCACCTTTCAGGTTGCGCGGACTCTCTCGCGGTTATCGGTGTTAGAAAATATGCTGTTGGCGGCGCAAAAACAGACGGGTGAGAATTTTTGGCAGGTGCAATTGCAACCGCACATTGTCGCTAAAGAAGAAAAGGAACTGCAAGAGCGGGCAATGTTCTTATTAGAATCAGTAGGCTTGTCCAAAAAAGCACACGATTATGCTGGTTGCTTATCTGGTGGACAACGGAAGCTGCTGGAGATGGGACGGGCGCTGATGACTAATCCCAAGTTAATTTTGTTGGATGAACCGGCTGCTGGGGTGAATCCGAGATTGATTGATGATATTTGCGATCGCATTATCGCCTGGAACCGCCAAGACGGAATGACCTTTTTGATTATTGAACACAATATGGATGTGATTATGTCATTGTGCGATCGCGTTTGGGTGCTTGCGGAGGGGCAAAATTTGGCTGATGGTACACCCGCAGAAATTCAAAGCAATCCCAAAGTTTTAGAAGCGTATTTGGGAAAATAAACATGAAATATACAATATTAATTCAATGGTCAAATGAAGATGAATGTTATGTAGTTTCATTACCTGATTTCCCGGATGTTATGCAGCCTTGTACTCATGGAGATACTTATGAGGAGGCTTTGAAAAATGCTCAGCAAGTCTTAGAAATGTTAATCGAATCTTACTTAGAAGATGGTCAGCCTTTACCAGATCCACAAATATTAGGTAAATCTTTAAAAGTGGCTTGAATACAATATGGATGTGATTATGTCACTGTGCGATCGCGTTTGGGTACTTGCCGAAGGGCAAAATTTGGCTGACGGTACACCCGCAGAGATTCAAAGCAATCCCAAAGTTTTAGAAGCGTATTTGGGAAAATAGATCGGAGATGAAATTGGAGTGGAAAAAAATCTATGTCGATGATGACAGTCAAAGATTTAGAACAAGTTCAAACCCTTTTTACCGAAGCAGGTTTAGATTACCAGCTGGAGCTCGAAAATGGAAAAATTTCAATAATGGGGCCGTCAGATATTGTATCCAGCGAAATCAGTAGTCGTCTCATTGCCTTCCTCTTTGCTTGGGTAAATCCTCGTCGCTGGGGAAGAGTATTTGATTCGGCTGGCGGTTTCATCATGCCAGATACAAACCTCAAAGCACCTGATGTTTCGTTTGTTCGGGCTTCCCGAATTCTCCAAAGTCCTCGTTACTTTGGAGAACTTGTTCCTGACTTGGTGGCAGAAATTAAATCCCAGAGCGATAAAATTAAAGTTATAGCAGCCAAAATTCTGAAATTTAGAGAACTAGGAGCGATCGTCGGCATTCTGATTGATCCTGATGAAGAGACAGTGACAATTTATCGCTCTATAGGCGAACCAACAATTTTAGAAAATGGCGATACTTTAACCATACCAGAACTTTTTCCCGGTTGGGAATTGCCTGTTACTGAATTGTGGCCTCCTATCTTTACCGAGGAAGAAACACAAATTTAGTGAAGAACTGTTTGCTTTCTGTTTATGAAATGTATTTAGTAATTTGACTTTGGACAAATAAAAGTACATGAATATTGTTAATTGCCTAAACTCAAAGGGAATACTATTAATGGCATTTAGGCTCGAGCAAATATTATGGGTATTACAGTTAGCTATAAACGCATTACGCCACAAAAGTTTGCAGAAATTCAGAATGATACCGAAGCGGCAGCATCTTTCTTTGAGCTTGATTTAGATGATTTAGATTTTAGTAATCCCCAGGCAATGATTGCTAAACTACAAGAGCAGCGAAGCAATGAACACAACTTCCGGCTTGAAGATTGGCACGCACTACATTTTCTTCTCACTGGAGAGTCAAGTTTGTCAGGTGATACCCAAGCATCATCACCTCTTTGTAATGTAGTCATGGGAGGTACGCCGACACAGTTTCAAGCGACTTACGGATTTGTACGCTATCTCACACTTGAAGAGGTTCAAGATGTTGCTGATGCTTTAAGTCAAATTTCTGTTGAAGAATTGAAGAGGCGATTTAATTCTACTGTATTTAATTCAGCAGAAATCTACCCAAATCCTAGCCCTGGAGGATGGGATGAAGAAGAGATAGAGCCGTTATTTGAGCTATATCCACAATTGGTAGAGTTTTTTCAAAATGCTGCTAAAGAAGGTGATATTGTTTTGCTGTCATCCGATTAATTTTTCTTATCTAGTCAAATTACAAATTATTTTAGTCTTCATTATTTTCTGCAAAATTAACTTGCTCATAAAAGTCGCGCAATTCAATTTTAAAATCAATCGTTTGCAGTGATAAAGTTGCAGATTCATGTTCCAGTTCAGTAAATGACCATTGACTTTCCGCAGTTTTTACATAGTGCATCAGATGGTACTGATATTGGTCAATTAAAATGTATTCCTTGAACTCTGGAATAGAGCGATAATAAAGAAACTTATCACCTTGGTCATAATTTTTAGTCGATTTAGATAAAACTTCAGCAATTAACATCGGGTTCATAACCGTTGTTGTGCTAGTTTCTGTATAAATAGGTTGTCCCTCAATTACCATTACATCGGGATACGTATACTGCCGATAACGGGGTATCCACAAACGCACATCGCCAATATAAACATCATAATTCTTGCCTCTTAAACCAAACTTCAAATAAGCATAAAAGTTGCCTGCAATTTTATTATGATTTGTAGTGCCACCCGTCATAGCTACAATTTCTCCATCACGGTATTCGCTTTTATATTCTGCCTTTTCTTCAATTTCTAAATACTCTTCAGGTGTGTAATATAATTTTTGTGTTTCTAACTGCATAAATATACAACCTATGATTGTGCAGCTTTAAGGTGCTGGACTAAAAATTTGTTTGAGGCTCGATTCCACTGATGAAATTCTCCATTTTCCCGCCGACGCGAAAATAGATTAAGCATTGCCAGTTTGAAAAATTTCTTGCACCGTCAAGTTAAAGTTAGAGAATGTTGGTGATAGAATGGTATCGCGTTCCCGAAACTTCCGAACCTGATATTCACC
Source organism: Nostoc sp. (assembly GCF_036917435.1). Taxonomy (GTDB): domain Bacteria; phylum Cyanobacteriota; class Cyanobacteriia; order Cyanobacteriales; family Nostocaceae; genus Nostoc. The sequence goes on from NZ_JBALDM010000001.1 coordinate 106,479, forward strand.
TTCATCTAAAGAGCAAACAAGGATAGTCGGTTGTTTCGGTTTCCCGATGTACTCCCTACCACCTAGCGCTGCATAATCAACAATCCAATATTCTGGAATCCCCATTTCTTCATAATCTGCATATTTCTTGTGGTAATCATCACGCCAGTTAGTGCTTACTACCTCCACCACTAGGGGGACTGATAACCCTTGAGTAACTGTTGATTCTTTTTTCCATCGTGGTTCATTCACGAGATTAGGACGGTTGAGTATCAGGATGTCTGGTGAATAACCTGATTCGCTTGTAGATGTTTTGACTAGTACAGTTTTTGGAATGATGTAAGGTAAGTTTAATCGAAGGTATTCAGCAGTTAATTGTTGTGCTAAAAATCCTACAATCTCTTCATGATCGCCTACTGGCTGTGCCATTTCTACTATCACCCCATTGTGCAGTTCATAGCGCTTCCCCGAATTCTCTGGTATCCACTCAACAAAATCATCAAAGGTTATTAGTTTTGGAGGTGCTTGAGTCATAATCACCTACTTATGAAATGTGGGAGTTTATTGAAAATCACCGAGAGAAAGTCGTACACAGGGTCAAATTTTTGGAAATTTGGCTCGTCTTAAAATTTAACATTCTGCTTTTGATTTTAATGCTGAATCGACTGCAAGAGTGGGGAATTGGCCCAGAACAACTCTTGTGAAACATCTTTCATATCTATAGTGCAAAAGTGTAGAAATATTTTCCTACACTTTTTCTGATTCTATCGGTATGCGTTCCTGGGTGAAGAAAAGGCGATCGCACAATCAACTATATTATATAGTACATAGTTACCACTAATTGCTAGGAAATTGTCAATCTACCATCTAAACTATGAGAAAGACCAAGAGTGGAGGCATAGCGTTATGGTAATCACTCCCAATACCGCATCTGAGGTCATCTACCCAGAAAGCGATGGACAACCAATCGCAGAAAATACCAAGCAATTTCGTTGGATAGTCACTATTAAAGAAAATTTAGAAATTTTATTTGCATCGCAATCAGATGTATTTATCGCTGGAGATTTACTTTGGTATCCAGTTGAAGGCAATCCTAACATCAAAAAAGCACCTGATGCTTTGGTAGTGTTTGGTAGACCCAAGGGAGATAGAGGTTCTTACAAGCAATGGGAAGAAGAAAACATTCCGCCACAGGTGGTATTTGAAATATTATCTCCTGGTAATACAACTAAAGAAATGGCGCATAAACTCCTGTTTTATCAACGTTATGGAGTTGAAGAATATTATATTTATGACCCAGACCAAAATGAATTAACAGGGTTTGTACGCTCAGAAGATTGGTTGCAAGAAATTAACCAGATTCATGGGTGGATAAGTCCCCGTTTGCAAATCCGCTTTCAACTTACCCCACAAACTTTAGAAATATATCGCCTTGATGGATACAAGTTTCTTACACCCGTTGAGCTTGACCAAGTACGTATACAAGAACGTCAAGCTAAAGAAATAGCTCTCCAACAACTAGAGGAAGAACGCCAACGATATCAAGATTTATTGACACGACTAAAAGAACGGGGAATTGACCCAGAACAACTTTCGTGAAACATCTTTTATATGTATGTTGTACGCCAATAAACCCCATTCTCTCGTTGCATTAATTGACAAGCAATAAACTCCCGTCGCAGGGTGGCGCAGTCAGGATGGTAGCGTTTGAGAATGTCATTTACCAAGCGTTCAGGATAGTTGATTCCCACTTCAAACTGGTTTGCTAACCACTTGAGAATAACTAGACGCTTTTTGCGACTAGCGGGGATTTCTTTGAGACATTCGCCCTCGAAATAGTTTTTCAACACTTTGCTTTCCCAAGCCTCAGTATCCACATCCTCAATCAAAGATGCTATTTTCTCAGGTGTGAAAATTTCCTTACTGATGCTTTGCAAAGCCTCGCTATCCAATTGATACAGATGGCTATTACCCTCCGGGCGCATTGTCACCAAATTTAGCTCTTTAAGTTTCGCCAAATGATGGGATACTGTCGGCTCCTTGAGTTGCAGTAGCGCCGCTAATTCTTCGACGCTACACTCCTGATTTACCAGGATACCTACAATTTTCAATCGGCTACCATCCGCTAATGCCTTGAAAAAACGTAGTAAGACATTAAATTGCTCTGGTTGCATAACTAATTTCTAATTAGATAGATGTCTAATTAGAAGTATATCTAATTGAAAAGCTAAGATCCCCAACTTTTCATAGAAATCGGGGATTTTGTTGTTCAGTTTAACTAAACTGTTCCTCTGCATCTAAGTTGAACAGCATTTGCAGAGTTTGCATACAGCGCCGTCTGGCTTCAACATCTTGCTGCGATCGCAACTGTACCATCGGGTCATGTAAAATTTTATTGACAATTCCCCGTGTTAATGCTTCAATTACCTCTTGATGTTTTTCAGCGAATTCCGAACCCAATCTCGACAAAGCTTTTTCTAACTCTTGTTCGCGGATGGTTTCGACTTTATTTCGCAGACAGCTAATAGTGCTAACAGTTTCAAGAGAACGCCACCAAATATCAAAAGCTTCCACTTCTTCCTCTAAAAGTCGCTCGGCTTCTTGTGCAATCTTCCGACGGCTTTCGTAGTTTTGCGCCACTACAGCCTTCAAATCATCCACATTAAACGCCTGTACATTTTCCAGTTCATTCACGTCTGCATGAACATTACGCGGTACAGAAATATCAAATAACATCAGAGAACGCTGAACTTCCAAAACCACTTCCAACTTGGCTCTGTCAAGTATTGGCTCAGTTGCCGAAGTACTTGTAAACACTAAATCACTATCGGCAATCACTGCCATCATTTCCGATAGCGGATGAATTTGGATCGGTTGTTGAGGGAACTGCTTTGCTAATTCTTGGGCGCGATCGCGGGAGCGGTTTACAATACTAATTTGCACAGCACCTTTAGAAATTAGATGTTGCACCAACAGCCGTGACATTTTACCAGCACCGAGAATTACCACTCGACAAGCAGCTAAATTTGCCACTTTTATCTGTGCTAATTCCACAGCCGCCGAACTAATAGAGACAGCACCAGTACCAATACTAGTTTCAGTGCGAACCCGCTTACCTGCTGTTAACGCTTGTTTAAATAATCGATTCAAAATGGTTTTTATACCGTTATATTGCTGTCCCAGTTTGTGAGTAGTTTTCACCTGAGCCAGAATTTGGCCTTCTCCGAGTACCAAACTATCTAAACCACCTGCTACCCGCATGACGTGCATCACAGCATCATCATGTAGAAGCATAAATAAATGTTGTCGCAGAGAAGGTACGGATAATTTACTATATTCCGCCAGAAACTGAGTTATTTCTCGGATACCTTGGTCTGCTTCATTGGTAACAATGTAGATTTCCAGGCGGTTACAAGTGCTAAGAATTGCAACCTCATCAATATGGGGATAGCTGGCCAGTTGAGCGATCGCACTTTCAATCTGTGGTTCTGGAATACTCAGTTTTTCCCGGACTTCTACTGGGGCTGTTTTATGGCTTAACCCCACCACTGCTATATTCATTTGCTAAATCGTAGTTACTAGTTGGTAGTTGAAAATAGGCATTGAGTCAGAATAGGGAATGGGGAATTTTTGTTTATTGGTTGGTAGTTTTTCCCTGCAACAAACAACAAATAATCACTAACTACTAACTACTAACTACTATAAGGATGAAGTACTTGGGTGACTATTTTTCATTTTTATCGAAAGATTTCTTTCCAAATACTTTACCCCTACTTAAATCATTCCCCATTCCCTAAAAATTAGTTCAGTTGGAGAGTCTTGGGTTCACCAAGCATGTGAATTGTATCAACAAATCGAGCAGTTTTCGATTGGTTAGAAATTACCAAGCTTTGAGTTCTGGCTCCACCACTGAAGAAACGTACACCTTCCATCAGATTACCACTGGTAATGCCGCAAGCTGCGAACAGAACAGTTTTACCAGATGCCAGTTCATGAGCATCATAGACCTTATCAGGGTCATTGATATTCATAGACGTTAAACGCTCAATATTGGCTTCTCTGCTTTCTCCAATCAGACCAGTTTTTACCACTGCTGGATCGTAGATCAGTTGACCTTGGAAGTGTCCACCCAAAGCACGCATTGCTGCTGCCGAGATTACACCTTCAGGAGCCGCACCGATACCCATCAGCGCGTGGATATTAGTTCCAGCAAAACCACAGCTGATAGCTGCACCCACATCACCGTCTGAAATTAGGGCGACTCTCGCTCCAGCCTCACGGATTTCTTTAATTAAATCGTTGTGGCGTTCGCGTTTCATGACAACAATCACAAGTTCTTCAATCGAGCGTTCTAGACACTCAGCGAGAATCTTGAGGTTTTCTGTTGCTGACTTGTTGATGTCTACCTTGCCTTTAGCTGCGGGAGGTGCTGCTAACTTCTTCATGTAAAAGTCAGGAGCCGCAAATAATCCACCCTTTTCAGAAATTGCCAAGACAGCCATCGAACCAGGTTGTCCATAAGCTACCAAGTTTGTACCTTCGCAGGGGTCAACGGCGATATCAATTTCAATTAGTTCATCGGGGTTACAGAGACTTGCGGCATCTGGTTGAGTACAGATACCAACTTCTTCCCCGATGTATAACATAGGCGCGTCGTCGCGTTCGCCTTCCCCAATCACAATGCGACCCCGCATGTGGATTTTATTCATCCGTTCCCGCATAGCTTCCACAGCTACCTGGTCAGCGATGTTTTTTTCGCCTTTACCCATCCACTTTGCGGATGCGATCGCGGCTTGCTCTACTACTTCAATAATCTCTAAACCAAGTGTATTTTCCACAGAGTCTGCCCTCTCAACTGCTTGAATTTCCGTCGTTTCATCTGCCTATTTCAGTTTTCAAGTCTACCAAAGGGCGGATACACGTGGAAGAAAGTTAAGTTTTACTGCTAACTCGTTAGAAAAGTGCCAGTTAACACATATTACTTTTTTACTCATAACTTCTATGTTTCTCTTTAGGTATAAAATTATAATGAAAAAATAAATTCACTAAAAACTCAAAAACGACGCATAGAGTAGATAGCTTATTAAATTCAGAGGTTAATCGTGTTTATCGACTACATCACACTCATGTTGATCAATATGGTAGCTGGGCTATTTCTACTAGCTGACTATGTGTATCGTGGTATAGATAGTTCTAATCAAAAACAGTGGATTCCCGGTTTTGGAATTACGGGTGCGATCGCCCTTACAACAGGTTTACACATGACTTTTACCTGGCCAGTTATTGGTAGCTTTAACATTGCCTTCGGTGAAACAAGTGTCTTATTTGGTATCTTGTTTGTGGCGGCTGCGATCGCACTTGCTCAAGGTTGGGATTTATTGACAATAGCAGTTTACGGCTTCTTTGCTGGGTTAGTTGCGATCGTAGTGGGTATTCGCATCATCAACTTGAACTTGACAAAGCAACCGCTTTTATCGGGAATCGGCTTTATTTTAACTGGCTTAGGTGGTATTTTTGCAGCGCCAACCCTCCACTGGAAAACCAACCGAACTTGGCGGCTAATTGGCGTAGCAGTGCTAATAGTAGCCGCTCTAATTTGGGCATTGACTGGATATTTGTCTTACTGGAATCATTTAGAGAGTTTCCAAAAGTGGGTTCCAGCGCCGATGCGGTAAACAATGATCTAGGCTAGAGACATAGTTAAAATTTTGCTTTTTGAAAATATGCTGGACTTTCTGAATCCCCTATTAAATCGCCATCCAGAGCGAGTCAAAGCCAACGTCGAACTTTACACGTGGCAAACTTGCCCTTACTGCATTCGTGCCAAAATACTACTGTGGTGGAAAGGTGTAAATTTTACCGAATATAAAATCGACGGCGACGAAGCAGCCAGAGCTAAAATGGCAGAACGCGCTAACGGACGACGTACCCTACCACAAATTTTTATTAATAACCAGCACATTGGCGGCTGCGATGACCTCTATCAACTAGACACACAAAGCCAACTTGATCCCCTTTTAGCCCAAGCCGCTATTTAACAATAAGATTATCCCCCAACCACTGACTTAGTACAGAATTTCACAAGTTCCTAGCAAAAAAAACGCCTTGATTAAACCTTTGCGCTTCTCTGCGCTTACCTTTGCGATCCTTTGCGTTTAAATTCACCCCTCAATTCGCCATGAATTTACCCAAAGCCGTACTTAGTCATGTTACATAAGTCAACCTTTGATTTTGAATTGCTCTAGAATCCTGACTACAAACCCTCAAAACTAGCTTGACAAAGTGCCAGTACACGATAGCGGAAATTTGCCCACCTTTAGGGCAGGGAGTGTCAAATTGATAAGAATATGTTAACTAAATACACAGAATATCTTATACATCAACAATGGATGAATTGTGCCTTAGAATTAGCAAAAGCAGCAGGTGATGCAGGTGAAATCCCTGTAGGTGCTGTTATCATTGATTCAACAGGCAAATTGCTGGCACAAGGAGAAAACAGAAAAGAGCGCGACAAAGACCCTACCGCTCATGCGGAAATTCTCGCTCTCAAGACAGCTGCAACAACTTTACAAAATTGGCATCTTAATGAATGTACCCTCTACGTAACACTTGAACCGTGTCCAATGTGTGCAGGTGCTATTTTGCAAGCGCGTGTAGGACAACTTGTATATGGAGTAGACGATACAAAAACTGGCGCAATTCGTACAGTTATTAACATACCCGATAGTGCTGCTTCTAATCACCGTCTCCAAGTCATTGGAGGCATTCTAGAGTCAGCTTGTCGTCAACAATTACAGGCTTGGTTTGCTACTAAGCGGCGTAAGGTAAACTAACGGACAGAGGTAAAACTGTCCATCTAGTACTACAAAAGTCACGCAAGAGAATCTACGGTGTAACTAATCAGGCTTTTCGTTAAATTTTTACCCGTCAATCAGCTGCATCCGTCATGATGGAATTTCACTCTTCATCCGATACCTGCCAGCGCCCACCAGGAAATCATCAGGTGGCTGATACTATCTCAAAGGTTTCTCCTTGGTTAAGTCCTCTGGCACACTTATTAGGCCGTCACTGCTTATTACCATTATTCTTTGGGCAAATTAGAATAACCGGACAAAAAAATATCCCTACAACTGGGCCTTTGATTCTCGCGCCTACACATCGGGCGCGGTGGGATGCGTTGCTTGTACCCTACGCTACGGCTGATTGTCGCAAAGAACAAGACCTGCGCTTTATGGTGACAGCTGACGAATGCCAAGGTTTGCAAGGCTGGTTTGTCAAACGTTTGGGGGGGTTTCCTGTAAATTCTAAGCATCCGTCAATCCGCACGCTGCGACATGGAGTTGAGTTACTTCAGCAGAAAAAAACCTTGGTAATTTTTCCAGAAGGTAATATTTTTCGTGATGGACAAGTTCATCAGTTGAAGCCGGGAATTGCTCGTCTTGCATTGAGTGCTGAATCTAGTCATTCGGGGCTGGGAGTTAAAATCATACCCATAGGTATTAATTACAGCCAACCTTATCCAAATTGGGGCACAGATGTGAGTATTGACATTGGCTCCCCAATTAGAGTGGCAGATTACATCAGTGGCTGTATAAAACACGATGCCAAAAGCATCACAGCTGATTTAGGAAAAGCACTGCAACAATTAAGCCATCAAGAAACAAAAATTACTAATCACGCATTTGCAGAAATTACTAATTCTTGATATAGCGTTGACACTTAACGGTGCATGATTAAGAATCTGTACGTTTTGAAGGTTTGACAACAACTGCTATATGCATCCTGAATAAGTTACCAAAAAATCTTTGGTATTTTGTAACCGTCTAGGATGTATACATATATAGATTACTCTCTATTCAGGGGATATTCGGCCAGATTGGCATTTTTTTGAACAAATAGCTAATAATTATCTGCAAAGTGCTGGATTGGTCGATGAGAAATATTCTTACTACTTCAGTTAACTAGTTACAAGTTGACAGTTAGTGAACCCATGAGAAAGAAAATCACAGGAGTTAATGTTTTAACCCAGTTCACCGAACAAGGCAAAAATAAAAAGTAAAAAGTAAAAAGAAAGAGGAATAAAATCGGTTTGAAGCCCCTGAATTTATTTATGGAAAAGGAAATAAAGATTTGTTTCGTTAGCGTAGCGGCACGACATGCTGTGAAACAAGGCATCCGTACAAGGCAAAAGTAAAAAGTAAAAAGGCAAAAGAAATATTGAATTTATCTTTCTTTTTACTTTTATCTTTTTACTTATTTATGCATCCTTTTTAAATCCCCTAGATTTATTTATGGGGATTATCTTTTTACTTTTTACTTTTTACTTTTTACTTTTTAACGTAGGTATTGTTCATCACGACGATTTAAGTTAGTTAATATACAAGGGCAATGGGAACTCTATGAAAGCGATTTTCAGTCCTAAATCAGGGATACTTAGGATGTAACTTCGCTTTGTCCAAGACCAAAACAGAGTTAAGATACCCGAAGTTTCCATAACTTTTTTATATAGTTGTCGCACTAATTGATCCCATGAACACTGCTGCCGCTGTTACCTTGATGCACCGTACCCTTTTATCAGTCATGGCAGTCCTCAGCCTGCTATCACCTGTGAATGCTCAGGTATCACAGTCACCAGGCACTACCAGCCAACCACAACCCATTGACCCCAACGATCCCAATAACCTGCGTCCCATAACCCAAAGTAACAGCCTTTTGAGCATTGAAGGTGGCGATCGCTTAGTAAAAGAGGCAGACCAAGCCGTTTCTGCTCAAAACTATCCTTTAGCTGCTAAAAAACTACAAGAAGCACGTCAGGTTTATAATCAGCTATCTAATTTTTATCAAGAGTTAAACTCTAGCTTTTCGGGAATTGACAATAGAGTTTCTGATTCTCAGCGTCAAAAAGCTCTCTTAACAGCCCAAAAGCGAGATGAAGCCACTTTTCAGCTAGCATTAGTACATCGGGCACAAAATCAGCCAGAATTAGCTGTGCCATTGTTGGTTCAAATAATTAAGAGTCAAAACCCGACACGAGATTTAGGCAAGAAAGCCTATAAACAGTTGTTTGAGTTGGGTTTTGTTGATTCTCCCTATCCTAGAGAAGGTGGTAGTCCATCTTCCTCATCCCCAAAAAAATAAATTAAATTGGCGTTAGGTGTTTTTCTTGATATCCCAGCCATTTCAAATCCTTCTCAAGGAGAGCAGCACCTTGGAACGCCCCAGTGCTAGGATGTGATTATCTGCCGTAGCTTTGACCCAAGCTTCTCAAAAATCTACCTCAAAGGCGTATTTGTCTCCAGTCTTGCCAAACATCTGAAGTTGGCACAGGCTTTTGCTCTATATCTGTTAATAATAGAAAAGTAAGTTTTTTCAGGAATAGCGATGATTAGTCCGCAGCAGGTTGAGGCAATGATCAAGGCGGAACTGCCAGACGCACAAGTTCAAGTGCAAGACTTGACTGGTGGCGGCGACCACTATCAAGTAACAGTAGTTTCATCGCACTTTGCAGGTAAAGGACTAGTGCAACAGCACCAGTTAGTGTATGGTGCGTTGGGTCAAGCTATGTCAACTGAAGCGATTCATGCCTTGGCAGTAAAAACATACACTCCCGAAACTTGGCAAGCAACAGCAAGTTCCTAAGAGACGCGGTGAATCGCGTCTGTACAGGAGATCCGATAATCGCGTCTGTTAAAAATTTCTAATTCTTCACTCGTCATCGTTGGATGTAACATAGGAAACACAAATACCATGACACCAGAACTCAAAGAGAAAATTGATAATTTGCTACAAGAGAACAAAATTGTAGTTTTCATGAAGGGAAACAAGTTAATGCCCCAGTGTGGTTTCTCCAACAACGTTGTGCAGATTCTCAACACCTTGGGAGTTCCTTTTGAGACGGTTGATGTTCTATCAGACTCTGAAATCCGTCAAGGAATTAAAGAATACTCTAACTGGCCAACAATTCCCCAAGTCTATATCAATGGTGAATTTCTTGGCGGTTCTGACATCTTGATTGAACTGTACCAAAAAGGTGAATTGCAGCAAAAGGTAGAAGTAGCACTAGCTTCCTAATCTCTCTTTACGCAATCAAGGCAATATGCCGTTTTAATGTCCTTGAAAGGGGAGAGAAATAATATCTCCTCTTTCAAGGTTTTTTAATAGGCTGCTGACAAAAATAAAAATACTTTATCTATGGTTGGCTTAATTTCATACCTAATCAACAATCCCCTCAGTCGTATTGAGAAAACCAATATAAGACTGAGGGGATGCGTTTAATCAATACAATATCTCCAAAATCTCACACCACGGAAAAGTATTGACCAATACAGATAATATGCTAAGATTGTCTGCGTTAATCAACGATAATCGGGTTGTGGCTGTGGTTGCGGCACTGCAAAATTTGATCCATCGTACAAGTAGCGGCTGGCTTCCTCTTCTAGGCGATGAATCAGATAAGGTTCAATGACGTTGCTATGTCGCAGTGCGGCTAGGTATCCATCCAAATACATCCGCATATCATCCGTGCGATAACCGCGATTCCATAACTCGACGAAGGCGTCGGTGAGTCTTTGGTAATAGCGGATGGTTTGTGTGTCTTGGAGCATAACTGCTGTATTAATCTCTTGGAATGAGAATTGTAAATGATTCACGCTCAAATGTGAAGTGTAATTTCACTTTGGCATTAACTCAAAGTCAACACATCTACTTTGGGTAGTACCCTCATAGCAGCTACAAGCTACTTTAATCCTATTCCAGAAAACATTGATTCTGGTTTTTTGGTAAATTATTTTTCTGATTTTCATAGTTAATAGCCTAATTGTATTGGTGTTATGTTCTTGGATATAGGCACTAATTTTTGCGGAAAAATCTACTCCCATCAGGTTAAAAAGCTGTTGCATTAACTCTTAGCTGATTGAATTTTAGATGTTTGCCGTATTACACCATGTAGAAGCAGAATGTTAAGCCAGAAGAATTTTTGATAAGTATAACAACACTGCAGATAAATTTAATAAAAATTTAATAATATTTCTAATTGCCTTTCGGGAAGGCATAAATTAAAGATATTGCTACGCTTTTTATGAGGAAATGTAAAGCTAATAGCAATTGAAGTAACAAAGGCTACAAAACCTTAGTGACGGGCTTGTTACTTTGAAAGTCATCAGACGCTAAGGGGTCTTGCCGCTGTGGGTTCGGTTTGTATAGAAATCATTGAGGGGAATCCCCATCTGAGGTCGTTGTTGGGTTGGCACTTGCAACAGCTAGAATACCGCGTGCATCAAGCTGCTAGTATTTATCAAGCAAGGGAAGTATTTTTAAGCCATCAACCAACACTGGTAGTATTAGATGCAGACTTGCCTGATGGCGATGGCATTGAATTTTGTCGTTGGTTGCATCGTCAGGAGCAGCCTCTAATCTTAATGCTATCTGCCGGTAATAGTGAAGGTGATATTGTCGCAGGTTTAAAGGCGGGTGCAGATGATTACCTGAGCAAACCTTTTGGTATGCAAGAGTTTTTAGCACGGGTAGAGGCGCTGATTCGTCGGAAACGCACACCTACTGCACCAGCTTATTTGGATTATGGCACTTTGCAAATCGACTTAGTTCAGCGCCGTGTCCGCTTCCAGGGTGAGTTTATCGATTTAACTCCTCAAGAATTCAGTTTGTTGTACGTTTTGGCACAAGCTGGGGGAGTACCTCTGAGTAGGTCGGAATTGCTGCGTCGTGCTTGGCCTGATGCTATCGATAACCCTCGTACCATTGATACTCACGTTTTGTCGTTGCGGAAAAAGGTTGAACTTGACCCTCGTCAACCGAACTTGATTCAAACTATCCGCAATGTAGGATACCGTTTTAACATGGAAATTTTGAATACTAATATTTCACAATCACAAACAACAAAGTTAGCTAGAGAAAGATTTAGTAATCAACGTTCGACACTTACTAGTCAAGTTTGATTGGGCATTGGGCATTGGGCATTGAGCATTGGGCATTGGGCATTGGGGATTGGGCATTGGGGATTGGGCATTGGGCATTGGGAAGTAAGATAAGAACTCTTTACTTCTATCTCCTGACCAGTTCAAAATCTAAAATCCAAAATCTAAAATCTAAAATCGTCTTGAGTTTCTGCTTGAATTAGGCTTTCTCGTAATTCAAGCCAGTTTATTTGAGAGACTGTTTGATTTGCGGATAAATGACCTTGTTGTAGGTGTAATAACTTAGTACAAAACATTTGAGCAAGTTCCAGTTGGTGATTTACCATCAGAATTGTGGTTTGATGAGTTTGACTCAACTGGATTAAGACTTGCATGAGATGAGATGCTGTACCTGCATCAAGGGCAGAGGTTGGCTCGTCTAATAATAATATTTTAGGCTGGATGAGTAAGGCACGAGCGATCGCTATTAGTTGTCGTTGTCCCGCAGAAAGTTGTACCTCTGTTCGCCCTAACCATTCATTGGGAATGTGCAGTTGTTCTATCCAATAACTGATTCGTTGCTGAATTGTCTCCTTGGGCAAGCCACGCAAAACTAAAGGATAAGCCAAGGTTTGCTGAACTGTCATCCCTAACAGCTTTGACTCTTGCAATACAAGTGTCACTGTCTGGCGTAGCTGGATGACAGGTATTTGGCGATATTCTTGATTTTCTAGATAGATTTTGCCACTGCTGGGTTCAATTAGGCGGTTGATGAGGCGTAATAACGAAGTTTTACCTGCGCCTACTGGCCCTACAATGGCAATGCGATCGCTCTGAAATACCTCCAAGTCAATATCCTGCAATATGGGATATCCTTGCTGATTGCCTGGGAGTTGAGTTTTCAGCTTTGTAAATAGATTAACTTGCTCTAGCCTGAGTGTTACCTTATTCAAGGGGAATGGGGAGATGAGGGAGATGGGGGAGATGAGGGAGATGAGGGAGATGGGGGGGGAAATAACCAATGCCCAATGCCCAATGCCCCATTCCCAATTTTAAGTTAATTGTGTAGTAGTTAAGGCTGTAGCGATCGCCCAGCCATCGACCAATAGTAGCAGCAGTGTGAATCCTAGTAAAATCAGGTACATCCACGGCTGTGCTAAAGGGCGAACATCTGTAGTATCAATGCCTGTCTTGGCTTGGACAATTTGCACGAAACGGGCAAATCCAGATACACGCATGGGTAGTAAATAAGCTTTCCCATCCTGGCTGAGGAAGTAATAAACTAACCCTCCTTGACCAGTGGTGCGGGGTTTTAACTCTTTTACCTCTGACCAAGGTAAAAACCAGCCTTTACGAAAAAAGCGAGGTACCCAGGCGGGGTAAGTAACCTGAATTCCCTGGTCATCTACGATTACTTGTTCAGTTAAGACGGCGTATAAGGCAATTAAGCCGATGCCAATCGCTATCCACAAAAATTCTGGAGGTACGGGTGCGGCTGTTACCTGCGATAAAAAGGGTAATGGAACTGTGAGTGCTATGTATAGACTCAGCAAAGTTATCCGAATCAAAGGAGACAAACGAAAGATAGAAGCTGATATATTGGCTGAATTTGCTGTCACGGCTCAATTACAATGCTTTTCTTCATTGTAAGGTAGGTCTATGTCTTAGCTTGGTTGTTGCACACAATAACAATTCGTAATTCGTAATTAACGCCGTGTGCAACTTTCTCTCAGACCTAACCCCCAACCCCTTCCCTTGTAGGGAAGGGGAGCAAGAATCAAAGCCTCTCTCCCTGTGGGGGAGAGGAATGGAAGTGGGGTTCTAAGGATAAGTTGTACATCGCGTTAATTTTTTAGGGTAAATACTTTTGCACTACAATCCAACCAGTCAGTGACACCCAGGCAAATCCTATAAACAAAATAATATTCACGCCGATGTGTAAGGGTCTAGCCCAAGGTCGTCCGGCACTAATTTGGGTGGCACTGAAAGCAGAGAGCAAAACTAATGCTACTACAATCAATCCAGCTAGCAAGTGTGACGAGTGACCTAAAGAACCAAAGTGCCCTAAAGTGCCAACAATACCGATAGCTAGCAATAGTAGCACTAAACTTACCATGCTGATGCCCATTAAGTAGTGGAGCGATCGCACCTCCCTATTTCCGCCCAGAAATGGCGTAAAAGGAAATTGCTGCGAAGTTCTCGCTCGAAACATCCAAACGCCGGTAATTGCTAACATCAGATATGCCAGCAAGGACAACCCCATCGACCAGGCCGCTATTTTCCACAACCAAAGAAACGAAGGCAGATTCATAAGAATGATTGTAGATGAGAGTGGGGAGACGCGGGAGAATGCCAATGACAAATGACCAATAAAAAGGGCTGCCGAATTCAGCAACCCTTAAATTTAGCTAAATTTTTTTAATCAATCAACAGATGCTAAACCAGCCATTTGTAAAGGTTTTGTAGTATCTCCGGTTTTTGTATTAATTTGCTGCACCAATGACTTGGTATTAATAGGGTCTTTGCCAAATGATGAGTCTGTATCGAACTCATCGGTACTAGTTTCGTCGAGCATTAGGCGATCGCACGGAATCTTATCTGATAAAATTGCACTTGCCATCATCCCTGTATGAATCTCCACTTGGCCTTTTCGCGGAGCTTCAAAAACTAAACGTTGTCCAGGGAAAACAACCCTTTCAAAGTACCAGTTGGGAATATTACAGATGCGAGCTACCTGTATTTTGCTCGTGGCATTAATGTAGCAGCAGAGAATTTTTCCCGATTGCTCAGGTGGTAGAGGATCTAATATTTGAGCCATAACTGCTGAGGAGCTTTACGCCACAATTTTACATTACACTAGCCAAGCCTAGCATTCACTGATCCCCAGTTGCTGTAACTGTGAATACCAACTGAGTCCTTGTAGGTTATTTATGTCTAAAGATATATTCTTAGTTGTGAAAACTTTGTAATTTTTTATGCCTTTTTCGGAATTATACACTACACCTAAAATATTTTGATATTTTTTCCTCATATTAAAGCTTGAATTCTCTTAAGGTAGATAAGACGACGATCCCTTTGCTTTTGGCCTAGCGAGGAAGTGAATTTTGCCGTTTTATCTATCCCAGAATTAATAGACTGGGATCATCGCTTAATGAATAAAGTCAATGTTATGGTAAAGCTATATGAAAAATATCTTCATAAAGCCTATCTATAAGATTCTATGTATGTTTTATGCATAGAAATTTTAGCGTTTCCTGCAATTGCTAACATTAGTTTTTCAATACCAGCAATTAAATGAAATGTCAAGTGCGATTTTGATAAGTAAAACCAAATAAGACAAACACACACTTTAAAACTGGATGTTTTTCTCGCTTTCTCCAAAGATTGGCAAGATGGAAGTCAAAACACAGATAATGGAAAATCGAATTCTTTACGTTCGCCTTCCTTGTAACCCTATCTTTCCTATTGGGGTTGTCTACCTGAGCGATCATGTCCATAAGCAGTTTCCTAATATTGAACAGCGCATCTTTGATTTAGGAACAGTGCCACCCTTAGATTACAATTCGGCTTTGGATCGCTGTATTGATGAATTTAAACCGACACTGCTAGTATTTTCTTGGCGGGATATTCAAATTTATGCCCCAGTTGGTGGACGTGGTGGCAACCCTCTGCAAAACGCCTTTGAATTTTACTACGCCAAGAATCCTCTATTAAAACTACGTGGAGGGTTCGGCGGGTTACGAATTTTCATCGCTTACTATGTAGAGTTATGGCGAAATCAGGGCTTAATCAAACGCGGTTTAAAGCGTGCCCAAAAATATAATTCTAATGCCCGCGTAGTTGTAGGTGGCGGTGCAGTTAGCGTATTTTACGAACAATTGGGTAAAAGTTTACCCAAAGGGACAATTATTTCTGTTGGTGAGGGTGAAACCCTGCTGGAAAAACTTTTAAATGGCAAAGATTTTCGAGATGAACGCTGTTATGTTGCGGGAGAAACTCAACCACGGGAACGGCTAATTCACGAACAACCTACCCCACTAGAAAAAACAGCTTGTAACTACGACTATATCGAAACCATCTGGCCGGAATTTAACTTTTACCTGCAAGAGGAAGACTTTTATATAGGTGTACAAACTAAACGTGGTTGTCCCCATAACTGTTGTTATTGCGTGTATACGGTTGTTGAAGGTAAACAAGTACGCATCAACCCAGCAGATGAAGTAGTTGCTGAGATTCGCCAATTATACGATCGCGGCATTCGCAATTTCTGGTTTACCGATGCCCAATTCATCCCAGCCCGAAAATTTATCGACGATGCCATAGAACTATTGCAAAAAATCGTCGATTCTGGTATGACAGATATCCACTGGGCAGCATATATCAGAGCCGACAATTTGACACCAGAGTTGTGCGACTTGATGGCGAAAACCGGGATGAACTACTTTGAAATCGGCATTACCAGTGGTTCTCAAGAACTCGTGCGGAAAATGCGGATGGGGTACAACCTGCGAACCGTCTTGCAAAACTGCCGTGACTTAAAAGCAGCTGGTTTCAACGACTTAGTTTCCGTCAACTACTCCTTTAACGTCATTGACGAACGTCCCGAAACCATCCGCCAAACCATCGCTTACCACCGCGAACTAGAACGAATTTTCGGTGCTGATAAAGTTGAACCTGCTATCTTCTTTATTGGACTGCAACCCCATACACATTTAGAAGAATACGCTTTCAAAGAAGGCATCCTTAAACCAGGATACGATCCGATGAGTTTGATGCCGTGGACAGCCAAAAAACTCCTTTGGAATCCCGAACCCCTTGGTTCATTCTTCGGCGAAGTCTGCTTGCAAGCTTGGCAACAAAACCCCAACGATTTCGGACGCGAAGTCATGAAAATATTAGAAGAAAAACTAGGTTGTGCCGACTTAGAAGCAGCACTTTCCGCACCAATAGAGACGAAAGAAAAACAGTTAGCGGGTATATCCTAAAAAACTGAATTTCTCCTCCTCTCCTCCTCTGTGTCCTCTGCGCCTCTGCGGTTATTTTTCCCAAATCCCATGTTAGAAGGTTCAATCTTACAACAGCTAGAAACAGCCCATCGCCATACCACCAGGCCAATTCGATTCGGTGTTTACTATAAAAATACCCTAGTTGCCCTGTGCCACGCTCTAGAAGACCATATCTTAACCGACGACGGTAAACCCTTAGTAATCACAGCCTTTCAACAGGGGAAATGGTATCTCCAAGAAGCTGAACGATATGCAGACATCGCCCAGCACAGTCGCCAAATTGCCATCATGGCCGCCTCTGAATCCGGCTTTGATGAACATCCTACCAGTCAGCTACCCAATGTAGACTTAGTAGCATTAGATCCAGTCGATGCAGTAGCGCAGGAGTGGCACTTAATTATTTTATCGACCAAATACACAGCAATGGTAATTTGTCAAGAATTATCAGAAGCTGATTATGGTAGCACTGGCGTACCGACATCAGACTTAGAGCGGAAATTTTATGGTTTGTGGACATTTGAGCCGGAGTTAGTGCAAGAGACAGCAGAAATAGCGATCGCTCACATCAAAAAATACAACCCAGAACTGGCAGAAAAACTCACAGCCGATAAGCAGCAAATTGTACCGTCAATGGACAGATCCCAAAATTTAGGTGCAGTTGTCTCCCGTGTAGTAGATTACCTCCAGACTGGACAAGATAATTTATCCATCCCAATAGCGCTTCAGAAACAAACCTTAGATCGCAACTTGGTTTCTAATGAAATCCAAGCCTTTTTGCGAATGGCGCAACTGATGGATATGGCAGATGTCAACAATCCAATGGCGGCTGCGGAGGTAGTAGTTCTTGCCGAAGCGATCGCCCAGCTTTTGGATCTTCCCGCATGGCAAATTAAGAGATTGCGGCTAGCGGCTTTGTTACATCGCATAGATCCATTACAAAATGCCGAAAGTGTCCTGACTTCTGATAATATACCGACACGTTACCAAGAAGATGCTCCTAGTTGTCCTTTAATACCAGGGGCGCAAGTATTGCGAACCATGCCACGACTGCGAGCAGTTGCCCAAATTATCACTCACCAAACCGAGTGGTGGAATGGTTTAGGAGAACCAGCAGGTTTAGCTGGAGATGAAATTCCCCTAGAGTCGAGAATTTTGGCATTATTGGCAGACTTTCAGTGGCGAGTCAATCAGCGAAAATTGTCAAATCAGAGTCGCCAAGAAATATTTACTCAATCTTTAGACGAGTGCAAACAGCAAGAATCTATCCGTTTTGACCCTAAACTTGTAGATACCCTAGCTTTATTAGTTATGGGTTTACAACAGGGACTCGACTTGCCCTTGATGACACCCAAATTCAGCGCCGGCGTTTGGCTACTTGATTCCCAATGGGACAGTCACAGCAAGATAAGTGAGCAGATTGGTAGTTACTTTACTTGACATTCTCACCGGGCTGAAGCCACGGTGATTCCTAAAACCTCACGATTTAGGTTTCTGTTTCCTTCCCTTTCGGGTATTTTGCAACTGCCCTTTAGACTTATGTCCATCAGGTCTTATGTTCGCTCCACAGACTGCAACGGTGTGTCCCACCGCCAAAATGTTACGACTAGCGTTGATGTCCCGGTCGTGGTGTACCCCACAGTTAGGGCAATCCCACTCTCGTACACTCAATGGCAACTTATCAAGGATATGTCCACAGTTTCCACAACGCTTAGAGCTAGGAAACCATCGGTCAATCTTGACCAAATTTCGACCATACCACTTAGCTTTATACTCCAGTTGTCTCACCAACTCGCCCCAACTAGCATCACTGATAGCACGGGCAAGTTTGTGATTTTTGACCATGTTCAAAACTTGCAAATCTTCGACAGCAATCGTTTGGTTTTCACGTACCAGTCGGGTTGTCAGCTTGTGCAAATGGTCTTTTCGAGAATCAGAAATCCTAGCTTGAATCTGAGCAACTTTGAGCCGAGCTTTATCTCTATTGCGAGAGGCTTTTTGCTTACGGCTCAAAGTCTTCTGTGCTTTCCTCAGTTTTTGATAATGCTTATCAAACGCTTTGGGGTTGGCAATCTTTTCACCTGTACTCAGGGTTACAAGGCTGCTGATTCCTACATCCAAGCCCACAGAATTATCAATTGGTTGCAGTTTTTCGTCGGTCGGAGCATCAAGGCGCAAACTGACAAACCAGCGTCCAGATGGGTCAACTTTAACTGTGATAGTTGTAGGTTCACACCCGATAGGAAGTTGTCTAGACCATTTAATTGGCAAGCTTTGAGAACACTTTGCCAAGTAGACTTGTCTATCCTTCCATTTGAAAGCAGATTTGGTAAATTCTGCGCCGCCACCGTTACGCTTCTTCTTAAAATTAGGGTATTTCGCCTTACTTGCAAAGAAGTTAGTAAACGCAGTTTGCAGATGTCTCAATCCTTGCTGCAATGGCACACAACTTACCTCATTCAAAAATTGGAGGTCTTCAAGTTTTTTCCATTGCGTCAACATGGCGCTTGTTTGAACGTAATCAACTCGCTCTTGCCTCTCATACCAAGCCTCGGTTCTTGCAGCCAATGCTCGGTTAAACACCAACCGCACACAACCAATTGTTCGACGCAATAGGGATTCTTGTTCGGCAGTTGGGTAAAAACGGTAGCGGTAGGCTTTTTCCATATCTCACATTTTAACACATTCCCTGTAAAGCCGTGCTAGAAGCACGGGGTTTCTACCCACAAATTTCGATGAATATTGAAGCCATTAAATTAGGAAAACTCAAACAACTTCCAGGAGCAAATTTAGAAGACGAGGAACTCTCTCGACTAGATTTAAGCCGGATTAATCTTGCTGGTGCTAACCTTGTCGGCACTAATTTTGCTGCTTCCAAACTCCAAGGTGGGCATTTGGAAGGGGCGAATTTAATGGGGGCGAACCTCCAAGAAACTGACTTGCGGGCGAATTTGATGGGAGCAAACCTGATGCAAGCGGATTTAACCGGCGCTGACTTGCGGGGTAGCAATTTGCGTGGCGCTAACTTGATGGGAGCAAGACTCAGTGATGTATCATTGGTGGGTGCTTTCTTGAGTGGTGCCAATTTGATGAATGTGAACTTGCAAGGCGTAGACTTGCGCGGTGCTGACTTGCGTGGTGCAAACCTAACTGGGGCAAATCTCAAAGGTGCAGATTTGAGTCGCGCCGATTTGCAAGGGGCTTTGTTGAGTGAAGCAAACCTGGAAGAAGCTGACTTGCGGGGGGCGAATTTGGCGGGAGCGAATTTTTCAGGAGCGAATTTACTCTGTGCAGAGTTAGAAGGTGCAAATTTGAGCGGTGTTAATTTGAATAAGGCGTGTTTGGTGGGTACTGTGGTTGAAACCCTTGCGTAAAGATTAGCTATTGTTAAAATTTTCGCAGATGAAGCAGGTGAAAATTTGTGAGCCTAAAAGAAGTTCTCAGACTAGCAAAGCAACTTTTAACCGTGGACAAGGTACGTTTGATCCAGCAAATTGCTGCTGATATAGAATGCGAGTTAACAGATCAATCATCTATCGTTAAGAGCAAATCATTGTGGGGACTGTGTGCGGATTTGGGAAAAGTACCTTCCGCAGTGGAAATTGATACAGCCCGTAGTGAAGAGTGGGCTAGTTTTCCACGGGAGGATATTTGATGCTGCGTGCTGTAGCTGACACCCATGCAGTCATCTGGTACATTTTTGGCGATTCCCGATTATCTACAACTGCCCAGAATACCATAGCTCAAATAGCATCTTCTGGAGATCAAGTTGCTTTCTCTTCCATTAGTCAGTAATCTTATCGATGCGTTTGTTGGGGTTGCCTAGATTGTCTCAATAACCGAACCAGTAGTTTTCCTGTAATAATTGCATTTACAAAACCAAAAATAATCCCAAAAACAGGCAATGGAAGACCAAACATAAAGCTTGCTTCAGATGATGTTATAATACCGAAAAAAGAACCTATTGCATTAAAAATAGGAGAGCCTATACATACTACAGTCCAACCTAGACTCCAACTTATAGACCAACTTACAGTACTAGTGATTATCCACAAGTAATTTACAGAAAAATTCTTTCTAATTAAAAGATGTTGAATTATTCCAGTAATAATTCCTCCTACAGCACCTCCAATCGCACCTCCTATACTGCCTATTAAAAATCCCTGTGTTAGTTCATGAGTACCTTGTAAAAAATTAATAATAAATAGTAGAGTAAAACTACAAGCTACAAATGTAGAGATGAAACCTAAATACAATCCGGGTACATTCGATAGTATCCATAACCAACTTATCATGGGAATCTTTTTTAGAAGTAGTAACCACTGTGATAGTCCAATTACAACACCAGGGGAAAAAAAACTAATAAGATATATAGTATTCTTTAACCAATAGTCTAAATCTGGTTTAACATTATCCCTCACTAATCCTACAATTAACCAGATTAAAAAAGATAAAAAACAACTAACGGTATTTGTAATTATCCATTGGATTTGGAACTTTTCATGATTTTGTCTATTCAACATCTGATTTACTAGGATCAAAGTATTGTAGATATAAAAAAACAATAATAATATCGCTGCTGTTTAATTGTGTTGGATTGTGTCATTATTTTTATTCTTAAAAAATTCAGTTTCTAAATATACTTTATTGGCTTCACGAGGGCAATCTACTAAACCATTTGTATAGTATGGTCGATGGTTTAAGGGTGCATATCCTGGCCCAGTACTTTTACATACGATACTTACCACTTTTATTTCTTTAGTATCAATAATAGGAACGACAAAAACACCACCAACATAAGAACTCAAATCTATGCCCCAATTGCCACCACATGCTTCCTGTCTTGCATAAATATAAATACCGTTTACAGTTGATTTACCATTAATTTCAGGAATAGTTTTAGTGTAGTAACCATAACATTTTTCAGCTTTGAAAAAAGATGAATTTGATTTTAATGGTTTATCAAGTGGTTTCAGGAAAGTTTTATGGGTTGAAAAATAGTTTTTTTGATTCTGAATCATAGATATAATATTATCTTCTGCAATTTTCTCATATTGTGGTTCATCACCTGGTGAATATATCTCAGCACATCCAGCGACAAGCAACTTAATTAAAATAATATTAAAAAATAAAAAATTATTAAAAAGGAGAAAGCCTTCGCGTAACTTTATCACTTGGCTCATGTTACTGATCTATTGTTGTGCTTGATAATTTTAATTAAAAACACTCCTGTAATAACTCCGTTAAGCATACCAAATAATAATCCATAAGCAAGTAATCCTATAACAAAATAGACAGTAAAAAGAGTTTTGAATAATGTGATACTACCTATTAAACCACCCAAACTCCAGCCGAGAGTGTTAGCTAATATCCAACTTGTCCGCAGATGAGATAAAGAAACATATCTTCTTAACAAGAACCACTGCTGCACTCCAGTGATAAATCCCCCGAAAAATCCACTGATGGAGTAAGACAATACTGCACACATATTAGAACTATGTGTGTTGAGATAATAACACAAATCACTAAAGCTACCGTAAATTTGTAGTTTTCCACCCATGAATCCATATATGATAATACCAATAACATTAGTTAATATCCACCATCTGCTGAGTCCACTAATTTGCTTTCTTAACATTAACCATTGGGCTAGACCCGGCACTAATGAAGTAAAAAAATTAAATGGAAAAATAAATGGAAAGTAAAGAAGACCTACACAGAAGCTAATAGCATTTGCTAATACCCACTGCATCCAGAAATCACTATCTGTTTGCTGATTTCTCATAAAAAAATAGCTGATACGATTAATATTTTGATTTTCATATATGACGCGATCGCTCAGTTCGCCCTCGTATCCCCAAAGCTAGTACACTCATTAACAACACCCCCATTACTCCTTGCAGGGGATTATTATTCACACCAGTTACCCAATCAGGAACTTCACCAGAATATTTCACTAATTTACCTACATTAATAATGTAGTAACCCCAAACTAAACCACCATGCAAACCAATTGGTAAACCCAAGCGTCCCCTCCGCCAACGCTTTCCCCATACCTGCGTTAACCCCAGCAGTACTAAAGCTGGAAATTGTGGCAGTGTATGAATAATTGCCTCCAAGGGTTTAATAAAGTGCAATGTAGCAAACGCAATTGCATCTGTCCACAGTGCCACACGCGGACTGTAATCTCGTTGTAATTCATCTAGCAACCAGCCTCGGAATAACAATTCCTCAGCAAATCCAACACCTAAGCCAACAAGTGAACCCTCTAAAACAACTTTCAGCAAAAAAACTTTCGGTTGTTGCCACACCAACCAACCCAATAAACTTTCTACCCCAAAAAGTATCAGAATATTAATTACCCCTATAGCCAAGCCACGCAACAAATCGACACCATTTTGTCGAGTGAATTCTAAGCCATAATGTTGCAGAATTTGGGGCTGCTGGTAGACATATTTACCCCATAGTCTCAGGAGAAAAATAAATATCGCATATAACAATACCAATGTCAATATACTTTCTAAGTTTGAATCATGTACTAGTAAGTATATTGGTGCAGCCAATGGCAACCATAGCAGCGCTAAATTCAAAATAAAACAACCCAGCCTAATGGGGGCAGGGCGTTCAGCTAGACGGACAAGGTTTTTTTTCATATTAAATTAGGTCAATAATCAGTAGTCAATACTCCAGATTATGACTCTTGATTATTGACCAATCACTATTCGTCAGGTTCAATCGTGCTACTTAAACCGTGACTTATCAATGTTTCGCAATAGAATTCAGCGTGTTCCAGGGCGCAAGTGATGACTAAAGCTAGCCCGTTAGTATGGGCTTCCATCATGATGCTCACAGCTTGGGGTTGGGTAAGGCTAGGTACAGTGGCTATTAGTGACTGTACAACATGCTCCATCGAGTTGTACTCGTCGTTATGGAGCAAAACGCGATACCGAGGCGCTAGCTTACGGGTTGTGGAAGGCTTTTGAATAGTTTCAACTGACACGGCTCTTTGCTCTTTTCTTGTTGATTCACTACTACAAAGTGTCTGTGTAGCGATCGCTTAACAGTTATTTACCTATTCTATAGTATTTCTGTTCAGATACTATGGTAGAAAAACTGCTCTACTTAGTTTGTATAGCTACTTCTGAGGCAGATGTCTAAGATATCGTTGCCATGAGAGTGCTACTCTAATATTACATAAGCTTCCTTAAACGTAGCGCATTTTCATTTTTAAAATTAAGGAAGCTGCAAAACAATCCTTGCCCCTGCCCAAACTGCATAATAATGAACATTAGCCTAGATTTTCTTCAACCAGGACAAATTGTGTCTTTAGAGCATGGCGACAAAAATCTGTATGCAGAAGTCATTCAATTTGTAGTTTCCCGTCAGTTGTGCTGGGTGCGTCCTTTATTAATGGTTACTTTGATTCAAGAATCGCCGCTAATTACCGATTTGCGAGATGCGTCTGACTTGCTTTGGCCTGCTAATTTATTTCGGCCAGCATTAGACACAGAAGTAATTACCTTCTTGAGCCAAGTTTTAGCAAAAGAACCAAAAACTGAACCTGACTCAGCTGCAAAGCAGCAACTCAATCAATTTATTCACCAACTTTGGCAAGCGTATCAAGATCGTGCTGAGTAATGAGTGAGTGTTCAATAGTGAGTAATTGCAAGTGCTGAATTTTTTTGACTCAGTACTCAGTATTTACAATTCAGCACCAGCAGAATTTTTTCTAGGCGTTTAGCGAACTGATGGCAATTTACTAAGAATGCACAATGTAGAGGGTCTTCAGCACAGTTTACGCCACCTTAAGTTATTTAAATAATCAACCTCATGGAAAAATACAAAAAATAATATCGTCCTTGTTATCCCACCTGCCTTTACTCAAACTTGTTTTACCCACTTGAAATTTTGATGACTTCAGTATTAATCAAATTCACTTGATATACCTCTATGCACAAGCATTTAGGAATATCCGAAGCTAGGAACCAACTTAATTCTACCAGCATCCATCTCCGACATTAATAATTCCAGAGCTTCGTAGTCAACGTCAGAAATGTAACCCAGTTCTGTCAGTTCTGAGTTGATTTCATTTTCGATCTCAGGAGTTAGTTTTTTAATGTCAAGAGCTTTTTCTACCAATTTACGAATAGCGTACTTAGTTCTCATAAGTAATAATCCAACTGTAAGATGATACTAATTATCCCAGATACATCTAAGTATAAAAAGCGATCTAAATACTAACTTACTTGTGATATAGATCACATTTAATTAGTTAAATAGATAATTTGCTATAACTCTGGCGTATGCCATCAGCAACGCTAAAGTGGGAGATTTAACTTACCGTTAAGACTTGGCTAAATTAGCTTGAGTTATAGACTAAGCAAGTTTTATCAGCATAGTTACTGATGATTGGTTTGCTCTATGGCTGTCTATGTTGATTGTTTTTGAACTGAGATAAAAAAAAAGTATACATAAACACATTTTAACCTGGAATTATAACAATCTTTAAACAGAGATACTAAAGAAATAAAGATTTAGCAAAGAGAGCTAAGACATAAGGTCGATGTAACAGAATAGAGTTTATGTTCAAATAATCCTTAGCTTGACGCTTCAATAATTCTCAATAGGATATAACTATGCAAGCAGTGCTTAATTATCCCAAGATTGTAGTCATTCGTCCCCAAGGCTGTTTGAATGCTACAAACGCCTTGGAATTTGAACGAGATATGACTACAGCGTTGGCACAAAATGGTATTTCCATCTTGGTAGTAGACCTCACAGCAGTAGAATCGTTAGACAGTGCTGGGTTGATGGCATTGTTATCTATACACAAGCTGGCTCTTAGTTTAGGAAGGGGTTTCCAACTTTGCGCTGTTGCTCCGTCAATTAGAATTATTTTTGAACTCACGCAACTCGATAGAGTATTTGAAATATTGGATGCTGAAGTTGAGTTAACTCCAACATAAGTTTATGTAAAAATACAAAGGTTCAGGTAACGAATGGATTTTATGTAAAGGAGTTATAAGTTACAACGATAAATTATGTTATAAGACCTAATTTAATGCTAAGGTTAAGTCTGGGTAGCTGTAATTAAGGTAGCTAGAAGATAGCACAGTGGCTGTTGCAGTTGAAAAATTAATAACATCGGATATCTTAAAACCAGGGCGTTACCTTGGTAATGAGCGTTTAGCAGTACATAAAGATTGGGATAAGGCAGCAATACGCTGGGTCTTAACCTACCCGGAAGTATATGAAGTCGGTGCATCCAATTTAGGGCACATTATCCTATACAACATCTTGAACGCCCAACCGCGTCAGTTGTGCGATCGCGCCTACCTCCCAGGCAAAGACCTGGCAGCCAAACTACGCGAAACTAATACGCCATTGTTTGCGGTAGAGTCAAAGCGATCGCTCACAGAATTCGATATTTTAGGTTTTAGCCTCAGTTACGAACTGGGTGCAACTAATATCCTAGAAATGTTGGATTTGGCTGGAATTCCCTTGACGTGGAGAGAACGCCAACAAACAGGGGGAGAATTTACGAATCTCCAGTCTCAGTTTCCATTAATTTTTGCTGGTGGGCAAACAGCAACATCGAATCCTGAGCCTTACGCTGACTTTTTCGACTTTATCGCCCTTGGAGATGGAGAAGAACTGCTGCCAGAAATTGGTTTGGTGTTGGAAGAAGGCAAACAAACAGGATTAAGTCGGCAAGATATATTACTGGATTTGGCACAGATACCAGGCGTATATGTTCCCCAGTTTTACGACATGGCAGAGGATGGCTCAGTTCACCCTTGTCGCCCTGACGTACCAAAACGAATTCTGCGACGGGTTGCAACTCCCATACCAGCATATTCCATTGGCTTAGTTCCCTACGTAGAAACGGTGCATGACCGTTTGACTATTGAGATTCGGCGTGGTTGCACTCGTGGCTGTCGCTTCTGTCAACCAGGAATGCTGACTCGGCCAGCACGGGATGTAGAACCCGATAAAGTTGTAGAAGCAATTGAACAGGGAATGCGGGCAACTGGTTACAATGAGTTTTCCCTACTATCTCTGAGTTGTTCTGATTATTTGTCCCTACCAGCAGTGGGGATGGAAATCAAAAATCGCTTAAAAAACGAAAATATTTCTCTGACTCTACCAAGCCAACGGGTAGACAGATTTGATGAGAATATTGCCAACATCCTGGGAGGTACGCGGCAAGGTGGGCTGACTTTTGCTCCAGAAGCTGGAACTCAGCGGATGCGAGACATCGTAAATAAAGGTTTGACTAATGAAGAATTGTTGCGGGGAGTAAAAACCGCTTGGGAGCAAGGCTGGGATAAAATCAAGTTGTATTTTATGATTGGCTTGCCAGGTGAGACGGATGTTGATGTTTTGGGCATAGCGGAAACAGTTAGCTGGCTACAACGAGAATGTCGGGGCAAAAGCAGAAAACCTCTGAACTTTAACCTGACGATTTCCAACTTTACGCCCAAGCCCCATACACCATTCCAGTGGCACTCAGTCTCTACCACTGAATTTAAGCGCAAACAAAACCTGTTGCGGCAAGAATTCCGCCGAATGAAGGGAATGAAGGTAAATTTTACCGATGTCCGCATTTCGGCAATGGAAGATTTTGTGGGACGAGGCGATCGCAATTTGAGCAAAGTAGTCCGTCGCGCCTGGGAATTGGGCGCAGGAATGGATTCCTGGTATGAAAATTTAGATCGAGCTTTTAGCGCTTGGGGAGATGCGATCGCCGGGGCCGATCTAGACTGGAAATACCGCCAAGTAGAAAATGGCGAATGGAATTTGTTTCACGCACAAGAGCAGAACAGATCGGAAGATGCGGAAAATAGCCAATTCCTCACTCCCCACTCCCCACTCCCAACTCCCCACTCCCTAGACATTCCCCTACCTTGGGATCATATTGATACCGGGATTGATAAAAAGTGGCTCAAAGAAGACTTGCAACGCGCCTTAGAAGCGGCAATTGTCCCCGACTGCTCTTTTGAAGGTTGTTCTCACTGTGGCGTATGTGGAACCGATTTTGGCCATAACGTCGTGATTGAATCACCTGCTATCCCCCAATTTGCTGGTGAGTTTGTCCCCAACACAACTAAGGCGCAAAGACTAAGAGTTTGGTTTGGAAAACAGGGTAATATGGCTTTGGTAAGCCACTTAGATTTAATCCGTCTGTTTGATCGAGTTGTGCGACGAGCAGGTTTACCAATTGCTTTTACTGGTGGGTTTCATCCAATGCCGCGAATTTGTGTAGCAACGGCTTTGGCTCTAGGGGCTACTAGTAGTGGTGAAATTGCGGATTTTGAGTTAACTGTACCACTAGACATCGATAGTTTTCGAGAAAAATTGGTTCGGGAAATGCCCACAGACATACCCATATATAATGTGGAGCAGATAGATTTGAAAACTCCGGCAGCTACTCAACTGCTAGAAACCGCAGAATATTTAATTACTGTAGCAGCACTTGAAGAAACAACACCCGTACAATGGCAAGACTGGATTGACACCATCAAAGCAAAAGACGAACTTTGGTACGAGCATACAACAAAGTCAGGCAAGAGCCAGTTAATAAATCTGCGCGATCGCTTATTTGAACTGGAATTAGTAGAAACCCCCAACAGCATTGCAGAATCTATATCTGTTATCCGTTATGTAGGTAGCTATCGCCAAGATGGTTTTCTATTGCGTCCTGAACAAATCATGTTTATGCTAGGGACAGTGGCTGGTGGAGAATTTCAACTCCTGCACATCCACCGCAATCGGCTAATTTTAACGGTATAATCCCTGTAGGTCAGCTTGCTAGTAGTTGTCCTAACATGGCACATCGTCAGAATTGATTTTTAGCAAGGTTGCGTTAGAATGGGGTGAAGAGAAATTTTCTGGCGCTGCATTGAATTAGCTGGTTCACTACCCTGGTGTTCAGGGGGCGAAAGCAAAGATATTAGAGTGAAACTTCTAGGATTTTATCCCAGACAAACTGAGGCAGATTAAAGAACACACACTCTCTCTATAGCTACCTTGTGAATCAATAACTAACAGCAGGCTCGGTTAGCTTCTCTCAATCCATGCTTTTCAAACAACTGCTGAATGTCTAATTACAGTAGTGCCCAAGAACTAAGTGCATTACTCTTGTAGAGTTTTTCGCCCTTGGTGTTACCGCAGGGTAATTAACTTCTGTCGGTTACAGCAGTTTGCAGACGTTCACGAGACGCGCAAATCGGGATAAATCTGGGGATTGGAAAATAGAAATAGTTTCTTTTTTTTAACGACTTCAGTAGGTTACTCTCAAAAAAAGCTTCCTGAGTTAAAAACTCACTCAGGATTCAGAACTTTCAACTCAGAACTCTCTTTATTGAGAGTATTGCATTGCAAATCAACCACAGACGGTTGATTTAATTGCCTAAACATGCAGACGTTCTGGAATAATCCGCCGTGAAAACGCTCTTAAGAGCGCCAATAGCTATTTAACTTAGAACATCAGGTTTGCGATTTTTATCATCAGTAGCGCCTTTAGAGGGTTGCAAGGGCAACAAAGGGATAACAAACCTCCAGACCTATTGGTGCTGCCAATTTTTGAGGAAATTGAATGCCAAAACAAATTATTATCGCGGAGCAGCATCAGATTGCTGCTGTCTTTTCTGAAGATCAAATACAGGAACTCGTTGTTGCTACAGGTCATCACCAAATAGGTGATATCTACTTAGGAGTAGTAGAAAACGTATTACCTGGGATAGATGCGGCTTTTGTGAATATTGGCGACCCAGAGCGCAACGGTTTTATTCACGTCACCGACTTGGGGCCATTGAAGCTAAAGCGTACCGCCGCAGCCATTACAGAACTATTAGCACCACAGCAGAAAGTTTTGGTGCAAGTAATGAAAGAGCCAACGGGGACGAAAGGGCCCAGGCTCACAGGTAATATCACCTTACCCGGACGCTATGTAGTACTGATGCCTTATGGTAGGGGCGTAAATCTATCCCGACGAATTAAAAGTGAAAGTGAGCGTAACCGCTTGCGGGCACTAGCGATTTTGGTCAAACCGGCGGGAATGGGTTTGCTCGTGCGTACAGAAGCCGAAGGTAAACCAGAAGAAGCGATTATGGAAGATTTGGAGTTGCTGCAAAAGCAATGGGAGGCGATCCAACAGGAAGCGCATTCTACCCGTGCCCCAGCACTGCTCAACCGAGACGATGATTTCATTCAGCGCGTATTGCGGGATATGTACGGCGCGGATGTCAATCGGATTGTCGTAGATTCTAGTACTGGTTTAAAGCGCGTAAAGCAGTACTTGCAGAATTGGAGTGGAGGTCAAACACCGCAAGGATTGTTGATTGACCATCACCGCGATCGCTCCCCAATTTTAGAGTATTTCCGCATCAGTGCTGCCATTCGAGAAGCCCTGAAACCAAGAGTAGACCTACCTTCGGGAGGTTATATCGTCATCGAGCCAACGGAGGCATTAACCGTAATTGATGTTAACTCAGGTTCCTTCACGCGATCGGCAACAGCTAGAGAAACAGTATTGTGGACAAACTGCGAAGCTGCAACAGAAATTGCTCGCCAGTTGCGTCTGCGGAATATCGCCGGGGTGATCGTCGTTGATTTTATTGATATGGAATCACGACGCGACCAACTGCAAGTTCTCGAACACTTTAATAAAGGACTCAAAGCAGACAAAGCTCGTCCTCAGATTGCTCAACTTACCGAACTGGGTTTAGTAGAACTGACCCGCAAACGTCAGGGTCAAAATATTTATGAATTGTTTGGTGAAACTTGTCCCACCTGTGGCGGTTTAGGACATACTGTGCGTCTGCCTGGAGAAATCGAAAACCGATTACCAATACCAGCAGAAACACCAGAGCGTGAGCGTTTTGTATCCTTACCTCACCGAGGAGAACCCCGTCAGCCATCTGCCCGCGTCCCGGAACCACGAGAAACTTATGATGGATTTGGGGAAGCATTTGACGGCGACTCAGAATCGAGTAACTTAAATCTGCTCAATCATCCTAGTTATCAAGAACTTAATGATAATAAGCGTCGTACCCGCACTCGCCGCAGTAAAATTGGCATCAATGGGTTAAACGGGAAAGATGAATCTCGGGTTATTGCCAATCCACTAGCTTTTGCTAACGAGCCAGATTTAGACCTTGATATAGAACCAGAACTAGGAGTTGCACCAGAAATTCCCTCACCCACCCTTGGTAAACCAGGTTGGAATGAAAGAGTAGAGCGCACTGTAATAGAGCGCACTAGAGTTATCAAGGCAGACCCAGTTAAACCAGTGGTAGAACCACCGGAAATTAGAACTGTAGAAATGAGCCTCCAAGAACAAGATATGTTTGCCTTGATGGGAATATCTCCTTTGGTGAAGCTAGATCAAGAGGTAAAAAATACCAAGTCTGTGATTATTAACGTGATTCAGCCTGGTCAAGTACGAACGACTCCAACTGAATCCATTTCAGAATCACCTATTGCCCAAAAAGTAACACCTGAAGTAATTGCAACCAAGTTACCAATACCAAAAGTTATTGAGCCAGAACAAAAATCTTTGATAGAAGAGACAACTGAACCATCTGAGTTGACTGCCAATCCTTCGGAAATCTTGTCTGTGAAAGCTTCCGTCAACGCGATCGCAGATGAAACTGATGCCAACAGTGCCACCAATGCGATCGCAGATGAAACGGATGCAAGCAGTGCTACCAATGCGATCGCAGATGAAACTGATGCCAACAGTGCCGCCACTGCTAGCCGTCGTCGCCGCCGTCGCTCCTCAGCGATCGAGGATAATTAATTTGTTTTATGGTAGAAACATCGCCAACGCCCTTGGAACAATCCAATTGGCTGGAGTTTTCTACCTTGTCAGGGATTCCAGGATTGGTTGCAGGCGTTGATGAAGTAGGGCGAGGCGCTCTATTTGGCCCAGTGGTAGCAGCAGCAGTGATCCTACCAGATCGTGCTTTGCCAATATTGATGGCAGCTAAAATTAAAGACAGTAAAAAGTTGTCTAGTTCTCGCAGAACTCAGCTAGCACAGCAAATTTGTGGGCTGGCTATAGACTGGAAAATTGGGTTTGCTTCTACTGCCGAAATTGACAAGATAAATATTTTGCAAGCGACACTATTAGCAATGAAGCGGGCTGTACTGAAGTTAAAGGTACAGCCTGTACTCTGCTTGGTTGATGGCAATCAGTCAATCAAAGACTTGCTCTTGCCACAACAAACAATAGTTAAAGGGGATGAGCGATCGCTCGTTATTGCCTCTGCTAGTATTGTTGCCAAGGTTTGGCGTGACGATCTGGTAATGCGTCTAGCATTAAAATACCCTATGTACAATCTAGAGCGTAACAAGGGTTATGGTAGCCAAAAGCATTTGCTGGCTTTGCAACAATACGGGCCATCGCCCCTACATCGTCAGTCTTTCCGTCCTTGCCAAATCAAAGTACCGAACGCTGAGTGATTAAATGATTACTCAGCATTCAGGATTGGCAATTCAGTATTATCACTGTCAATTTCTCTATCTTTAGTTTGTGATATTACCCAGTGGCGATAATCTGCCAAAAGTTGATTTAATAATCGTTGCTTAACCGACAACAGCACGCTTTTGAGCAAACCATTACCAGTAGCTTCTAAAATCGGCTTAGGAGTAAAAGAAAATGGCGGTGGTAAATCCACCAGCACTTCTAAATCAGCCCTTCCTTCCAAGCGAGTACCAGTACTAAACTCTTTGGGAGACAAATGCCCTTTTAAATTGAGAGTAAAGCGCTGGTTAATATACTCGAAACCCAGAATTTCACAGCGTAGCGATCGCAAATTAATTATTCCATTTGATTCTGCCCAAACTCTCATGTCTACAGTCGGTTGAATACTCAATGACATAAAAGTGAGCGGACGCATTTTCAAGCGAAATACTTCCTCAGAAAGCTGCTGAATTCGGGTGTTGTCAGCCAAAGCCCTAACCAGACGTTGGGGCTGACGCAAGTAGTGCTGAATATGAATAGGCTGCTCTGGAACAGCGATTTCAACCGATTGAGAGGCAGTAAACCGGGTAGCCATGAGCGAATAAAAATATCTGTTTCTTAATTTTAATATTTTTTAACAACTTAAATCTGATTATTAGAAATTACAAAATTATCATTGCTTATCAGCCATACACCATCAGCAAAAATTTGGTACGCTCATTACTATCTTTAGTTCAACAAATATAGATTAAGATTAGACCTTTCAAGGTGGGTAAAAATTTTGGTAAATAAATTCCTCTTTAAGCTCTTTACTCTGTGTCCTCTGCGCCTCCGTGGTTAAAAAAAATACTTTTAAACCGCAGAGGCACAGAGAACGCTGAGAAAAGATCAGAGATTTTATGAGTCACGTTGAAAAGGCTAAGATTAACATTTAACTCTTGACAAAAAGTAAATAATATGAGTTGTTTGTTGGTTAAAAATTAACATAATTGCTCTGAAATATTCAGAGCAATTTAGTAAAAAAACTGCCAGAAAATCTATCTGCTAAAAGACTTATTTTAATAATTTGTTTTCCTCGATACATATTTCGGTCTATTGGTTTAGTGCGTAAATTGTGAGATAACAATTTTTACTAAGAGTAAATGTTGGATATATTTGCTCAACCCAAAATATTATAATCTCTGTTTACACAATTAAACTCGCAGATCAAGGCTAAAGACATGACTCTATCGATCGCACATTTAGGGCCTCCCGGCACTTACACAGAACAAGCATCTGCTCTTTATCTCAACTGGTTGACTAAAAGTACGGGAGTTGAAGCTACGTTATCTCCATATCCCACCATCCCACAATCACTGCGTGCCGTTGCTGATGGGAAAGCTCACCTAGCTGTTGTGCCAGTAGAAAATTCTATTGAAGGGAGTGTTACCACAACACTGGATACACTGTGGCAGTTAGACAGTTTGCAAATTCAGTTAGCTTTAGTATTACCGATTGTTCATACCTTAATTTCTTGTGCGTCTAACTTAGATAAAATTAAAACTGTTTACTCTCACCCGCAAGCTTTGGCACAATGTCAGGGATGGTTAGAGCGGTTTCTGCCGACTGTACAGATTATTATCAGCAATTCTACAACCGAAGCACTACAGAGATTAGAGCAAGAAACAACAACAGCTGCGATCGCTTCTAGTAGAGCCGCTCAACTTTACAAACTGCCCATACTTGCCACTGGTATAAACGACTATCCAGAAAACTGTACTCGTTTTTGGGTAGTAAGTCTGGGTGAAGCAGATGCTGGATATCAGACATCAACAACACCTACTAGTCACACATCGCTGGCTTTTAGTATGCCTGCCAACACACCTGGAGCATTAGTAAAACCTTTGCAAATCTTTGCTCAACTAGAAATTAACCTCAACCGAATCGAATCTCGTCCGACGAAGCGATCGCTAGGCGAATACTTGTTTTTCATGGATTTAGAAGCAGATGTCAAAGAAGCACAAATGCAATCTGCTTTAGCAGAATTAACTATCCACACAGAGATTTTAAAAATTCTTGGCGCTTACAATGTTTTACCTATCAGCGCTTTTAGTTGAGAAGTTAGGAGTTATCAATTAGGGAATATAAATTATAAGTTGTCAATCTTGTATTATTTGTTATTTTTCCTAACTCCTAAACTCCTAACTCCTCATTTTTCATTAAACGTGTCTTTAAGAACAGAGCGAGCTGCTAAATGATTACGAGTAGAAGTTAAAATTTCTGCTTCCCGCTCTAGACGAGTTGCAGTATCTTGCATTTCTAGCAATAATTGCTGCTCTGCGGCGACACCGTAAAGATTACTGGCTACCCAATAAGATAGTTCTGTTGGTAGCTCAGGCAAATCTTCTGGCAGTTCGATATTTTGTTCGGTTAATTTACCTGATAGACGCACAACATCTCGCAGTAGTTGTTCTACCTCAGAAGACAAAGGATGCAAATCTTTAGTTGGTGCTTGGTCTTCAATCCACTCAACTAAGCCAACCCGGTATGGCTTTTCACGAACATACTCTAATACACGAAATCTTTGCTGCCCTAAAGTCAACACCTTGATTCGATCGTCTGGCAGCCTTTGGTGATGAACGATTTCCGCACAGCAGCCAGTGTTTGCAATTGTACCTTTGACTGGATCGAACATCAAAACACCGAACCTGCGATCGCTCTCCAAAATCGTGTTCATCATGATTCGGTAGCGAAATTCAAAGATGTGTAGAGGTAATGGTCTACTAGGAAACAGAACTACTTCGGGTAACGGGAACAGAGGTAGTTCACGAACTGCAATTTTAGAAGATGATGTCATTGTTATCTTGGTATAAACTTAATCTTTAAAATTTCTTTTTCTCTGATTTTCCCGTATTTTGTCTATATTCTATCATTTGTTTTCTAGCTAAATAAAAGCCCTGAGATATATTTCTTCAGGGCTATGTAAATATTAATACTAATTTCACTAGTCAGTTGTCCTTTGTCTTTTGTTTATTAGCAAATGACCAATGACCAATGACCAATGACTAATAATTAATTAAAGTTTGACTTCGATATCTACACCTGATG
The DNA here is from genome assembly GCF_036917435.1 of Nostoc sp. Lineage (GTDB taxonomy): Bacteria > Cyanobacteriota > Cyanobacteriia > Cyanobacteriales > Nostocaceae > Nostoc. Next base: position 141,929 of record NZ_JBALDM010000001.1, read on the forward strand.
GTAGATCCAATTTCATCAGGGCATCTATAGTCTTAGAAGAAGGCTGATAAATGTCAATAATCCGGCGATGAGTACGGGTTTCAAAGTGTTCCCGTGAATCTTTATCTACGTGGGGCGATCGCAGCACACAATAGATCCGGCGTTTTGTAGGTAAAGGAATTGGGCCTATAGCTGTAGCGTTGGTACGGTTAGCTGTGTCTACAATCTTCTCGCAAGATGTATCTAATAAGCGCCTATCAAAGGCTTGTAAGCGAATTCTAATCTTTTGCTGCTGTAGAGTTGCCATCTTTAATTTTCCAGGTTCTGCGTAATTAGGGGATTATTTACAGGTTAAAGGTTACAGGGCAAAGGTTACAGAAAACTATTACCTGTCCCCTGTAACCTATTACCTTATTTATAGAGGGAAGAGAAAGGAGCAGAGAGGAATTATACCATCTCTGCTCCTTTGTTATGAGCCAAAAGGTGCTATTTGAGAATTTTGGAGACGACACCAGCACCGATGGTACGTCCACCTTCGCGGATAGCGAAGCGCATTCCTTGTTCAATAGCGATCGCGTTGATCAATTCAACTGTCATCTTGATGCGATCGCCTGGCATCACCATTTCTACTTCTTTGCCTTCATCGGAGATATAGGCTTTGATAGTACCAGTTACATCGGTTGTCCGTACATAAAACTGGGGACGGTAGCCAGCGAAAAATGGAGTCTTACGACCACCTTCTTTTTCTGTTAGGACGTATACTTCACCTTCAAATTGAGTGTGAGGTGTAATTGAACCTGGTTTGGCTATTACCATACCGCGCTCGATATCTTCTTTCTTGAGACCACGCAGTAGTACACCCGCGTTATCTCCAGCCAGACCTTCGTCGAGGCTCTTCTTGAACATCTCAATCCCGGTGACGGCAGTACTACGAGTGTCTTTCAGACCAATTAGCTCGACAGTATCGCCAACCTTAACTTTCCCGCGTTCAATCCGTCCAGTAGCCACAGTACCACGACCTGTGATCGTGAACACATCTTCTACTGCCATCAAGAAGGGCTTATCAATATCCCGCTCAGGAGTGGGGATAAAAGAATCCACAGCGTCCATTAAGTCGTAGATTTTATCTACCCAAGGATTTTCACCTTTTTTGGTCTTAGGATTCTTGGTCATTGCTTCAAGAGCTTGCAGACCAGAGCCTTTGACAATGGGGATATCATCACCAGGGAAATCATAGCTGCTTAACAGTTCTCTTAGTTCTAGTTCTACTAGTTCCAAGAGTTCTGGGTCATCCATCAAGTCTTCTTTGTTCAAGAATACAACCAGACTGGGAACGCCCACCTGTTTTGCTAACAGAATGTGTTCACGGGTTTGGGGCATAGGGCCATCAGTAGCAGCTACTACGAGGATACCTCCATCCATCTGAGCAGCGCCAGTGATCATGTTCTTAACATAGTCAGCGTGGCCTGGACAGTCTACGTGAGCATAATGCCGACTTTCGGTTTCATACTCAACGTGAGCGGTATTGATGGTAATACCCCGTGCCTTTTCTTCTGGCGCGTTATCGATTTGATCGTAGCCTTTAGCTGTAGCTTGACCAAGAGCCGCCAAGGTCATAGTGATGGCTGCTGTTAACGTGGTTTTACCGTGGTCAACGTGGCCAATAGTACCGATATTGAGGTGGGGTTTATTCCTTTCAAACTTTGCGCGTGCCATGAATCCTCATTTCCTTATTTTAACTAAGCGTTCCCTTTGCTTTTTGCAATGATAGTTTCAGCTACGCTCCGAGGCACCTCTTCGTAGTGGCTGAACTCCATCGTGAAGGTACCCCGACCTTGCGTTTTTGACCGGATATCAGTGGCGTAGCCAAACATACTCGCCAGTGGAACTTTAGATGTTACCTTAGCGAGTCCCTTTTCGGTGCTTTGGCTTTCAATCTGCCCTCGGCGGGTGTTGAGGTCGCCAATGACGTTACCCATATAGTCTTCAGGTACTTCAACCTCAACTTTCATCATAGGCTCTAAGATGACAGGTGAAGCTTTCAGCACAGCCTCTTTCATCGCCATTGAACCAGCGATTTTGAAAGCCATTTCTGAAGAGTCTACATCGTGGTATGACCCATCAATTAGCGTCACTTTAACGTCAATCAACGGATATCCAGCTAGAACACCGGATTCGCAGCTTTCTTTCATTCCTTGTTCTGCTGGACCAACGTACTCTTTAGGTACTGTACCGCCAGCAATTTTGGAGACGAATTCAAAGCCAGTACCGGGTTCTCCAGGCTCCAAATTGATCACAACGTGACCGTATTGACCTTTACCACCACTCTGGCGGATGAATTTGCCGTCAACTTTATTCACAGCTTTCCGAATTGTTTCTCGGTAAGCTACTTGTGGCGCACCTACATTCGCTTCCACCTTGAATTCTCGTAACATCCGGTCTACTAGAATTTCTAGGTGTAGCTCTCCCATTCCGGCGATCACGGTTTGGTTTGTTTCGGGATCGACGCGGACGCGGAAGGTGGGGTCTTCTTCTGAGAGAGATTGCAGAGCTTTGGACAACTTGTCCATGTCGTTCTTGGTTTTGGGTTCAACCGCCACCGAGATTACAGGCTCAGGAATGAATAGGGATTCCAGAATTACTGGCGATCCTTCATCACAGATCGTGTCACCTGTCAAGGTGTCTTTCAATCCCAGAGCAGCTCCCAAATCACCCGCTCGCAGTTCATCGACATCTTGCCGATCGTCTGCTTTCATTAGAACTAAGCGGGAAATCCGTTCTTTTTTATTCTTACTAGCGTTGAGAACGTAGCTGCCCTTTTTCAGGACACCAGAATAAACGCGAACAAATGTTAGGCGACCGTAAGGATCAGCCATAATTTTGAACGCCAGAGCCGCTAGGGGTTCGTTGTCATCAGCCCGCCGCTCAATAGTATCGCCATTGGGCAGTAAGCCTTGAATTGGTGGTACTTCACTTGGCGCTGGCAGGTAATCGACAACGGCATCCAGCATCAACTGCACGCCTTTGTTTTTGAATGCTGAACCGCAAAGTACTGGTACAATCGTCCCCGCAATTGTGCCTTTACGCAGAGCAGTGCGAATTTCCTGTTCTGTAAGTTCTACCCCCTCGAAGTACTTAGCCATCAGAGCATCATCAGTTTCCGCCGCCGCTTCTATGAGCTTGGTGCGGAATTCGTCTACCTGTGCTTGCAATTCTTCCGGGATATCGGTTTCCTGGATATCGGTTCCTTGGTCGTTGGCGTAAATATACGCACGTTGGCCTACTAGGTCAACGATTCCTTGGAAGTCGTTTTCACTGCCGATTGGTAGTTGAATAGCGATCGCATTCGCCCGCAAGCGATCGCGAATTTGCTCGTGAACTTTATAAAAGTTCGCTCCGGTGCGATCCATTTTATTGACAAAGGCGATCCGAGGTACTTTGTAGCGCTCTGCTTGTCGCCACACTGTCTCAGACTGCGGTTGCACGCCGCCCACAGAACAAAATACTGCGATTACGCCATCTAAAACGCGCATGGAACGCTCAACTTCAATTGTGAAGTCTACGTGACCCGGAGTATCGATAATGTTAATTTGATGATCTTTCCAACTGGTACTAATAGCAGCCGCAGTAATGGTAATTCCCCGCTCCCGCTCCTGCTCCATCCAGTCTGTGACGGCAGTTCCTTCATGAACTTCGCCAATTTTATGAATTATCCCAGAGTAAAATAATATTCTCTCTGTGGTTGTTGTTTTGCCCGCATCTATATGCGCCGCAATACCAATGTTGCGTACTTTATCTAGCGGGATCGTGCGTGCCACAGCTACCTCCTATAGTTTTTGCCTCATGATATCTTGTATATTACTCTTTGTTAAGATTCTATACTTTTACGGAAAACCGTCTTTTTGTGTAAATCCACGATATACCGCTTCAGCAATACGATATATCGCTTTTCTACTTAATAACGATAGTGGGCAAATGCTTTGTTAGCTTCTGCCATCCGGTGCGTTTCTTCGCGTTTCCGAATCGCATTGCCAGTTTCATTGGCAGCATCCATTAACTCATTTGCCAATTTGCTTGCCATTGTCCGCCCTGGTCTAGACCGGGAATATTGGACTAACCAACGCAGTGCTAGGGTAGTGCCCCGTTCTGTACGCACTTCCATTGGTACTTGGTAGGTTGCTCCACCTACTCGCCGAGCTTTTACTTCTACTAGAGGCGTTGCATTTCGCACTGCTCTTTCAAAGGTTTCTAAAGCACCGTTACCAGTGCGTTCCTCAATAGTTTTCAATGCTTCATAAACAATTCGGGCGGCAAGTGATTTCTTGCCATGACGCATGATCCGTCTGATAATCATGCTCACAAGGCGACTGTTATATACAGAGTCAGACGGGACTGGGCGCCTTTGAATAACACCACGACGAGACATACTTCACCTTTAATTCGGAATTTGGCAACGAAATTATATGCTATCAGACACCGGAAACTAAAAGCTGTGGAACCCAACCCTCAGACTTTTTCAATTTTGTTTTCGACTGTTGCAGCAAGGCTGACGTATTGACTGCCAATTTTGGATTAGAGTTTTTGGTAGACGTTCCGACCACAAGGATTGGAAAAATCAAAATTCTGTAAGTGTCATCCCCTTGTGGGTTCGACCAATCCAAAATTGCAACCAGTTCGACTGAGCCTAGTCGAAGTCTAAAAATCTAAAATTCATTGACTTGCTACCTGCAATTAAATACTTAAGGTGACAAGATTCTAAACCTTAATGTCAAGATGAGAATTCTGCTGTGGGTTACAGCCTTCTCTTCAGAACACCTACACTTGCTCGCTTAGTGTAGGTGTAGCTTGCTTGATTTTTTTAAACAGACTTGAGCAGCTTTCATAACTACTGTTAGAACACAGACCCTGATAGTTTTTTGTCCTTGGGCGCTTCTTAAGATAGACGATTAACCGTGTTGGGTGCGATTAATCGCCTAATCCTATTTTTTCGCTCCTGCTTTAGGACGCTTGGTTCCATACTTGGAACGCCCTTGTTTACGGTCTTTGACTCCGGCTGTATCTAGGGTGCCACGGATAATGTGGTATCTCACGCCTGGTAGATCCTTAACCCGACCGCCACGAATCATCACAACTGAGTGTTCTTGTAAGTTGTGACCGATACCTGGAATGTAAGCTGTGACTTCAAATCCAGATGTAAGTCTAACTCTTGCTACTTTCCGTAAAGCTGAGTTAGGCTTCTTTGGTGTGGTCGTGTATACTCTGGTACAAACTCCCCGACGTTGAGGGCATTGTTTCAGAGCCGGGGACTTGGTTTTCTGACGCGCTTGTTCGCGCTCGGTACGTATTAGCTGCTGTATTGTTGGCATGAGTTACAGCGCGTAAAGCTGCTTATATGTCTAAGTTTTAACAAATCCTGATTATATCGTTTTTTAGTGTTTTATGTCAATTGTAATTTTTCCTTAGTTATTAGCAAACGATCGCTATTTAAGGACTTATTGATTAGTTGTCAAGAATGAATTACCACAGCCACAGGTTGCGATCGCCTGGGGATTGTGGAAGCGAAAACCACCACCCATTAAGTCTTCTGAATAATCAACCCTCAAGCCGTTGAGGTAATTTAAGCTTGTAGCATCTATGACTACTTGAACCTCTTCCAAGTCAAAAACCTGGTCGCCAACTTTTATTGCTTCATCGAAGGACATATCATAAAAAAAACCGGAACAACCACCTGGTTTTACTGCCAATCGAAACAAGACATTTGGCTGTTGCTTGGACTTTATTCGCCCAATTTCACTCGCGGCTGCTTGACTCAGATGAATCATGGAACTCGTTTTTTGCAATTAAACACCCCATCTTCATATTACAGACAGATAGGTTAACTCTTGCTTCTCAAAAATTCCAAATTCATAAGCGCGATCGCTATTACTACATTTATAGCACAACATGATTTAGTCCCCACCTTAACTAGGTAGGGACTTCTGGGGTGCAGTGGTTCGCAAATACGGTTTGCACAACAATATATTCAGTTTTTAGATTAGAGTTTTAATCCTTAGTACGGGCATAGTCATCTTGGTAGCGAATAATGTCATCCTCTCCCAAGTATTCGCCATTTTGCACTTCAATCAATACCAAGGGAATTACGCCAGGATTCTCTAAACGATGAGATGTACATTGGGGTACATAAGTTGACTCATTATTGCTCAGTAGTACTTCTTGCTCGCCACAAGTTACCCTGGCTGTACCAGAGACGACAATCCAATGTTCACTGCGGTGGTGGTGCATTTGTAAACTGAGGCGGTGTCCGGGCTTAACTTCAATGCGCTTGATTTTGTATCCGCGCCCTTCTTCTAAAACTGTAAAAGCACCCCAAGGACGTAACTCAGTTGCAGCAACGCCTCTGGAAGTGATACTTGAAGGTAGGTGTAGAGTCTCAGTCTGTGTAGTTTCTTGATATCTAGCCATAGTTACCTCATTTGAAGACATAACAAACCGTTGGTACTCTTAACTATTGATAAAAAATCTGGCGCTATCTTGCAATGTTGAAAATCAGCAATTTTGTCGCACCTTGATAAACATAGCAAAATCAGACGTTATGGTGTAAATCATCACTACTAAAAACCTTGTATCTACACCAATTCTTCATCAAGCAAAATGATAGCTTGTTCTGAGCTTTAAAAAAAGATTGGGCATTGGGCATTGGGCATTGGGCATTGGGCATTGGGCATTGGGAAAGAAACTTCTTAAATAATTCTCCCTCATCTCCCTGATTATCTTGGTTTCAGGAAAATCCCAATTCCATTATGAACACGAGCGGCGGTACTAGGCGATCGGTTAAGTAGTTGCCCTCCTAAGTAAAGGCTGGTAGAACTACCGCCGTCCAAATTTAAGGCATCTACACAGCCCATCTTTTGCATTAGTTGGGCATGTTCTGCCAATGTAGGGCCGTAACCTCCGCCACCATTATGTACAGCAGCAATCATTAGTGTGCCTGTTGCAGTTGTACAAATACCGCTACGAATAGCCTTTTCTGCAATAAAGGCATTGCTGAATTTTTCAGCTTTGGCATCAAGGACAATTTGACGATTTTGGATTAATAGCGGCCCGGCCCCGATAATGTGGGGATAACGACTAAAATCAGTGGGAGTAGTGTTGCTGGAAATACTTACTGTGCTTCCAATAGGTAACTGTGAGGCAGTGTTGGCAGCGTTAGCGCGTAAAGTTAGTAGGTAGCCATCCTGGGGAATGGGAACCGCGATCCCACCAACTTTGCCGCCTGGTAACTGTTGAGTAATTTGGTCTTTTTGTACCACTAGGATAATTTCGTTATCCGTTAGGGGTGTGTAAGTTGCTCCCCAAGCTGGGGTGTAACGGGCAATGCCACTCTGGACGTAGCCGCTATTAAGAAACAGAATTGGTAAGCGCTGGTTATTTGCCGCGATTAAAGTTTCTTCTAAGGTGAGACGACCGAAGTAAAATTGGCCTGAATCATTCCAAGCGATCGCACCTCGGTTAAGAATAGGGCCTGATAACCACTGATTATCCCGGCGAATCGCACCTAATGGCAATCTGTTATTGCGGTTAAAATAACCACCGTTAATTCCAGCTACTGCTAAGTAACGTTGGGCTGTTTGAATTAAGGGAGCAGTACCCGCAAGCCCATCAGGACTAGCCCACATAGGTTTCAACGTTAGCCCAAATTTGCGGGGATTTACTTCTAACCAGACTACTGGAAAGCGTTGAGTGCCTAATTTGACATAATTTTGTCGCCAGCGTAATCCTGGGGCCCAAGTAATATCTCGTTCTTCTAAAGGATCGGGTCGAATATCGATAATGAGGCGATTGGGGTTAGCTAGAGTGCTAACTTGAGGCGATAAACCAAAGGGAACGCTCAAACTAATAACTGTTTGGTTTTTCACCACCTCTACTTTTTGAATAAGTGGTTCAGGAACTGGTGCTGCTGGTATTGGTTGTGTTGGTGTAGCTGGTAATAATTGCTTGAGTAGGTTTGGTAATAATGTTGGTGGTGCGACTGGTGGCTGGGGGGTATAGCGTTCTATTAAAATGGGATCGGCTATTCCATCTAGGGTAATTGTCCACTCTCGATTTGGCGGTGTAGTGGGTTTGAGGGTTGGCGTGTCTGGATCGGAAGATGGAGTTTGTGGTTTTGCGATCGCTGATCCTTGTGCGACTTGCCAAGGAGTTGGACGATCTAAATCCACAAAAATCCGAGCCTGTTGTAAAGAATTAATACTCGCGTCTGAAAGTTGCTGACTCTGAACAATATTTGTGACTTGCGTTTTTGGGGTAGCAATCACCAAGGTGTTGCCATTGGTTCGGATTTCCCATCCAGATGTTTGAGCAAAATTGCTAATATCAAGGTAGCGATATGCTCCTAGTAGTCTGGTGGATAAAACCAGTGGCTTTGTCACCGATGAAAACCACTGTATTGGTTGCTTCGCTGAATTACTAGTGTTTAAGAAATTTACTCCGATTAATTGTCTGAATACCCCATCGCTGAGATGAGTTGTCACTTGACCAGATTTTCCAGGTTGCTGCAACCAAGTTCCTGGTAAAGTACGACCATTAAGGGAAATTTGATTACCAGAGGATGCCACCCCTGTTAAAGGTGATACAGGTGACTGGGAAATCAGTATTTGTTGTTTGGTATTTTTCAGTAACTCCTGGGCGTTGGTAGCACAGGTACTCGTTAAGCACAGTACTGTTAAAAGTATTGGTGAGACAGTAGCCCGAAAAAATCTGCGATGCCTGCGGCGAGCGCAGCGATCGCTAATCCCTAATTGGCAACAACTCGGCATTTTTACCATAATTTACTAGTTACTTTTGAAAACTATCACCCCAAGGTATAAACTAATTAACTAATTATTTGGAAATATAAAGATTACATGACTTTATTTCTTAAAAACTATGTTAGTCTATACATTGCCTACTTTTGTCTTTTATAAATAAACAAATTTAGATACTAAAGCCACTGCAAGCAAGTGTTTTAACTGGCACTAATTCTAACCAGACTATACACGGTAGTATTGGTTATTAAACTAGATTAAGATGTTCGATCCTGACTGAATGTTGTATTTCAGTGAGGTCTAGTTAATAGTAATACATGTGTCAACTGGTAAGGGCTTTCCAAGAAATAAATTATCCATTTGTGGGATGGGCATCTTGCCCGTCCTAACATTGGGTACGGGCAAGATGCCCATCCCACAAGAAAATTTGGGATATTTTTTTATTTGGAAGTCCCTAAGCAGAAAAACTCCAGACAACAACAAAAATATTTGGGAATTGTCAAATGGGTATATATTGTAATACGCTGATTTTATTGCCGGATCGGGATGAGTTCGGCTTTAAAACATAAGGACAGCTTTCAATTTTAGTTTTGTTTTAGGTGAGCCGAAATAGTCTCTGTGAGAAGCTACCGTGCATCTGGAAAAAGGGAATTGGGAAAATACTTAGCTTCACAATATAAAAAAGAAACTGTCAGGGCAAAAATCATGTCTTGGCGGAGGTAAATTGTCTAACACCGCATAAATACATAAAAAATACGCAGCTATTTTAACACGGGGGAACTAAGAAAGTAAAACCGAAGTTAAAATTTTTTTTCCCTAAATTTCGGTGCTTATATATTTCTCCATCGCGGAATTTATAAATTTTTTCCGTAAGTAGTGGCAAAATTGGTAACTCAATACTTCAGGAACAGGGTATGAATAATCAACCGATGAATCAAGACCAGAAAATCACAGCGAATATAAACTCAAGAGATACCTATCAAGGGCAAAAGTGGTTAGTAGAAGAACGAGATGCCTGTGGTGTGGGTTTTATTGCTCATCGTGAGAATCATACCAGCCACGAAATTGTTGAAAAAGCCTTAGCTGCTTTAACCTGCTTAGAACATCGGGGAGGTTGTAGCGCCGATCGAGACTCTGGTGATGGTGCTGGAGTTTTGACAGCTATCCCTTGGGATTTGTTCCAACAAGACTTTGCCGAAAGGGGGAAGGAATTTCCATCCATTAATAATATAGCTGTGGGGATGATATTTCTACCACAAGACCAGGAAGCAGCACAAAAAGCTAGGATGGCTGTTGAGCAAGTAGCAACCGAAGAAAAATTGATTGTAGTGGGCTGGCGAGTAGTGCCAGTACAATCTGATTTACTGGGTGTACAAGCAAGAGAAAATCAACCCCAGATTGAACAAGTTTTGTTAGCTTCTGTTGACAAAAGTGGCGATGAATTAGAACGACAGTTGTATATTACCCGCCGCCGAATTAGTAAAGTTGCAACCAATATCTCAGAAGAATTTTATATCTGCTCTTTGTCAAGCCGGACAATTGTTTATAAAGGCATGGTGCGTTCTGCCGTATTGGGAGAATTTTATCAAGATTTAAAAAATCCGGTTTACAAAAGCGCCTTCGCTGTGTATCATCGCCGCTTTAGTACCAACACAATGCCCAAGTGGCCCCTAGCTCAACCAATGCGGCTTTTGGGTCACAATGGCGAAATAAATACCTTATTGGGTAACATCAACTGGATGATGGCACGAGAAGCTAGCCTGAATCATCCTGTATGGAGCGTACAGCCCTCCACGCATGAAAACGGCGCAGCCTCTTTGCAGGAGACTCGCATCAACGAACTGAAACCATTAGTTCATATTGATAACAGCGACTCCGCAACGCTAGATAACGTACTGGAATTACTGGTGTGTTCTGGACGCACCCCCTTGGAAGCTTTAATGATTATGGTTCCAGAAGCTTACCAAAATCAACCTTCTTTAAATAACTCTCCAGAAATTGTTGATTTCTACGAATATTACAGTGGTTTGCAAGAAGCATGGGACGGGCCAGCCCTTTTAGTATTCAGTGATGGCAAAAAAGTTGGTGCAACACTAGATCGTAATGGTTTAAGACCAGCCCGTTATGTAATCACCAAAGATAACTACATTGTTGTTGCTTCCGAAGCTGGTGTAGTGAACTTTCCAGAAGCTGATATTGTCGAAAAAGGTAGACTTGGCCCAGGGCAAATGATTGCCGTGGATTTAGTCAACCATGAAGTGCTAAAGAATTGGGAGATTAAGCAGCGCATTGCCAAGCAGCACCCTTATGGAGAATGGCTGCAACAGTATCGTCAAGAATTAAAGTCATTAGTCATTGATCATGCGTCATCAGCAAATGGCAATGGACAAATGACAAATGACCAAGCACAAGTAACAATTGACAAGCAAACCTTGCTTCAACTGCAAACCGCCTTTGGCTACACCACAGAAGATGTAGAAATGGTGATTCATGAAATGGCAAAAGCCGGTTCAGAGCCGACTTTCTGCATGGGGGATGATATTCCGTTAGCGGTGCTGTCAACAAAACCCCACCTGCTTTATGACTATTTCAAACAGCGCTTTGCTCAGGTGACAAACCCGGCGATTGATCCCCTGCGGGAAAAGCTAGTGATGTCTTTGAAAGTCGAACTAGGGGAACGGGGTAACTTATTAGAACCTAAGCCAGAATATGCTCGGAGATTGAAACTCGAATCGCCAGTGTTAACAGATGGTGAATTAGAGGCGATTAAGCTGTCAGGATTTGCCACAGCCGAGTTGTCAACCCTATTTGCGATCGCCACCGGTCGAGAAGGATTGAAAGCCGCAGTCCAGGCTTTACAAGCACAAGCAGCTGAATCAGTCCGGGCGGGTGCAAGGATTTTAATCTTAAGCGATAGGGTAAATGACGGTATTAGCCCAGAAAATACCTACATTCCTCCCTTATTAGCGGTGGGTGCTGTACATCATCACCTGATTCGGGAAGGGTTGCGGATGAAAACATCCCTAATTGTCAATACTGCCCAATGCTGGAGTACTCATCACTTTGCTTGTTTAATTGGCTACGGGGCTGGCGCAGTTTGCCCGTATATGGCTTTAGATACGGTGCGTGATTGGTGCGTTGATCCCAAAACCCAAAGGTTAATGGAGGTGAAAAAACTTCCAACCCTCAACGTAAAACAAGCTTTAGATAACTATCGCAAAGCAGTAGAGTCAGGCTTGCTGAAAATTCTCTCCAAAATGGGAATTTCTCTACTTTCCAGCTATCAAGCAGCCCAAATATTTGAAGCAATTGGCATTGGTGGAGATTTAATTGAACTAGGATTCCGTGGTACGACTTCCCGCATCGGTGGTTTGAGTGTTAGCGAACTTGCTGATGAAGTACTTTCTTTCCACGTCAAGGCTTTCCCAGAACTGACGACTAAGAAGTTAGAAAACCTGGGCTTTGTACAGTACCGTCCTGGCGGCGAGTACCACATGAATAGCCCCGAAATGGTTAAGGCGCTGCATAAAGCTCTAGATGGCAAAAACTACGACCACTACGAAGTTTACAAAAAGCACCTCCAAGGCAGACCAGTAACAGCTTTGCGAGACTTGCTAGATTTCCAAGGCGAACGCACCCCAATTTCTCTAGAAGAAGTAGAGTCGGTAGCTGAAATTGTCAAACGTTTCTGCACTGGAGGCATGTCTTTAGGCGCTTTGTCAAGAGAAGCCCATGAAACTTTAGCGATCGCCATGAATCGCATCGGCGGTAAATCTAACTCTGGGGAAGGCGGCGAAGATCCAGTGCGCTATAAAGTTCTAGATGATGTAGACGAGTCCGGCCATTCGCCAACCCTGCCCCATCTAAAAGGATTGCGGAATGGGGATAAAGCCTATAGTGCCATTAAGCAAGTTGCATCGGGACGCTTTGGTGTCACGCCAGCGTACCTAGTCAACGCCCAACAAATTGAAATCAAAATTGCCCAAGGTGCTAAACCTGGGGAAGGTGGACAGCTACCAGGGCCAAAGGTGAGCCAATACATTGCAATGTTAAGGCGCTCGAAGCCAGGTGTGACACTGATTTCGCCACCACCGCACCACGATATCTATTCAATTGAAGACCTAGCACAACTGATTTTCGATCTGCACCAAATTAATCCCAAGGCAAAGGTGTCGGTGAAGCTAGTTTCAGAAGTTGGCATTGGCACGATCGCGGCTGGTGTGGCTAAGGCAAACGCTGATATTATCCAGATTTCTGGACATGATGGTGGTACAGGTGCATCTCCGCTTAGTTCGATTAAACATGCTGGTTCACCGTGGGAATTAGGTTTAAGCGAAGTGCATCGGGTTTTGATGGAAAATAGTTTGCGCGATCGCGTGATTTTACGTGTAGATGGCGGACTAAAGAGTGGCTGGGATGTGGTAATAGGTGCATTGATGGGTGCTGAAGAATTCGGTTTCGGTTCCATCGCCATGATTGCTGAAGGCTGTATCATGGCGCGAGTTTGCCATAAGAATACCTGCCCTGTAGGTGTTGCCACTCAGCAAGAAGAACTCCGCAAACGGTTTACCGGAATACCAGAAAAGGTTGTTAACTTCTTCTACTTCATCGCCGAAGAAGTGCGGAGTTTGTTAGCACGACTTGGCTACCGTTCTTTGTCAGAAATCATTGGACGTGCAGATTTGTTGAAACTGCGCGAGGAGGCAAAACTTAGCAAAACGCGATCGCTAAACCTAGACTGCTTACTTAATCTGCCAGATACCAGAGACAATCGTAGCTGGTTAGTGCATGAAGAAGTCCATAGCAACGGCGTGGTTTTGGATGATAAGTTCCTTGCCGATCCCGATATTCAGGCTGCCATTCGCAACCAATCCACTGTCACCAAGAATTATCCTATTGTCAATACTGACAGAACAGTGGGTACAAGATTAGCAGGTGCGATCGCTTCTCAATACGGTGACAGTGACTTTGAAGGGCAAATTAATCTCAACTTCACAGGTAGCGTAGGGCAAAGCTTTGGTGCATTCAACCTTCCCGGCATAATTCTGACTCTGGAAGGAGAAGCAAACGACTACGTAGGGAAAGGGATGCATGGTGGTGAAATCATCATCAAACCTCCTACTGATGCTACCTATAACGCATCACAAAACGTCATAGTTGGCAACACCTGCCTCTATGGTGCGACGGGTGGAATGTTATTTGCCAATGGACTAGCCGGAGAGCGATTTGCTGTGAGAAACTCCAAAGGCATAGCAGTGATTGAAGGTGCTGGGGATCACTGCTGTGAATACATGACTGGTGGTGTGATTGTCGTCCTCGGCAAAGTAGGACGTAACGTAGCAGCTGGCATGACTGGTGGACTGGCATACTTCTTGGATGAAAATGTCTCATTTGATGAGTTAGTCAACCCGGAAATAGTTACAATCCAACGGGTGATTACAGAAGCAGGTGCAAAGCAACTGCAAGAGTTAATCCAAACTCATGCAGAACGCACTGGTTCACCAAAGGCGAAGAAAATTCTGCAAAACTGGCAAGAATTTTTACCGAAATTCTGGCAGTTGGTTCCACCTTCTGAAGCTGATAGTCCAGAAGCTAATCCTGAAAAAAAAACAACTGAGTTCAGTTTAGTGACTAGTCATTAGAATCGGAGTGAAAAGGACGTAGGCACAATTCATGAATTGTGCCTACTAAGGATTTACCGCAACTCATAATTAATTTCTGGAAATGTCTATTGTTTTAAATTAGAGATAGAAAAAGGCTATATTTATAGTTTAGAAATTTATGAAGGCCAGCGAAATACCTTTCTCATCATAAATATAGCTATACTTGCACCTATTGCCCCTAACATACCCAGAATTAATAATCTCAAATCAATTTGAGGAAAATTAATAATTACTTTAAGCATTGCATAATGAAAATCAATAATTAGTTTAAGTATTTTATTTGGATTTTTAAATGAATCTTTATTAAGAATAATAAACCCGATTAATAGACCTTCATACCCTCCGATAGCACCAATTAATAGTCTAAATATTTTAATGAAAAAATTGGTTTTCCTTGTGATAAGTAGAGTAGCTATTCCAGCAAATGCTCCTCCAAAAAAAGTTAGCCCAAATATTATTGCGAGAAGTATTAATGACTCTCGATTGCTTGGTGGTTCAGGAAAAGGTGATCCAAAAAATATTGGGAAAAGTATTGATAATCTTAGATCGTCTGGCTCCCACATAATCTAAATTATTCATGACGATGAATTTTAGTTTTTAGCCAATTACTATTGACAAATTAACCATAATTAATAATTATTGCTTTTTCTTAGCAACCAACTTTTGGTCTGCATCTTCCATTTCTAAAAGTTCTGGAATAGTCACAAAGCGATAGCCTTGTTTTCTAAAATTGCTAATAATTTCTGGTAAAGCTTGTACAGTTCTAGAACGGTTGCCACCACCATCATGCATCAGCACAATCCCACCAGGTTTTGAATCTTTAATTACGTTATCGATTAACTTTGGTACAGGTGGTAATTTGTAGTCTGTAGAGTCAGCCGACCACATGATTACAGCATACTTCTGTCCTTTCGCATAAGCAGATAATCCGTTGTGCAACATACCACCAGGCGGTCGGAACAGATTTGTTTTAGCACCTGTAATTTGATAAATTAGGTCTGTTGTGCGGTCAATTTCATAAGCTGCCGCTTGTTGATTAAAGAAGTGATACCAGTGATGCCAAGTATGGTTAGCAATGACGTGACCTTCAGTTACAATTTTCTTTCCTATCTCTGGAAAATTTTTTAGGTTTTGCCCGACAACAAAAAATGTTCCTTTGATATTATTTGATTTCAGAATATCTAATACTTGTTCTGTAGTCTCAGGCCAAGGGCCATCATCAAAGGTTAAAGCAATCACTTTTTGACCCTGAGTGAGTTTTGCCTCTTCGATTATTGCCCCTTGAAAACGTGACGGTAGAGCGTAAGATAGTCCTTTTGTTTGTGCTTCTTGTTGCCAACTTGCAAGCATTGCTGCTTTTAATTTCTCAATGCGCTGCTGAGTTCCTACGTTTGCAACTACATCCTTGATATCTATATTTTGTCTAATCTGAGCTTCCGAAGCATTTGGTCTTAGAAGCATCATAAAAGCAAGGCTAAAAACACCACCTAAAGCAAGCAGTGCAATTAATATTCCTTCTGGCCACAGAAACGACTTATTGTTTTCCACCTCATAGCTCCTTCAAATATCGAACCATCAACTACAGTTATGACGGTACGTCATAGCACATTTTTTAGATATCTTAGATACCAGTTACTTTCTGGTAATCCTGAAAATTGGAATTGGGGCTAACGAAGATTTACCATTAAGAAGATAGACTATAGTGCTTTAACTGAATCTACATACTTTAGATTTGGATGAGTGCTTACACAATACTTAGTAATGTTTAATATCAACCCATTCATCAAAGGCAAAGTCTGTACTTCCAAATTCTTAACGCTAGCTCTAAGAAGGAGCAAAATTTAGATAATTAGCCACACCCCAATATCCTCTTAAATAGGAATTCTGAATTAGTTTCTGTCTTTCATTTCACAGCTAAGGCAACACGATCCTTTCAAGTTTTATAGCTTTATAAATAAGATGAGCTAGACTGTTGCGCCTAGAATTTGGAGTTTTCGCAAGCTGAAATTTTTATCTTCAGACCTTCTGACAGCAAAATTGTAAGTTATACAACTTTGTGAATTATTTGATTAACATCCAAAACTACTTACAAGGGAAAGGGTATCTTTCAAAAAAGAGTATAGAAAACTATTAGTTTTATTCTTGATAAGATATATTCTACTGCCTGCTGCCATTACTTCCTTTTTAAGAAAAAGTTAAGTTTTCGACTCACAGAATATTACCTTGCACTTTCTATGAAATAGACCAGACGAAAATTGATTAAATATAGTTTCTCATTGCCAAGGGGCACTTATGCGTTAATCTAGATACCTTTGACTCATTTAGCAAAAATAATTTTATCGGCAGTTTCGTCCTATTTTTAATGCTGATACTTTTAGCCTAAATTGCTAGTGACTTTTGTCTGTTAATCTTGTTCTCGATAATCTAGGAGATTTATATCTTATTAATAGTACAATCTAACATGTAGTGTCACCGTGTAATTACGTAAAAAATCGAATACATATAGGCAAGTTTTTTAAATCAATATTGAGTCCTATGTGGCATTTATGCTATTGAACTATTAAATTCTACACGTAAGTGCAAAATGTATTTTTTTACTATATACCTTGATAAAGCTAAGATTTTGTATTTAAAAGTACATTTAAATAGCAATGAATTTTATGTAATATCACTTAACAATACATATCAAAATATATTTTACTTCAGCCGATATCAAATCTGCTCAATGATCGATAATAAAACTAGACGTAATAACGGTATTATTTAATATCTGTATGGGTTGATGCAAGACCTAAATTGTTTACAAGTATAAGTAAGTAGGCGAGAAAAAATCAAGGTATATTAAGTAATGTAAATTAAATTTGAATTAGCTTCTAGTGTTCGCGTAGCGTCTCGTAGAGAGGGCTTGATCTCTCAAATTAGGGCTGAAGCACTCACTACAAACCTTTAATTATTTACGGCGCTCTACTTACCTTTTGAGTCAAAATAATCAAGGTATTTGTCCCACTTCTGAAACTGGCTACAAATTTTTATGATTCCTCACGAAAGTGATGTAAAAGAAGAACATGCGTCGTTAAAAGTATGGCGTAGTTGGCAAGAAAATCTGATTTTAGTTGCGATCGCATTATTTTTAGCACTTATGATCAGGACTTTTATTGCCGAACCCCGCTATATCCCTTCTGATTCGATGCTGCCAACCTTGCATACTGGCGATCGCTTGGTAGTTGAAAAAGTATCCTACCATTTTCACCCTCCCATAACTAGGGATATTATTGTTTTTCAGCCACCCGCAGAACTACAACGTCGAGGATATCCCAAAGACCAAGCTTTTATCAAGCGGGTTATTGGTCAACCTGGTGAGGTAATTAGTGTTGATTCTGGCAAAGTCTATCTCAACGGTCAACCATTGGCAGAAGATTACATCGCTGAACCACCAAATCAGCCATATCAACCAGTGAAAGTCCCAGAAGACGAATTTTTTGTCATGGGAGATAACCGCAATGATAGTAATGACTCTCGCTATTGGGGCTTTTTACCTAGAAAAAATGTTATCGGTCGGGCAACATTTCGTTTTTGGCCACTCGATCGCATTGGGTTTATTTAATTAATTTTGGATTTTGGATTTTAGATTTTTCCTTCAATCCAAGTTGCGCTGTCAGCGCACCAAAAATGCGACTCAAAATCTAAAATTAGCAGAGTTAGGAGTTATTTTAAAACTTCTATAGCGGTTCCCATTTAGATGCAAAGTGCAAGGGCACGGCACTGCCGTGCCCCTACGGGTGTATCTCACTCAACCGAGAACCGCCATAACTTAAAACTTTAAATAATACATCAGTTGGGCGATCGCATCACCACTTAGCTCTAGCCGTCGTTGAAAATCAGCTAGGTTACGGTAAGGCCCTACTAATTGCCGATTTTGAACTACTGCTTCTGCTAAAGACAAATCTATAAATGGAATTTGGGCTAACTTTTCGACTGTTGCGGTATTCGGATTGACTAAATGGGTGGGATTGTCTAGAGATTCGCGATCGTAGTAAATAAAATTTAGCAGAGGCTTTAATGGTTCCAGGCGCGGCGCTGGTATAGCCAAAGCCGCAGCAATATCTTCAATACAATAAAATTTAACACCAGAATGCGAAAGTTCTACAAGCGATCGCGCTTGGTGAATTGACAAACCAGGTAAACGTAACCAATCATCCACAGTGGCTTGATTAGCATCAATGCGAATACCTAATTTGGCCGCTATCTGAATTTCTTCGCCAGATTGTAAACGGTAGTAGGGATCGTTGAGAAGCTTGGCGCGGAGTTTTTGCAGCCTGGGATTCAAAGGTAGCCAGTTATTCATGTTGTCGCTTACCTCAAGAAATCTGGTCTAGCAATTGGCGGCGCTTTTGCTCAAACTCATACTCTGAAATAAGTCCATCCTGTCGCAGAGCATCCAATTGTCGCATTCCCTCAGCCATCGCCCCTACCTGATTACTTACCTTTTGTGAGTTTCTTGTCGCTGACTTGCCAAGATTAAAATTACGATCGAAAGCTTCTTCGTCTTGGGCTAAATACCAAACTCCCTCAATAGCACTAGCTACCTTGGGAATGGGTGTCCACGAAAGCAGCACATACAAAATACCCCACAACGGCTGTCCCAAATAGAATTTATGCAATCCTGGAATTGTCAGCGTGCCAGAAAAAGCTAAAACAGCAGCAATACTTCGACTTTTGTGCTTAGTCAACATATTTCTAATAAATCTATCAATACCACAATTCCTGTCTTCCCCTTTGGACTTTTTGGTGGTAAATGCCACTATTTAGGGACTTCCAAATTAAAAAACAGCCAAAAATCTCATCCCAAAATCCTCTCTCTTCTTGATTTCTCCGTGTCCTCTGCACCTCTGTGGTTCGTTTTCTGGAATATATTCCTTAGAAATCCCTTAGTATTTAAATAAATTTGAGTAAGTTTCACATGACTGTGCATTGAGCTTTGATGCTAATTTTAAGTTTTTAACAGCTTTATTACTACTATGTCACAGACCTTACTACCGCCGGGATGGGTTGAAAAGCTTTGCGATCCTTACGCTGTGCTAGGAATTTCTGTGATTGCTGACGATCGCCAGATTTTCAAACGCTATCACACTTTAGCGAAACTCCTACATCCCGATCGCCATGCCAAAAACTGTAATTCAGACCAAAAATTAGCAACGGCAATATTTAGCTATTTAATCAATCCAGCTTACGCAAAACTTAAAAATCGACAGAAGCGCTTAATTGCGATCGCTATGCTGCGATCGGATGCAAGGGTTTTGGAGCAGAAGCCTTTGTCTTCTCAAAGTGCCATAGCTCAGGAAATGATGGAAATGCCTACACCGGAAGCAGAATTGTTTTACGAAGAAGCGATCGCTTGTTATGCAGAAGCTCAATACAAATCACTAGATCAGTTTTATCAGGTGACGCAACAAATTACTATACTAAATTTAGTATACTTACGGCTGCATAAACCAGACCTATTCCTGCCGCAAAAAGCTGTTACCATCATCCCTGAAGTAGAAAAAAAGCCAGTTGAATTGACATTAACTGAAGTCAAACCAGTTTTAACAAACTACGCTCAACGTCATTACCAGCGAGCTATTGAGTACGTCAGGCTGGAAAAATGGCCCTTAGCAGTGCAAGAACTGCGCGATGCCATCAAGTTAGAGCCAAATAACAGCGACTATTATGCCTTATTAGGTTTAGTACATCTCAAACAGAAATTTATCGGGATGGCTAGGATTTATATCTGTCAAGCATTAAAACTTAACCCGCAAAATTCACTAGCCTTGAAACACGCTTCCGAACTGAAAATTAAACTGGGCGAAAACACCAATCCTAAATCAATGGCTAAAGCTATGAGTATTGCGGCTTTATTAAGCCGGTTTACACAGAAAAAAAGTTCTCAAGTCAAGTGTTGAAATTTCGGTAACAAACCGTACTAAAACCGAAGCTTTGTCACTAGATTACCCACCTAGACTAAAATAATAAGTAGAAGTAAAACTATTAAGCTACTGAGTCTGGGCGCTCAGTTTAATATAAGCAATATGGGATTCTTCGATTCTGAGATAATTCAGCAAGAAGCAAAACAGCTATTTGAAGATTATCAAGCGCTAATTAAGCTTGGTAACAACTACGGCAAATTTGACCGTGATGGCAAGAAGCTGTTTATTGAGCAAATGGAAGCCATGATGGATCGGTATCGCATCTTTATGAAGCGTTTCGAGCTATCAGAAGATTTCATGGCACAAATGACCGTAGAACAACTCAAAACGCAATTAGGTCAATTCGGTGTCACACCACAACAAATGTTTGACCAAATGAACCTTACTTTAGAGCGGATGAAAACCGAGCTAGAAAAACAGGCTTAGTAAATTTTGAATTTTGGATTTTGGATTAAGTAAGTAGGTGAGAATAAATCAAACTAGATTAAGTAATGTAAAACTCTTGAGATTTAGTTTGTAGTGAGGGCTTTAGCCCTCATTTGAGGACTAAAGTCCTCACTACAAACCTTTAATTATTTACGCCGCTCTTACTTAATTGCTAATCCAAAATCTAAAATCTAAAATTATTGTGACTTAGGGCGAGAAAACTGGGAAGGTGGCTTGAAGTTTTCTACTGGTGTGTTCTTAAGTGCCTTCTCCATAAAATCTTTCCAGATGGGAGCGACCATAACACCACCTGTTGCATGGTCAGCTAATTGTCTGTTGTCGTCTCTCCCTACCCAAACCGCAGTTGTTAACTGTGGCACAGTGCCAACAAACCAAATATCTTTTTCTGATGATGTTGTTCCCGTTTTACCGGCGGCTGGACGACCGATCGCAGCACCTTTACCAGTACCTTCAGAAATTACCGATCGCATCACATCAAGAATTGCTGCTGATGCCCAAGGATCGAGAACTAGCTGAGGCTTGGGAGTGTTATCTAGCAACACGTTACCACTACTATCAGTGACACGGGCAATTACAGTTGGTGGTGACTGCCAGCCATAATTAGCAAAGGTGGCATAAGCACTAGCCATTTCCAGAGGTGTAACACCAATTGCACCCAAAGGCAACGAAGTAACAGGTTCCATCGGACTCATAATACCCAAGGTACGACAAGTTTCGATCACTCTATTCATCCCCACAGCCTTACCAATCTTGATTACGGGAATGTTACGTGACTGGGCTAAAGCTGTTCTAATTGGCATCGATCCCCTAAAACTGTTATCGTAATTTCTGGGTGAGTACCAACCGTTACCATCTCGATAGCTGACTGGAGAATCTTCCACACTTGAGTCTGGCGTATATTTACCAGTAGCAAAAGCAGTATAATATACAAAGGGTTTAAAAGAAGATCCGGGCTGGCGTTGAGCTTGAGTTGCCCGATTGAATTCACTGGTCTTAGGATCTATACCGCCCACCAATGCTTTGATAAAATGTGTGCGTGGATCAATTGACACCAGCGCCATTTGGTTCTTAGATAATCCCTGATCTAAAAGTGTTTTATGCCACTTAGTGACAGTTTCCTCTGCCATTATTTGGAACTTGGCATCAACTGTAGTTTGCACCCTCATCCCACCTTTGAGTAGTGTGTCACGCCCAAACTTTTTAGCCAATTCCTGGGCTACGGTGTTGGTTACATAAGGTAGGGCACTACCTTGAAAGGATTTGATTTTACCAAGTTTGATTTCCTGCTTCAGGGCATCGTCATAGTCTGACTGGTTGATCCAGTTTAATTCCAGCATCCGCCCCAGCACTTCTTTTTGTTTCTGTTTTGCTAGCTTCATGCTCACAAAGGGGCTGAATTCTTCTGGTGCTTGGATCAAACCCGCCATCATTGCTGACTCGCCCAAGGTTAAATATTCTGATGACTTATTAAAGTAACTGCGGGCTGCCGTTTGTACACCATAATTGTTATGACCCCAATAAACTTGATTGAGGTACATTTCTAAAATTTGGTCTTTGGTAAGAATTTGCTCTAACCTGATTGCCAGTACTGCCTCCGCTAACTTGCGGGTAAAGGCACGCTTTTGAGATAAAAACAGGTTTTTTACCAACTGCATAGTAACAGTAGAGCCACCCTCTTTGACTCCACCTGCTACAGCATTAACTACTATAGCCCTGCCAACACCAGTAGGGTTAATACCGTGGTGATCGTAAAAGTGACTATCTTCACTTGCTAATACCGCCCGTTTTAAATTCGGGGAAATTCTATCCAGGGGTACGACTTCCCGGTTGGCTTCCCCGTGGATACTCGTTAAAAGTTTACCCTTAACGTCATAGATGTAAGTTGTTTCTGAGGGAAAGAAGTTACGTAGCTGTCTTACATCTGGCAAATTACGGAAACTGATGGCTAAACCGACCAGTCCTCCGGCTACAATGGAACTTGCCAACATGGTAATTGAGAGCAGAGTACCGCCAGTTACCTGACCAACTCCTTTTAAAAACTCAAAACCTGATGAAGCCCGACGTTGTGGCTGTTTATCTTCAAAAGTCCTAGAAGACGACACGGCGATTTCACTTCCTCACTTATAAATTTAACTGTAATTGATTGGACGAAGCAAGGCGGTTAATTTTTTGCAATTATAGTAGTTTGGCAGATGAGAAAGTGGATAAATTGCCAGTGAATATAACCAACTTAACTTCTAGCGTGCAAAATATAGCTAACAGTGGATTTTCTAGTATGACGCAAGATTTTGCTTGGCTGCGTCGTGGTGTTGTAGAAGTTTTTCCACAACCAGTTGATGTTAACAGTGAAAGTCTAGAAAAGCGTTTGGCAACTACAAACAAACCTTTGAGGATCAAGTTGGGGATTGACCCTACTGGTACTGATATTCATCTAGGTCATAGCATACCAGTACGGAAACTGCGAGGGTTTCAAGATGCAGGCCATATAGCAGTTCTAATTATTGGCGATTTTACAGCACGTATTGGCGATCCGACTGGAAAATCTGAGGTGCGTCGTCAGCTTACTGAAGCAGATGTCGCCCAAAATGCCCAGACTTATCTTGACCAAGTACGTCCTATCTTGGATTTTGACACACCAGGAAGGTTAGAGGTGCGTTATAACTCCGAATGGCTTTCTGGGCTTAACTTAGAGAAAATTTTGGAGTTACTCTCGACGATGACGGTGGGGCAGATGTTGGCTAAGGAAGGATTTGCCGATCGCTATAAGAAAGAGAATCCGATTTTTATCCATGAGTTCCTATACCCGTTAATGCAAGGTTTTGATTCCGTTGCTGTTGAAGCAGATGTGGAATTAGGAGGAACCGATCAGAAATTTAACATCGCTGTGGGCAGAGATTTGCAACGCCATTTTGGTCAAAAACCCCAGTTTGGGATGCTGCTGCCAATTTTGATTGGTACAGATGGGGTGCAAAAAATGTCTAAGTCTTTAGGTAATTATATTGGGTTGTCAGAACATCCGGGACAAAAATATCAGAAGTTACAAGGGGTTCCCGATAATCTGCTGGAACAGTATTTTGAACTGCTGACAGATTTACCTTTGGATAATCTGCCAGAAAATCCGCGCGATCGCCAAACACTTTTAGCTTATGAAGTTGTCAAGCAGTACCACGGCGAAACCGCCGCCCAAGAAGCGAAAGAAGCAGCCCAAAGCGGCGGAAAGGAAGGTGCAGTTCCCGAATTTTCTCTCGCTGAGGTATCGCAGTTTCCCGCTAAATTAGCGTATATTCTCAATGTCACTGGCTTATGCAAAAGTACAGGGGAAGGTAAACGGAAAATTCAAGAAGGTGGAGTGCGCTTAGATGGCGATCGCATTACCGATGTTGATACTACTTTTGCCGATTCTGCCCAGTTGCAAGGTAAGGTTTTACAAGTTGGGAAAAATAAGTTTGTGCGTTTAGTACCTTAAATTGGGAGTGGGGAGTAGAGAATGGGGAATGGGGAACAGGCTGAACGACGAATTATAGTGCCTTTGGATGTGCCGGATGAAGAAAGTGCGATCGCTCTTATAGATCAACTCCCCCAAGTGGTTTGGTGGAAAGTCGGCTTAGAGTTGTTTACTAGCACTGGCCCAAAAATTCTGCAAGTGCTGAAATCTAAGGAAAAGCGCATCTTCCTAGATTTAAAGTTTCACGATATCCCTAACACAGTTGCTGGCGCTTGTCGTAGTGCGGCTCGTTACGGGGTAGATTTGTTGACAATTCATGCTACATCTGGTAATGAAGCCTTGAAAGCTGCAACAGAAGCGGCACAAGAAGGGGCTGCCCAAGCGGGTGTAAAACCGCCTAAGTTAATTGCTATTACCTTGTTAACGAGCATTTCTGCTAGACAGTTGGCGTTTGATTTAAAGATTCCCCTAGAGTTACCAGAATACGCCCTAGAAATGGCATTGCTGGCTCAAGAGGCGGGATTAGATGGGGCAGTTTGTTCGCCCCAAGAGGCGGCACAGTTACGACAAACTTGTGGAGATGACTTTTTGCTAGTTTGTCCCGGCGTTAGACCAAATTGGGCTGATATTGGCGATCAAAAGCGATCGCTTACTCCAGCCCAAGCAATTATTGCTGGTGCAGATTATCTCGTAATTGGCCGTCCCATCACTACTGCTACCGAGCCGGAATTAGCCTGGAAGAGAATCTCTGAGGAGTTAACCACAGTGGCATGAAGCTAAGAGTCAGTGAGAAACTGGGGGATAGAGTGCAGGGTGTAAGAGAGAAAAATTTTGTCTCTTCGCTCAAGAAAAATTATAGTTGGCTTTTAGCTTGTGGCTTTTGGGTTTTAGTCTCAAATAGCTTTACTTATCCAGCGTTCTCCATAAACCTTACCCCTAAACCCTCTCTTTTAGCAGAAAGGGAAAATATCAACGACGGGGCGAAATCTTTCTGTTCCGATCAAAATTTAGAAACATTAACTATACAGCTACTCCAAGATTTACCTAGTTATACTAATCGCGCTAGTCAACGCGCCCGTCGCCTCAGCAGAAAAAGTGATATTTTCAGTTATATGTTAGTGGCAGGAAGACCTGAGTTTACTCCTTTGCCTCTTAACCTTGAAGAATATAGTGCAGATACGTTTAAAAGCTTTGCATCAGGAGTTGATCAAGTTTTCTTTACTACCTTGGAGCGGCAATATATAGGAAAAAAAGCGATCGAATTGCAGGAGTTCCACTGGCTCTTGTTGACTAGAACTACAACTGGTTGGCGTTTAGTGATGATGTTTTCTCAGAGTGGTTCATATTCAAAAGAGCAGCCGTTATCCCCACCACGCGATAGTAGTAATGGCACTGTTGCCCAAGGGGTTAATACTTGGTTACGCGATTGTCAAGCTGGAAGTGTGCGTAAATAAAACCTAATTCAAAATCTTCTTAAATTAGGACAATATTAAACAATGTCTAAAATACTTACTCAAATTCTCTATGAACAAGATTATCACTTGTGGTTAGAAACTACCTTAAAACAATTGCAAGAACGGGATTTAGAACATCTTGATTGGGAGCATTTGATTGAGGAGATTGAAAGATTGGGTAATGAACAGAAACACAAGCTCGAAAGTTATCTTTTGCAACTTCTTAAACATCTCCTTTTGTATCAACATTGGAGTCTTCCTGAATGTAAGAATCATTGGGAAGTAGAAATTGATAATTTTCGGGTGGAACTTAGAAAATTAACCAAATCTAAAAACCTCTACAACTATCTGCTGACAGTGCTTAAAGAAGTCTACATTGATGCGCTACGGCAAGCAAAAAAGAAAAGTGGATTGAATTGTTTTCCGCAAAATTGCCCTTATAGCATTGAGCAAATTTTAGATGTGGATTATTTACCACCATTTATCTATTGATCGATTCCATAAATATACATCATCTAATCAGCCTGTCTCAGTATAATTACGCCTATGCCTTTGGGAAGATTTTCAGCAAGTTTAGCTGATAAACAGCCAAAGAAAGCATAGATTATTTAAAAACTAAGGCGGGCTTGAATTTAAGCGTTGTAACTCCCATTTTTTGGCGATAACATAGAAATAAGTTTATTTAAAGCTTCTCAAACCGCTTTTAGCGTGAGTTTTTTTATGGAGATTCAATTAATCAACATCGGCTTTGGTAACATTGTGTCTGCTAACCGAGTAGTTGCGATTGTTAGTCCAGAGTCTGCCCCGATTAAGCGGATTATTACGGATGCACGGGACAGGGGTCAACTTATTGATGCAACTTACGGCCGTCGGACTAGGGCTGTAATTATCACCGATTCTAGCCATGTAATTCTGTCAGCAATTCAGCCGGAAACGGTAGCAAATCGCTTTGTAATTTCCCGCGATCATCAAACTGTAGATAATTGACTCAGGAACGTGGATTAAATAAAATACAAAACTTCATCTTGTCTCACGATCCCTCTCCTTTATAAGGAGAGGGATTGAGGGTGAGGTAAGGCCCGGACATAAACTGTATGTTATTTAATTCTTATTCCTACTCCTCTTTGCACCGTATCAGCAGTAGTGTGTGAATTAGATAAGTTTTCTGTCATCCTTGCTACAAATTCTTTAGTCACTAGTAGACTTGGCCGGGAACACAAAACTAATGAATAATAAATATCTATTTATTGATTCACAGGTTAAGGGGATAATGCCAGTTTTACCCATCCAGAGTAGTTCTACTACTGAAGAATGCTTACATTTAGGCAGATTGATTGTTTTAACTGGCCCCAGTGGGGTTGGTAAAGGTACTTTAATGCGATCGCTGCTACAACGTCATCCAGAACTTTATTTTTCCGTATCCGCAACGACTCGTTCTCCCCGTTCAGGGGAAATAAATGGCAAAAATTATTACTTTGTCAGCCGTAGTAAATTTGAACAGTTACTCGCTGAAGGTGAATTTTTAGAATGGGCAGAATTTGCTGGTAACTATTACGGCACTCCCCGCGAAGCTGTACTTAAGCAAATTCATTCTGGCAAGTTGGTAGTGCTAGAAATTGAACTAGAAGGCGCAAGACAAATTCGTGCTTCCTTCCCTAGTGCCCTCAGCATTTTTATTTTACCGCCTTCTTTTGAGGAATTGGAGAAACGGATACGCGATCGCGCCCAAGACTCTGAAGAAGCGATCGCCAATCGTCTACTCCGCGCCCAAGAAGAAATTCAAGCCGCAAATGAATTTGATATTCAAATCGTTAATGACGATTTTGGAACTGCTTTAAATGACATTGAAACGGTTTTGTTTAAATAAGTTAGGAGTTAAAAACTAGAGTTAAGAGTTAATAGTTAGAAATTTTAACTTCTAACTTCTAACTCCTAACTCCTAACTCCTAACTCCTAGTAATTAACCAAATAAACCTTGAATTAGCCCCAGGTTGCTAGTCAAGAAGTAAGCAACTACTGCACCACCAATACCACCAATTAAGAAAGAACTGGCAAAGTTGTTCCAGCTTTCTTTAGAGTTAAAAGCATCTACCGGAGGATTGGGTACGGTAACACTAGAAAGTGCTTTGTCGGGATTGCTATTGGAATACAAGGATAGACAAGCGGTGAGCAAAACCACCAAGCCGATAGCTCCCAATAAACCAGCCAAGTTAGCGTTAGCTGTATCGCGCAGTGGGCCTAATTTGGCGAAGGGGCCAAATAGCAAGTAACCATGAGCCTGGCCAACTTCTAAACCGCGTCTGGCAGGAGACAGCCCTGGGCGATAGGCAGGTAAGTTATTAATGAACCACTTAACCAAGGGAAAAGAATTAACCGGGGTTTCTAGGTTGCCCAGTTGAGGATCGCGGAATGCAGGGAAAACGACTTCCCGATTTCTGGGATCGCTGGGAAGATTTTTTGATGCATCTACAGCTTGTGCCATATTTTATGTTCGCCTCTAAATTTAGAATGGTGGCATTTTTATATTAATAATAATTGTAGCCAAAGATGTCTTTTGGCTAAGAAGTTTAGAAAAATTAATTTAGCTACTTTTAAAAGTGTGAAACTCGCGATCCTGTTTACAGAGCGCGAGTTTCAAAAAACTCTTTGTGCTACCTATTTTGGTGATAATTCTGCTTAAGTAAGCTGAATAGATCAACTACATAATTTTAGGAAAAACACAAGAGATTCAACTGTGCTAAATCCCTTTTTCCACTTATGGCAGTGGGTGGAAAAGTAAGTCTGGGAAAAAGCGGTTGAATTCAATCAAGATACCTGCTGTGATTGTCAACCAGATGGTAGCTGCCACAGGCGCTGTGGAAATAAATTTAATCAAATAAGCTGATTGATCGCCTTTGTCTGCCATGAATTTAGTCTCCAAAACGAATGAATTAGTTAAGCTGATTTAGCGTGGAGAAATAGGGATTTCTGAATCCTTGGCTGCTAATTGTCCAGAGAGTAATTCTTGGACTGCTGCTGCTGGCCAAGCAAAACCGGTGAGGATGATGGGTAGTGCCAAACCAAGATCGATTTGGATTTCTTTTAGTTCAGTGTCAGATTCCTTTTTGATTGCTTGCAGATAGGCACGACCTACCCAGCCAATCCAACCAGCAATATATAGAAACAGAATGCTGGGGATCAAAAAGTCACCAGCCCGATCTAGACGACCATCAACAATTAAGTGGGGGTAGCCTTCAGGGCCGCACAGCGCCTGAGAATAACGCTCAAACCGCTTTTTCCCAGATTCGGGATCGGCGGTGGTATTGCGGGCATTAGCTGCTAGCTCTTGAAAAGCGGGATTGTCCTTGCAGGGTGTCAAATTAGCCCCTAAAGCTTGTGCTGGGGAGGCAAAATTGAACCAAAGACAAATCGCTAACATCAAAGCAAACAATCGTGGCATAGAGTTGTTTCCTTTTATTACAAAACAAGAAGTTTTTTGTACAAAACGAAGCGGCTTGTACAGTTAGTTTATTTGCATAACTAGGAAGTCATCATACTCTTGGGTGGGAACCGAGTAAAGTTTAAGTAAATAAAAGTTAAAGCTTCTCAACCAAAATTAGAGTGCTGAGTGCTGAGTAACGAGTGCTGAGTAAAGGAATTGTTGTTGTAGGGTAGTAAAGAAGCAAGATTTTCTCTCGAATTACTCAGGACTCAGCACGGGCTGAACGCCCCGCTAACAGGACTCAGCACTCAGCACTCATTACTCTCAATGACAACCGTTTTAGCAATAGAAACCAGCTGTGATGAAACTGCCGTCGCAATTGTTAACAATCGTAAAGTTTGCAGTAGTATCGTAGCCTCGCAAATTCCAATCCATCAACAGTATGGCGGGGTAGTGCCGGAAGTAGCGTCTCGCCAGCACTTGGAAACGATAAATGTT
The DNA here is from genome assembly GCF_036917435.1 of Nostoc sp. Classification (GTDB taxonomy): domain Bacteria; phylum Cyanobacteriota; class Cyanobacteriia; order Cyanobacteriales; family Nostocaceae; genus Nostoc. Next base: position 171,606 of record NZ_JBALDM010000001.1, read on the forward strand.
GCGATCGCACAAGCCCTAGAGCAAGCCCAACTAGACTGGGGACAAATTGACGCAATTGCCGCCACTTGTGCCCCTGGACTCGTAGGAGCGCTATTAGTGGGGTTAACTGCTGCCAAAACCCTAGCGATGGTACACAACAAACCATTTTTGGGAGTTCATCACCTCGAAGGTCACATTTACGCAACTTACTTGAGCGAATCAACTTTAAATCCCCCTTTCTTGAGTTTATTAGTTTCTGGCGGACATACAAGCTTGATTTCCGTCAAAGATTGTGGTATTTACGAAACATTAGGACAAACCCGTGATGATGCAGCCGGTGAAGCCTTTGATAAAGTAGCGCGATTATTAAAGTTGGGTTATCCCGGTGGCCCAGTCATTGACAAGTTAGCGCAACAAGGAAATCCCCAAGCCTTCGCCTTACCAGAAGGAAAAGTTTCTTTACCGGGTGGGGGGTTTCATCGTTATGATGCAAGTTTTAGTGGTTTAAAAACAGCTGTATTGCGTTTAGTGCAGCAATTAGAGAAAGATGGTGGACAAGTGCCAGTAGCAGATGTAGCGGCTAGCTTTCAGGAAACCGTAGCGCGATCGCTAACCAAAAGAGCGATCGCCTGTGCATTAGACTATGGTCTAGATACAATTGCCATTGGTGGCGGTGTAGCAGCCAATAGCGGATTGAGAAAAAACCTCCAAGCCGCCGCCATTCAACATAACCTCCGCGTCCTATTCCCACCTCTCAAATTCTGTACCGATAACGCCGCCATGATCGGCTGTGCCGCCGCAGATCATCTGTCTCATGGTCATACATCGCCCCTCACACTAGGCGTTGAGTCTAGGTTAGCGCTGACCCAGGTAATGAAGCTATATCAACCTGTTTAGTAGTCATTAGTCATTAGTCATTTGTAACCACCAATGCCCAATGCCCAATGCCCAATGCCCAATGCCCAATGCCCAATTCCCAATGCCCAATTCCCAATTCCCAATAATTAATGACTAATAACTATCGACCGAATGCGATCGGCCACTTCATCCGGTTGTTCCAACATAGCCAAATGTCCGCAATTAGGAATTTCCAAAACATTGTCACCACAATATTGGAACAGTCTATGAAAGCTAGCTAAATGGCGCACATACTTGGGTTCCATAACCTTATCTTCCGCACCAGCTAAAAAATAAACTGGCTGCTTCAGTTGGGATACTAGCTCAGGTAAACGATTTATTTCTTCCTCCGTTGTGGAATCTAACAGAGTTCCTAGCGCTGCTTCTGGGTCAGCCACAACGAAATCAATCAGCCTCTGACGTGCCCAATGGCGGTCTAAAGGACGAACTACACTCGCTCTAGTAAACAGCAAATCAATCAAAGGCACTTGGGAGAGCCAACGCGGGCGGACTTGCAAAAATTTTTGACCCGCCGAGCGAAACTGCTCAAAGGCTTCTTTGAGGTAAATACCACCGCCAGCGTTGATACAGATAACTCCCTTAACACACTCAGGCATTTGATCCGCTCCCCAAAGAGCGATCGTACCTCCCAAAGAGTGACCAATTAGCCAAGCACTAGTAATATTCAGCTGTTTTAGCAGAATGGCTAAATCCTGAGCATAAGCCGCAGGAGTATAAACAGAATCGATTGGTGAGCCAAGCGCACTACTGGAGATAGGCATTAGACTCAGAGACGTTTGGGCCCCACTAAAATCAGTTTTTACCTGAGACTGGGATTCACCAAAACCCCGCAAATCATAGGAAAGGCACTGCAAATCATCTGATAGGCGGGAAATCACAGGTTGCCAATACCCACGGCTATTGAGCCAACCGTGGATAAATACTAAAGCATGGGGGCAGGAAATGGGAGCCGTTAGCTCGTATGCGTGTGGAACGCCCAAGATTTCAATAGTTGCCATACTTATATCGTACCCTGAAGGGCGAGTGCGACTAAATACGCAATCGGAAGAGAGTTAGGAGTGAAGAATTAGGAATTGTTAACTTCTAACTCTTGTACAGACGCGATTAATCGCGTCTCTTTTGTCATTTCCCCAGCAACCTTTGTCGCACTCCTTCGGCAATTTTGTGACCGAGATATTCAGGAATCAGGCTTTCATTTGGCCCCAATAGGTAGAGAATTAGCCGTGTACGTCCACGCCAAACCAATAAATTGGCATTGACTACCAGCAGGTCTTCCTGCCAGATGGCGTACATCACTTTGTAGAATAATCCTGGTTGATTATCGGCTTCAATCACTAAGGCAGGGAGATGAAAGACCGGATCAACATAGAATTCAGTTTGTACCTGTTCTAAACCAGTATCCAGATTGAATTCCACTGCCAGCATCTCTTCTACCTCAAACCGACCTCCTAAAGCCTCGCGGATGGCACGACAGACATTTTCTGCGGTTTTCTCCGTCAAGGCTTTACTACCACGAGATACCAACAATTTGATAAAAACTAACATTGGTGGACGGATCTGACCGTATAAACTCAGACCGTGAATAGTCAACCCATAAGCTGCTAGTACACCAAAAATATCGCTGAGGAGAAAAGACTGGTTGCGGTAAGCAAAATGCAAAGCACTTTTACTACCTTCCGGTTTCAGTTCAATAACAGCACGTCTAGTTTTATAGAGACGGTAGGCTAGGCGCAAATTTTGCAGTTGAATCTCACTGCTGACGAATTGCTCATAAAACTGGGGAAACGCTCGGTTAAAGCGTTTCAGGAGTTCCAGTGTTGAAGATTTTAAACCAGAAGCCATTGTTAAGGGTAAAACTCGCTTGCTTTCATCACCTGTGGACTAGGGGCTGGGTGTTGGGGACTAGTAACGCTTGGCATAATTCGTAATTCGTAATTCGTAATTACCATTGCGTAAGGGTTTCAGACATTTCAAAGGGGTGGTTTATTTCCGCCTTGCTGTACTAGGGATTGGCGACTGGGGAGTAGGGAAGAATTTTCCCAAATACTCAATCTCTTATATACAATTCACTCCTAAGCTAACGTGCATTTAAGCTCTACACGAGCAATTGCCAGGATTTAGTTTTTCCATATTAAATTTTGAATTTTAAGCAGAGCCTTCTGACCATCATAACTTCGCTCTCCAATTGCATTGGCAAATAAGAGGGCGAACTGAACTTACCTTTTGGGGAATTTCTCCTAGCCTTTACAACAAAATGCTAAAGTTGAAAATGATTGGTGTGAAACACGCTCTAACTTGCTGTTACTATTGCAAATCCCGAAAACAACCGAAAAACTTTGAGTGTAAGGGGTTAGCAAATGGGGGTAGCTATATTAAACGTGAATCAACACTCCTGAGAGTGGAAACCAATTTAGTTATACTACCCGAACCACGTTGGCATGGGTTTTTGGAAAACTTGGTTTAGTACTCCTGAATCTGTAGCGACAACTAGGACAAACTCCTTTGAAGAACGTGTGGATGCTGCGGGCAACTCCAACCCTAGCAGTATTAGCGAAGCTTCTTCAAAGGAAACTCGCATCGTCTTCAGTACGGAGCGAGATATTGACCTGTATGAGCTAGAAGAACTCTGTGATGCAGTTGGTTGGTCGCGTCGTCCTCTAAGAAAAGTGAAAAAAGCTATTGAGCATAGTTTTCTTGTCGCCTCAATGTGGCAGGTGAGAGGAAACCAAAAGCGGCTCATTGGTTTTGCCCGCGCTACCTCAGATCACGCGTTTAATGCCACTATTTGGGATGTGGTGGTTCACCCAGACTTTCAAAGTCAAGGACTGGGTAAAGCACTGATGAAATACGTTCTTAAAAAACTTAGAAGTGAAGAAATTAGTAATGTCACTCTCTTCGCCGATCCCCATGTTGTAGATTTCTACCGGACTATGGGGTTTATGGCTGATCCAGAAGGCATTAAAGGTATGTTCTGGTATCCTCACTAGTACTTAATCAAAATAAAACCCGATTTGCACAAAAAAATCAGGTAAGATGGCGAAAATCTGTTATTTTGATTCAGTTTTGCTTTTTTCTGCCGACGAGGGCGCAAGTATATGTCTTGTAAAACTAAGTCGGCAAAAAACCTTATCAGTGTATAGATGTAATCTATCTTGTTCTTGGTAAAGGAGAAAAAAGATTAGGCATAAGCCGTATGATGTGATATAGTGACCTTAATGCTTTTGGTAAAGCGCGATCGCTTTAATGGGAAACTAAAACCCAAGACCAAAAAGTAGATGAGTATAACCGGGATGTAGCGCAGCTTGGTAGCGCGCCTGCTTTGGGAGCAGGATGCCGCAGGTTCAAATCCTGTCATCCCGATTTAAGTAATGGATTTAACATCCAAAACGAATCGACAGAGTTTGTTAGATAAAATTTGCAATTAATTAAATTGTACATTTTTACGGATAACAAGCAGATTGCCTGTTATATTATTTGGTTTGCTGTTAAAGCCTAACAATAATATTACGCCGTTAAGCAGTAAGATATTCCTGGTATTGAGCTTTGTATAGATTTGAGAAGATATTCAAGCAAGCGGGGTGGAACGATTGATTAAGTAATAGCGTCACCCGACATTAGAAGAAAGCCGATAGAATGGCATTTATCATATCCAAGGTCGAGAGACTAAGAAACTTTTCACCGTTTGAGAAGACATATACAGCAGATTGCAACAGGCGTGAGGTACAGATCATCGTAGGGGCACAACATGTTGTGCCCCTACCCGTCTACTTCATTTACCCGCAATACGCTGTAATAGGCATCTACAGAATTTCGTGGTGAATAAGCGAAATCCAGAAAAACACAACTTTAGCACTGTGAATTTGTGAAACCGATACTATAGCAACCCTCAATACTTGGGGAATATTGGATTTTGACCGTTGACGCTTAACCTCAACCTCAACGCGCACAATGAATTTTTCCCAACTGAAATAGATTGCTATATAACTAAAGCTAGTTGGTGCTGTGCAAATCCAACCATTTGTTTAATTTAATTGGATTATTGATGCGAGGAGCAGTCATGAAATCATTTATTCGCTTGGGCGCAACATTGGGTATAGCTGGCAGTGTATTTTTAACGGGACTTTCAGGAATAGGCAATTTACCAGGAATAGGCAATCTAGAGGCGGTAGCATTGCCACAAGATCAAATTGTGAAAAAGCTCCAAGAAGTACCTGTATTTACGCTTACTAATCCTAAAGGCGAATTCGTAGTTCTTTCGAGAAACAACGCATCTAAGCCTGTTTCTCAAGTGGGATTTTTTATTAGCAAGCAAGATGCTCAAAAATTCCTTGACAATCGTCTCAAAAAAGAAAATCCCCAATTGGCAGGCACATTACAGGTTAGACCTTTATCTCTGGCAGACTATTATAAAATCGTCCAAGAGAGCAAAAAGAAATCAGACTCCGTAATTTATACTTTAGTACCGACGCAAGAACAAGTAGCTTCGGCAACAAGTATGCTGAATCAAAATGGTAAAAAAGGGCAGCAATTCAATGGAATTCCCTTATTTGTACCCAAATTTAAGAAAGATAATAGCTATTTGACTATTCCCCTTGCAAAAGGCAACGAGCGATTCATTCCATTCTTTTTTGAAAAAGAGCAAGCAGTGGCTTTGTTAGACCAATTCAAAAAAGCCGTGCCAAAGGAAGCAGACAACACTGAAATTCAGGTAGTTGATTTGTACGGTGTTATGGAGGCTCTCAATAGCAGCAGCGATCCTAGTATCAATAAAATTGTTCTCTATCCATCGCGGGAGTCCATCAATTTTATTCGCTCACTTGCGCCGAATCAATCCCCAGCTACCAAGCCTGCTGCGCCCGCTCCGAAAAAATAACGGATATGCGCTCCAAGATTGACGTATGGGGGAAAAATATCTGATAGTTTCTGGTTTACAACTTTGGCAGTGGCGAAATGCAGCTATTGAAGCAGCGATCGCCACTGATGTGCCAATAAGGGAGGTAGATTGGCTACTGTTAGAAGTTGCTGGGTTAGATCGCTTGGCACTGCGTTTGGAGTCTTTTAAAGACTGGCCGCAAATTCAGCTGCAATTACCTCTAGAAGAGTTAGATCAGCTATGGCAAAGACGATTAAACGATCGCTTACCAGTGCAGTACATTGCCAAAGTGACACCTTGGCGTAACTTTGAAATTGCGGTGTCAAGCGCAGTTTTGATTCCCAGACCAGAAACAGAGTACTTAATTGATTTGGCTCTAGCATCTGCTAGTAATGCTTCAGGACATTGGGCGGATTTGGGTACTGGGAGTGGAGCGATCGCCATCGGATTAGCAGATGTCTTGCCAAAAGCGACAATTCATGCTGTTGATTACAGTTTAGAAGCTTTAGCGATCGCCCAAACCAATGCCGATAATTTGGGTTTTGCCGATCGGATTAAATTTTATCAAGGTTCTTGGTGGGAGCCACTGATACTTCTCAAAGGTCAGTTCAGTGGTATGGTGTCGAATCCTCCTTACATACCCACCAGCACTCTACCTACTTTGCAACCAGAAGTATTTAACCATGAACCACATCTAGCTTTGGATGGAGGTGGTGATGGCTTAGATTGCATTCGACATTTGATAGAAATTTCTCCCAGCTATTTGCAATCTGGTGGCGTGTGGCTGATTGAGATGATGGCAGGGCAAGCGGATGCAGTGCGAGAACTTTTGCAAAATCAAGGAAGCTATTGTAAGATTCAAATTCACACTGATTTAGCTGGAATTGAACGCTTTGCCCTTGCCTACAAAAGTTAGGAAATGGGGCATGGGGCATGGGGCATGGGGCATAGGAAAAATGCTCTACATCCTATACCAATTATGATAAAAATGACACAAGTTTCTTTAACTAATTTAATAGCTGGCGCACGGGCTGGCCTTTTAGTGAGCTTTCCTACAGATACAGTTCCCGCACTTGCGACGATACCAGAAAAAGCCGGGTTAATTTTTACGGCGAAACAACGCAGTCAGGATAAACCTTTGATTTTGATGGCTGCTAGTGCTAAAGATTTGTGGTTGTATGTCAAAGGTAATGAGAATGAGTATCAAGTTTGGCAAGAACTAGCTGAGAAATATTGGCCGGGAGGGCTGACGTTAGTTTTGCCAGCAAGTGAACGATTGCCAAAAGTCATGAACCCGATTGATCCAACGACAATTGGTATTCGAGTACCGAAAAGTGCGATCGCTCAAACTATTTTGGCGCAAACAGGCCCGCTTGCGACTACGAGCGCCAATTTTTCTGGTCAGCCGCCTTTACAAACGATGGCAGAAATTGAGAGTCAGTTTCCTCAAGCTTTAACTCTAGCCATGACAGAATGCCAGGGTGAAACAGCAGCGATGGGTATACCTTCCACCGTTGCGAAATGGACAGGCATAAATTGGCAGATTTTGCGGCAAGGGGCGATAAAGTTAGATATTTCGACTGATAAACAAATATAGGTAGCTATAATGTTGTTTTCCTGATTTTCACAACGGATAAATCTGGAACTTTAGTTTACGCTGTTGTGATCAATTAATAAGTTAATAATTGCCAAATTATGAATTGGAGTAACTGGATATATCTAGGAGCAGGACTAGCACTAGGTATAAATTTTCGTCGGTTATTTGCGCGATGGCTACGCCCAGAGCAGGTATCGCCAAACATTTCATCTAGCTCATCCCCTGTAGCGCCATTAGAGCAAGAGGATATGCCACCAATATCGCAACAGCTACAGCAAACGCAGTTGGCATACCTGATGGCAAGAGAAATGAGCCAGTTTAAGGCTGGTTTTTTGGCGCGGACTACCCATGAATTGCGATCGCCTCTCAATGGTTTGATTGGCTTGCATCAGTTAATTTTGTCAGATTTGTGTGAAGATCCAGCTGAAGAACGAGAATTTATTGCCCAAGCTCACGAGCGAACGCTGAAGTTGCTCAAGTTGATGGATGAAATTCTCACCGTTGCTAGAACGGAACACGGGACTAATAAATTAGATATTCAGCCCAGACAGTTATCGCAAATTTTAGAAGAGGTTCATAACTTAACTTATATGCTGGCGGCTAATCGCAATTTTCCCTTGCAATTCTTACCCGCCGATCCAGAAATCTATGTTTTGGCAGATTACTTCTGGCTCCGCCAAATATTGATTAGTTTAATAGACACAGCCATTACTCAAATGGAGGAAGGTCGTATCTGTATTTCCAGCAATACCATACCTACAAATAATTTTGTAACTATTTGGCTGGATGTACCAACTCATGCCATACCTTGGAGCGAGCCGATTGATTTGATCAAATCTGAAAATCAGCTAACTCAAATTGACCAAAAAAACGCTGCTCTTTCCCCAGGAATGAGGCTATTAATCAATCAGACTTTAGTGGAAGTTATGGGAGGAAAGTTAGAAATCCTGCCTTCGAGCATTGCGAAGGAAGCACATCAGGAGATTACCAGACTACAAATTTCTATCCCCCTAATAATTCCTGAAGTTGAACTTCTGTAACAGGAAGCAAAGCACGGTTAGCTAGGTTATGTAGCACCATTGTAGTCGAGGTGTTGGTTTGAAACCCAATCTTTTCATAGAAACCGTGTTGGTGAGTAGTCATCAGGTAAATGCGCTCAACCCGCCTCATCCGGGGATGACTCAAAATGGTTTCTACTAACTTACTTCCCAGCCCGCCATGTTGATATTCTGGATGAATTACAACATCCCAAATTGTCGCGCGATATATGCCATCAGATGTTGCTCTAGCAAAGCCAATGAGTCGATCGCGATCGCACACAGAAATCACTGGTTCACTGTTGGCAATGGCTATACCTAAATCTTCAATACTGCGTCCCTTTGCCCAGAAAGCTGCAATGTTTAACAGTTCTTGGAGTTGGTAAAGGTCAATTTCAGACTTGCGTTCGCCTTTGGCGCAGCGTAGCTGTTCGCTAAATTGAATCTGAGACTCATTCATGTATGGCATCCACTTTCGGCAGTATATTTGTATATTTAAGTCATATTTTGCTAAAAATTGCTGTGCGTGTATGTGTATATGCAACGAGAAATAAAAATTCAGTAAGTGGGCATAAATAAAGTTAACTGGTGAGGATCGTCATTTGTCCTTTGTCATTGTTCATTTGTAAGCGTTTCAGGTATGTTTACTGGAAGTCGGCGTGAAACTCCATCCCCTTGTGGGTGGCTACGGTGTACACACAAGTCTTTAACCCCTAAGAAACCTCACCCAGGTTTTACTACGTAAAACCTGTCCCTCTCCTTACTAAGGAGAGGGATTAAGGAGACGACAGGGTGAGGTTTTTCTTTTGTTTTGGGTGATTCGATGACTTGTGTGTACACCGTAGCTTATGGGTGGGGAGGAATAGCCGCCCGCCGACTGAGGGCATTGGGCATTGGTAACTCTTCCCCCCATGCCCCATGCCCAAAAAATAAATCTTACAAAATCAGCGTTCTTTCTTTTTACTTTTGCCTTGTTGTACTAGCTAAAATTCTAATTATCTGATGACTTCTGTTTGTTGAGATTCTTCGTAAGTTGCAAAATCCAATTCGGAGTCTCTGCATTTTCCCAACCAGCAGGGCGTTTTGAAATATACCAACCAATTGAACCAACAATTGTAGCTAGTAAAAAACCACCAAGTATTATTGCTAGCAAAGAGATTTGGATATATTTTGTATATGTAGGATTAGTTGTTATCTCGATGAGGACAAACATTTCAGATTTCATTTCCTGTAAATACAGTTACTATGCCGATTTAATATTAATAAATTCTGGTTAGTCTTAACTAATAATGACTAAAAATAAAGTTCTTTCTTCGTTCAAAATATTTGAGTAAAAAATCATTATTAATATTTTTTTATTAAGTATCCTTAACTAGCTACAAAAAAAGTTATTTCTTTACATCGTTATAAAATGCAGATTATCATTAAATTCCCAAACTCTCAATGCTGGGGTAGGGGATGAAAATGTCGAAGATTATTTCAGGGATTATGCTAGAAAAATAAACAATCAGAAAAATACAGCCATATCCCAAAAAATAACGACAATCATTGAGTGAGAGAAGATATTCAGGAGTGCTGAGTAGGTCTTTCAAGGGTATCTGATTGCAAGTAGTCAAGCACGACTTGGCAATTAGGTAGACGATAGCATTGGCATATTTATGTAGGGTGTCCGAAGTTTGACATCTTGTCTTTTGACGTAGGTAACAGCTTGATTGAGGATATAGAGTTAGTGTCCGTGCTTGAAAGCATTTTAGCCGCTAATTTGGTCAGTTATGACTTTTTTGTCAATTAACTGAGCATGAGTAGTAAGTGGTGTTACAAATGGGCGATCAACCTTTAGAGCTACCAATCGATTTTTCTAGTTTCGTAGAAATTCTTCGTTTTCGAGCGAGCGAACAGCCCAAACAGAAAGCCTATTCTTTTTTGCTTGATGGAGAAACAGAAGAAGCCCATTTGACTTACCAGGAACTCGATTGTCAAGCTCGAACTATTGCAGCCTTGCTTCAAAATTGTGTAGTCAGTGGAGAGCGTGCTTTACTACTGTATCCGGCAGGTCTAGAATACATTGCCGCCTTTTTTGGGTGTCTCTACGCTGGAGTCGTTGCCGTCCCCGCTTATCCACCTCGGCTGAATCGACCCATGCCCAGATTAGAAACTATTGTGGCTGAGGCAGAAGCAACTGTTGCACTGACAACCACAAAGATTCTTACCCAGATGGAACCCCAGTTGTTCCAAACTTCAAACCTCAAGTCCATGCAGTGGCTAGCTACCGACAGTGTTAAGAGTGGACTAGAGAACAATTGGCTCCATACTAAACCCAGAAGTGATACTTTAGCTTTTCTACAATACACATCAGGTTCCACTGCCACACCCAAAGGGGTAATGGTTAGTCATGGAAATCTTCTGCATAACCAGCGCATCATACAGCAGGCTATGGGGCATAGCTCGAAGACTATCTTTGTAGGTTGGCTCCCTCTGTTTCATGATATGGGACTGATTGGAAATATGCTTCAGCCCCTGTACTTGGGCATTCCCTGCATTCTCATGTCTCCGGTAGCTTTTCTACAGCGCCCCCTACGTTGGTTACAGGCGATTTCCCGATACAAAGCGACTACTAGCGGTGGGCCTAATTTTGCATACGATCTGTGTGTGAACAAGATTACTCCCGAACAGCGAGCTACTCTTGACTTGAGCAGTTGGCAAGTCGCTTTTAACGGAGCAGAGCCTGTACGCGCCCAAACCCTGGAACGGTTTGCAGCAACTTTTGCTGACTGTGGTTTTCGCCACGAAGCTTTTTACCCCTGTTATGGTATGGCCGAAACCACTTTGATTGTTTCTGGTGGAATCAAGACAGCCGCTCCATTAGTGCAACCCTTCCAGCAAATAGCACTAGATCAAAATCAGGTCGTCTCGGCTGTTGGAAATGGGATTGGGGAAAAGACGCTAGTCTCTTGTGGTCAACCGTTACAGGATATGCAGATTGTCATTGCTCATGCTGATACCTTGACCCGTTGCAGCAATGATCAAGTAGGTGAGATTTGGGTAGCAGGTTCGAGCGTAACTCAAGGATACTGGAATCAGACAGAGCAGACACAGGAGACTTTCCGAGCCTACCTAAAAGATACTGGAGAAGGCCCGTTTCTGCGTACTGGCGACTTGGGATTTTTGTACCAGGGTGAACTGTTTATTACTGGTCGCCTCAAAGACTTAATCATCATCCGAGGTCGTAACCATTACCCTCAAGACATTGAACAAACATCAGAACAGAGCCACCCAGCACTGCAATCAAGCAGTAGTGCAGCATTTGACCTTGAGGTTGCCGATGAAGAGCGGTTGGTGCTGGCAATAGAGGTGAAACGCACTTATCTCAAGAATTTGGATATTGATGAGGTCGTTAGAGCCATCCGTCAGGCAATAGTGGAAGAACATGAACTGCAAGTTTATGCAGTGCTATTGCTCAAAACTGGGAGTATCCCCAAAACTTCGAGTGGCAAGATCCAACGTCATGCTTGCCGAGTTGGGTTTCTTAATAACAGCCTAGATATCGTAGGCAGCAGCATTTTAGAACAATCTAATTTTACGGTCAGATCGTTGAACCGTGAAGCGCTGTTGGCATTAGAACCAGAAGATCAACACCTACAGTTAACTTCTTATTTACAAGAGTTAGTAGCTCAAGTTCTCAAAATAGCTCGATCGCAGTTGGATTATCAGCAGCCTTTGAGTACTTTAGGTGTCGATTCTTTAACGGCTATTGAACTTCAAAACAGCATCGAAACTCAACTGGGTGTGGTATTGCCAATGGCTAATATCCTAGAAGGTTCTTCGATCGCACTACTTACCCAGTTAACAGCATCTTTACTCTCTCCTCAAGTTACTTTAACTCCAGAAAGGCAAGCTGTCACTGAGTATCCTCTTTCCTATGGTCAGCAGGCTTTGTGGTTCCTGCATCAACTCTCACCCTCAAGCCCCGCCTACAATATTGTCAATGCTGTACGTTTGCATGGCGAACTCGATATTGCTGCCTTGCAACGTGCATTTCAAGTGCTAGTAGACCGCCATCCTTGTTTACGAACTACCTTTATTGCTTACCAAGGGAAAGCCACACAGTATATCCACGAACACTTAGAGGTTTGTTTTCAGCATGAGGACGCTTCGACTTGGACTGAGAAACTTCTAGAAGACCGCTTAATTACAGAAGCTCACCGTCCCTTCAATCTGGAAACTGGCCCCTTACTGCGGGTGAATCTGTTCACTCGGTTGACCAATGAACATATCCTGCTGCTAGCTGTACACCATATTGTTGCTGACTTCTGGTCTTTAACAGTACTTGTAGATGAGTTGGGAGTTATCTATCAAGCACAAAAAGCTGGTAAGCAACATACCCTCATCTCCCTAACCTTCAAGTACACTGACTATGTTCGTGCTTGGGCAGAAGCAATCGCTAGTCCGACAGGTGAGCGGCTTTGGGCATACTGGCAGAAACAACTCTCAGGAGAGTTGCCAGTTTTGAATTTACCTACTGACCGACCTCGACCACCTTTGCAAACTTATCGAGGGGCTTCACAGTTATTCAAACTGGATGCAGATTTAACACAAAAACTTAAAGCTTTGAGTAACGCTAACAGTGCTACCTTCTACATGACATTGCTAGCAGCTTTTCAGGTGCTACTCTACCGCTTATCAGGTCAAGAGGATCTATTAGTAGGCTCGCCAACAACAGGTAGAAGTCGAGCGGATTTAGGAGCATTAGTGGGGTATTTTGTCAACACAGTGGTTGTGCGATCGCATATTTCTGGAAACCCAACTTTTGAGGCGTTTCTTAATCAAGTGCGCTCCTCTGTACTTGATGCCTTCAAGCACCAGGATTACCCCTTTTCACGGTTAGTTGAGCAACTACAACCAGTGCGTGATCCCAGTCGCTCCCCACTTTTCCAAGTGATGTTTGTCTTGCAGAAAACGCACTTGCTTAACGAAGAAGGTTTGGCAGCATTCGCATTAGGAGAAACAGGGGCAAGGATAAAATTAGGGGATCTAGAATTAGAATCCCTGCATTTGCCTCAGCGCATAGCTCAGTTCGATCTGACGCTGATGATGGCTGAGGTGGATGGAACGCTGTCTGCTTCTTGGCAATACAATACAGATTTGTTTGATGCTGCTACTATTGCCCGAATAGCAAAGCATTTTCAGGCATTGCTCGAAGGTATCGTTGCTAATCCACAGCAGCACCTCTGTATTTTGCCACTTTTAACGGATTCCGAACAGCATCAGCTATTGGTGGAGTGGAACGCTATCCAGGCGGATTATCAAAACGATTCTTGTCTCCATCAACAGTTTGAACTTCAGGTAGAGCGGACACCAGAAGCAGTTGCACTGGTCTTTGAACAAGAACGGCTCACCTACCGAGAATTGAACCAACGAGCGAATCAGTTAGCACATCATTTGCAGACAATGGGTGTGAAACCGGAGGTGTTAGTTGGCATCTACCTAGAACGCTCTGTAGATATGGTTGTGAGTATTTTGGGAATTCTCAAGGCTGGTGGGGCTTATGTCCCTTTAGATCCGACTTATCCGAAGGAACGTGTAGCATTTATGTTGAATGATGCCCAGGTTTGGGTATTGTTAACCGAGGATAAATTGCTCACAGGTTTGCCTGAGCATGAGGCGCAGGTGGTTTGTTTGGACAAAGACGGGGAGATTAGGGTAGATAATCCAGTTAGTGAAGTAACTACAAATAATCTGGCTTATGTAATTTACACCTCTGGCTCAACGGGTAAACCCAAGGGCGTTTTAGTTACTCACCAGAATGTGATGCGACTGTTTGCTGCTACCCAATCGTGGTTTAATTTTAGCGATCGCGACGTGTGGACAAATTTTCACTCCTATGCATTTGACTTTTCTGTTTGGGAGATTTGGGGCGCTCTCCTTCATGGTGGACGGCTGGTGGTTGTTCCTTACTGGATTACTAGGTCGCCAGATGCGTTTTATAACTTGTTATGTACCGAACAGGTAACAATCCTCAATCAAACTCCATCTGCCTTCCGTCAACTCATGCGTGCAGAGGAGGAAGCCGGGAACACTGGAACTCTGGCTCTGCGAAAAGTAATTTTTGGTGGTGAAGCTTTGGAACTTGGGAGTTTACAATCCTGGTTTGAGCGACACGGAGATAGGGAACCGCAATTAGTCAATATGTACGGCATTACAGAGACAACCGTACACGTAACTTATCGTCCCATCACGGTGGCGGATTTAAGCCAAAGAGGTATTAGCCCAATCGGGCATCGTATTCCTGATTTGCAAGTATATCTATTAGATTCACAACAGCAACCAGTTCCTATTGGGGTGGCTGGTGAACTCTACATTGGTGGTGCGGGTGTGACTCGTGGTTATCTTAATCGACCGGAATTGACTGCTGAACGGTTTATTACTAATCCCTTTGAAAATTCAAAATTCAATCGTCTTTATAAATCTGGGGATCTGGCTCGTTACTTGCCTAATGGCGAACTTGAGTACCTGGGACGAATTGATCATCAAGTAAAGATTCGGGGTTTCCGCATTGAGTTGGGAGAGATTGAGGCTGTTTTGTGCCAACACCCTGCTATTCAAGAGGCGATCGCTCTCGTTCGAGAGAATAACTCTAAAAGCTGGGGGGTTAATTCAATCAACGATCTAGAGGACTCAGGGGCGATCGCTGATTTACGCCGCTTTATTAAGGTGCGATCGCCTGAATCAAAATCTGAGCCTACTAACAAATTATTAGTTGCTTATTGTATTTATCATCAAGAGCCAAAACCTAATCTGACTGAATTGCGCGGCTTTTTGCAAGAGCGACTACCAGACTACATGATACCTGCGGCCTTTGTGATGCTGAAGGTATTTCCCCTGACAGCGAACGGGAAAGTAGATCGCCTTGCACTTCCCGCTCCTAATAACGTTCGGCCTGATTTAGAAAAAGTATTTGTAGCTCCGCGCACTTCGATAGAGAGTGCATTGGCTCAGATTTGGTCACAAGTTCTAAATCTTGAACCGATCGGCATCCACGACAATTTCTTTGAGTTAGGAGGCGATTCTATCCGAAGTATTCAGGTGCGGGCGAGAGCAACTGAACAAGGCTTAAACTTTTCTCTTCAGCAACTTTTCCAGCATCAAACCATTGAGCAACTAGCGCAAATATTGACTTATTGTCAACCTAATGCTTTGTCAACGCCGAAAACGGCAGCATTTAGCCTCATCTCTGATGGCGATCGCCAAAAACTACCCAACGGTGTAGAAGATGCTTATCCGTTAGCTAGGATTCAGGCTGGAGTGATATTCCACAGTCAAGCCAGCCCTGATTCCCCGATGTATCATGACATCTTCCTTTATCATTTGCGAGTCCGTTTAGACACTCAGCTTTTTCAAAAAGCTCTACAGCAGTTGGTTGAGCGTCACGCCATTCTCCGCACCTCATTCGATTTGACTAACTTTAGCGAACCACTACAGCTAGTTCATCAGACAATTTCTGTACCATTTCATCTGGAAGATTTGCGCCTTCTGTCCCTAGTTCAACGCTCTAAAGCGATAAAAAACTGGATAGAAGCGGAAAAAAACCGAAATTTTGACTGGGCTTGTCCTCCCCTGATTCGCTTTTTTATTCACCGCCTCACAGATGATTCCTTTTATCTCATTTTGAGTTTTCACGACTCGATTCTCGATGGATGGAGTACAGCTTCTCTACTCACAGAATTGCTGCATCGCTACGATGCTCTCCTCGGTGAAGAAATCTATCCTATTGATTCACCTCCAACTATTTCTTACCGAGACTTTATTGCTTTAGAGCGTTCAACACTTAAGTCCACAGAATGCCGGGAGTACTGGCAAAAAAAATTGCAAGGTTATGTAATAACGAAATTACCACGCTGGTCTTTTTCTACTCGCGGTAGAAGTGACAATCCCCAAATTGGTGTTCTCAATGTTCCCATTTCTTACCAGCTTTCTGACGGACTAAAGAAACTGGCTCGACTAGCAGAAGTTCCAGTTAAACAAGTCTTACTGGCTGCACACTTAAGAGTTATGGGTTTGCTCAGTGGTGAAACCGATATCCTTACAGGGTTGGAATCCAATGGACGACTGGAAGAAAAAGACGGAGAGCAAACGCTGGGTATTCACCTCAATACAGTTCCTTTGCGTCTGCAACTGACGGGTGGAACCTGGGTAGAGTTAGTGCAACAAGTCTTCGAGGCGGAACGGGAATTGTTAGCTTTCAGACGTTATCCTTATGCTGAGTTGAAGAAACTTAACAGTAATCAGCATTTATTTGAGACTGTTTTTAACTACACACACTTTCATATCTTCAAAAGCCTGCAATCCTTGAAAAATACGGAAATCTTGGGGGCGCAAGGATTTGGAGAAACCCACTTTGCTTTAAGGGTTGAGTTCAATCTCGATTCAATTTCGGAACAGATACAACTCGATTTGGAGTGTGATTTGACAGATATAAATAATGCACAACTAGAGGCAATTGGCAACTATTTCAGCGAAACCTTAACGCTAATGTCTACACAGCCTTGGGAGCGTTATGAGTCCCAATGTTTGCTTCCAGATAGAGAACAGCAGACTTTGTTAGTGGATTGGAATAACACTGCAACTGAATATTCACAGGATTTATGTATTCATCAACAATTTGAAATTCAGACTGGGAAAACCCCTGATGCGATCGCTTTAATTTTTGAAGATGAGCAACTCAGTTACCAACAGTTGAACGATCGCGCCAATGCAGTTGCACATCACCTACGTAGCTTAGGAGTTAGTTCCGATGTACCAGTAGCAATCTGTGTAGAGCGATCGCTAGAAATGGTAGTGGGAATTCTGGCTATCCTCAAAGCCGGCGGTGCTTATGTCCCGCTAGATCCGGCATATCCTAAAGAACATCTTGCCTTTATCTTGGAAGATGCCCAAATATCAGTTTTGCTGACTCAAACACATTTGGTTGCAAAACTTCCTACCCATCAGGCGCAAATAGTATGTCTAGATTCAGATGAAAACAGTACAGAGAACCCCATTAATCAAACTACTCCAGAAAATCTGGCATACATTATCTACACCTCTGGTTCAACAGGCCAACCCAAGGGAGTATTAATCACTCACAAAAATGTGGTTCACTCAACCAGTGCGAGGATAGCCTATTACCAAGAACCCGTTAGTAGTTTCTTATTAGTTCCCTCCTTTGCCTTTGATAGCTCAGTCGCTTGCATTTTTTGGACGCTTTGTCAAGGAGGAAAGTTAGTACTGCTGAAGGAAGGTAGCCAAAAAGACATCTGGCAGTTAGCAAAGGCGATCGCTAAATATCAGATTTCACACTGGTTGAGTGTTCCTTCGCTGTACAGCGCTCTGTTGGCGCATATAGATCCGGCCGAGTTGGTTTCTCTTGGCACCGTCATTGTAGCAGGCGAGACTTGTTCTAGTGAGTTAGTAGAGCGTCACCATCAATTACTGCCTTCGACATCCTTGTACCAATTGGAGTTGCTGGGGAATTGCACATTGGCGGTCTGGGTTTAGCAAGAGGATATCTCAACCGTCCTGAATTAACTGCCGAAAAGTTTATTTCCAACCCCTTCGACAATTTTGGATTGCCGATTTTAGATTTTAGATTAGAGGACAGGTGTGATAATCCAAAATCCAAAATCGTTCGACTGAGCGTAGCCGAAGTCCAAAATCCAAAATCTTGTCGCCTGTACAAGACAGGAGATTTAGCCCGTTATTTATTAGATGGAAACATTGAGTTTTTGGGACGAATTGATCATCAAGTCAAAATCCGGGGTTTCCGCATTGAGTTGGGAGAGATTGAAGCGTTACTGACTCAACACTCAAATCTGCGGGAAGCCGTAGTTTTGGCTAAGGAGGACAATATGGGCAACAAGCGTTTAATTGCCTATATTGTTCCAAATCAAGAGCCAGCACCCAAGGTTATTGAACTGCGTAGCTTTTTGAAAAATCACTTACCTGATTATATGATGCCGTCGGATTTTGTGGTGTTGAAGGCGTTACCACTGAACCCAAATGGTAAAGTAGATCGCCAAGCACTACCGACTTATCAGCAAGAAAAGTCAGAGCTTGAAGTAGTATTTGTTGCGCCTCACACCTCAGTTGAGAAAGCATTAGCACAAATTTGGTGTCAAGTTCTTGGCTTACAGCGAGTGGGAATTCATGATAACTTTTTTGAGTTGGGAGGAGATTCGATCCTCAATATTCAGATCGTTGCGAAAGCTAGTCAAGCAGGTCTTCAGCTGATTCCTAAACAACTATTTGATTACCCGACTATTGCTGAGTTGGCAGCATTAGTCGGCACAACTCAGACTATCGAAGCTGAACAAGGGGTGGTGAGTGGTTCAATTCCTCTAATTCCCATCCAATACTGGTTTTTTGATCTGCATTTGTCTAATCCTCACCACTATAACCAAGCAGTTTTGCTAGAAGTACGGCAAGTTCTCAACCCGGTACTGTTGGAGGAGGTAGTACAGGAATTACTGATACACCACGACGCGCTTCGCTTGCGTTTTACCAAAAAAGAATCTGGCTGGGAGCAAGTCAACATAGAACCCAGCAAATTAGTACCATTTACCAGCTTAGATTTGTCAAGGCTACCAGCAGTTGAGCAACAAAGCGCCATTGAGACAACTGCTGCCGAACTGCAAACTAGCCTCAACCTTTTAGAAGGGCCATTGATGCGGGTTGCTTTCTTTAAACTGGGAATTAGCGAGCCAAGCCGCTTGCTAATCGTTATCCACCATCTAGCTGTTGATGGTGTTTCCTGGCGGATTTTACTTGATGATCTGGAAAAAGCTTACAAGCAACTTAGTCAAGGGAAAATACAACTTTCACTGAAAACAACTTCGTTTAAACAGTGGGCGGAAAGACTTAGAGAGTACGGGCGATCGCCAGAGCTTCAGCAAGAACTAAACTACTGGTTAACAACGCTACCCAAGAAGGTTTCACGGCTACCAGTAGATTACGCTGAGGGAAAAAATATAATAGCTTCGACTCGGACGATATCACTTACACTAAATTCCTCAGAAACCCGCTCTCTGCTGCAAGATATACCAAGAATTTATCAAACCGAAATTAATGAGGTATTGCTAACAGCGTTAATACAAGCTTTTGCACAGTGGACTGGAGTGCGATCGCTTTTGGTGGATGTGGAAGGTCATGGACGAGAAGGACTTTTTACGGATATAGACCTTTCTAGGACAGTAGGCTGGTTTACTACAGTTTTCCCAGTGTGGTTAGCACCAAAAGATTCTTCTGTTGTAGAGGTGTTGAAGTTTGTTAAAGAACAACTGCACACAATTCCAAATAGAGGTATTGGCTATGGTGTACTGCGTTATTTAACTAAAAATGTAGAAGTTACCCAGCAACTGAGAGCTTTACCCCAAGCTGAGGTAAGTTTCAATTACCTTGGACAGCTTGATTTGGTTTTGCCTGAAGCATCTCTGTTTAAACCAGCCCAGGAATCTACTGAACCTGCCCGCAGTCCCGAAGGAATTAGAAAATATCTGCTAGAAGTCAATAGCTTTGTTGTGGAAGGTCAACTGCAAATTGAGTGGACGTACTGTGAAGCTATTCATCAACAATTCACAATTGAGAAGTTAGCCCATAGTAGCTTAGAGGTGCTGCGATCGCTAATCACTCACTCCCAATCCCCTCATACTACCAGCTACACGCCTTCAGATTTTGCAGAATTTCAGTGGAGTCAATGGAACCAAGCCGATTTAGACGAGATGACTAAAGCTATTGGAGAAGGAACTTGAAAAATATAGAAAATTTTTATCCCCTCTCGCCCATGCAGGAGGGCATACTTTTTCACACCCTTTATGCTCCTGACTCAGGAGTATATTTTAATCAAACGCTTTGTACCTTGCATGGTAATTTGAATGTCTCGGCATTTGAGCAAGCTTGGCAACAGGTTGTAGTTCGCCACCCCATTCTCAGAACAGCTTTCGTCTGGGAAGGAATTAAAGAGCCGATTCAAGTAGTGTATCAGTATATGAAATTGCCTTGTACACAATATGACTGGCAGGGACTATCAGTACAAGAGCAGCAAGAACAACTAGATACTTTCCTGGAAACAGACCGAAAACAGGGCTTTGAACTTACGAAAGCGCCTCTGATGCGCCTAACTCTGATTCGTCTTGCTGTTGACACTTACCAATTTGTCTGGAGTCATCACCATCTGCTGCTAGATGGGTGGTCTTGGCCTCTGGTTCTTAAAGAAGTTACTGCTTTTTACGAAGCATACCGCGTGGGACAAGACTTACATTTGCAATTACCTCGTCCTTATCGAGACTACATCGCTTGGCTACAGCAGCAAAAACTTTCTGACGCTGAGGTTTTTTGGCGGCAAATGCTTGTTGGACTTAAAGCACCAACTCCTTTAGTATTTTCTCGGATAACTGACAGATTCGTTAGCCATGAAGAAAGTTATGGTTACGAAGAAATCAAGCTATCGGAGACAGTGACAACCGCACTACAGTCTTTGGCTATCAAGCATCAGCTAACACTTAACACCATAGTGCAGGGGGCATGGGCTTTACTTTTAAGCCGCTACAGTGGTGAAGATGATGTGGTATTTGGTACTACAGTCTCCGGTCGTTCAGCAGGACTGACAGGAGCGGAATCTATGGTGGGTCTGTTCATTAACACCCTACCAGTGCGGGTGAAAATTCATCCTGAAGACTTACTTTCATCCTGGCTGAAGATGCTCCAGACTCAACAAATTGAGGCGCGACAGTACGAGTACACTCCTCTAGTACAAATTCAAGGCTGGACTGATGTGCCGAGGAGTATGCCTTTGTTTGAGAGCCTAGTAGTGTTTGAGAATTACCCTGTAGAGGCTTCCTTGCTGGAGTGGAGTAGTGAGTTAGAAATTCAAAATGTTAATTCTTTTGAGGAAACAAACTATCCCCTGACTGTGGCAGTTGTGCCAGGTTCAGAGTTGCTGCTAGGAATTTCCTATAGCGATCGCCGATTTGACGCTAATATCATTACTCGAATGGTATCGTCTTTGCAAACATTACTCGCAAGAATGAGCGATACAAGCGCTACAAGCGATCGCCGAGTATCGGATCTGCTAATTTTAAGTGAGGCAGAACGGAAGCTACTACTTTTTGAGTGGAATAATACTCAAGTTGAGTATCCCCAAGATCACTGCATTCATCAATTATTTGAGAGCGTTGTAGAGCGGACACCGGACGCTGTTGCTGTAGTCTTTAAAAATGAGCAACTGACTTATCGAGAGTTAAATCAACAAGCAAATCAGTTGGCGCACTACTTACAAAAACAGGGTGTTGGGCCAGAAGTGCTGGTGGGTATTTGTATGGAACGCTCAGTCAAAATGCTGGTTGGAATCCTGGGTATTCTCAAAGCTGGTGGGGCTTACGTACCGCTAGATCCCACATATCCTCAAGAGCGTTTAGCTTTCATGTTCGCAGATTCAGGAATTTCAGTCTTGTTAACTCAAGAGAATTTAGTGGCAAAATTCCCTGAACATAAAGCTATTACAGTTAGCTTTGATACAAACTGGGAAATAATCTCTCAAGAAAATGATGAAAAACTCCACCCACAAGGGGATGGAGTTTTTGAGCATGGGGCATGGGACATGGGGCATGGGGAAGAGTTACCAATGCCCAATGCCCAATGCCCCAAGTCGGCGGGCGGCTATCTCTCCCCACCCACAAGGGGATGGAGTTTCCCGCCGACTTCCAATGAAAATCTAGTCAGTAGCGTGACATCCAAAAACTTAGCTTATGTCATTTATACTTCCGGCTCTACGGGCAGACCAAAAGGAGTAGCAACCAATCATGGCAGTTTAGTCAATGCATATATGGCTTGGGAAAACGCTTACCAACTTCGTAGCCTCGCCACAAGTCACCTACAAATGGCTAGTTTCTCTTTTGATGTCTTTTCAGCAGATATGGTTCGCGCTCTTTGTTCTGGAGCCAAGTTAGTTTTATGCCCGCATGAGTGGCTTTTGGATACTGAAAAGCTATATGAACTTATGTGTAATCAAAAGGTTGATTGTGCAGAGTTTGTGCCATCTGTTTTGAGGAACTTAATTCAATACCTCGAAACAACCAAGCAGAATGTTAACTTTATGCACTTGCTAGTGGTAGGTTCAGATAGTTTTTATATGAAGGAGTACAAAGAATTACGGCGTTTCTGTGCTATTGAGACTCGATTGATTAATTCCTATGGGGTGAGTGAAGCCACCGTTGATAGTTTGTATTTTGAAAGTACCCAAGTTAATTTGCCCATTGACGGGCTAGTACCAATTGGTCGTCCTTTTGCCAATATCTCAATATATATTCTAAATTCCCATCTCCAACCCGTTCCGATTGGCGTTCCTGGTGAACTGTACATAGGCGGTGCGGGACTTGCCAGAGGCTACATTAACCGCCCAGACTTGACCAAAGAAAAATTCATTCTCAATCCTTTTAGTGATGAACCAGGAACTCGCCTGTACAAAACTGGAGACTTAGCCCGTTACCTAAGTGATGGCAATATTGAACTTCTTGGTCGCATTGATAATCAGGTAAAAATTCGCGGCTTCCGTATAGAACTTGGTGAAATTGAAGCTGTGTTACTCCAGCACCCTGATGTGTGGAAAACCGTGGTCATAGTCCAGGAAGACAACCCAGATAACAAGCGCTTGGTGGCTTATGTCGTACCTCAGTTAGGAAAAACTCCTGCTGTTAACGACTTGCGTCGCTTCCTCAAGGAAAAACTGCCTGATTACATGGTGCCTCCCATGTTTATGATGCTAGAGCAGCTACCATTAACACCAAATGGGAAAATAGATCGTAGAGCGTTGCCTGTACCTGAGACAACCATAAGCAATTTACAGCAAGACGCGATCGCGCCTCGTGATACCTTAGAATTTCAACTTACGCAAATTTGGGAAAGTATCTTAAATATCCACCCCATTGCAGTCACAGATAGCTTCTTTGACCTTGGAGGTCATTCGCTGCTGGCTGTACGTTTAATGGGTCAAATTCAAAAACATTTTGGGCGCAACCTTCCATTATCTGTTCTATTTCAGGGAGCCACCATAGAACACCTAGCGAGTATTATACGTCAGCAGGCTAATTCTCAACCTTTATCACCCTTGGTTGCAATTCAGCCTCGCGGTTCCCAGCAACCTCTTTTTTTCGTTCATCCAGTCGGTGGCAATGTTCTTTGCTACTACCAATTAGCCCATCATTTGGGAATAGATCAACCATTCTACGGGTTGCAATCGCTAGGTCTTTATGGAGAATCGCAGCCCTACACCCGAATAGAAGACATGGCAACGCACTATATTGAAGCCCTGCGCGTTGTTCAGCCACAAGGCACTTATCTTTTGGGAGGTTGGTCAATGGGTGGTATTGTGGCTTTTGAGATGGCGACTCAGTTGCAAAAGCAAGGCGATCGAGTTGCTCTGCTTGCATTAATAGACAGCCCAGCTCCAATTTTCAGAAATAAACCGATAGATTTTGATGAAGATAGCGATGCCAAAATTTTAGCCAATCTCGCTAGCGATATGGCACACTCTGCCGGAAAAAAACCGTCTATTTTCTATGACGATCTTCAGCAACTCGAACCAGACGAACAACTCAATTATTTCTTGGAACAGGCGAAGATAGCTAATCTTTTGCCTCCAGATGTTAGCATTCAGCAGCTTCGCGGCTTGCTGCAAGTTTTTAAGAGCAACATCCAAGCGATGTTGAAATATACACCGCAAGTTTATTCAGATCAAATTATTCTCTTCAGAGCCAGGGATAGTGTTGAAGAGAACAATCTAACTTTAGGTTGGGATGAACTTTCTTCTGAACCAGTAGAGATTATTACTGTTCCGGGGGATCACTACACAATGTTGAGTTTATCTCATATCCAAACTTTGAAAGAACGGTTGAAATTCTATCTCTTGGCTGGACTGCAAGATCCCCGACTTCTTGAAGAAGTCGGGGATCTGAACACTCTAAGGAATAAGAATTAAATAACATGCAGTTTATGTCCCTCGCTTACCTCACCCTCAATCCCTCTCCTTATAAAGGAGAGGGAAGCTAGAGACAGGATGAAGTTTTGCATTTTATTTCATCCACGATCCTAACCATAAAAACTCCATGAAATATTATGACTAAGATTGCTTCATTTGATGTATTTGACACTCTTTTGACGCGGGCATTTGGTTCACCACCGTCAGGCGCTATCCTCTTAGGAAAGAAAGTGAAAGATTTATCACTTTCGCAATATACACCTGAAGCCTTCGCCCGTGCGCGTATTGATGCTCAAATGCGTGCCTTCCGAAATGCTGGTGGTATTGATTCTCTAGTAAATCTGCGTCAAATTTACGCTGAACTCGGAAATGCACTAGGGCTAACCCAAATGCAGCGTGATGAGTTGATGAATCTAGAACTTGAATTAGAAGCTGAATTAATTCGTCCTGTACCCTTGGCCAAAGAACTTGTGCAGGCTGCACGCGATCGCAACCAGCGTATCGTATTCGTATCCGATATGTATATAGGGACTGAGTTCATTCAAAAGCAGTTGACTCACCACGGTTTGTATTTAGATGGCGATCGCTGTTATGTATCATGTGACTATGGCAAATCAAAGGTATCAGGTGAACTTTTCCGAGAGTTGTTACACCAAGAAGGTATTGCTCCTAATTTAGTCTCTCATTGTGGTGATGATTTATGGTCTGATATTCGCTCTGCAAAGCGCATTGGGCTAAAAGTTACGCCATTTTTAAATGCCAAACTCAATCGGTATGAAGAAATTCTTGATTCTTACAGTTGGGCTACAGAGGGTTTATCATCTGTTATGGCGGGAGCATCGAGATTAGCACGTTTAACAATTCCTGCCTCATCTTCAAAACAAGAAGCTCAACGTGATGTTACTGCGGGTGTAATTGCTCCTTTATTAGTTGGCTTTATCTTATGGGTATTGAGACGCGCTCAAAAATTAGGCTTAAAGCGACTCTACTTTGTATCGAGAGATGGTCAGATATTACTTGAAATCGCACGCAGGCTAATCAAAAAGCTTAATTTTGACTGTGAACTTTGCTATCTCTATGGAAGTAGATATGCTTGGCTACTTGCGAGTATCACTAGTGTTGATGAAGAACACTTAAGTGAAATATTTCGATCATCAGGAAATATTGACTCAGTTATGTCAGTAAAGACTATACTATCTCGGCTGTGTATCAATCCCGAAGCAATAAAATCGGAACTGATTTCTATAGGAATTACAGAAAAAGACTGGTTACGTGCTTTAAGTGCTGATGAACGCCAACAGTTGGAGCAACTATTAATTAAAGATCAAGATATACATAATTTAATTCTTCAACAATCTGAACAAAAACGCCTGTTAATGGCTAAGTATTTAAAACAAGAAGGAATGCTAGATGCAACTGAATTTGGCTTTGTTGATGTCGGTGCTGGTGGAAGCTCGCATTATTTCCTTTCCTCTGTTTTATCTACTTGTCAACATAAACTACCCATAAGTTTGTATCCATATTTAGGAGAAGGAGTTTTAGAAAACCAATTTACCAGACCAGAAACCTACTTCTTTGATATGGAAGCTAACTTAGGTTTTTGGGAGAATTATAGGTTGTTATTGGCGATAATGGAAATGGTATGTGTTGCAGATCATGGTTCAGTTGTCGGCTACAAAGAAGTTGGTGAAAGAGTTGAAGCTGTTTTAAAAAATGTAGATAATGAACCAGTAATCAATTGGGGTTATCTAATTGTCCGGGAAACAATTTGCTGTTTTACTGAAAACTTACTGATCGATTCAAGCCTAGTTAATCCTTGGGCTGATGTGCGTGCTGCCACTATAGAAGCACTCAAAGCCTTTGGCTCCAATCCTTCCTTTGCCGAGGCCAAGGCATGGGGAAATTTTCCTATGGAAGTAGGTTTAGAGCATGAGTCTTTTGTGCCTTGTCTAGCTAGGAGCTATACTTGGAAAGATTTGATTCAGCCTTTTTTACCTGGGAATAAAGCGATTTGGCGACAAATTTATTGGTGGCACGAAGGCGCACTGGCTTTGACTCCTCCTCTACTTCACACTGCTTTAAAAATTAGTATTAATTTGGAACAATTAAGATAATTTACTTTTAACTTTTTTAATTAGGGCTGACAAGATGCTAACGCTACAAAACTTTTATATAAAAGCACTATACAAATTAAATTTTCAACAGCCTACTATTAATTTTGAATAATTACTATCAGGTGTTAAGACGAATTATAGGTAATAAAATGTGCAATTAAAAGCGATACATCTGAACTAAAAATCATGCGCGTATTCATCCTGGTTTGGTTTGGACAACTAGTTTCGCTGCTCGGCTCTGGTATCACTAGATTTTCATTAGGTATTTGGGTATATCAAGAAACTGATTCAGTTACGCAGTTCTCCCTGATTTCTCTGTTTGCTATGCTGCCTAGCATCTTGCTCTCACCGCTAGCTGGTGTATTTGTAGATCGATGGGATCGTCGCTGGACAATGATATTTAGTGATAGTGGGGCTGGACTGAGTACGTTGACTATGGGATTGTTACTATTTGCAGGTCGGTTGGAAGTTTGGCATATTTACCTTGCTGTAGCAGTCAGTTCGACCTTCAGCGCTTTCCAATTGCCAGCCTATGCTGCTGCGACTACGCTGCTTGTCCCTAAGCAACACCTGGGTCGTGCCAGTGGTATGGTGCAGACCACAGATGCAATCTCACGCCTGATTTCACCGATACTAGCTGGTGTGCTAGTTGTTACTATCCAGATTCAGGGCGTGATTTTGATCGACTTCCTGACTTTTGTCTTTGCAGCGATCGCACTTTTACTCGTCCGATTTCCCAAACCCAAAATTACTGTTGAAGCTCAAGTGGGGAAGGGCTTACTGCACGAAGCTATTTATGGATGGACATACATCAGTACTCGACGGGGGTTATTAGGATTGTTGATGTTCTTCACTATTAGCAATTTCTTAATCGGAATTGTTAGCGTGTTATTTACCCCATTAGTATTATCTTTTACCTCGGCTACGGTGCTAGGCACAATGTTTTCCATTGGTGGGGTCGGTATGCTGCTTGGTGGTCTAATGATGAGCGCCTGGGGTGGACTTAAGCACCGCATATATAGCGTACTAGGTTTTACGCTATTAAATGGACTGTGCATACTACTTGGTGGATTACAGCCCTCTGTGCCGGTCTTCTTTGTTGCTGCCTTTATCTACTTTTTTGGTGTAGCGGTTATTAATAGTTCCGATCAGGCTATCTGGCAGAGCAAAGTTCCATTAGCCGTACAAGGAAGAGTCTTTGCTATGCGGACTATGCTAGCTTGGGCATCTACACCACTGGCCTATTTGATGGCGGGGCCTCTAGCAGATCAAGTCTTTGAACCATTACTTGCCGTTGGTGGCCCCTTGGCTGGAAGTATTGGACGAATTATCGGTGTAGGAAAAGGGCATGGCATTGCGCTATTGTTTGTAGCGATCGCAATACTGATGATATTGATGGTAGTTGGGGGCTATTTATATCTACCTCTACGGTTGCTAGAGGATCAATTACCAGATGCAATTCTTGATGATGCTAGTCACACAGAATAAAAGTTAACCAAGATAAGCAAGTCATGTGGAAAGCTACAAAATATAGTTTGACACTCTGTCTTTTGACATAGGTAGCAGTTGAATTTATTGTCACAAGTAATATTCGTAAGTTGTCTGGGTTCCCCGACAGCTTTTGCAAGTGGTGTGAGGAAGTAGGGTGAAACAACATAATTTATCAGTTTATTTGTGGCTAACATCTGCTGCAACAGTTTTAGTTGGTTCTCCCGTCTACGCAGATGAAATAGTTATAAAAGATATTCTCAAACTTAGTGATATTCAGCGTCCTCACACTACTGTAAAAGAATGGCTAGCGCAGCAAACAGAAATTATTTCAGTGACAGAGGTACATCTGAACCAAACTCCTAGCGGTTTGGAAATCATCTTAAAAACTCCTGCATCTGATAAGTTGCAAATCACTAACAAAAGTGAGGGAAATAACTTCATTGCAGATATTCCTAAAGCTCAACTGCGGTTAACAGGTGATAGTTCTTTCCGTCAACAAAAGCCTGTTGCAGGAATTAGTGAAGTAACGGTTACTAACATAGATGCAAATAGTATCCGAGTAACTGTGACGGGTGAGGCGGGTTTACCAAAAGTCGAATTAGATGACACCAATCAAGGTTTAATTTTTGTCGCCACGCCAATTACATCCTCTATATCACAAGCGCAACAACCACAAACACCAGATACGTCCAAACCTAGTAGCGAATCATCACCAACTCAACCATCATCTGAGAGTCAAGAACCAATTGAACTGACAGTAACGGGACAGCGAGATGGGTATAATGTCCCCACCGCCACCACTGGTACTAAAATAGAAGCACCACTACGCGACCTACCTTTATCTATTCAAGTAATCCCCCGTCAAGTAATTGAAGATAGAGGTGTAGTCCGATTAAACGATTTAGCTGATAACGTAGCAGGTGTCCAGCAGGAACCAGGTTATGGTTCCTTACCCTCAGTAGGTTTTCGGATTCGTGGTTTCACCACAAATTTTGGTAACTTACGCAATGGGTTTCAAGATTTCGGCTATGTGACACCTCGTGATATCGCTAACGTCGAGCAATTTGAGATTCTTAAAGGCCCAGCATCAGTTCTTTATGGAGGCGGTCAGTCTAGTTCAGGGATTCCTAGTGGTGTTGTCAATACTGTTACAAAAAAGCCTCTAGCTGAACCTTACTATAATGCCAGTGTTACCTACGGAAGTTACAACTTGGTTCGCCCTACAATTGACTTGACTGGGCCACTCACAGAAGATAAATCACTTCTTTATCGTCTCAATATCGCTTATGAAAATGCTGATAGTTTCCGCGATTTTAGTAGAAATGATAGTTTCTTTATTGCGCCTGCACTAACCTGGAAAATTGGCCCACGCACCAAACTCGGTCTAGAATTTGAATACCAGAACTACAATTTTAACTTTAATTACGGATTCCTTCCCGAACCAGAATTTTTAACCCTGCCCAGAAATAGATTTTTGGGAGAACCTAATTTTAGTGAAAGTAATACTCGTTCAACTTCATTTACTTATAATTTTGAACATGAATTTAGTGATAATTGGAAATTCCGCCAGGGATTTAACATAGTTCAGGCTGATTTACATACAAAATCAACATTTTTATTCGCCTTAGAAGACGACCGCAGAACAGGAGATAGAGGTCTGACAAAATCAGATGAAGCTAACAATAATCTGACGCTGCAAAACGAAATTTATGGTAAATTCAATACTGGATCGATTCGCCATAATCTTTTATTTGGAGTAGAAGTATCTAGATACAAATTTCAATATGATTTTACAGACGGTGATGTAACTTCAATTGATATTTTCAACCCCCAGTACCGTACAAATTTTGTGATCCCATCCTCGCCAACTTCTGGTAGAGAATATGGCTCAGACAACATCGGAATTTACGTTCAGGATTTCATAGAAGTTCTACCTAATCTGAAAATTTTGGCTGGTGGTCGCTTTGATGCTAATGAATTATTCAGAAAAAATCGCGTGACAAATACGACGATTAATGAACAATCGAATTCGCAATTTTCTCCGCGAGTTGGGATTGTTTACCAGCCTAGTCAAACTACTTCACTTTACTTCAGTTGGTCAAACTCTTTTGCTCCTAACTACTCTGCAAGAAGTCGGACAGACGAGCAATTTCAACCAGAAATTGGCGAACAATTTGAAGTTGGAATTAAGCAAGATTTAATAAAAGACCGTCTTGCAGCAACTTTGGCATTTTACCAAATTACTCGACAAAATGTATTGACTCCAGATCCTGTTGATCCCAATTTTAGTATTGCTACAGGTGAACAAAGAAGCCGAGGTGTGGAATTAGATATTACAGGACAAATTTTACCAGGTTGGAATATCATTGCTAACTACGCTTATACGGATGCTGTAGTCACAAAAGACCAGGATATTCCTGTTGGTAGCAGATTGTATGGTGTACCCGAAAATAGTGCTAGCTTGTGGACAACATATCAATTTCAAAGTGGTAATTTACAGGGGCTAGGGTTCGGACTAGGGCTAGCTTTTGTGGGAGAACAGGAGACTAGATTGCCAAGCACTCTGACACTACCTTCTTACGTCAGAGCCGATGCTGCTATTTTTTATCGCCGTGATAATTACAAGATTGGGCTGAACTTCAAAAATATTTCCAATGTTAAATATTACACTTTAGATGGTTTCTTTATCTATCCTTCAGCACCGTTTACGGTTCAGGGAACGGTGTCGTTTGACTTTTGAGGAAACTTGTTAATGAGACGACACCGCTATATAAATATCCTGGTAACTTGTCTGTTGTTGGTGCTTGTAGCTTGTCAGATGCAGGTAAAAAATACTAACAGCAAACAACTTGCAGTTTCTAACTTTAATCCAATTACAATTGAAAATTGTGGTATTGCTATTACCTATAAGCAACCACCAAAGCGGGTTGTTACCCTAAACCAACCAGCGACTGAGATAATGTTGGCATTAGGCTTAGAAGCGCACATGGTTGGTACAGCTTATCTAGACGATCGCATTCTGCCAGAATACCAAAAGTCCTACGCCCAAGTCCCTGTTATTGCCCAGAAGTATCCCTCGCAAGAAGTCTTGCTGGGTGCTGAACCAGATTTCGTTTATGGATCATTTCCGGGGGCTTTTGGTAAGGATGCAGTTAGTGGGCGCAAAGACTTACTGAGTTTGAAAATTAACTCGTATTTAGCAGAAGGAGCTATTGAAGTTTGTCCGCGAAAAAGGGAATTGCTAGAAAATATTTATAGTGAAATTCGGGATATTGGTAAGATATTTGGAGTTAGCGATCGCGCTGTTAAATTAATTGCTTCAATACAACAACAACTAGAAGATACACAAAAGAGACTGGGCAAGGTGAATCCTCCTAAGCGTGTCTTTTGGTATGCGAGTGAAAGTCCACCTTACACGATTAGCGTTGATAGTCTGCCGAATCTGATTTTACAGTGGGCTGGTGGTCGAAATATATTTCAGCAAAAAGCTAATGGCACTTATATTACCGTTAATTGGGAAGATGTAATTAACCGTAATCCAGAGGTAATTATTCTCAGTGAAGCTAGTTGGTCGCCTGCTAAGATGCAGCGACAGCTTTTTCAAAGTAACCCAGCCTACGCAAAAATTGCCGCAGTCCAGAAGGATAAATTTGTCGTTATTGATTACAGTTACACCACGTCAGGAGTCAGAATTGCTAAGGGAGTTAGGACACTTGCCCAAGCCTTTTATCCAGAAAGGTTTAAGTAATACATCAGAATTCAGGAATCAGAATTCAGGAGTAAAACAGGCTTAAGTTCGTCGTCATCAGCTACTGCTAACTTTTACGACACTACTAGCAGATTGAGACAGTTATGTATCAAACAAAATTATTTTTCTCAATTCAATACCTTTAACCAGCCAAAAATATCACCTACAGTCAACTGTAACCCTTGGCAGAATTCTGGCACTGGTAAGACAGCTTCAATTTCCTCAAAAGCTAAAGGTTGTCGTCCCGCAGGATAAGCAGCAATGAATCGCTCATCAGGGTCAATTAACCAGCCCATTTGAGTCCCGTGATTCAGAGCGTGTAGGATTTTTTTTGTAACTTTTGTATGGCTTTGTTCTGGAGAAAGAATTTCAATGATCCAGTCGGGTGCTGCTGCAAATGTATTGGCAATATCACCATTCTCGTCTACAGGAAGCCTTGCCCAAGAGAATACAGCGACATCAGGAACTATAGAACGTCCTCCAAAAGTACAACGTAATTCTGGAAAAGCCCAACCAATTTTTTGCACTTTGACAATAGAATTGATTGTAGGACAGAGTTCTCCTTGAATAGTGCTATGTTTTCCTTGAGGCATCGGTTTTTGAATGATTTGACCGTCGATATACTCTAAACTTGGCTGAGTTTCTGGTAGTGCAAGAAACTCTTCTAAGGTGAATATTTTATTTGGGACTTGTAACATTATTCAGAACTCTTTAAGGTAATGGCTGCACAAACAAATATTAAACGACCCCGCCGCCAACTAACCAAACAAGCAAGCTACAATCTATTATTTGTGGGATTGCTCATTATACTTATTGTCTCAATTACGCTTGCCGTGATGATTGGGCCTGTACCTATTTCCCCTTTAAGGGTATGGCAGATAGCTTTATCTCAAGTGTTTCCAAATGTTACAGGAGACTGGACTCAAGCACAAATTCAAATTGTCTGGCTAATCCGTTTTCCGCGTGTGCTGTTGGCTTTTTTTGTGGGTGCTGGGCTATCAGTGGTTGGTGTGACTATGCAAGCATTGGTACGAAATCCCCTCGCTGACCCCTTTATTTTTGGTATTTCCTCCGGTGCATCGGTAGGCGCTGTTTTAGTCATTCTGTTTGGTCTGTTCTCATTTTTTGGTGTGTATGCGTTGTCAGTTGGGGCTTTCCTTGGTGCGCTGTTAGCATTTGTTATTGTTTTCTTCTTAGCACGACGACAAGGAAGACTCTTTCCCACACGCTTAATTCTAATTGGTGTGGCAGTATCGTATATGTTTGAGGCGATAACAAGTTTTTTGGCTCTCAAAGCCGGAAGTGGCGAAGCTACACAAGGAGTTTTATTTTGGTTATTGGGGGGACTTTCAGGAACGAAGTGGGCAGACTTAATTTTGCCAGTGCTAGCTTTGTTAGTGGGGTGTTCCTACTTGTTACTCCAGACGCGATCGCTAAATGCACTCTTAGTCGGTGAAGAAACAGCACGCACTCTCGGAATAGACACTGACAGTTTCCGCAAGCAATTATTCTTTGTTACCTCACTATTAACAGGTGTCATAGTTGCTGTTAGTGGTGTCATTGGTTTCGTTGGGCTGATGATTCCTCACAGCGTCCGGTTCCTTGTTGGCTCAGACCATGACCGCGTGCTACCTGTAAGTCTACTGCTAGGTGGAATTTTCCTGATTTGGGCAGATGTTTTGGCACGCATCATCATCGCCCCAGAGGAAGTACCTATTGGCATTATCACAGCACTTTTCGGCACTCCTTTCTTCATTTGGCTGATGCAGGGTTTTCCAAATGCCTTGGGAGGGAGTAGGCGATGAAGCTTGTAGTTGAAGGGTTGTATTGTAACATCGAGGGGACGCAGATTCTGCGTGACATTAATCTTGAGGTAGCATCGGGTGAATTTGTTGGGCTGATTGGCCCCAATGGGAGTGGGAAGTCTAGTTTGTTACGGTGTATCTACCGTGTCATGAAGCCAGATGCGGGAAGAATTACCCTCAATAGTAAGGATATTTGGCGGTTGAGTACCCGCGAGATGGCGAAACAGACTGCGGTTGTTTTGCAGGAGATGCCAACCGAGTTTGATTTCACGGTTGAGGAAATGGTGTGGATGGGTAGGATACCGCACCAAGGAATGTTTGATTACGAGACTGCTAAAGACCGCGATATTGTGATGGAAGCACTGACGCGGGTGGGGATGCTAGAATTCCGTGAGCGTTCTTTTCTCTCCCTTTCTGGGGGTGAGAAGCAACGGGTATTGGTAGCACGAGCATTAGCACAACAGGCGAGTTTTTTGGTTCTTGATGAGCCGACTAATCACCTTGATATTCGCTACCAGTTGGAACTTTTGGAACTGGTGAAGGGGTTAGGCGTAACTACTATTGCTGCTTTGCACGATTTGAATTTGGCTGCTAGTTATTGCGATCGCATTTATGTTGTCAATAACGGCACAATCGTAGCAGTAGGAACACCCCAAGATTTACTACAACCTACTTTAATCCGTGAGGTCTTCGGTGTGGGGTCAAAAGTGGAAATCGACCTAAGTAATGGTAAGTTACATATCAGCTTCTTCTTAAATTGATAATAATTATCAATAATTTAGCACAAATACAATCATGACTATTCGTCTAACTGAAACAGAAGACTCTGGTGAATTTTCCGAGGACGTGCAGTTTTTCAATGACTATGAAGGGAAAGCAGAATCGTCTACTTGCTTTGGTCAAAGCAGTTTTCGCTGGACTTTTCTTCGCAATAATCTTGAGCTAGTAATCTCTAATAATGAGTATTCTCAACCAGTGATTTCTGAGGAGAAACACGATGATTCGCCTTTTCTGACATCTAAATTTTTTCTGTCTGGTGGGACAAGAACTGTTACACCAAATGTACCCGGAGTTAGTGATGATTATGTCGAAATAGCAGGTGAAAACTACTTATTTTTCTTGCCTGATATTCGGGAGTTTGAGCATCATCCCGCGAACCTGCACACTCAAAATATCAAAATATATTGGTATCCCGATTTACTTTCTAGTTTTCAGGGAAGTTTTGAAGAGTTGCCTGTTTTGCTCCAACAGTTGATAGAAAATCCTATTAAACAGCGATTCCATCAGCCGTTAGGAGCAATCACACCTCCAATGCAGTTAGCACTCACACAAATCTTGCAGTGTCCCTTTCGAGAAACACTCAGACAAATGTATTTAGAAGCAAAAGTATTAGAATTACTGACACTTCAGATTGCCCAGTGGGGGGAAGATCATCAAGTATTGCAGCGATCGCTACATTTTCGTCGTGATGAAATTGAACGTTTACATCATGCCAAAACCATTTTAAATCAAAGGATGCCACATCCACCTTCTCTACTAAATCTAGCCAAAGAAATCGGACTCAATGACTTTAAGCTCAAGCGGGGATTTCGAGAAGTGTTTGGCACTACGGTGTTGGGATATGTGCAATCTCTCCGGCTAGAGCAAGCCCAACAGCTACTCATCGGTACTAATCTCACGGTTACAGAAATTGCTTCTCAAGTAGGCTACGAAAGCATAAGTCATTTTGGCTATCTGTTTAAGCGACAATTCGGGATGACTCCTAGAGAATATCGTCAGCAAAAAGGCTTGTAGCAGAGCCTAAATCCCGATTCCGATAAAAAAAATCCGGTTTCCATGTATATGCGATCGCTCAAATTCCTATATTCTCTAAATAGAACTAGATAATAATAATTCTCAAATAGCTAGTTCTGTTGTGCAAAGTACGATTGAGTGTGTGGAGTTATGAAACTGTGGCGTAGGCGTAGCCTGTCGAAAACATCGCTGTTCATTACTGGTTTGTTTATGGCTGTGGTTATACAACCAACTCAGGCAAAGGAAGTAAGTGAAATTCCTCGTGTACAAGAGTCAAACCATTTCGCCAGAACAGTCAAAGAGTGGTTAGCTCAGATAGAACAACAGAAACCGCCAGCCCAAAACCAGGGAGGTGAACTTGTAAAAGTGACTTCAGTCAAAGTAAATCCCACAGATAAAGGTGTGGAGGTGATTGTACAGACTGATAAAGGGCAGACTTTGCAAGTAGTAAATCGGAGTTCGAGCAATAACTTTATTGCCGATATTCCTAACGCTCAATTGCGTTTACCCAATGGTGACGCTTTTACATTCCGCTCCGAAAAACCAGTGGCGGGTATTGCTGAAATAACGGTAACAAACTTTGACGCTCAGACTATCCGGGTAAGTGTGACGGGGGAAACTAGTGTACCAACAGTTGAGTTGTTTGATAGTGATGAAGGCTTGATTTTTGGTCTAACGCCAGTTGTATCTACGGCACAGCAACCCGTAACACCACAATCACCAACCGCAGAGAAGCCCACAGAACAGAATCAGCCGGAAAAACCAGCAGCACAACAGGATGAGCCGATTGAGCTTGTAGTGACGGGTGAACAAGATGGATACACTGTACCAGAAACAAGTACTGCAACCAGGACTGATACACCTTTACGTGATATTCCCCAGTCGATTCAGGTGATTCCTCAGCAGGTGATCAAGGATCAGGGAATCACGCGAATTACCGATGCAACTCGCAACGTTTCAGGCACAACGATCGCATCGGGTTACGGCAACCTCATCGGAGATGTTCGGGTTCGTGGCTTCTCTAGTGGTTTCTTGAGAGATGGATTTGCCAGTCAGCCTTTCTTCATCGATGGCGGCAATATTGAACAAGTAGAGGTGCTAAAAGGGCCTGCTTCGGTGCTATACGGAGCGTCGGAACCAGGTGGAATCGTGAATTATGTCACCAAGAAACCCTTGGGTACTCCTTACTATGCAGTGGATTTCACTGCTGGAAGCTACGACTTCTACAAAAGTGCGATCGATTTAACCGGGCCTCTTACCAATGACAAACGATTGCTGTACCGTTTGAATGTTTCTTATGAAAACTCCGGTAGTTACCGAGATTTCACTGACAATGATATTGTTTTTGTCGCTCCGGTTGTCACCTATCAGATTAGCGACTCAACCGACATCACCTTCGCTTATGAATATCTAAACGCAAAACTAGGGTTTGATCGCGGCTTGCAACCTCAATCTGCTTTCCTGAATCTGCCCATAAACCGGAATTTAGGCGAACCTGATGATTTTCAAAATAATGAGGAACACCGCTTTAATTTAACCCTAAACCACCGATTTAATCAGCATCTACGCCTGAGAAGCGGATTTCTCTACTTGCATGAGAAGTACAACAGTCTTGTGACTCAACTCGGAGATATTGCCGCAGACGGTCGGACTCTGACAGATAGATCGTACTTTGGCGGTTTGAGTGAATACGATAACTATGCCCTGCAAACAGATTTGATTGGTGAATTCAACACAGGTGCGATCGCCCATCAACTGCTGTTAGGGTTGGAATGGCGCAAAAGGTATGCACCTGATCGGGGCTTCGGTGGCACTTATGCGGGTTCCCTCGATATTTTCAATCCGGTCTATGGCTCTCCCCGCATACCAGATTCAAATAGTTTCTTTGAGCAAACCACCAACAACGTCGGCATCTACCTGCAAGATCAGGTGACATTGCTGACGAATCTCAAATTACTGGTTGGCGGCAGATATGATTTTGTTTCGTATGACAGCAAGTCTATTGGTGACACCAGTATCAACAGTCAACCAGAACGAACTGAATTTTATGATAGTGCTTTTTCACCCCGCGTTGGTATTGTCTATCAGCCAATTGAACCGATTTCGCTCTATGCCAGCTACAGTAGTTCCTTTGTTCCCAATAATTCTAGAACTGCCAGTGGACAACCGCTAGAGCCTTCACGCGGGACTCAGTTTGAAGTAGGCATTAAAACTGAACTTTTTGATAAACGACTCTCAGCCACCCTCGCAGCCTATGACATAAACAAAACCAACATTCCAACTACAGATCCCAATGATCCGCAATACTCCATCGCAGTAGGAGAAGTGAAAAGCCGAGGGATCGAACTAGATATTGCAGGGGAAATTTCACCGGGCTGGAGAGTTATTGCTTCGGGTTACTTGAATGATGCCTTTGTGAGCAAAGATAATAATCTGCCCGAAGGTCGCCGCTTGACAAATGCACCAACTCATGGGGCAAGTTTATGGACAACATATCAATTTCAAAAAGGTGACTTGAGAGGATTGGGAATTGGGGCAGGGATGTTTTTTGTGGGCGATCGCACTGCCAACATCGACGATCCATTAATCCTTCCCTCTTATGTCAGAACCGACGCTTCTATCTCTTATAAACGTGATAATTGGCGGGCTGCGCTCAACTTTAAGAACATCTTCAATATCAAATATTACGAATCAAACGACTACCTCACCTTCCCCCAAGCACCATTTACTTTACAGGGAACCGTTTCTGTGGAGTTTTGACCCCACCGTATGTATTGGGGAGGGGACAAGATTCTTCTTCCCCCCAATACATCGGGGGGATTGAGGGGGGTAAAAATCAAGCCTGACATCGTGGAAAGGAGCATTTACCTTGAGTTATAAAAAACTACGTAACTTCGTATTTACTCTACACCGCTACATTGGTTTAGCGGTGGGACTGATTGCAATTATGGTTGGTTTAACAGGAAGTCTGCTAGTGTTTCAGAATGAAATTATCAGCGTTCAACGACATCAACAGATTGGAGCGATCGCTCCTCAAGGTGAGCCGTTACCGATTGAGAGAATTCTCAATACAGTGAAATCTGCTTATGCTAATCAACCGGATGCCTTGCTCCAAAGGCTTTATTTGCCAGCAAAACCCGATGAGCCATTCAATGTTGTGTATGCAACCAAAAAAAACGACTGGATCGAAAATTACGTCCATCCCTACACGGGAGCAATTCTTGGCAACAATCTAGAAACCAATGCTATACAAAGCTTTGTCAAAATCGCTTATGAACTGCATTTCAGCCTATTGGCTGGTGACATCGGGCTGAAAATTGTTGGTATCGTTGGCTTACTTGGGTGCGTTCTCAGTATTACGGGCATTATCCTCTGGCCTGGTTGGCGAAACTTGACCGCAGGCTTCAAAATTAAGTGGAATGCTCACCCTATGCGGGTGAACTTTGACATTCACAAAGTGGCAGGGTTTGTCGCCGCAGTCTTTCTCGTCTTGACATTTTTCACAGGCTTCTGCTGGAATCTCGGCGAGTTCACTACACCGCTCATCTATACCGCGACGTTTAGCTCAGAGCAGATTACCGATCCTGTTTCTAAACCGATTCCGGGTGTGGCTCCGTTAAAACTATTAAAGCAAATGAAAACGGCTCAGGCAATGTTACCCGATGCATCGCTGCGGAGCATTGATTTCCCTGCAAAGCCGGAAAATGCTCTCAGGTTTCGCTTTAAGCTGCCCCAGGAAAAGGTGGACTATGGCAATAGTAATGTCTATCTCGACCAATATAGTGGTAACGTTTTGCGGTTTAATAATGCGTTGAAGTCGTCTTTAGGCGATCGCATCCTCAACTCTTTTGAACCCTTACACTACGGAACTTTTGGTGGTTTATCTACCCGAATTCTCTACGTATTTGTAGGATTTACACCATTAGTTTTATTCATAACTGGCTTTATCATGTGGCGGAATCGTTCCGAAGCTAAAACTAGTACCGCCGTCAATTCAAAATTAAAAATTCGTCTTGGCAGGTGGGAATGAAAAACTCTACTCATAAGGGCATTGGGCATTGGGCATGGGGCATGGGGAAGAGTTACTAATGCCCAATGCCCCAAGTCGGCGGGCGGCTATCCCTCCCCACCCACAAGGGGATGGAGTTTCCCGGCGACTTCCAATGAATGGCTTGGTAAGCTGAAAATACTTTAATTTGCATCCTCAAAAAAATAAATCTCTTGTGGGGTGGGCATCTTGCCCGCCCTAGCTGTGCAAATTAAATGCACGACAGCTTAGAACGTAGTTTTATAAACAATACCGATAAGCGTAAAACTCAGAGTCTTTAGACCTGACATATAAGCGACTTGTGTGACGCAACATCTGTGAAACAATACGTCCGCAATTATTTCCCCTAAATTTATTTATGGGGATTATCTTTTTACTTTTTAATGCATCAATAAATTTTTCACCCCAAACGCTTGATACTGGACTTTGGACAAAAATCAACAATCATTTCTCAAATTCGTATCACCTATTCCCCATAATGTGTGCTTGCCACTTTCCCTCGAAAGACAATGTAATTGTAGATGTTGTAGAACAACATAATTGGAATCAGAAATCCAATGAAAATAATCATGAAGACTAATGCACTAGGTGCTGCTGCTGCCTGATAAATGGTGATTCCTGGGGGAATGATATAGGGAAAAACAACTAATCCTAACCCCACAAAGGTAAGTAGGAAAAGCAGCACTGTCCAAACGAGGGGAGTAGTTTCTTCTTTACGGTTCAGGCTTTTAATCAATAGCCCAATCAGCAGCACACCTAGCACTGGAATGACTGAAAATAGGTACACTTCTGGCTGGTGAAATAACTTTGTCCTGGCATTTTCATACACAATAGGGGTGGCAATTGTGATTAAGATTGCACCTAAAAGCGTTGTCCAGGCAGCTAGTTTTGCTGTGCGGTAATGGGACGTTTGCAGTTCTCCCTCAGTTTTTAAGATGAGATAGGTGGAGCCAATCAACACATAACCCTGGATCAATGTCAAGGCGACTAAGAGCGATCGCCAATCGAGCCAGTCCCACATATTACCGGTAAAGTGACCGGACTCATCTACCGTAATGCCTTCCAAAATGCTGCCCAAGGCAAATCCTTGAAACAGCGCCGCCATAAAGCTACCAACTCCAAACGCCACATTCCAAAAAACTTTGTTTGTAGAATGTTCTCGAAACTCAAAGGCCACAGCCCGAAAAATCAAGCCAAAGATCATCCCAAAAATGGGAATGTAGAGGGCATTCAGAATGGTGCCATAAGCGAGAGGAAATGCTCCAAACAACGCACCTCCCATCAACACCAACCAAGTTTCATTTGCGTCCCAAATATTACCCAAACTCGTCATTAAGATGTCGCGTCGGTCGTCATTGGAACTGGTTAGCGACAGGATACCTACACCTAGATCAAACCCGTCTAACATGACGTAGAGAAATAAAAACAGAGCTAGGATGACAAACCAAACTTGCGCTAAAAAGTGTTCTAGATTCTCCATACAGTTACCTTAGTGAGTGCTGAGTGTTGAGTGCTGAGTATTGAGTGTTGAGTTCTGCGTGAAGAAAAAGTACTAGCTAAAGCCCCGCTACTGCTAACGAAACTCAGCACTCCTCATTGCTCTGCTTCAACAGGACGTTGATCTGGAAGAAATTCAGCCGGAGCAGTTTCTACAGATGGTTGAGTATCAATACCTGGAACTGGAAGCTCCAGATTGGGGCCTTGGCGAATGATTCGACTACCAAAGAATAAGGCACAAATAAACAAGACTGTATAAATTACAGCAAAAATCACCAGAGATGTTAAGACCTCACTAGCAGGTAGGTGGGAAACTCCGTCTGCGGTGCGAATTTGCCCGTAAAGCACCCAAGGTTGCCGCCCAACGCAACGCACAATCCAGCCCGATTCCACGGCAATGTAGCCCAGTGGAGCCGCTAAAATCCAGATTCGCAGTAGCCATTTCTGCCCGGCGATCGCCTCTGCTGAGAGTTTACCCCGCAACCACTGAATCACACTAATACTCATCAACCCAGCCAAGAAGAAGCCGATACCACTCATGATGCGGAAGGCGTAATAAATCAAACCCACCATCCGGGGGCGATCTTCAGGCTTCCAATGTTTCAGTCCGAGAACGGGTTTAGACAGATTTTTTTTGAATTCTAAAATGTAGCCTAAGCCGTTGGGAATTGAGATTTCCCAGTCGTTTTGCTGGGTCTGATTATTGGGCAATGCCACCACACTCCAGGGCGCGGGCTGTCCGGCTGGACTAGTTTCCCACTTGGCCTCCATTGCCGCGAGTTTGGTAGGCTGATAATCGGCTACCTGCTCGGCGCTGAGGTGTCCGACGTAGATTTGTAATGGGGTGACAGCGATCGCAGTTGCCAAGACAATTTTCAGCGATCGGGCAAAGAAAGCCTCATGACGGTGGTTGAGAATATACCAGGCGCTAATTCCCCCAATCACAAACAGAGACGTTTCCAGCGTCGCCAAAAACATGTGGGAAACGCTGTTGAGCATGAAGGGATTTAAGATTGCCTGAAAGTAATCATCTACAACAAACTTCCCATTCACCATTTTCCCACCTGCTGGTGT
The DNA here is from genome assembly GCF_036917435.1 of Nostoc sp. Taxonomy (GTDB): domain Bacteria; phylum Cyanobacteriota; class Cyanobacteriia; order Cyanobacteriales; family Nostocaceae; genus Nostoc. The sequence goes on from NZ_JBALDM010000001.1 coordinate 213,587, forward strand.
TTGCAACCAAGAGTTTGCCGCCAAAATCCAGAAGGTAGATAGGTTTGCGCCAAAGGCAACCATAATCGTGGCGAAATAGTGAATCACTGGGTTGACTCGCTCCCAGCCAAACAGCATAATACCCAGAAATCCGGCTTCTAGCATGAATGCCATCGAAGCCTCAAAGCCTAATATACTGCCAAAAAAGTCGCCTACAGCTTCAGAAAATGGTGCCCAGTTCGTACCAAATTGAAACTCCATTGGCAAACCGGATGCTACACCAATGCCGAAGTTCAACACATATAGCTTTGCCCAGAAACGAGCATGATGGTAGTAATCGGGATTGCGTGTTTTTAGCCACATTCCCTCCACTATGACCAGATAAATGCCCATCCCAGTGGTGAGAACAGGCCATAGCATGTGAAAGATTGCCGTCAGTGCAAACTGCATCCGCGATAGGGCAACAGTATCCGATAGAAAATCCATGAACTAACCTCTGAATTCCTTTAAATCTTTACTTGTATATATCCTGTGCAAATCTATTGTACTTAGCTCAACTTAAAAAATATATTCTTAAAATAATGTATTTGATAATGATTTATCTGGATATTCTTTAACTTCTTTCTAGATTTTTTAGGTTGATAAAATTTCAGACAAAAGAATGACAGCCTGTCTAACCTTGAGGTTACGCTTTGTACAAAGTCTTTGAAACGGCTGCCTGACTTTTAACGGTCAGTTTTCAAACCACTAAATAGTGTATGGGATTAAGCTGTCGTGCATTTAATTTGCACAAATAGGGCGGGCAAGATGCCCACCCCACAAAAGATTTATTTTTTTGAGGATGCAAATTAAAGTATTTTCAGCTTACTATTTGATTTTTGAACAAAATTAGGTATTGTAGAGTGTGTTAGAACGAAGTTCGTAACGCACTATTATCACCTTACTGATTTCGATATGATGTCACTTTTATGTGTGTTCAAACGAAGTTCGTAACGCACTATTATCACTGCTTGATGCGTTAGGCTGTCTAACACATCCTACGTATATTTTCAGAAATCAAACCGGATTCCTATAGGTTTTCTCACAGTCTGATTCTCAACAGTTTTAGATTAATGACTAGAAATCACGAAAAGATCATCGGAAAGAAAAACTCAATTAATGAGTTTTTTTGTATTAATATATAGTGGTTTATCTAGAGAGAAGCTAACCTATATTGTTGAAATCTTAGGAATTTATTTTATTTATAATCGTAGCAAGTTCTAGGATTATCTAATACCTGGAAAGTAGACAACCTCTATTTATGAATCGACTATTTTGTTATTTTCAGGACTTACGTAAAAAGTAATCCAAACCTTGAGTTTCAGGTAAGGGCAATTCATGAATTGCCCCTACCACGTCTAGTTTTGCGTAAGTCCTAAATACTAGCCCTTTCAAGGTGGGTAAAAATTTTGCTTGAAAAATCCCTTTATTATCTCTTATCTCTGTGTCGCGCCAGTTGCTACAAGTCGGGGAACCTGCCCAAGGCACTGACTTCTCAGTGACTCTGCGGTTAAATAAATTACCTTTAAACCGCAGAGGCGCAGAGAACACGGAGAGAAAAAAGAAATTTTTCGAGTCACCTTGAAAGGGCTAGTCCTAAATACATTTTATTATATTTAATATTAATTATATATTTAGCGGAGTTTCACAAGACCCCAGGGGTTTGCTAGATTGTAGAAGCAAATTACTGCTAGGCAGTATGCCGATTCAGATGCGATCCAAAGCATAAGGGTGGTTTTCCACACCGAATGGTGCGGCTAGCCCCTCTGGTTAATGGGCGGGGTTTTCCTCTCCTACCTAGCACAATTGTAAAAGAGACAACTGACTCGGCAGTGATGAAGTCTGAGCAGAGGCTTCTTCTACTCATAAATTCTATAGCTTTTGTCGTCTCCCACGAGGAAAGCACCTGTTGCTCAATATCTGTCGGTGATTTTTGTAAAAGGTAAAGGGTAAAATCAGTTATCAACAAAAATTAATTTTACTTTCTGCCTGACCTCTGGCAAGCTGCCCTTTAAAGGATAGTGTGTTGCTCTTACATACTTGTAAAGCAAACCCCTTTTTGTAAAGTAGCAAGTGACCGTGAGTGACGTTCTGCTGATTTCTGCTTTCTTCCTTCTAACTTTTACCTTTGCTATATGTCCCGCGACTATTATGAAATCCTGGGTGTCTCTCGTGACACCGACAAAGAAGAACTCAAGCAAGCCTATCGCCGTTTAGCCCGGAAGTATCACCCAGATGTGAACAAAGAACCGGGGGCGGAGGATCGATTTAAAGAAATTAACCGCGCTTATGAGGTACTCTCAGAACCCGAAACCCGCGCTCGTTACGATCGCTTTGGGCCAGAGGGTGTGTCAGGTGCTGCTGGCGCTGGCTTCCAAGATGTCGGCGATATGGGTGGTTTTGCCGATATCTTTGAAAGCATTTTTAGTGGCTTTGCTGGTGGTATGGGTAATCCCACGCAACAACAAAGACGGCGCAGTGGGCCTGCGAGGGGTGATGATCTGCGGCTAGACCTGAAGTTAGACTTTCGGGAAGCGATATTTGGCGGCGAAAAGGAAATTCGCATTTCTCATTTAGAAAATTGTGAAGTTTGTAGCGGTTCTGGCGCTAAACCTGGAACGCGCCCCCGGACTTGTTCGACTTGTAGCGGATCTGGTCAAGTTCGCCGGGTGACTAGAACACCCTTTGGTAGTTTCACCCAAGTCTCAACTTGTCCCACCTGTAATGGAACAGGAATGGTAATTGAAGATAAGTGTGATGCTTGTGATGGAAAGGGCGCAAATCAAGTCACCAAGAAACTCAAAATTACCATTCCGGCTGGGGTGGATAATGGCACACGTTTACGGATTTCTAGTGAAGGAGATGCTGGTCAACGTAGTGGCCCATCTGGGGATTTGTACGTTTACTTGTTCGTAAATGAGGACGAAGAATTCCAACGAGATGGGATTAATATTCTCTCGGAAATCAAAGTTAGCTACCTGCAAGCGATTTTAGGTTGCCGGTTAGAGGTAGATACGGTAGATGGCCCTGTAGAACTGATCATTCCAGCCGGAACCCAGCCAAATACGGTAATGAAGTTGGAAAATCGTGGCGTACCTCGCTTGGGTAATCCCGTCAGTCGTGGGGATCACATGCTGAACGTATTAATTGATATTCCCAACAAAATCACCCCAGAGGAGAGGGAACTGTTAGAGAAGCTGGCTAAAATTAAGGGAGATCGGACTGGTAAAGGCGGTCTAGAAGGATTTTTGGGAAATTTATTTAAGTGATCAAGCCCTCTTCTCTTTTAACTCCCGATGCTCAACTTGATTTACGTGGCACTCCTTGCCCCATTAATTTTGTGCGGACAAAGTTACGTTTGGAAAAAATGCCATTGGGAGGTTTACTAGAAGTCTGGCTAGACCCTGGTGAGCCGATTGAGCAGGTTCCTGATAGTCTGACAATGGCAGGTTATCAGGTTGAAGAAATTACAGACTGCACTAGTTATTTTTCTCTATTAGTGCGCCGTCCAGTTGGTAGCCAATGACAGGGGAAAATTTTGTCGCAACTGGACAGTTATTGGGTACGGTGGTGGCTGTACAGGCTAATTTTTACCGAGTACAGCTAGATGAAGAGGATGGGGAGATGAGGGAGATGAGGGAGCAAGATCCCCCTCATCTTCCCCATCCCCCTCTCCTCCTCTGTACTCGCCGGACACGTCTGAAAAAAATCGGGCAGCAGGTAATGGTAGGCGATCGCGTTGTGGTTGAAGAGCCAGATTGGGCTGGGGGACGCGGTGCGATCGCTGATGTGTTACCCCGTCATAGCGAATTAGACCGTCCAGCGATCGCTAATGTCAACCAAATCTTATTGGTATTTGCCGTAGCCGATCCACCTTTGGAACCTTATCAACTGAGTCGGTTTTTAATTAAAGCTGAGTCTACTGGCTTGGATGTGCTTTTATGTTTGAATAAAAGTGATTTAATTTCAAAGCAAGAACAGCAACAAGTTAGCGATCGCCTTTTGGGTTGGGGCTATGAACCAATATTTATCAGTGTCAAAGATGGCATAAATACTGACCAAGCAAGCAGATATTTGAGCAATAAAATTACTGTAATTGCTGGGCCTTCTGGCGTTGGCAAATCTAGCTTGATTAATACGCTAATTGACTCTGCCAAGCTGCGAGTAGGGGAAGTTTCTGGTAAACTAGCTCGTGGTCGTCATACCACTCGCCATATAGAATTATTTGAGTTACCTGAAGGTGGTTTGCTGGCAGATACTCCTGGCTTTAATCAGCCGGACATGGATTGTATCCCAGAAGAATTAATCCATTATTTCCCAGAAGCGAGAAAGCGGTTAGCAGTTGCTAGCTGTCGGTTTAGTGATTGTCTGCATCGAGATGAGCCTGAATGTGTGGTGCGGGGAGACTGGGAACGATATGAACATTATTTAGAATTTTTGGATGCTGCGATCGCACATCAAACTCAGCTGCACCAACAAGCCGATCCAGAATCTAGCATGAAGTTAAAAAGCAAAAGCAAAGGCAAAGGTCAGAGTCAATACGAACCTAAGCTAGAAAGTAAAAAATATCGCCGAATTTCCCGCAAGACTCAATTACAAGACTTGCAGGAGTTATATCGGGATGAAGAATAAGGGGTGCAATGTCTATGACGATCTGTGACGATTGCCCGTTCGCCCTTGGTGTCTCCCTTCACCGTAGGGGTACGCTATCGGTGTTGTACTTCTATGCAAAGTTTTGTCACCATAGCATAGATACAAACAGAAAAAGTATCTTGTATGTCTCTACAAATTCTTGATATAGAAGATTTTACTTTGTAGCTGGTTTTACTACAGGCTCGGCTTTTTGGGCAATTGGTGCAACCTTCATCTGGCTGCATGTCTTAAGCCAAAATGTAACTGTTCGGGTTTCTGGGTTGCGGGAATCACAAGTTTGTGAATTTAAGGGCTGATGAGCAAACTTTGGGTTAGCACTTACCCGCAATATAGCGATCGGTATTGTCACTCCAAAAGCAACCATCAATCCGATCCAGCCCAAAATGTATCGGTGCATTCTGGTAGTTGAATTTTGCATAACAATTAGCACTCCTACATCAACGACAGCCAAGGGAACAAAGGATGCCACGCCATAGCTGTTGCTAACGTGAACAACCCCAACAACCAAATTAATAAAGTCCGTGGCTTCACCTGCCGATGCTTCAACACCTGATGTAGCACTGCCCAACTGATCCACCAACCGATAAAGAACATCATTTCCTTACCAGCGTAGTTTTCCAGATTGCCCCACATCGGATCGGAGTTCATTGCACCTGGAATCCAGCTACCCATCTTAATCACAATCTGATTATTTGGTTTGGAAAGCTCGGCAAAGTGGTGAGTTATCAGCATCGCAACGGCTCCCACACCACCGCTAATTAGGGCTGCGGCAGCTGGGCCAGAAACGGTGGGTGGAGCAGATGAACCGACATGGAGTCCTTTGGGAAACTGCTTGAACCCGTTCCAGAAGCGAGTGTAAATTGGCTCACTGCCCACGGGTTGAACCAGAGGTTTTGGCATATAGATTTTACTAAATAAATTGAATTCTTGCTCTCAGAACTTTTTAAATTTTGAATCTTCAATCCAAAATTTAAAATCTAAAATTCAGTGACATCGCAACAGAAGATATTGAACTAGAGGGCGTGAACTTTAGCGATCGCTAACCCTGATACTAAACCTCCTATTGCAAAAAACATCATCCCCATTAAAGCTACACAAGTTGCTGTCAGTACTGGACGATTTTGTTTTTCTAATATCGAGTCGCCATAGTGCCATAAAATCCAGGTACAGGCGACTCCCAACGGCAGCGTAAAGAGACAGCTAAACTCGTGAAACTCCATGAAAATGTATTGAACTAGGGGCGTATTCACCTTCAGCCAAGCCCGCGCCCCACCATAAGCAATATTTGCTCGGTAACGGGCGTAGGCGATATTCCCCGTCAAGATACCAAGGGAAGTGATCACGGTAGACCAAAAGGTTAAGGTTCGCATTTGGGGCAAAACCTTGCTCGAACCCCGCAATAAGGGAAATGCCAGATGTCCTGTATAAGCCACCACGACTGTGGTTAGCACCGCACTGAAACTGTGAATTGTTCCTAGCGATCGCTGCCACGGACTTGGGTGAAGTAAATTGACCAGGGGCAAAAACAAGAACAAGCCCCCAGAAAGAATCGCCAAGCCGTAGACACTGACAGTAGCAATGTCTAACTGTCTAGGGAAGTCGGGGGAAACGCTTTTTGACTCTAGTGATTGAAATTTCGACTCTTGCATAGATCAACTCGAATTGAATTTTAGATTTTGGATTTTGGATCGAAGGCATCAAGTTTAGATTTCCGATCCAAAATCCAAAATTGTTTTTTAATGCCTATTCCACGAAGTAAGTCGGTGTGAATAAATCAACCCATGTTACAAAACGTAAACACGCTTAAAACCCTTACCAATGCCCAATGCCCAATGCTCAATGCCCAAATTAAGCAATATTCAGCACATAAGAGCGAGTTCCTGTAGTGGTGGTTGGGGTTGAGGTCAAGGTGTCTTGGTAGGTGTAAGTTCCAGTCGCTACAACTTGCCCAAATTCGTTGATGCTAGTGGCGCTGGTCAATGTCACGACTGATCCGTTATAGGTAAGTGGTGTAGTTAGTAAGCTGTTTAGGTCAGTCAGGACACCGTTGCTCCAAACGTAGGCATGATTTGTGCCTGCGGCGATTTGGGAAGCTCCGACTACTTGACCGAATTCGTTGATGCCGTTGACAGAACCTGTCTTACCACCCAAGCTACCGATCGCAGTAAATGTGCCATCTGCTTGAAGCAAGAATGGTGTACTAGTGGCGGTGGTTCCAGTTCCATTACTGGTGGAGCCAATAATCTGACCGCCGTTGTTGATGTCTCGCAGGGTGGCTTGTTCAGCACCAAAGGTACCAAGGTTGGTAAGTTGATACACACCATCAGCATCTTTTTCCCACACAATGGCAGTGTTCTTAGCTGTGCCATCCAAAATTCCGTCGCTGTCCACATAGCCAACGATTTGACCCTTGTCGTTGACTCCACGGGCTGTGCCGCCGTCGCCGCCCAGTTCTGCCAAGCCTGTTACCACACCGTTTTCCCAGTAGAGTGGCTTTTCAAACTCTTCTGCATCAATGTTGCGACCGACGATCAGGTTGTTCTCGTTGGTATCAAGGAAGTAACTTTCTACGTTGCCAAAGTCGTTAATTGTCAGGCTGTAAGTGCCGTTGCTGTCTTTTTCCCAGAGGAGGGCGCGATCGGTAGCTTGGGGAATGGGTTGCCGCACTTCATCAGCTGTTCCCAGGATGATACCGCGATCGCTGATGGTGTTCACATTGGGCGTGAGCAAGGTGACAGTTGCCCCGTCTGCTCCACCAAATTCGGATTCACCGTTTTTCACACCAGTGCTAGTTAGCGCTGTCAATGTGCCGTTTTCCCAAATGAAGCCTTGACGCACGAGGTTGTTAGGTTGAACTACACCAGTTGTAGCGTTCGTATTGCTGAAAGTTGCGCCTGTGTCAAAGCGTCCAGCGATTTGTCCAAAGTCGTTAATCGAAGCTGCATTGACTGCACCATTGGGGTTAGTACTCAGAGAACCCAAATCTGTTGCCTGATAGCGATAGAGTGGGCCATTGTCTACCAAAGCCTGCGATCCAGATGCCACACCTTTGAGTGTTGCCAGTAGATCCCGACCGGCAAACACTAGGGTGTCGCCGTTCTCGCTAGCAAACCTGAGAGATTTACCCTGGAGGCTTTCTCCCAAGCGCAATTTGTCGGATGTGATGTTAAAGCCAGTGACGGTAACAGAGCCTGCACCGCCTTCTAGGATCAGCTTGTCGTTGCCGGTGCCGCCAAGGTACAAAGAGTCTTTACCCGTACCTGTATTGATGATATTGTTACCTGCCCCGACATAAATCGTGTCGTTGCCTTTGCCAGAGTAGATCGTGTTGTTCCCCGCACCGGCGTAGATGACATCGTTGCCGTCCCCGGTTCTGATGCGGTTATTGCCATCGCCTGCAAAAATGATGTTTTTCCCATCACCTGCATCAATGAAATCACTGCTATTACCAGAATAAATGACATCATTACCCGGCCCAGTGGTGATCAGGTTTACCCCTTCTCCTGCAAAGACGATGCTTCTACCGCTACTGCTGGCAGTAATCACATCATCCCCTGGCGTGCCGTAGATCGTTGTGGCACTAGAGGAGGAGCGAGAGTAGCGGAAATCTAGGGGTGATGATCCACCATCTATGTTTAATGAACCTGCGGTGTTAGAGTCAGGAATTAAGCTAGATGGAGTGTTGAAGTCGGTAGTAGATATCATTGAGAATATTTCCGAAAATTTGGTGTAGTAAACTTCCAATCAAACCGACCCCAGTCTGTAAGCGATCGCTGATTACTGAGCATCAAGCAAGCTTCTGAGGTCAAAATTTGGATGTAGATAGTGCCAGATTAATTGACACTATATATTCAAACTAATGAGAAAAAACTCAATAATTTGCCAAGAAAAATTTTACAAAGCGCAAGATGTTGACATACTAAGACATCAATCAAAACGTGCTTTGAGCATAATTTTTAGGCGTAAAAGCCTTATTTATTGAATCAGCAACTCTTGAGATTTAATCTTAAGTATCACTTTTGAGACAATACAACTCATTGAGAAGCACTGTCAATAGATTAAATAAAACTTTTTACGTAATATCCTTTTTGTCAAGTGCAAAAAGTAATAAATATGTTTTTTGGCTGAAAATTATGAAATAATAATTGTTATTGAGAAGTAATATCATCAAATATGGTAAGATTACGCGCAATTCTTGATTAATCCTAATTAATTTATCGAACCCTAATCTAGCTCTTGCCTGTGAATTAATTTTGGATTTTAGATTTGCGTTAGCGAGTTATCTCCCATTGGTGTCAACTTAACGTAAAAACCTGACTAGAAAGAGCTTTTAGAGATTGTCTCGTTCCCAGTCAGAGATTGGGAACGCTTAATGGGAGCCTCTACCTCAAGATTTGCAGCAGAGACGCAACTGAAGAGCATTTTCAGCCTCTGGCTGGAAACGAGGTTTTAAATAGGTTTGAGCTTAAGTTGACACCAATAAACAATTTTGTGCCCCTACAAACACTGTATTTAACTCAATTGAAAACTATTCTTACAATCCCCATAAAGTCTTAAAATATTGTTAATTTCAGCCAAACCTCTCGACCTTCAACTTACAAGTATCACCCCAAAATCACTATGGCTATCGGCTACGTCGCGCTTGTACTCCACGCACATCTACCCTTCGTTCGTCACCCAGAAAGTGACTACGTGCTGGAGGAAGAATGGCTCTATGAAGCCATCACAGAAACTTACATCCCATTATTGAAAGTATTTGAAGGCTTAAAGCGAGACGGCATCGACTTTAAAATCACGATGAGCATGACACCTCCTCTCGTGTCAATGCTTCGCGATCCTCTGCTGCAAGAACGCTATGAGGCACACTTAGCCCAACTAGAACAACTTATAGAACTAGAAGCACAACATAATGTCAACAACGGGCATCTTCGTTATTTAGCCGAACATTACGCTACTGAGTTTAGCGAAGCTCGTCAGCTATGGGAAAGCTACAACGGTGACTTGGTGACAGCTTTTAAGAAGTTCCAAGACAGTAATAACCTGGAAATCATCACTTGCGGCGCTACTCACGGCTATTTGCCGTTGATGAAGATGTATCCAGAGGCAGTATGGGCGCAAATTCAGGTAGCCTGTGAGCATTACGAACAAAACTTTGGACAAGCACCCAGAGGCATTTGGTTGCCGGAATGCGCCTACTATGAAGGTTTAGATCGGATGCTAGCCGATGCTGGGTTACGCTACTTCCTCACCGATGGACATGGCATCCTTTACGCCCGTCCCCGTCCGCGCTTTGGCACTTATGCGCCAATTTATACAGAAAGTGGTGTTGCTGTCTTTGGTCGAGATCATGAATCATCCCAACAAGTATGGTCTTCCGAGGTAGGCTATCCTGGGGCGGCAGAATATCGAGAATTTTACAAAGATTTGGGCTGGGAAGCAGAATATGAGTACATCAAGCCCTACATTATGCCCAATGGCCAACGGAAAAATACGGGCATTAAGTATCACAAAATTACAGGGCGTGGCTTAGGACTATCAGATAAGGCACTCTACGATCCCTATTGGGCTAAGGAAAAGGCAGCAGAACACGCTGATAACTTTATGTATAATCGAGAGCGGCAATCTGAGCATCTCTATGGTATAATGCAGCGCCCGTCAATTATCGTTTCGCCTTATGACGCAGAGTTATTTGGACATTGGTGGTATGAAGGCCCTTGGTTTATCGATTACCTATTCCGCAAGTCGTGGTATGACCAAAAAACATATCAAATGACCCATTTAGCAGACTATTTGCGAGATCAGCCGACACAGCAAGTCTGTCGTCCTTCGCAGTCGAGTTGGGGTTTCAAGGGTTTCCACGAATATTGGTTGAACGAAACCAATGCATGGATTTATCCACATTTGCACAAAGCTGCGGAACGGATGATTGAAATATCGCACTTGGAACCAGAGGATGAATTGCAGTGGAAAGCCCTCAACCAAGCGGCGCGGGAACTGCTGTTAGCACAATCTTCTGACTGGGCATTTATTATGCGGACAGGAACAATGGTACCTTATGCAATTAGACGGACGCGATCGCACCTGATGCGGTTTAATAAGCTCTACGAAGATGTGAAAGTCGGCAAAGTTGACAGTGGTTGGCTGGAAAAAGTCGAGTTAATGGATAATATCTTCCCCGAAATCAACTATCGCGTCTACCGTCCGCTATCGTCTCACACAAAGTAATCAACATTAATAGGGTGGGCATTGCCTACCCTATATTAGTAGTGAGGAGCGTTTATTATTACCAACAACAGAGCAAGCCTTAGCCTGTGTAAGGGTTTGTCAAATGCTGTCAAATCTTTATAAAGACATCCGCTTATTCCGATTTGACGATCAAACCGGACAGGTTTACATCCTGGCTGGAGATGAACTTTAAGTCATCGTTTTGAGTAATGGTATTTGGGATTTTGTCAATGAACCCGAATTATGAGCAAATGAGTTTTACAGAGTTGAGAGCTTATATCGTGGAAAACCGCGAAGATATTGAAGCTCTACGTTTTCTGATGAGCAAACGCGATCCTAACTCTCCAAAGTATCCCATGCCTGTGACAGAAGCTGATATGCAAGCCCAGATGGAAATCATCAGGCGTAAGATTAACGGAGAACTTTGAGATTATTGTCTAATTCACTAAGCATAATTAGGGTGAGTATGATTTACTCACCCTATTATTTTATTAACCCTGCCGGATTTAGCTAAAGGCTATCTGGATCAATATTTAATTCTCGGAGTTTAGCAGCTAATCTTTGCGCTTTCTCTTCTGCGGCTTCTCGTGCAACTGCTTCCTCTTCATGAGTTAGGAGTGTTTGACCCTTAATTGGATTGTAAAAACGCAGTTTTCCTGCTTCTAGGCGTAACTCCAGCCCCAAAACTTCACTGAGTAGGGATACTGTACCATCTGGCAAAGTATTAGTTGCCATTGGAAAATAATTACCGTCAACTAATTGTAAACCCTGGAGTTGGGGATTGAGATAATCGCCTGTAGGGTCATATTGGAAATATTCACGTACTCCCAGAAAGGCGTAAATTCCTTTTTTTGCACCTTGGTCTTTGCTGCGGGTGCTTTTTGAGGTAATCTCTAGAACAAAATTTGGGGTTTGATTATTTTCTTCCCAGATTTTGTAAGAGCGTCTGTCACGGTTTTCCACTCCAAATACCACAAATACATCTGGGGCGACAACTGATTCTGGATAACCTTTTTCGTAGTAAATAAATAGATTACCAGCGACGTATACATCTGGGTGATTTTGGAAATAAATCCTCAGCACATTTCTTGCATAAGTCAAGTAACTGCACTGTAAATCACCTTCAGCCATCGGCTTACCGTCCTCATCTGGGTACTCAATTGGGGTAACGGGGATATACTCTACTGAGGCTGTCATGGTCGGATACCTAAACTCAAATAGGGCTAGATTTAATTTAACCTTGTTTTAAGTTATAGGTACTTGCACATCAAAAAGAGGGTGTATTACTCACCCTCTAAAACTAAAGCATATATCCCATTAATCAATTTAGGGATTTGCTATGAATCTTGAATCTCAAAGCGAATTTTTACAGGATCACCAAGAACCCTTCGGAAAGCCGCCTCTATTGAGGAAGACTTTTTCTGTGCCTGTGTTCCACACCCTTCAGTAGGAATAGAAATTGTAGCTTCTAATCCGTTAAAACGCACTAACTGACACTTGTTTTGTAATAAAAATTCCCGGGGTGCAGTTAGCTGTATGTTTTGCAAAACGCTCAACCAAATCTTGAGTCTCTGATTTTCTTCCAGTACTTTTGGAATTTTCAGGATGGCTTCTTCAATTTGGGCATGATCATCTTTTTGCTGCAATGGTGTAGCAAAAGTTTGGGGGTGTTGTATCATTGTTTTATGTTTTTTAATTTGAATTGCTTCTGGATTTCTTGGAACTACCAACACCAGGAGCATTTTTTTGCTTTATTTTTTATGAGAAATAATAAAGCTGGGAATATCCCATTTTATAAAATATGCTTGCTTGGTGCTTGCAAATTGAGGATAAACCAAGAAAATGAATATGGCTTTATATGCAGACTACCTTAGTACTTAGTTAGGTTGATCTGCCATAACCATAAACTTCATTCATGGTCTAGAACAATTTGCAAAAAAGCATTTTTTTGCAATTGGTAGTACTTATGTTTATATCATCAAATAATTTCAATTACAAGAAAAATAGCCCCAATAATTATTATGAATTATTTATTAATTCAAGGAGGATTATGTTATAATTGCCAGGGTTTTTTATTTATTTAAAATTCAATTTGTAACTAACTTACAAAACAATTATAAAAGATATTTGTCAATAAAATCTGGATGTTCAGAAAACTGTAAATAATTTACAAAAATATGTCAAGTAATATTTTATTGAGTATCTGATGAGAAATACCCCTCTTCTGTCACTCTCCGAAAACATTTGCCATTTCTGAATTCTAGAGCTTTTGTATAGCAAGCGATAGCGCGATTATTTTCTAATAAAAAATACAAGACCGATTTTTTTCTAATAGTATAGCTTGTATTGATTGCCTGATGAGTCTTCTAGCGATCGCCCTCCCAGAGAGTGACAGAAGCGGGGTATTGGGCGCTTCCATTTGGTAATTAAATTACATCAGCTAGTAAATCAGGGAGCATCCCAATTTTGCCAAAAGGCACAGGACTGGCACAAAAACCCTGTAGAAACCTCTTTCCTTGGCGTACTTGGCGGTTCGTTATTTCATTATTGGCCTAAGCCAAAATCCCTTATAAAAATAAACTTGCACATTTGGGATGCTCCCTTTCTTTTCGCTTTGAACTGAGCTTAAAACTCTAACATATAAAAAAGACAGGCATCTTGCCTGTCTTACAAATAATGATTTAGCAAAGAATTTAGAAATTCATTTCAGCAGCTTGAACTTTTTCAATCTGCTTCTTCTTCAGCACAAGCATAACTTGAGCCAACATTACAAGAGCAGTGAATGCAATCATCCATTTGACTCTAGAAGAATCTTGCAGTACGATTTCTGCATCTATTTGACCGAATCCGCCAACGTTCGGGTTGCTGGTCAAAGCATCACCAGTTTTAACTGCTTGCCCTTCAGAAACAAGCAGGTCTGGCCCTAAAGGAACCGTATCAACGACAACATCACCAGATTCAGGTTGGATGTTTACTAGATATTTGACGTTACCATCTGCATCTTCCTCTTTGGCAATCTTGGTAATTGTGCCAGTAGCGGAAGCATTATAAACAGCATTGTTGCTCTTTTCGCCAGTCGGATAAACTTGTCCGCGTCCCCGATTAGCACCTACGTGAACCGAATATTTACCGAAGTGGATGTTTTTGTCGGTTGCGGGGTTGGGAGAAAGAACTGGGAAGATGATTTCCTGATACTGTTCACCAGGTAAAGGGCCGACGATGACGACGTTTTCTTTATCTTCGCTGTAGGGTTGGAAGGTAGTGTCGCCAACTTCGTTTTTAAGTTCCTCGGAAAGGCGGTCTTCGGGGGCAATCTTAAAGCCTTCAGGTAGCATCAGTACAGCACCGACGTTCAAGCCAACCTTGGAACCATCAGCGCCAACCTGCTGGGCGCTCAGATCGTAAGGGATTTTCACTATAGCTTTGAATACAGTGTCAGGTAGCACCGATTGCGGAACTTCCACTTCTGTAATCTTGGCTGCTAGGTGACAGTTGGCACAAACAATCCGCCCGGTTGGTTCGCGGGGGGTTTCGGGATAGGTTTGCTGTGCCCAAAATGGATAGGCGGCAGCTGATTGGGGAAGAGCTAGATCGCTGGTGAAGTAAAATGTCACAGTAGCGATCGCTATGAGCAATGTTTTAACGATCGCTCTAGTACTGCGAGTTAATCTCGCTCTTAAGAAAACATTTCTCATCTCTAGTAAGGGCAACGATTGAATTTAGTCATTAGTCATTGGGCATTGGGCATTGGGCATTGGGCATTGGGCATTGGGCATTGGACATGGGGCATGGGGCATGGGGCATGGGGCATCGGGCATTCCCCCTTGTTCCTACTCCCTCATCTCCCTCACTCAGCACTCAGCACTCAGCACTCATTAACTCCACCAAGGTGCATCACCGGTGCGGAAGTCGGTTTCAGTCCAAGGGGTCAAAACGATTTTGTCGTCGCTTACATTGGCATGGGCCAAAGGCAGAGACAGAGGTGCTGGCCCCCGAACAACTTTACCAGTTTCGTCATACTGGGAACCGTGACAAGGACATTTAAATTTGTTCTCAGCAACGTTCCAGGGGACGACACAACCTAAGTGGGTGCAGATGGCGTTAATGCCGTAATCTTTGATCGCCTCTTTGCTGTCTACCACAATATAGGTAGGATCTCCCTTAAGTCCTTGGACTAGGTTGCGATCGCCTGCATTCCGGTTTTCTAGAAATTTAGTGACGCTAACATTGTTACCTAGCTCATCTTTTGCCGTTACACCGCCACCTGCACCACCTGTTGCTGGTGGAATAAAGTAGTTGACAACGGGATACAATGCACCCAGAGCTACTCCAGTGACAGTCCCAAAAGTGAGCAGATTCATGAACTGACGACGACCCATATCGGGTACATCTGCTGATTCAGAAAATTGAGCCATAGTCTACGCGCTCTTTGTGTATTTTGTTAAGCATTTTGACAAAAGTACTGTAACTAAGGAACTCTTGTCTAAGTCGAAATGCTAGCGCTCACAAGGATGCCATACTTCTTTGTTCCAAGATATATCAAGCATCTTTTCTGTTAGCATTACATTTCTTTATATCCTTATCATACTGGAGTCACGGAACTTAACATCATAACTAAATGTAAAATCTGATTGAGAAAAGCTATGACAGGACAGGAATTACGTCAGATGTTGCTTGATAAGTGGGGATATTCTTATGATGTCCAGTTCCGGCGGGCACAGGGAAAGATATTTTTGCAAGTCATGTGGAAATACGTGGAGCAAGCTTCTTTTCCTTTGACTGAGGCGGAGTACCAAGAGCATCTTGACAGCATTGCTAATTATCTTCATGCCTTGGGTGGATCAACACAGGTAGAAACATTTATTACTCAAACACGCGATCGCCCCCGACTCGGTAAAGCTGTTAGTATTCCTCTAGATTTGGGTGAACGCTCTTCGGAATGGATATTGTGACCGATTATTGTATTAACATTTATAAATTTCTAGGTATTCACAGTATTTTTTATCCCCAAATGCCATAACATCCTGTGTAATACTTTTACTTACTGATAGTGTAAGAAAAAAAATACACCTTTTCAAGGAAATACTAATGGCTTTTATCTCAACATTTGAACTTCTTCTTAAGCCTCAACTTCCAAAAGAAATTACAAAAAAAAGACCTGAACTTAGCCCACTAGCAAGAAAAGTTCTCCAGGGCTATTTTCTTACGATTGCTAATGTCACTAATGAACTCGTATTTCTCTCTCTTGTAGTTACAACTAGAACGCCCGGACTAGATCCTAAAAAGATTCTCACTGTTTTGGATACCACAGGTGTAAATGGCCCTGTAAGTAGTGTTTTCGATGGCGCAGGAGGTATACAAAAATCACGTTTTACATTTCCTGTAAATGCTAATGATACAGGCTTATTTATTCTGCAACCCGATGCTACTAACGAGGATCTTGTAAAAGAGGCAAATTTTGAGTTACGGGGTTATGTTGAAATATCAATTAGTTCACTATCAACTCCTAAAACAACTCAGTTGATAATCACTCCTGAGCATCGAGGTACGTTTTTTGGGACAGAGAAAGCCGAACTAGGTGAGATTGCTTATGTGTTACCTCTTGCTAATGGAAAAAGTCTATTTGATTTAGGCTCAAATAGTTAACTTTATTGGATAATTGTTAACCTAATTCTGAGCTTTGGCATACATCAAAGACTCGTAATTTGTAATTACGTTATGTATAAGGATTTATCCCTTACTCATAACGGTATAACCTTTAGAATTTGTGAACTTAAGCCGACGCTCAAATACTCACTAATACTGTCCTATCGGTTTAATTACGAATTACGAATTAATGGTTGATTCTAAGTAGGTGGGCGTAATGAAATATCAGATCAAACCTCACCCTCAATCCCTCTCCTTAGTAAGGAGAGGGAAGCAGGAAGACTACGGTGTACACACAAGTCATCGAATTACCCAAAACAAAAGAAAAACCTCCCCCTGTCCTATCTTTAATCCCTCTCCTTAGTAAGGAGAGGGACAGGTTTTACGTAGTAAAATCAGGGTGAGGTTTCTTAGGGGCTATCGCAAATCGCCTCAACTTGTGTGTACACCGTAGTCTTAGTAAGGAGAGGGAAGCCGGAGACAGGGTGAGGTTTTATATTTGATTTGACCCACTTACTTGTCGATAGAACAAATCATTTATACTAGGACTTACGCACTTTACAAAGAACTTATGATGTGTGTTAACCTAAACACGCCGTTTCAACCGCTCAGTATTCTTATTGAGAATTTAGGCGAGTCAATTGTCTCTTTCTTTAATGAGCTTAAATCTCGATAATTTAATCGCTAAAAGCGATCGCGGTTTCAGTAAAGATTTGCTCAAAAACTAAGCATGAAAATCTCCCTGCAACCTATTCTCTATATTATTTACCTGTGAGTTTAACCAATCCAACACCACCGAAATAAAGCCCCAGAACTGCTCCTGCTAAAAGACTTTGAGTTAGAGGGTCAGTAGAAGGTGTAAGTACGGCTCCTAAAACTACTGCTCCCATAATCACGTAACGCCAACCAGAAACCATCTTTTCAGACGAGACAATGTTTAAATTACCTAGTAATAATTGGATGATGGGAATTTGAAATGCTAAACCAGTGCTGAATAACAGTAGCAGTACAAATTCAAAATATTTATCTATTGACCAAAGTTGCTCAACTACATCTGCTCCGTAGCTGATGAAAAACTTCAAAGCTGCGGGGATAAGGAGTAAATAGGCAAATACTAACCCTGCGCCAAACAGGACGCTGGAACCCAAAACCACAGGCCCCAGTAAACGGCGTTCGCGGCGAGTTAGTCCTGGAAGTACAAACTGGATAATTTGGTAAAGAATGAAAGGACTAGAAAGTACTAAACCAGTGTAGGCTGCAACTTTGAAGGAGACAAAGAAATATTCTCCGGGTGCGAGTTGGAGAAATTTTACTCCTTGTGCTGGAACCTCAAGCAGCTGGACAATCGGCTTAACGGCAAAGAAACAGCC
Organism: Nostoc sp.; assembly: GCF_036917435.1. Taxonomy (GTDB): domain Bacteria; phylum Cyanobacteriota; class Cyanobacteriia; order Cyanobacteriales; family Nostocaceae; genus Nostoc. The sequence goes on from NZ_JBALDM010000001.1 coordinate 231,499, forward strand.
AATAATACCTACTGCTACGGCAATCAGCGAATAAAAAATGCGCTGTCGTAACTCTTCTAGATGGTCGAAAAGGGACATTTCGATTTCATCGGGCAACTCATTAAGAGGATCTGTATCTGAATTACCATATCCTTCTGGATCAATGTTAGGAACGTTTACAGTATCTACGTCTTGTAAAGGCGGCATGAGTCAGCTAGTGGGCAATATTTATAACTAAGTGCTGAATAATGAGCAAAATTTTTCACTCAGCACTTTAAACTTAGCACTCTTCATTATTTTAACTGGGGAATGCAGCCACCAATATATGTTTTTGGCTGCTGTGGGTTTTTTGTCCTGTTTTTTAAGGTTGCATGTGCATAAGTTAGTAAGAAGCCATTTTGTAGGCAATGCCTAACCTAAAAAAGGGTGGAACTGATAATTTAGAAATTACGTCTCTGCGGCTAGTGATCTGTTTTATTAATTCTGAATGGTTAGTGGTGGTCAGATCCCCGACTTCTTTAATAAGTAGGGCATCTTGTAACCCAGCAAAATTAATGGGACAGACTACTAGCAGTGCTGGGTAAATTCACACAACATTAATATATAATACTCAGTTTTGAAAATCCGGTTCATCAAGGTGGCATCTATACATACATAGCGCAATCGGAAATTTTTAGCTGAGGTTGGGTATGAACCGGAGAATTTGCTTTGTCTTAATGGCATTGCCTGTTTATTTATATAATGTTGGGCTAAGTAATACTCCTAGCAGTGACGTGACAATTGTCAAAGACCAGCTTCCTACAATAGCTGCTCTAATTGCCCACAGTACAAATGCTCCGTTACGCATATTGCCGTGGCAAATATCAGCTAGAGACGATCAAACGGAAGATTGTCTTAGGTTTGGTACTTGCAAAGATTGATGGGGATTGGAGATTGGGAATTGGGAATTGGGGATTGGGGATTACGATAGTCTCATTATAAAAAAAGAAAATTAATGGTTGTAGCAAATCAACGTACAGTGGTGGTTACAGGAGCTTCAACAGGAATTGGTCAAGCATCTGCTTTGCTTTTAGACCAGTTGGGCTTCTCTGTTTTTGCTGGCGTGCGTCAAGATATTGATGCTCAAACACTTAAGCAGAAAGGATCGTCAAGACTGATTCCAATTTTTTTAGATGTTACTGATGCTGAATCGATCGCAGATGCGGTTGACAAGGTAACAAATGCAGTGGGTGATACTGGAATTTTCGGTTTGGTGAATAATGCAGGAATTGCTATTCCTGGGCCTTTAGAATTATTAGCGATCGCAGAATTTCAATACCAGATGCAGGTTAATGTTACCGGACAATTAGCGGTGACACAAGCGTTTCTTGGTCTTTTACGCCAAAGTCGGGGTCGAATTATCAATATGGGTTCCATTGCTGGTAGGAGTCCCACGCCGTTCTTGGGAGCTTATAATGCTTCTAAATTTGCCTTGGAAGCACTTACTGATGTGATGCGGATGGAATTACGACCTTGGGGAATCTTGGTTTCAATTATTGAACCTGGTTCTATCGCTACCCCAATTTGGGAAAAGTCCCTAAGTCAATCTGAAGCAGCACAGCAAGATTTACCAGAATCGGCACAAAATCTTTACGGTAAAGCGATGAATATTGTCCGTAAAAAAATGCAGATTCTCGCATCTAAGGGAATTTCTGCGGATATTGTCGCTCAGACTGTTGTTGATGCGCTGACTGCAAAGCAGCCCAAGACGCGCTATCTCGTTGGACAAGATGCCAAAATTGGAGCGGTGTTAAAGCATATTTTGCCCGATGAGCTACATGACAAGATAATTTTATACTCAATGGGATTGTAGATTACTGATTGTAAATACTTCAGAGGTTGTCACTCTGAATTTAAAAGCTGTCAGTGACAAAATCATGATTTTCATTCACAAACTCATGATTTTTATTCACAAACTCATGATTTTTATTCACAAACTCATGGTTTTCATTGATAAACTCACGGTTTTCATTCACAAAATCATGATTTTCATTGATAAACTCACGGTTTTCATTCACAAAATCATGATTTTTGTAAGCGGAGACAAAATCTAGTTAAAAAAATTAACTCTGAACTGAAGTTGGCTTTAGCAACATTTTTTTAAAAGTCTTATTATGTAAGGGTTGTAGATTATTTTTTCGCAAAAGTCACGTAAGCTTTTAATAATTCAAGCTGATGATGGGTTCAATAGAGCTATGGCAGTTTTCAGTTGAGTGAAGTACAAGAACCCCACCCCCAACCCCCTCCCCGCAAGCGAGGAGGGGGCTATGATGTACTTGATGTGATTAAGAAACGCTATACAAAATTGTACTTAACAGTACTTTTTTTTGTGTTGGATATTTTTAATATTTATAAGAGTACCTTATTTAATATTAGAGCTTTTCTCTATTTGTACTTATAAGAGTATTTCTGCTTACTTTAACTAAATCAAGAGATAGGAATCCGGTTTGATTTCTGAAAAGATACGTAGGGTAGCCAGTCACGTGGGCGGGTTTTCCGACTTGAGGTACCTGGCGTTGTGTTAGCGATAGCGTAAGGCACAATACCCTGGATAATGGTGCGTTACGAACTTCGTTCTAACACACGCTACAATACCTAATTTTGTTCAAAAATCAAATAGGAGTCCTATAGCTATGTGCTACATCTAACTTGTGTACAAACAATTATCCAAAATGTTCAGGACTTACGCAAAAAATAGCCCAAACTTTGAGTTTCGGGTAGGGGCAATTCATGAATTGCTCCTACCGTATGTAGTTTTGCGTAAGTCTTAATGTTGTTAGTGTAGTTAGTAGTTAATAGTTAGATTAGAATAAGGCATAAATTCCCTAAAATCAATATATTTATTCAGTAAATTTTGTTATCCTCATTCCTGAGTGAACTTGATTAGTTATGCTCCTAGATTTAGAAAGATTTTATCAGGCTTGCAATCCAAGCAGACCTCTAATTATAGGAAACCCTAGCGATCGCAGGTACTATATCGATTTTGCTGCGGTGCGGGGTGGCAAAATTATCGAAGCTTTGCAACGCACGATCGCCCGAATCTCCCCGGATGCACCAACTTGTCAGCTATTTACAGGACATCTCGGCTGTGGAAAATCAACGGAGTTATTACGGCTCAAGGCTGAGTTAGAAGCACAGCAATTTCATGTAGTCTATTTTGAGTCTACCCATGTCTTAGAAATGGCAGATGTAGACGTGACTGATATTTTGTTAGCGATCGCCGGACAAGTAAGTGAAAGCCTAGAAGCGCTGAAAATCAGGCTCAAGCCTGCTTACTTTACCAGGTTGTTTGGTGAAATTGTGGATTTTCTGCAAACGCCAATTGACCTTGGAGTAGAAGCAGAATTGTCTGTGGGAATTGCCAAGATTACAGCTAAAACTAAAGAAAGTCCCCAATTGCGGCGGCGGTTAAGAGATTATTTAGAACCACGAACAGCAAATATTTTACAGTCAATTAATCAAGAATTGCTAGAACGTGCCATCAAGGAACTAAAAACTAGGGGTAAAAAAGGACTGGTGGTTATTGTTGACAACTTGGATAGAGTTGCAATTCGACCTTTACCATCGGGGCGATCGCTGCCAGAATACTTATTTATTGAACGTGGCGAACAGTTACGCAAATTAAATTGTCACGTAGTCTACACTATTCCTTTAGCGCTGACTTTCTCCAACGATAGCGCCGAACTTCAGCACCGTTTAGGGGGAGGAGTCGCACCAAAAGTATTACCGATGATACCTGTACGTCTACGCTCTAGAGAGATTTTTCCTCAAGGGCTAGGAATGATGCGGCAAATGGTACTAGCTAGAGCTTTTCCAGACATTTTACCTAGCGATCGGTTAGGCTTAATTACAGAGGTGTTTGATAGTCTGGAAACTTTAGATCGGTTGTGCTTGATTAGTGGTGGTCATGTCCGCGACTTGCTAGGGTTACTGTTTGACTGTCTGCGAGAACAAGATCCACCTTTTGAGCGAGAGTGTGTTGATTTGGTGATTCAAAGACAGCGAGATTACCGAGCCAATGCCATCGATCCTCATGAGTGGGAACTAATCTTTCAGGTAGTGCAACAGCAGAGAGTTAGAGGTGATATAGAATACCACACTTTATTACGAAGTTTATTTGTATTTGAATACCGAGATCATCAAGGAGCTTGGTTTGCCGTCAACCCAGTTTTAGCAGAGACGGAAAAATTTAAATCATGGTTGAACGACACCAACAAGCAGATATAAGAGCAGCTAATGAGCGGGCTTTAAGAAGTTTGGGGAGAGCAATTACCCTTTCTAGCGGTCAATTCTCCCTAGTTTTGGTGTGCTGCAATTATCGGGTTTTGCAAGAGCTTATGCTGCAACGACTCGAAGAAATTTCTTCAGGTGTACATCAGATTCAAAAGGTAATTCTGCCGCATAATGCTAGAAGTCTTTACACAAGTATTCATTTACAACTGGTAACTGAAGAGAATCCGCCATCAGCGTTGATGATTTTGGGTTTAGAGTTAGTAGATGGAATCGACGATCTATTGAGATCAATCAATCATATTCGTGATGAATTTCGCAAACGCCACCCTTTCCCGATGATTTTGTGGGTGAATGAAGAAGTGTTGCAGAAGATAACCCGTTTAGCACCAGATTTTGCTAGTTGGGCGGCTACACCGATTCGGTTTGAGATGACGACTCAATCATTGCGGCAATTTTTACAACAGGAAACTGACTCTTTATTTGCTACGGTATTACCAAGCGATGCTGGACAACACCAACCTCCTCAAGTTGCAAAGCATTATTTGACTGTGGAGCAAGTCTGGAAAAATAGCTATGAACTCCACTTTGCCATTGAAGAGTTGCACAATCGTGGTATTACCTTAGAGCCAGAATTACACGCTAGTTTAGAGTTTGTTTTTGGTCTAGATAATTATATTAGCGATCGCATTAGTACAGCTTTAAGTCATTTTCAGCAAAGCTTGAAAGTTTGGCAAAAGTTGGAGGAAATAGGGAATAGAGGAGTAGGGGGGGATGAGGGAGTAGAGGAAGTAGGGGGGGATGAGGGAGTATTTTCTTCGTCTGCGCCTCCTAATCGCCCATCTCCGTTACTTCTGCGGCAGGGAGTTTTGCAGTTTTATATTGGGTTGTGTTATTGCCGTTTGGCAGAGCAAAATCAAACAGAAAACCGTCGTCATTGGTACACAGCTAAATCTTATTTTCAGCAATGCTTGAATGTTTTGCAGGTGGCTGGGCGTTTAGATATAGTTGCTGGATTTATTAGTCAACTTGCTGAAGTTTTGCAATATCTGCAAGAGTGGGAAGAATTGCAGACTGTTGCTCAAAAGTCTCTGGAGTTGCATCAAACTTATGGTAGTCAAATTCAATTAGCTTGTGACTACGGATTTCTGGCACAAGTGGCCGTGCAGCAGTCGCGGTGGGTACAGGCGAGTATATTAGCGCATGTATCACTACTAAAATTAGCTGAAGCACAAAAGCAAAATGACCCTTATAATTGCTTATTTCCATTACTGTTGGGGCAAATTTACTATTTACTGTTGGCGAAAGCACAGCGAAATTTAGGTGAGCTAGTAATTGCTCATGAATACTTAGAAAAGGCGACAAAAGAACTGCCGGCATCCTTAGAAAGCAGTGCCCATCAATACGATGCTCATCGTTATATTCGCTTATTGCGGACACTGCGATCGCTATATTTTGAAGAAGGTCGCTATTTGGAAGCTTATTACATTCGCCAAAAACGGCGTTCTGTTGAGCAACAGTACGGTTTTCGGGCTTTTATTGGTGCAGGACGTTTGCAACCTCAAAGACAGGCGACAAACCCAGCATTGATGGCACCTTCTGGGAGTAGTAGCGTTGCTTTAGAAATTGCTGCTTCTGGTCGAGAGCGTGATATTAATAACTTAATTGGCAGAATTAGCCGCGCCGATCAAAAGCTGACAGTGATTCATGGTCAATCAGGCGTAGGTAAGAGTTCTACCGTCACGGCGGGTTTAGTTCCCGCACTACAAAATCGAGCCATTGGCGATCAAATAGCTGTGCCTGTGGTACTGCAAGTTTATACCGACTGGGCGCGGGAATTAGGAAAATCTTTAAGTGAGGCGATGTTTAGTGATGCATCCCTTGCCATCTACGCTGATATTAAGCTAGAAGCGGCGGAGGCTTTGCCTTACTCTGACACACCCATCACCATCGTCAGAATTATACAACAACTTAAACAAAATGCTGATAACCATCTGATTACAGTTTTAATATTTGACCAGTTTGAAGAATTTTTCTTTGGTTATAGCGATCGCAAGCAGAAGCAAGAATTTGATAAATTTATTAGCGACTGTCTAAATATCCCCTTTGTCAAAGTTATCCTTTCGTTGCGAGAAGATTATTTACATCGGTTATTAGACTTTAAACATCTCTCTGCACTAGAAGCGATTAATAATAATATTCTCGACAAGCATATTCGCTACCAGTTGAATAACTTTTCGCCAGAATATGCTAAAGCAATTATCCAAAAATTGACCGAGCGATCGCAGTTTAATTTAGAGCCTGCATTAATTGATGCCTTAATCGAAGATTTATCCACAGAATTTGGAGAAGTTCGCCCCATTGAATTGCAAGTTGTAGGAGCGCAAATTCAAGATGAGCGGATTACTACACTAGAAGAATATCAGCCATATAGACCTAACAAACTCATTGAGCGATATCTTAAAGAACTGATTAAAGACTGCGGCCCAGAAAATGAACGAGCCGCTTTACTCGTCTTATACTTATTAACAGACGAAAGTAACAACCGACCTTTTAAAACTCGTGCTGAGTTAGCAGCGCAGTTAGCAGAATTAGAAGATCCTGGAAAATTAGAATTAGTATTAGATATTTTAGTTAGCTCCGGGTTAGTGGTACTATTCCCCGATGTCCCAGAACGCTATCAACTAATTCACGATTATTTAGTAAACTTGATTCGCTACCTGCAACAACAAGAATCAAGCTTACAGGTGCAACTAAATCAGTTACGCCAAAAAGTAGAACAAAGCCAAACTGAGATTGAGCGACTGAAAAGCGAACTTAGCCAAAATGAACAGCGTTCCAAATTAGTAGATCCTTATCCCCAACAGGGATTAGACTTATTAACAGAATTACGAGAATTACACAAGCGCGAAGAATTGAGTCAGTTAGAAATTGAGCAATTACGAGCCGAACTCAAAGAAAAAGAATTAACAGCTAAACTCGCAGAAAGTCAAAAGAAACAAAGACTTAGTGAAGCTCAATTAAATCGTTCGTTGAAAATTGCCTTGACTGCTTCTGTTCTCGCCATCTTGGGATTAAGCGTTTCTATAGTAACAGCAGTAGATAGCGAAATTAAAACTCTTAGTGCATCCAGTGAAGCCCTCTTTGCCTCACAAAAAGGTATTGATGCTTTAAAAGATGGCTTAAGGGCGGGAAGAAAATTACAACAAACAGTTTGGATTGATTCTTATACAAAAGAGCAAGTACAAACGGCGCTATATCAAGCAGTTTCTGGCTTGAGAGAATATAACCGTTTAGAAGGGCATATATCTGGAGTAAATAGTGCTACATTCAGTCCCGATCGCTCTTTAATTGCCTCAGCCAGTGCAGACACTACAATTAAACTTTGGCTTCCCGATGGTAGCTTGTTCAAAACCTTATCGGGGCATGAAGATGTAGTTAATAGCGTTAGTTTCAGCCCAGATGGTCAAATTATTGCTTCCGCCAGTCAAGATAAGACGGTGAAACTGTGGAGTCGAGGGGGTGTGCTGCTTGTTACCTTATTAGGGCATAAAGGTGTAGTCAATAGTGTCAGCTTTAGCCCAGATGGTCAACTTATTGCTTCGGCAAGTACAGACAAGACAATTAAATTGTGGAGTCAGGATGGTAAACTGCTCAAAACCTTGCAGGGAAATGATGGTGCGGTTTTGAGTGTCGCTTGGTCAAGCGATGGACAAACCATTGCTTCCGGGAGTGCTGACAAGACGGTAAAATTGTGGAGTCGGGATGGTAAGCTGCTCAAAACCTTACAGGGACATGAAGATGCAGTCAAAAGTGTAGCTTGGTCAACCGATGGGAAAACTATTGCTTCTGCTAGTTTAGACCAGACAATCAAACTGTGGAATTTGTCGGGTAAGCTAGTGCGAACCTTATCAGGGCATAGTGCTGGAGTTACCAGCGTCAGTTTTAGCCGTGATGGTAAGACGATCGCTTCCGCAAGTACCGACGAGACAATCAAACTTTGGAATTTTGAAGGTGTGCTGCTAGGAACCCTGAAGGGACATAATAATTGGGTTAACAGCGTCAGTTTCAGCCCAGACGGTCGTACCTTGGCTTCTGCAAGTCGGGACAAAACAATTAAACTTTGGCATTGGGACGATGTGTTATTGCGAAAACCCAAAGCCGATAATGATGACTGGATAACTAGCATTAGTTTCAGCCCAAGCGATCGCACCTTAGCAGCAGCAAGTCGAGATAAAACTGTAAAATTATTCAGTCAAGACGGTAAACTACTGCGTACTTTCACTGGGCATAAAGGTCAAGTTTGGGGAGTTAGTTTCAGTCCTGATGGTCAAGCGATCGCCTCGGCTAGTAAAGATAAAACGGTAAAGCTTTGGAGTGTTGACGGTAAACTGCTCAACACCTTACAGGGTCATAATAGTACCATCTTGGGTGTAGCTTGGTCGCCTAATGGTCAAGTAATTGCCTCAGCCAGTAAAGATAAAACAGTAAAGCTTTGGAGTCGAGACGGTAAACTACTCAAAACCTTGCAAGGACATCAAGATGCAGTAAATTGGGTAAGTTTTAGCCCCGATGGTAACTTGCTAGCCTCAGCCAGTGATGACAAAACCGTAAAAATCTGGAGTTTAGATGGTAAATTGCTTCACACCTTAATTGGTCATAGCCGCCGGGTAAATGGGGTTGCTTGGTCGCCCGATAGTCAAACAATCGCTTCAGCTAGTATTGATAGCACAGTCAAACTTTGGAGCCGCGACGGTGATATCCTAAATACTCTCGCGGGGGATGGCGACAGCTTCATCAGTGTGAGTTTTAGCCCCGACGGTAAGACTTTAGCCGCTAGCAGTGATGACAAAGTGAGGATTTGGAACCGAGAAGGGACATTATTAATTGCTTTGAAAGGCTATGAAGCTGAGTTAACCAGCGTCAGTTTCAGTCATGATGGTAAGACTCTGGCTGCGGGTAGTGGTAACGGCACAGTAATATTCCAAAATTTAGCAGATATCCAACTAGAAAAGTTACTGGGACGGGGTTGCAATCTGCTACATGATTATTTGCAGACTAATCAGAAAGTAATAAAGAGCGATCGCTCCTTATGTCCTGGTAGGTAATGCAAAATAATTATCAGTATGAAGGACTGATTATTGTATAAGACTTACGCAAAATATATCTCAAACTCTGATTTCTCCGTGTCCTCTGCGCCTCTGCGGTTCGTTATTCCGTAACTCTTGCATATTGTACGGCAATTTATCGCGTCTCTTGCCTTAACCGAGCAGTATTAGGAGAGATGCTAAGATAGATAAGCCGATTCACTCGCGCCAAAGTTCAATGACTATTGCCAAACTGTCCGAACTAGGCATTACTCACCTTCCCGACCATACTGAGTTACCAGAGTCAGACAAAACCTTTGTGAAAAATTTTCAAGAACACCCACAAAGCATACTTTTAACTGACTCCCTTCAAGGTGTATTACAACAAATTCACCCAGATAACCAGTATTGTATTGGTCAAGATTGTGGCATTTACTGGCGTTTAACCGAACCACCTGAACGTGGTGCAGAAGCACCGGATTGGTTTTACGTCCCTAATGTTGCACCTATGTTAAATGGTCAGTTTCGGCGTTCCTATGTGTTGTGGCAAGAATATGTCGCTCCCCTAATTGTACTGGAATTCGCTTCTGGAGATGGTTCAGAAGAAAGAGATAATGCTCCCATTACTGGTAAATTCTGGGTATACGAGCAGGCAATCCGCGTACCTTTTTATGGCATTTACGAATTTAGCAAAGCTACGGTTGAATTTTATCACTTAGTTGATGGTAGGTATCAGCAACTAAAAGCTAACGAACGCGGACACTATGAGATTTCCTTGATGGGTGTCGAATTGGGTATTTGGCAAGGACAGTATGGAAATACTACAGCGCCTTGGTTGCGTTGGTGGGATGCACAGGGAAATTTATTACTAACTGGTGAGGAAAAATCGCAGTTATTAGCACCTCAACTAGAACAAGAACAAGAAAAATCGCAGTTATTAACATCCCAATTAGAACAAGAACAGCAAAAAACCCAGCGTTTAGCAGAACGCTTGAGACAGCTTGGAATAAATCCAGACGAAGTTTAATATTTGATTGGGGATGGATTCACGAGTGTTATTATGCTACTTCTTTAATGCAGTAGATAATTGGTGGAGTGCGATCGCCTTTTGTTATCCAACCTTAAGCCGTTATTTCAGAACTACGGCAGGAAAATCAGCCATAACTCATAGACAAAGCTGTAGCATTAAGTGAAGTACTTGTCAGCAAGGGAGCGAGGGCGATGTACGTAACCGTCACACAACCACTGACTTTTGAAGAGTTTCTTGCCTGGGACGATGGTTCAGGCAGAGAGTTTGAGCTATTGGATGGGATTCCTGTGCCATTATCAGAACCAAATGCAAATCATGAGGATTTGATTCAACGACTGTGTGCCTACTTAGAAAATCACTGCCAAGAAAATGACCTGCCTTACATCTCGCGCCAGTCTAAGCAGGTTCGGCTCAAAACAGCACCGGGAGACAAGGAAAAAACCCGGAAAGCAGATATTGTCATATTTGCAAGAGTTGAATGGCAGAGGATGAAAACTAGCTCTAGTTCTGCTGCTGCATATATTCCACCACCCGGAATCATTGAGGTTGTTAGCAACAACTGGAAGGACGACTATCTGACAAAACTTGCTGAATATGAGGATTTGGGCGTTTTTGAGTACATTATTATAGACTATGCTGCTTTTGGTGGTATTCGGTTCATTGGCTCTCCCAAGCAGCCAACCATTACAATCTACCAACTTGAAGATGGAGAGTATTTACCGCCAAAAGTGTTTCGAGGGCAGGATAGAATTGATTGTAGATTGTTTCCGAACATTCCCTTAACGGCTGAACAGATTTTTGCAATGAGTCGCTGATTAGCATTTCTGTTATTGCAATTCACTCAAATTCACACAACACTTTGAGCAGATGGTTTAGTTAATGGTGTTTCTAATGCAACAATGACGTGATGTAGAAGAATTAAAAGAAGCGTTTTCCATCAACTAAGATAAAAATAAAAATCCCTATGACGTTGATTAATGCAGGTCATAGGGATTTATTTACTTACGGGACTGGTGCGGCTCGAACGCACGACCTGACGCTTAGGAGGCGTCCGCTCTATCCAACTGAGCTACAACCCCAAGTAGGAAGCATATATGATTATAGCAGTAGTTTTAGTGAGACTGCCAAACATTATCCCAAGAGCCGCCGCCTACTTCTAAACCACAAAGAAAACTTTCTGCTTTGAGAATTATCTGAGATTTTCTCCCATTTAATTCTCGTAACTCCAAATTTAACTTTCCTTGCATGGTGTCTCGACAACAATATTTTAAACCTTCTGCTGTCGGCGCACGCAGAGGTGTACCAGGTAAATCTGTGGTTCCTGTCAATTCAATTTCATAATTAGAGTTAGTAGCTTTCATTTGCCATTTACCCCAAGGCTGAATTTCCCAGTCTACTTGGGAATTCCAGGGAACGAATTCATAAAACTTGCCTTGATAATGCAACCCAATCATCGCTACAGATTCCATCCACCACAGCACACCCCGCCGTCCCCCGCCAGCAGTTAATGCTAAGTCGGGTTCGCCTTCAAAGCAATTACAATTTATCCAAAACCATTTTTGAGGAAAAGCACCACCCCAATTTTTCTCGCCGTAGGCTGGGGCGTTGGTGAATTCGTAGATTTTGCCATTCCAATCAATTTTCCCACTGGCTAAACCGTGAGCCATTAAAATCTGCCATCCGGGTTCAAATATCTGCGAGAATGAAAGCCAGCCGGCGGTTGATTGCTGAATGCTATTTTTATTACCCCAACCGTATACTGGTTGAATTTCATACTCCCAACGGCAATAATTATTAGTAGCGTAGTCACGAATAATTCCCTGATTCAAGGTGGCTGTGGCTTGATATCCTTCTTGAACATGATGCTCAAACTCTGCTGGGAGAAGATACAGAGGAGCAATTTGCAAATCTGTTTTACCCCAATGACCTAAACCCAGAACATCCCGACTACCCCAAAATTTCTTCACATCAGGAAAAGTCCGACATAAATACTCATCATCTGGGCCAAGGACTTGGGCTGCACCGCCACTGTAAGGTTTACCGCCAATGGGGTCTTCAATAGAGTACATAAAAGCGAAGGTTTGCCCAATTTCTGGCAAAGTAACGCGGTAATACCAACCCTCAAAAAAGCGGCGACTGCTGCCATCCCAGTGATAACCAGAATGAGGAGTTTGGTTTGATTGGAGGAAATTTAGGGGAATAGTTAACATAGTATATAGTTGCCGATTTTTTCAGTATGCGCGATGACCTCGATATCAATGATGCTTATGAAATTCTTGGGCTAGAAGCCGGTGCATCAAAAGCACAGGTGAAGCGGGCTTACCGTCAATTGGTGAAAATTTGGCATCCCGATGGCTTTGTCGATCAAAAGCAAAAACAGGAAGCTGAGGAAAAAATCAAATCAATCAACGTAGCTTACAACAAGCTCAAATCAGAAAGTCCATCCGAGCCTCCCATTTCTGAAAATCCCTCTTCATCTTCGCCTAAAAAATCCCCAAAAATATCTGTCAATCGTTGGGATGCAGAAGCTTTCTATACTTTAGGCGTAGAGAATGCCACGGAAGGAAGATATGAGGATGCGATCGCAGATTTTACCCATGCAATTCGTCTCAATCCTCACTATGTTGAGGCATATAAATATCGTGGGCTAGTTTGCTCTCAACTTGGATACGAATATAGAGCCGCTTCCGATTTAAATAAAGCGGCACTTATAGAACAAGAATTAAGAAATCCGGGTGCTGTACGGGAAGTGCGATCGCCTAGATATGTATCAAAGCCTAGACCTTTGCTAGAAAGATTTTGTCAGAGGATTAAAAAGATATTACGACTAAATCGGCGTTGGAAATAAAAAACGCTCAGACGGCGAAATTACAGCAGATTGCAACAGGCGTGAGGTACAGATCATCGTAGGGGCACAACATGTTGTGCCCCTACCCATGTACTTCATTTACCCGCAATAGGCTGTATATACCTAAGCCTCAGTCTACTCAAACCATGCTCTAAAGAATTGGTCGTTTACTTTCGAGGATTTCTGTTGCTTTCTCGACAGAAAGTGGGCGGTAGAATAAATAGCCCTGTATTTCATCACAGTTGATAGATTTCAAGAACTCCAATTGCTCCTCTGTTTCTACCCCTTCGGCTGTTAACTTCAATCCCAAGCTTTGTCCCAAGGTAACTATAGCCTTGATAATATGAGCTACTTTGGAATCGGGCTTCAAATCTTTAACGAAAGACTGATCTATTTTTAAATTGTGGAGTGGTAAAAGCTGTAGGCGTGAGAGCGAGGAATGACCCGTACCAAAGTCATCAATGGAGATGTAAATACCCATTTGCTGTAGCTCCTCTAACACCGTTCTGGTAAAATCCAAGTCTTCAATGGCTGTAGTTTCCATAATTTCTAATTCTAAAAAGCGGGCTTCCAGACCTGTTTGCTCTAAAATCGTGGTTATAATATCCACTAATTTGGGTTGGCGGAATTGCTTCAGAGAAAGATTGACAGCGATCATCATAGGTGGCAATCCTGCATCTTGCCAGATTTTATTTTGGATACAGGCTTTCCGTAGCACCCATTCGCCGATGGCGATAATTAATCCGCTTTCTTCAGCGAGGGGAATGAAGACACTGGGCGCAACTAATCCCATTTCTGGGTGCTGCCAACGTAACAAAGCCTCCATACCAGTAATTTTTCCTGTGGCAATGTTCACACGGGGCTGATAGTACACCGTAAATTCTTCACGTTCTAGGGCATAGCGCAAACTCTTTTCTAAAGTCAGAAGTTCAGGATTTTTGGCGCTCAGAGAAACACTATAGAATTGGTAGTTATTCCGCCCTTTATCCTTGGCGTAGTATAAAGCGGCATCTGCGTGCTGGATTAGTGTTTCGGCATCAGGACTGTTGTTATCAAGCAACGAAATACCGAGACTAGCGGTCACATAAAGTTCATGTCCTTGGAGATGAAAAGGATCTTCTAAGGCTTGTAAGATTCTGTACGCCACCTGCGTTACTTCTTCAATATCAGTGACTCGCGGGAGCAAGATAGTAAACTCATCGCCTCCCCAACGGGCTATGGTGTCTCCGCCTCTGAGTAAGTCTTGTAATCTTTGAGAGACGCTTTTCAACAATTGATCCCCTAATGTGTGCCCCAGGGTATCATTAATGACCTTGAAGCGATCTAGGTCAAGGAAGATCACAGCTAAACTTTCGTTATTCCGCGTGGCGTTGGGTAGAGTTTTACTGAGTAGTTCACTAAATAGTAGGCGATTGGGCAACCCTGTCAGCATGTCATGAAGGGCTTGATGGCGAATCTTTTCTTCTACTTGCTGACGCTGCCGCGCACCCAGAATACTAGCAGCCATCGTTAAAAGGGTAGATTCTTCGTGCTTTGACCAATGACGCTCAAACTTACAGTCTGCCAAACCAAGGTATCCCCAGCATTCATTCTCCAACCGGAGGGGCACTAGAATCAGAGATTTAATGCCATCTCGAATTAGGAATTCTTGTTCGGCGACAGGAAATTTTTGGGTGAGTCCGCTAATGGACTGGCCGCTAGAGAGAACAGTATACCAACGGGCTAATCCAGAACCTTTATAAAGCTGATTCTGCCAAAGGTGATGGGTAGATTCAATAGAAGATTGTGTCCATTCAAACCGGAGACTGAGAGCTATTTCTCCTGCAACAGGATGAAGATGGTTCTGAAAGAGATAAGCACGATCTGCCTTGGCAGCTTCGCCCAGTATAGCTATAGCTCGCTCAATACCAGTTTCGTAATTCATTTCGCCTAGCAAATAATTAGCGGCTTCTGCAACTGCTTGGAGCAAGCGATCGCGCTGACGCAATTCGGCTGTGGCTTGTTTTTGCTCCGTAATATCCCTAATAATAAAAGTTCTAATTAAATCACTTTGAGGAAGGTAGAGAACGGATTGTTCAAAAACTTCTGTACCTACTTCCACCTCCCGCACAAAAGAATTTTTTTCTAAATTCTTAACTGTACTCAAGAGTCCTGCTAATATTGGGTGTTCTGTTCCAACTTCTCTGAGTTTGGGAAACTTGAGGGCTGCGGCTGGATTGAGATAAGTCACTATTCCCTCGAAATCCATCTCAATAATCGGATTCGGAATGAGTTCGGGGAACGATGCTAGGCGAGCTAAAGCAGACTCACTAGCTGCTTCAAAATCAGGATCGATCGCTAAGGTTTGAAAAGGATTAGCAGGACTAGCTTGCTCTGATAAAAAACCAGATAAGTCTTCAACATCAAAAGATTCAGAAAATGCTTGTTCTGAAATATTGGAAATAGCATAATATTTAGCCTGAGCTTGATTACTGCCAAAAGCAATAACATCTCCATTTCTAAGATTGTGAGAGAAGCATTTAGCACCATTTATAAATAAGCCATTAGTACTTCCTTTGCCCTTGAAATTGCCATCAATAATCTGGAAGCCATATTGGTCAGTTTCTGGAACAGTTACTCTCAATAAAATTGCATGTTGCATTGATACCGATCGGGAAGCCAAGATAATAGTATTTGCAGGATGCCGTCCTAGAGAATAAGTAGTCTCTAACAAGGCTACAGTTCGTTCTCCTTGCAGGTCTTTAATGACCAACAGATGGCGTATTTTTTCCCGATCATTTCCTAGCATGGCTGTTCCTCAAATTCTCATATACCTATATGTCTTAGTCTTAAAAATACCACTCTCAAAAGTGCGATCTAAAAATCTGAACTTCTAGGGAAATTTGCTTAATTAAAATTGCAAATCAGTCCTTTTATTCATGATTTATCTTATTGAATAAGATGACTAATTGTCCAATCGGTTTTTGTGGTAGAAGTTCTAGCTGTTTTCTCAACTTATTTGGAATTACAAAAAATAAATTATCCAATCAGGTGTTTTATGGCGTTAAGCGTAACACACCCTCCACAGATAATAGGTGCGTTACGCAGCCGCAGTAACATACTCTACAACCACGGTGATTGGTTGCAATATTTTTAACTGGAAGTCCCAAAGATAAGTTATAAGCTTTGTCCCTTCGTCTATATAGTCCAATTGTGCCTTTCTTAGGATACCCAGAATAAAATCAAACACTGAGTAGAAAACATGGTATATTTACGGATTTTTATCAATGAAGGCAGGCTACGGTGTATACACAAGTCTCTAAGAAACCTCACCCTGGTTTTGCTGTGCAAAACCTGTCCCTCTCCTTAGTAAGGAGAGGGATTAAAGATGGAACGGGGTGAGATTTTTGTTTTGGGTAATTCAATGGCTTGTGTGTACACCATAGATGGTAAAGAGGGGAAGGAGAATGAAGCGTTTCTAACAGCTAAATTTTAAAAAGGATTATAGAGCAAACTAAAATACAGACCCTTTTCTTGTAATGTTCTCTCGTTTGAGTCAACAGAAATTAAAGGAATACCCCAATCAAGACGAACAGTGAAGCGATCGCCTTGTGACCAACGCAACCCTAAACCAACAGCAGCTAAAGTATTAGGGTTGGGATTTTCTCTATCCGAACTATTCCAACCAACACCAAAATCCACAAAGGGAACAACCTGTAACGTGCTATCTATCTGGGGTAAGCGCAGAATTGGGACTTGAACTTCCGCAGAGACAAAAGTGCCATTATCCGTTAACAGGTAATCTTGACGATAGCCCCGAACGCTATCCTGCCCACCTAAGCCAAATTGCTCTAAAGGCAGAAGTGTTCTAGATGCAAGTTGCGTGTTTAAATGAAGTAACAGTAAGGTTTCAGGAGCTAAAAGACGTACCCACTGCGCTTGCCCTTGCCAAGCAAAAAAACGGCTATCGGGAGCGCTTTGATTAATCGTGGGATTTAAGATATCTATGCCTAAACTGAATTGAGAGCGTAAGGCGATGACTTCACGGCTGTTACGACTCGTCCATTCTTGAAAAAATCGCAACGCAGATACCTTAGTGCGTCCCTGTTCATCAGCACCAGGCGAAAGTAGAGAGGGGGAAAATTGTGGTTGTAGTATCCACGAAATATCACTTTCGCGTCGGGAAGCTGTTAACCCAAGAGCGAATTCTTGTGTAGGAGTTTGGACTACTGGCTGGCGGAATGTCACTTCGTAGTAGCGAGATGCTGATTGGATATCTAAAGATTTGAAAGAAGGTTCAATGACATTACTCGACGTAGTGCCATAGTTGAAAGTCAGTGTGCCATTGTGGGGATTGAGCGGTAATGTGTAGCTTGCGTCCAAGGAGTTGCTACCATCGGTATTAGTGTAAGAAACACCGAGAGAATCCCCCAATCCTAATAAGTTGGCTTCATTCAATTGTAATCGGCGGCGAAAACTGCCAACACTTGGCGATCGCCCATTATCAAGAACTATCTGGCTACTAAAGGTTTTTGCCTCACTAACCTTGACTTCTAAAAGACTCGAACCACTCCGCGATCCTGCGGAGAGTTCAGCAGTCACGTTTTGAATCAAAGGATTAAGTTGCAATAGTTGCAGTGCTTGTAGTAGACGCTGCCGATTTAGAGGTTGCGATGTAGCTATTGCTAGTCGGCTACGGACATAATTCGGATTCAACCGCCGAGTTCCAGTTACCTTAATATCTTCTAATTTACCTTCGATCACCTGAATTTTGACAACACCAGATTTGATTGTTTGGGGTGGGATATATGCACCAGAGGTAATATAACCATTCCTGACATATAAATCAGTAATTTTAGAACGTGCTTGATATACTTCAGTCAGCGATATTGGTCGTTTAGTAAATTCAGCAGTGGCTTTGACTAACTCTTCGGGACTGAAAACTGTGCTACCAAGAACTTCAAACCGTTCAACAACAATAGTTTGAGGAAAGTTGCCACGGAGTGGTTCATCAGGTAGGGGAGTTGGAACAGAGGGGGGAAATAGTTCTGCGGGTGGGGGAAGTGGCTGTGGCAGTTCAGGTGAAGGAAGTGGCGAAGGTATGGATGGTTGGACATCCTGTGGTGGTGGGAGTTTTTGTGACAGGACAAAATTACTTGTTGGTAATTGTGTAGTATCAACAGCCTGAGCTTTCAGTAGACTAGAAGATATACTGCTGAGTAATATAAGCAGTGATAACTGAGATGTTATAAGATTCTGAGGATATTTTTTATTAATCATCGCACTGGACTATTTTTTGTCAGTAACTATGGGATTACATGGGGACTGCCTCAGATGTGAATCTTACTTCATCTTTTGTCGCTAAAGTTGATATCTTGGACAAATCTCAATTTAAAAGAATTTCAAAGCTCAATAATCTGGTTAATGCTATTTTCACGTAAATAGACTATGGGGTAGGGGCACAGCATTGCTGTGCCCTTACGACAGATATGGTTCAAATATATGAAAACTGCTGTAATGCAGATTTAAAAGCATCGATTATAAATCTGAGTAAAAAAGAAAGTAGAGACGCAATACTATTCGGTTAGGGACTTCCAAATAAAAAAATATCCAACTATTTATTGTGGGGTGGGCATCTTGCCCGCCCGTAATCATGGGCGGGCAAGATGCCCACCCCACAAGATGGGATAATTTATTTCTTGGAAATCCCTTAAAGCAAGAGACGCGATAAATCGCCGTCTTGACAATAATTAGTCTTTCGTTCTGACGGAGATTTATCGCATCTTTGGGGTCTATTCTTTTCATCAAATAACCTTAACCGAACCGTATTGAGTAGAGACGTAGCAATACTACGTCTCTACAAAGGTTTTAACGTTTAAGGGATTTCCAAGAAATAAATTATCCAAAGAAACGAACCACAGAGACAAGGCAGCGCAGTCTTGGGGGTTTCCCCCATGAGCGACTGCCGCGTAGAGAAGCCAGTGCGTTGCGGGGGTTCCCCCCGTTGTAGCACCTGGCGCAACACAGAGTCAGAATGAATTAGAGAGGATTTTGGTGTCAATTTTGGGATATTTTTTATTTGGAAGTCCCTAATAGTTTTCATGAAAAAAGGTAAATGTTTAAAGCCTTGCCCGCAAGTGGTGCAATCTAGTTTTCCCAATTCCAAATTCCCTTTCAATCCATATCTTTTTGCTGAAACATTCCCATCAATTTACGTTTTCGAGCATGGGTTTGCATCAAGTTTTCTCGATAGTTTAACCAGTCAGCTTTTTTGCCAGACTCCAAGTAGGCAGCGCGGACTTTTTTTAACCATTCAACTGCATAGTAATAGTATTCGGCTTTACCTCCATCCATAATCTTTTCGGCACGGCTACGCGCATTAGCAATCACCCAAGTAGGATTATGAGGGATAGCAGCATTCATAACTCGATTAATCAACTCTGAATAATTAGAACTGAGTTCACTAGCGATCGCAATTGCATCGTCGATTAGCCCCTCATGCAAGAATATATCTACTTTGGCTGATTCTGTTCCCCAACCACTATAAGTACGGACAATTCTCAGCAAGTCTGTTTTAACTGTTTCCCAGTTTTGCCCAGCCAATTCTGCCATCCTTTCGTAGTCAACAAAGGAGGGCTTGACTTGAAAAGCCGCCTTGATTGCTAATAAAGCAGCTTCACTATTACCCAACTCAACAGCTAAATCACTTGTCCAAATTCCTAATTCGTACTGACAATTACCCGGTAAATTTAAGCCACTCTGGGCTATATCTAGTGCTTGCTGTAATGCCTCTTGAACGCTTAGTGTTTTCGCTAGGGCAAAAGCGTCTTCCATTGAGTTCATCTGGGTTTGAGCAGCATCAATTGCTTCTTCTACCCTGCCCAAACGCCCCAACATTGTCAGATACTGCTGCGTTTGCCCTTCAGCTTGTGCTAAATACAAGTATTCTTGGTAACGTTCCTGACGTTCAAGGATTTTTAGCCGAATTAGTGCCAAATCATCTGCGTAGTCTGGTACGTCTTCTTCCCAAGCTCCCCTTTCGGTAATATTAGCTTGGAGAACTTGCACTAAGGGCGGATAATCCCAACCTTGGCGTAAAGCTTCCATAACTAGACCAAAATCAGCATTCCACTCATCTTGCCAAGCTTCCAAATTTATTTGAATATCAACTTTTTCTTCTGGGGTGAGTTCAGCAGTAAGAATTGCTTCACACCAAGCCTGATTTAATTCCTCGACAATTTCATCATTTTCAGCCCCGTAATCTGCTATATCGTCCCAATTTTCCACACAAGTAAAGGTAATCGCCTCTAAAATTGCGATCGCATTTTCACCTTCTCCCCGTTCGCTAAAATCTACCGCAGTTTGCACCACACTCAGTAAATCTTCGGCAATCGGATCTTCTTCACACCCCTCCTCAAAGAAGCGCACAGCATCCCGAATAATTTGCCGGACTTGTCGCCGAAAAGCAGCTGGATCAATAGTAATGCTGGGCACAGATTTTGTGGTTATTTGCTCGACAATCGGATGCGTCATCCAACCTACATGACGATCAATCGC
Organism: Nostoc sp.; assembly: GCF_036917435.1. Classification (GTDB taxonomy): domain Bacteria; phylum Cyanobacteriota; class Cyanobacteriia; order Cyanobacteriales; family Nostocaceae; genus Nostoc. Next base: position 252,248 of record NZ_JBALDM010000001.1, read on the forward strand.
CTCAATTAGTGGTGGATATTCTTTTACCAACTCTTGCAGCAGCCTTTGAGTTTGGATACGATCCAAGCATTCGAGTAGTTGTTCTAAGGTAGGGCGCTGCTCAATATATTCTGAGTTCCGCGCACAGACGAGCATCGTTGCTACAATGTGTTTGCACCAACCGTCAAAATCGTAGGCACAGGTGCAGTTTGCTGAGGTTAACCCACTGCTATCGAAACTCAGATTGACATGATAAGGTCTTGCTTCAGTGCCTGCAACTTCAGCCTGAAGGATATGACCTCGTTGGGTAACAGCATGAACAGCACCAGCCTCATAGTATGCCTCGCCGCGTTGGAAAGATTTGGCGTTGGCATGACGGCGGATAGTAAATTCAGTAATTTGGGGAATAGACATCGAGCGATCGCCTGTGTAAATCCTCTGGATCAATCCTAAATCCAGCTTAGGTGTTAGCGATCGCGCTGTAAAGTCATTAAAAATTGGGTATGGGGCATGGGGCATAGGGCATGGGGCATTGGTTATTTATTCTCTTTGTCCACCTCATCTCCCAATTCCCAATTCCCAATGCCCAATGCCCAATTCCCCATTCCCCATTCCTAATTCCATTTAAAGTATAAAAAAAATAAGTATCTAGATTTGACTATAATTACTGGAAATATCCATCTTTTCGCCCGAAGTCAGTGAATCATAATTAAAGCTAGCAACACCCGAACGTTAAATCAGAAAATGGTTATCAGGCGGATGGTAGGGGATTTAAATCAGATGGCAGTTTCCAGTGTTTACTGATAACTCTGTGCTAGGGGCTTAAACCCAGCAACAAAACTGATTGCTGATAACTGATAACTGTTAAAGGGGTTGCGCTGATTGTCGGTCAAGTTGAGAATAAATAGGCGAAACAGACGGGGAACCTAACGTGAGTCAAGGATTTGATTACGATTTAGTCATTATCGGTGCGGGTGTAGGCGGACATGGCGCAGCCTTACACGCCGTAAGTTGTGGTTTAAAAACAGCGATTATTGAAGCTGCTGATATGGGAGGAACCTGTGTTAATCGGGGTTGTATTCCTTCTAAAGCGCTGCTGGCGGCATCTGGGCGGGTGCGGGAGTTACGCGATGCCCACCACCTCAAATCGCTGGGAATTCAAATTGGTAGCGTGGAATTCGATCGCCAAGCGATCGCTAATCATGCTAATAATCTCGTCTCAAAAATTCAAGGGGACTTAACGAACAGTCTCAAACGTCTAAAAGTCGATATTATCAACGGTTGGGGAAAAATCGCTGGGGCGCAAAAAGTTTCTGTAACCGGAGACGGTGGCGAAAAAATCATCACAGCCAAAGACATCATCCTTTCCCCTGGTTCAATTCCTTTTGTGCCTCCAGGGATTGAAGTAGATGGCAAAACTGTCTTTACCAGCGATCAAGGTGTCAAGTTAGAGTCGTTACCAGACTGGGTGGCGATTATTGGTAGTGGTTACATTGGCTTGGAATTTTCTGATGTTTACTCAGCTTTGGGTTGTGAAATCACCTTGATTGAAGCCCTAGATCAGTTAATGCCAGGATTTGACCGCGATATTGCCAAACTTGCCGAACGAGTGCTGATTACTTCCCGCGATATTGAAACGAAGGTGGGGATATACGCCAAAAAAGTCACCCCTGGTTCACCAGTGGTAATTGAGTTAGCAGATTTCAAAACCAAAGAAGATGTAGATGTCATCGAAGTAGATGCTTGCTTGGTGGCTACAGGGCGCATCCCCGCGACCAAAAATCTTGGTTTGGAATCTGTGGGTATAGAACTCGATCGGCGGAATTTTATCCCCGTTGACGATCGCATGGCAGTACTCTCAGGTGGTGAAGTAGTACCAAATGTGTGGGCAATTGGCGATGCGAACGGGAAAATGATGTTAGCACATGCGGCTTCTGCTCAAGGCATCATTGCCGTAGAAAATATAGTTGGGAGGGAAAGAATAGTAGACTATCGCAGCATCCCCGCAGCAGCTTTTACCCACCCAGAAGTCAGCTATGTAGGTTTAACAGAAACCGCCGCGAAGGAATTAGGACAAACCGAAGGTTTTGAAGTCGCCACAAGTCGGAGTTACTTCAAAGGGAACTCCAAAGCGTTGGCAGAAAATGAAGCCGACGGTATTGCCAAAGTGATATATCGCAAAGACACAGGAGAAGTCTTAGGCGTTCACATTTTCGGGCTGCACGCCTCAGACTTAATTCATGAAGCCTCAGCCGCGATCGCAAACCGTCAATCTGTCCAAAGCCTCGCACATCTAGTTCATGCCCACCCAACACTCTCCGAAGTCTTGGACGAAGCTTATAAACGAGCCGTAATTTAGGGAGTGGGGAGTGGGGAGTAGGGAATAGGGAATAGGGAATAGGGCATAGATTATTCCCAATGCCCCATGCCCAATGCCCCATGCCCCATGCCCCATGCCCAATGCCCAATGCCCAATGCCCAATGCCCAATGCCCAATTCCCAATGCCCAATGACAAATTATGCAAATCCGTCGTCGTTCCCCTAACCCAGCTATTGATGTATCGATATTACGTTATCAGGTAGCCGTGCCTGATTCAGCGCCAAACAACATCTTAGAAGAGATTGTCTGGCAGAAAGAAGTAGAATATGACCTAATGCGGGAAAAAGTTCCTTTGCAAGAATTGCAGAAGCAGTTACTCACCGCGCCGCCAACCCGTGATTTTATCGCTGCTTTGCGTCAAGGTAAGACAAAACCAGCATTGATTGCCGAAGTTAAAAAAGCTTCACCGAGTAAAGGTGTTTTCCGAGAAGATTTTGACCCAGTAGCGATCGCCCAATCTTATCAGCAAGGCAAAGCTAGTTGTCTCTCAGTCCTAACCGATGTCAAATTCTTTCAAGGTAGTTTTGACAACTTAGCCAAAGTTCGGGCTGCTGTAGATTTGCCCTTATTATGCAAAGAATTTATCATTTATGCTTACCAGATATACTTAGCCCGGATTCATGGTGCAGATGCTATTTTATTGATTGCGGCTATCCTGGGCGATCAAGATTTGAAATACTTCCTGAAAATTGCTAACAACCTGAAAATGGCAGCCTTGATTGAAGTCCATAGTTTGGCAGAACTTGACCGTGTGTTAGCCTTGGATGGAGTCTCCTTAGTAGGAATCAATAATCGCAATTTGGAAGATTTCTCTGTTGACCTGCAAACTACTTGCCAACTTTTAGCTACAAGGGGTAGCCAATTGCAGGAGAAAAACATCCTTGTTGTCAGCGAGTCAGGACTACACAACCCAGATGATTTGAGCTTAGTGCTTACAGCAGGTGCATCTGCTGTACTCATTGGAGAATCTTTGGTAAAACAACCAGATCCCGGTGCTGCGATCGCTAGTATATTACCAAGGAATTTCTGAAAAAATACTTTCCCTGTACCTCTTAATGCAGGGCAACTAATAGGGCATACTATGCGTAGACACGCAGCACTTTGCTGTCTACTATTATCGATATCTTTGCCAAATCTTCATCACTAATCAAATCAAAGCCATAAGCAACAAGTTATTTCTTATGTAACAATTTATTTATAAGAGATGAAATTTGACTAATACAAAATTCAAAATATGAAATCAAAATTGAACTTCATGGAGCAAATTCCTCTACCTTCACCTATTCACTACGAACTTATACTTCAATTGTTAGAAAGACAAACTATGTTAGCAGTAAATGATAATCCAGATTTACGACATCAGGTAAATCAACTAATTATTACTCTCCGTAAAGCTGCGGTACAACAAAAGCGGCTAGAAGAAATTTGCGAGTTTTCCTCAGTGGCTATCGATCATCGTTGGTCAATCAACCATCATAACGGTAGCAAAGTTGTTGCCCCCGATTAAAACTAATAACTTGATATTTAAACCTCAAATTTTGCATCTTCGTTAAGAAATATTACTATTATCAGGATGAGAGCTAATTCAGGATTGACTGCCACAAAAATTTATACGTTTAGAGGCATAACTTCTCGTGTCTTTAGAGACTATTTATAAAGTAAATATTAAGTAGGGTGTGTTACGGCTTTAGCCTAACGCACCGTGTTATTATGTGGCAGTGCGTTAGGCGCTTTGATTGCATTTCTGTAACAAACCATCTTGAAACATGCACCTAACAAATACACCCTACAATAATTTTATTTTCACTTTATAAATAACCTCTTAAGTAAGTAGGCGAGAATAAATCAAACTAGATTAAGTAATGTAAAAAATCTTGAGATTAGTTTGTAGTGAGGGCTACCCTACGGGAACGCTTTGCGAACAGCCCTCATTTATTCGCGTAGCGTCTCGCACGAGTGGACTAAAGTCCTCACTACAAACCTTTAATTATTTACGCCGCTCTACTTAGAGATTTTTTTAGTAGAATGGATAGTTATTTATTATCTAAAAATATTTTAATCTAGCCGTGTATATATCCAACTTATAAGCTTTTTTTAGAGGCAATTCATGAATTGCCTCTATCGAGATTGTTACAGCCAAGCTACTCTCACAAAAATTATTTCCTAGCAATTATCCACACTGCATGAATAATTCCAGGAATGTAACCAAAAAGCGTCAATACTATATTGATCCAAAAATCTACGCCAAAACCTACTTGTAAAAAAACTCCCAAAGGCGGTACGAAAATGGCACACAGAATCCGAACTAAATCCATTGAAACCTCCTATTAATATTACTAAAAAAGCTTGTTGGGTAACTTCTTTACCACTGGTCAAGCATATTTGTACCTCTCAAAGATAACATTCCCTTTCTCAATCGAGGTCACGATTAAGATGCGGGAAACCGCACTCAAAATTAGCCACCACTAATTTTGGCTTTATACCCTAGCTTTGTCAAAATCTCGACAATTTTCTGCTTGTGTTCGCCCTGAATTTCAATTTCGTTATCTTTAAGTGTCCCACCCGTCCCACACAGGGATTTCAACTGCTTCACCAAATCTGTCAAGGTTTCTGGTTTAGCTTGAAAACCGCTAATCACTGTGACAGTTTTACCTTTGCGTCCTTTGCGGGAAGCTTGTACTTTAAGATTTTGTTGCTGTGGAGGTAGTTCTAGAATTGGTCTTTCTGTGGCGGCGGAGTTGTCGTTGCCAAATTCGCGGTAGACAAAGCCTTTGTCAGAAGATTTAGAATTGGAAGAAGACATAAAATAAATGTTTAAGAAAAATTTCAAAGCAGTGGAAACTTCTACGCAACCATCCTGCTGGGATATCAACTTCTAGGCTAACATTACAAATCCATTGCAAGGGATTGGGAATTGGGAATTGGGCATTGGGCATTGGGCATTGGGAATTGGGCATTGAGTATTGGGCATTGAGTATTGGTTATTAATTCTTCCCCCTCATCTCCCTCATCTCTCCCTGCTCCCTTGCTTCTTCCCCATTCCCCATTCCCCATTCCCCATTCCCCATTCCCCATTCCCCATTCCCCATTCCCCATTCCCCATTCCCCAGATATGTCCCAGACTTTTCTATAATAATTAAGTTATTCCCGTCATCGAAAACAGCCTGTGACTACCACTCCCCTCTCTCCATCAACAACTGTTCAGGTTCCCGATTCGCTAGGTCGCTTTGGACGCTTCGGCGGTAAGTATGTACCTGAAACGCTGATGCCTGCGCTTGCTGAATTAGAAACAGCTTATCAGCAATACCGCAATGACCCCGGTTTTCAAGCAGAATTACAGCAGTTGTTACGGGATTATGTGGGACGTGCCACACCATTATATTTCGCTGAACGCCTGACTGCTCATTATGCCCGGCCCGATCGCACGGGGCCACAAATTTATTTAAAGCGCGAAGATTTAAATCATACTGGCGCTCACAAAATCAATAATGCTCTTGGTCAGGTATTGTTAGCGAAACGCATGGGTAAGCAACGGATTATTGCCGAAACTGGTGCTGGACAGCATGGAGTTGCTACAGCCACAGTTTGCGCTCGTTTTGGGCTGGAATGCGTAATTTACATGGGTGTTCATGATATGGAACGCCAATCTTTAAATGTCTTCAGAATGCAGTTAATGGGGGCAGAAGTGCGTCCGGTGGAAGCGGGAACTGGAACCCTGAAAGATGCCACTTCTGAAGCAATCCGCGACTGGGTAACAAATGTGGAAACAACTCATTACATCCTGGGTTCGGTAGCAGGCCCCCATCCTTACCCAATGATGGTACGTGATTTCCATGCAGTAATTGGACAAGAAACTCGCGCCCAAGCAATGGAAAAGTGGGGTGTATTGCCTGATATTCTCTTGGCTTGTGTGGGTGGTGGTTCCAATGCGATGGGACTATTCTATGAGTTTATGAATGAGTCTTCTATCCGGTTCATTGGGGTTGAGGCAGCAGGAGAAGGTGTTGATACCGAAAAACACGCAGCAACCTTGACAAAAGGACGAGTTGGTGTATTGCACGGAGCAATGAGCTATCTATTACAAGATGAAGATGGGCAAATCATTGAGGCGCACTCAATTAGTGCAGGGTTAGATTATCCTGGTGTGGGGCCAGAACATAGCTATTTGAAAGACACTGGTCGCGCCGAGTATTATAGTGTGACGGATGCAGAGGCGTTGGCAGCATTCCAGCGATTATCGAAATTGGAAGGGATTATCCCAGCATTAGAAACAGCCCATGCGATCGCATATCTCGAAACCCTATGTCCTCAACTAAGCGGTAGTCCCCGAATTGTAATTAACTGCTCTGGACGCGGTGATAAAGATGTACAAACGGTAGCTAAGTTATTAGATCCAGCGTAAATCTACGTAAAATATTTGGGAGGAAGCAGCAATATATATCAAAACAATGATCCTAATGGTAGATGTGAAATTTTTTATAAATAGTACGATTTTTTCGTAAGATTGTGAATTTAAACGTTTGCTGGTAGTTTTTGAACATAAAACCGCCATAAGAAAGGTATATAGACTTATAAGCCATTTGTCACATTGACATTAGTTTGGTTAGATTGTCTGGAACTTTACTTTCAGCAAATGTTTATAACAAGCGTCTACGGCATTGTAAGTACTATTGTTCTCAGTAGTGGAGCGATCGCTACTCTTGTAACAAATCAAAATTTTACACCAGTATCATCAAACGTATCAACTAATACTTTCAAGATTGCAGCATCTAGTATCAACACTACTGCTCTAGAAGAGTCGGCTTTCACCCAAATTAATAACTACAGAACTTCCCAAGGGCTACCAGCGCTGGCTCGTAATTCTGCTATCGATAATCAAGCCAGAATTCACAGTCAGCAAATGGCTAATGGGGAAGTTCCTTTTGGACATACAGGATTTTCAGAACGTATTCAAGCAATCGGTATTTCTTACAGAGCGGCTGGTGAAAATGTCGCTTATAACCAGGGATATAGCGACCCTGCTACGACAGCCGTTCAAGGCTGGCTCAAAAGTCCAGGGCATCTAGCTAATATCAAAGGCAATTACGATCAAACGGGGATTGGTGTTGCTGCCACTAATACAGGCAAAGTGTATTTCACACAAATTTTTCTTCGCTGATAGGTTTAGCAAAATTTAGATTTTTTCTGAAATTCCCCAGATTTATGTCTGTTGACAAAGCTGTTGTTAAATGTTAAATAATGTAGTCTAAATGACATTTTTTTATTGAATACTACATTATTTTTTATTAATTCATAAAAATCATTAATTTTCAGCAAAAATCAGCATGATTTTATGAAGCTGATCTATTGAAATATTGACAATTTGAAAAGATTATTTGTACTTCCTGTAAAGGATGTAGGCAAATCGCCGAAATTCATCAATACTTAATAGTATCGTGGTATATATCTTCAAAACCATAAGTTAGAGTAGAAGTCTTATTATCTCTAAACATTACGCAATTCTTCATGTTCCGACAAACTGCTTTTGGCATCGCTTTAAGTGCGCTTGTCCTTGCTAGTGGATTAACGGCTGTTCCGATACCAAATCATCCTTCTACGAATACATCCACCCGTAATAAGCTGTTGTCGCTTTTTTCGAGTCAGGTTGCAATATCGACTCCTACTTTTAAAACTACTGAGCTAGAAAAATCAGTTTTTGAGCAAATTAATCGATATCGGGCTTCCAAAGGACTGTCAAAGTTGACCCTAAATGCAAATATTACTCGACAAGCAAGAATTCATAGTCAAAATATGGCTAAGGGGAAAACCCCATTTAGCCATCAGGGATTTGAAAAGCGAGTCAAAGCTATCCCTCTTCGCTACAACAGTGCGGCGGAAAATGTTGCTTTCAACCGGGGATATAGCAATCCTGTAGAGGAAGCTGTTAGTGGTTGGATTAAGAGTCCGGGACATCTAAAGAATCTGAAAGGAAATTACAATCTTACTGGAATTGGCGTTGCTACTAATAATCAAGGCGAAGTTTACCTGACACAAATATTTTTTCGTGCTAGGTAGATTTAATTTCTGGTTTTTTGCACAATAATAATGTAGTGTCTGACAAGACTTTTATCTGCTAGACACTGCTATTATTGTTGAAAAATTCATGACATTACAAGATTTTCAGGTGAGCGATCGCGATCTCAGTGACGCAGCCCTTGGACAGTACTTAGAATCAAGTGCGATCGCAGTTGACACAGAAACTATGGGATTATTGCCACAGCGCGATCGCTTGTGTCTCGTCCAACTGTGCAACCTAGAGGGGAAAGTCACTGCAATCCGCATAGCCAAAGGACAAACTGAAGCCCCGAACTTAAAAAAACTCTTGGAAGCGGCGAATGTTGTAAAAGTGTTTCACTTTGCTCGCTTTGATCTGGCTACTTTGCGGGCTAATTTGGGGATTCAGGTTAACCCTGTTTTTTGCACCAAAATTGCCAGTAAGTTAGCCCGTACTTACACAAATCGCCACGGACTCAAAGATGTAGTGCAAGAGTTAGAAAAAGTGGAACTGGATAAAAGCTCTCAAAGTTCTGATTGGGGTAACGCCGCTAGTTTATCTGAAGCTCAACTTAATTATGCTGCCAATGATGTGCGCTACTTACTTAGTGTGCAGCAAAAATTAACAGAAATGCTCAAACGAGAAGAACGTTGGAAAGTTGCTCAAGAATGTTTTGAATTTCTGCCTACTATAGTTTCCTTAGATTTATTGCAATTTAAAGATTTGTTTGAACATTAATTAATCAAAAAGTTAATCTCTTTTAAATAGTGCGTTGGGCATTGCAAGATAGATTTTCATCTGGGTGCATCCCAGTTTTTATGCTTAGATTAAAACTGTTTTTGCTGCCCTAACACCTTTTGTTGATGCTCTAAGTCCTTGACTTGTCATAGTCTCAGGCTGAAATTTGTGGTATAGTATATGCTTAAAAAGGTGGCTATATGTAAATACACGCTTAGTAAATTTTCGTACTTCCTTTTCAGGAGCAGATAGCCATTGGTTAAAGTAGGGCTGGGTATAATCTGATTGGCTTATGGCTTGATTTGTAAGCTTTTATGGATAGCTAATTAATCAGAGAGTGCGTTACTTTTCCAAAGTTATAGCAACTGCCGTCATGTCTGGTGTTTATCTAAACTATTTGTGCTTGTAGAAATGGTCTTCAATTACACTTATTTAAAGGAAGTAGAAAAGCTGGTAATTATACAATATAAATTTAAACTTATGCAAATATTATACATTTTATAAGCATTGCGATGACTAAAATTTTTATATCTTCATGGAAAATTAATTGTATACAAGTACTACAGTAGCGATCGGACTCAGCAGAGACGCGCGTGAATCCACTCTCAACAGAAACACGTACAGCAAAACTGGCGCAACAGCGAATCGCCCAATCTACAATAGGCAGCATTATGGTTATGATTACCGCTACTACTCCCAAAATTCTGATTGTTGATGACGACTTCGGTGTGAGAAATCTCGTCCATCGTTTTTTGAGTCGGAAATATCAAATAGAAGCGGCGGCAGATGGTAAGACTGCATTATCAATGTTTGAGCAATTCAACCCAGCTTTAGTAATTCTGGATTGGAATTTGCCGGATGTTAATGGTTATAGCCTCTGCCAAGAAATGCAGAGTCGGACTAATGTTTTAGTGCTGATACTGACTAGTAGGACTGATGAGGCTGATAAAATTAAAATTCTGAGTGCAGGTGCTGATGATTTCATGACTAAACCATTTAGTCTTGCAGAAGTAGAAGTTAGAATAGAAGCTCTTTTGAGACGGATACGCTACATTAACCCTTCAGCAACTCAACGGATCATTTTTAAGCAGCTAGTAATTAACCCAGAGGGTCGGGAGGTGACACTTAATGATAAGCCTCTTGCTTTAACAGCGCTGGAATTTAATATTTTACATTTTTTGGCGAGTCATCCTAATCAGGCGTGGAGTCGCCCACAGTTAATCCAAAAAATTTGGGGTTGCGACTACATAGGAGATGGCCGGGTGGTTGATGTGCATATTGGTCAGCTTCGCAAGAAGATGGAAGTCGATCCTAGCGTACCAGAGTTTATTAAAACTGTACGCGGCTATGGTTACAAGTTTGAAGCACCCGATGAAAATACTACTTCCTAAGCTTTCCGATTTCAGGAGTAGTTTATAACAAAGAATTAACCAGCATTGTCTTCTTGGTTACTTAAGTAATTTTTCTGAGGCTTGACTTTATAATTTGCGTTACTTTGGGACGTTCATACAAACTGATTTAGTGATTTCGTGTCTGTTCAAGCCTCAGACAGTAACTTTATTGCTTTTAATCTATCGTCTCAAGATAAGTTCCAACAAAATCAAAATGTACAGAGTTTATCCGAAGTTTCGCCTATAGGTAAAATTTGGGACAAGCACAGAGCTAATACTGATAAAGTCTTACATTATTACGCCAAAGCAGACGAACATTATTTTCAGCAGTATGCTTGGCGGATGAGAATCTGTTCCGAGTTGCTGAAATTTCAATTAGTACCAGACGAATCGGAAGGTATTTTCAGGTTAAAACTATCAGATGCCCGATTCTGTAGGGTTCGTCATTGTCCAGTTTGTCAGTGGCGGCGATCGCTAATGTGGAAAGCAAGAGCTTACAAAATTCTCCCACAGGTTGTCACTGATTACCCCAAGCATCGGTGGCTGTTTGTTACTTTGACTGTAAAGAATTGTCAGATTGAGGAACTTAAGGAAAACTTGGACTCGATAAATAAAGCTTTTAAGCGATTAACTGAGTTGAAGGCATGGACTATGAAAGGTTGGGTAAAGTCCATAGAAGTCACCAAAGGTAAAGATGGAGTCTCGGCACACCCGCATTTACATATTTTGGCAATGGTGCCGCCTTCCTATTTCAGTCATGGCTATCTTTCTCATGCCAAATGGGTAGCGTTGTGGCAGCAGTGCTTACGGATTGATTACCAGCCCGTTGTTCATATTAGCGCGATGTCTGGCGACAAGCCGCTTCGCGTCTACGCTAAACATCATAACCCATCACTACTTATCCCAGAAATCCTCAAGTATCAGGTGAAAGAGTCAGATTTAGTAGGTGATAGAGAATGGTTTCTAGAGTTAACCCGTCAACTGCATAAAAGTAGAGCGATCGCTGTTGGGGGTATACTCAGGCAGTATATGCGCGAATTAGAGGAGAAAAACCAAGACCTCATTGATGAAAGTGAAGAGACGGATGAGGTGGATGGGGAAAGTTTGTTTTTCCGATGGGAGCGCAAGTTACAAAGATTTAATATAGTAAATAGCTTCGATGATAAATTTATAAAATCTCAAAGTAGATTGGTAAAAACAACAATGACTAATCCAAAGCCTATTCGCACAGTTCGCCGGGGAAGAATATTCCCTGATATTCAGTGGTCAGAAGAAAAAAAAGCTCAATGGAAAGCTCAACAAGAGATATTTTACCAACGCGGTAAAGTTATTTTTGACCGAGTTAAACCAGAGTTAATCAAAACTCACTACAACTGGTACATGGCTGTTGAGCCTGAGAGTGGAGATTATTCCATTGATACAGATGAATTAGCTGCTATAAATAAGTCTCGCCAGCACCACCCGAATGCTCCGGTGTTTATATTTCGGATTAATGAAACAGGAATAGCTGGCACAATATGATTCAAGGCAGCTTTGGTGATGAGGAACAGCTATTCTTTGAAATAGAGTTAATTACTGCTGATGGTTTAGAATTACCTGTCGATGCCATGCTAGATACAGGATTTTCAGGCTGGCTAGCCATTGACAAGCAGGATTTAGAGGAATTTGATTGGGTGTATTTAGGTGAACGAAGTATGCAACTAGCAAAGGGAGAAGCAAACTTTGATATCTACGCTGGAAAAGTGCGAATAGATGGACAAGAGTTTAATATACCAGTTTATGCAGGTGATGGAGTTTCGGAACTTTTACTCGGCCGTCAGTGGCTGAAAAATCGACGTTTAGTGGTGGATTTTCCGGCGGGAGTCTTAACACTGGGAAATAGTTGAGATTATGAGTAAAATACTGTAATACGTCTTAGAGACTTTTAATTAGTACTTCGCGATCAGTTATATTTCTAGACATAATCATTGATAATTTTTCTTAGCCAATCTTCGACTAACCAACTCAGCTGCTAAATGTATCGCTGCTTTCATACTCGTAGCATCAGCAATTCCCTTAGCTGCAATATCAAAGGCTGTTCCATGATCCGGTGAAGTCCGAACAAAAGGAAGACCTATAGAAGTATTAACTGCCCGATCAAACGCCATCAGCTTCACAGGAATTAAGCCTTGGTCGTGGTAAAGTGCCAAATAGCCATCAGCAGGATTTTTTACTACAGAATTTCCATACCAAGCTTGACCAGGTTTAACCCACATCGTATCTGGCGGTATCGGCCCATCTAGTTGCAATTGTGGTCTATTTTGCCGCTCTTGCTCCAACCAAGGAATTAACCAATCTTGTTCTTCATGTCCAAGTTGTCCCTGTTCGCCACTGTGGGGATTCAAACCTGCGATCGCAATTCTCCCATTTTCTATCCCAAAATCTCTCTCTAAACACTCCACCAACAAATCCAGTTTTTGTGTCAACAACTGCGGTGTCAATGTATCCGCTACTTGACGTAAAGGAATATGTGTGCTAGCAAGTAAAGTTCGGAGTATCCAATTAGTATGGGGCGATCGCGCTACAAATAACATCCCAAAACGGTCAACACCTGACTTTTCTGCCAAAAGTTCCGTTTGCCCTGGATAATTATACCCTGCGGCTTTCCAAGCAGATTTAGCGATGGGCCCCGTGACTATCCCATCAAATTTACCAGCAAGTGTTTGTGCGATCGCATATTCCATATAGGCAAAACTAGCTGCACCACTGGCCGCATTACCTATTCCTGGGATAATTTGACCTTTAATTTCTTCATCCAACTGCACATCACTAACAGACAACTCTTCTGGATTTGCTAAAGGTGCTAAATTCTCAGTTAAATTCAATTTGTGATAAGTCTGTGCCAGCAAATCACAGTTACCCACCACCGTTACGTCGTATTTTTTACTAAATTCCGGTTCTGCTAAAGCTTTCAAAATCACCTCCGGCCCAATCCCCGCCGGATCTCCCAGCGTCAACGCCAAACGCGGGCGGTTATCTTGGCGAGAATTTACTAAGCTATCTTGATTATTTTGATACATTAAGATTTCGTCATAAGAATTATCATCAAAATTTCCCCATTTCCTCGCTCCTAGAGTAGGGATTGCTCCCCAAGCCAGTAGGGATTACTTGCTAAACTAGTTTAAAATTATTTACACAGGTCTAATCCTACAGCAACTATTGAAAAGCTTCTGCTAGACCTAGTTTACACACACTAATTTGCATAAGGAGAATCACACCAATGGGCGGCGAAATTTTGAATGCAGCTATATTGTCCTTCGGTTTAATCTTTGTGGGCTGGGGCTTAGGTGCTTTGTTACTGAAAATTCAAGGCGGAGAAGAATAGTTGAGTGCTGAGTTAGGAGTTATTATTCTTCCTCATCCCTCTCATCTCTCCTACTCCCTTGTTCATCGAAAAGTTCTGTTCGCACTAAATACAACATTTCATTAATTCGTAGCGAATTCTCTGCGTGACTCTGCGCTTCCCTCTGCGACGGCAGTCGCTCATGGGGGAAACCCCCAAGACCGTGCTGCCTCCCCTCTGCGTTGAAAACTTAACCCTCAATTCACTACGATTTTACGCAAAGCTGTACCAAATTCGCATTCATACTTTTCGCTAACTGGGAAAAAAGCTTGTCCGGTAAACGGACAGCAATTTTCCCGTAAATTCTTTCATAAAAAACGATTTTCTGAGAAAAGATGTAAACTTTTGTTTGCATAGGTTATTCTGATAACATTCTTTTCATAAAACATTAAAATTTATTACAACCCTCATGACATTATTAATTGTCGGTGCCACTGGCACCTTAGGAAGACAAGTGGCTCGTCGTGCAATCGATGAGGGATATAAAGTACGCTGCCTCGTGCGGAGTAGCAAAAAAGCAGCTTTTCTCAAAGAATGGGGTGCGGAACTAGTACCAGGAAATTTACGTTACCCCGATACCCTAGCCGATGCATTAAAAGGTATAACCCAAGTTATTGATGCCTCAACATCTCGTCCTACAGATTCATTGAGTATCAAACAAGTTGACTGGGAAGGCAAAGTAGCATTAATTAAAGCAGCAATTGCAGCAGGTGTAGAGCGTTTCATCTTCTTTTCAATTTTGGATGCCGATAAATATCCAGAAGTGCCGCTAATGGAAATTAAGCGATGTACAGAACTATTCCTTGCTGAGTCAGGCTTGAATTATACCATCTTGCGCCTAGCTGGTTTTATGCAAGGCTTAATCGGTCAGTATGGGATTCCGATTTTGGAAGCACAGCCAGTTTGGGTAACTGGTAATTCTTCTCCCATTGCCTATATGGATACTCAAGACATTGCTAAGTTTGCAATCCGTGCATTGACTTTGCCCGAAACGGAAAACCAAGCTTTTCCTGTAGTTGGGACTCGTGCATGGAGTGCAGAAGAAATCATCAACCTGTGCGAACGCTTATCTGGAAAAGATGCCAGGGTAACACGGATGCCGATAAACTTATTGCGTGCCGTGCGGGGCTTAATGCGGTCTTTTCAGTGGGGATGGAACGTAGCAGACAGGCTAGCGTTTACAGAAGTGTTGGCTAGCGGGAAACAGCTAAATGCTTCAATGGATGAAGTATATACAGTTTTTGGCTTAGATCCGCAACAAACCACAACCCTAGAAAGCTATCTCCAAGAGTACTTCAGTCGGATTATGAAGAAGCTCAAAGAGGTAGACTACCAGAAAAATAAAAATAAAAAGCAGAAACCTAAAAAAACTCCTTTTAAACAGTCTTCAAAAGCTAATAGTCAATAGTAATTACAAAACAGACATTAGTCATGAAACTCTACACTCTGGATATTTGACTTCAGGCTACATGACCAAAAATGGTAAAAGCCCCGTCCTTCTAGGACGACTTTAAGGTGTCGCGGAAGTCCCCACCAACTCTTGGAGACGCTAACGCGAACAATGTACTGATAAGGTGGGGATTGTGAGCGGGGGGTGAGAATTGCATCCAGGATTGTTTTTAAGCGGGAAGCAAAATACAAATACTGGATATATGACGAATCCCCAAAATTTTCTGGTAAGATAACTAATGTCTTGACCATCAATGCCGCAAGCGAAAACCAAGCTAATAGGTATATGTTGCAAGAGAAAAATTTGGGTCTTGGGAACCAGGACTCCTGCCCTTGGAGGGAATGTAAGACTTTTTAGTACTACGAAGTTCTGGAAGCTATTCCCGATGAATTGGGAAGCCCCGTCCGTCTTACGGCGGGGTAGTTCACTTCTCTAAATTTGTCTTGAAAGTTTCCGGTGATTGGTATAATCAAACAATATCACAGGTAGAATAACCGCTAGCACAAATGGATAACCAACCCCAATACGACTGGCTAGGAAATAATAATGGTTAGTGGGCGGCGAAAACCACGATAAACATAGCTGGGGTAGCAAACGCTCACCCATACCAGAAAAGTCAAAAACTTGTTAATTAAGCGTACCGTGGGGCACACGGAAACAAGGGGAGAAATCCTCTAAAGCTTGGGGAGATAAGCCCTCTGGGGCTGTCTAAATTAGGCTCGAAACTTGGTTCAATTGAACGGGTTTTTGGTTTAAGTAATGCCGAAAGGCTAGGCAGTTTAAAGGTGTATCAATCAACCAAGAATCCTCATGCTTTCAGGCTAGGGAGTGTCAAATAATATAAAGCATCGCCTAAAATTGGATATTTGAGTGTGCCGAAAGCAGGCATTATCTACAATGACGTTAAGCCGATAGCGGGTCGTGTCGCTATTGAGTTGAAAGACAAGCTAACCGCAGCCGGTTGGGATGTGTGTATCACATCAAGTATCGGTGGAATATTGGGCTACTCTAATCCAGATAGTCCTGTATGCCACACCCCCATTGATGGTCTAACGCCCCCTGGTTTTGACTCAGATATGGAGTTTGCAGTGGTGTTAGGAGGAGACGGCACTGTTTTAGCAGCGTCTCGTCAGGTAGCCCCCTGTGGTATCCCACTGTTAACAGTGAATACCGGTCACATGGGATTTTTGACAGAAACTTTCTTGAATCAATTGCCCCAAGCCCTAGAACAGGCGATAGCAGGTGAGTATGAAATTGAAGAAAGAGCCATGCTCACCGTCAAAGTATTTCGGGGAGATGCAGTACTGTGGGAAGCCCTGTGCTTGAATGAAATGGTACTGCACCGAGAACCTTTGACCTCTATGTGCCATTTTGAAATTGCCATAGGTCGTCATGCACCAGTAGATATTGCGGCGGATGGTGTGATTGTTTCTACACCTACTGGTTCTACAGCATACTCATTAAGTGCTGGTGGCCCAGTTGTGACTCCTGGCGTACCTGTTTTACAGCTAGTACCCATTTGTCCCCATTCCCTAGCTTCCAGAGCATTAGTATTTCCAGATACTGAATCGGTCAACATCTACCCAGTCAACATTCCTCGGCTGGTAATGGTGGTGGATGGTAATGGAGGGTGCTATGTCTTCCCAGAAGATAGAGTATATATGGAGCGATCGCAATATAGTGTCAGATTTATTCGCTTACAACCACCTGAGTTTTTCCGAATTTTGCGAGAAAAATTAGGTTGGGGCTTGCCACATATTGCTAAACCAACATCGGTAGAATTGCCGTAGGGATTGGGCATTGGGCATTGGGCATTGGGCATTGGGCATTGGGCATTGGGCATTGGGCATTGGGCATTGGGCATTGTTAAAGAGGTGAGTGAGCAAACAGAAAGTTTTTCCCCTTTGTTTCTCTTACTCTATGCCCCATGCCCCGCGCCCAATGCCCCGCGCCCAATGCCCCGTGCCCAATTTACTAATTTCCTTCCAGAATTACTGGTATAAGGATGGTATTTGGATGTAGTTATTAAGATTGCATCAGAGAATTGGATGGCTGACACCTGAACGTGCTAAAAGATTCTTAGCCGTGCGTCAAATCAGGATTGCTCCATCATTAAAAACTCGTAATTGCACTTTTAACTGATGTAAAGATTTTCTCTAGAATATCTTTACAATCCCAAATCCAATATCCCAAATTGTTATGACAGTTGTTCCAAGTCCCTGTGTTTTGGTGATTGAAACCGATGAGAGCCTAGCAAATCAGCTTTCTTGCGATTTGCAAGAAGCTGGCTATGAATCAATATTGGCTCATGATGCGACCAGTGGTTTGCAATACTGTAGCGATCGCCAACCTGCTTTAATTGTTTTAGACAGAATGCTAGCAGGAGAATCAGGACTCTCATTGTGTAAAAATCTGAGAAGCATTGGTATGCGATCGCCTGTATTAATTTTAATGGCAAGAGATACCGTTGACGATCGTGTAGCTTGTCTAGAAGCAGGAGCGGATGATTATATCCTCAAACCTTACCGCTCAGAAGACTTTTTGAAGTTAATTCGCCTCTACTTAAAACCCGATGTCGATACCACAGAGCAATTACGCTTTGGAGATTTGATTTTAGACATCGCAACTCGCCGCGCTATCCACGGGGGACGGGCAATTGACTTGACAATGAAGGAATTTGAACTATTAAAATTCTTAATGGAACATCCCCGTGAGGTATTAACCCGCGAACAAATTTTAGAGAATGTTTGGGGCTATGACTTTCTGGGCGAGTCGAATGTCATTGAAGTGTATATCCGTTACTTGCGCCTCAAAATCGAAGATGAAGGTCAAAAGCGTCTTATTCAGACGGTGCGCGGCGTAGGTTACGTTTTAAGAGAATCCTAGTACACATAGCGCAAGTTTGCTTACCTTCAACAAGTTGCTCAAGTGCATTGTCTAGTTATAGAACTTACGTAAAACTACAAGCGGTAGGGGTAATTCATGAATTACCCCCTCCTCTCCTTAAATCCCTCTCCTTAATAAGGAGAGGGACAGATTTTGCACAGCAAAATCAGGGTGAGGTATCTCCAGGGCTGCGCGATAAATCTTAAAATGCCGTCAACAACGACTTCTGTGTACACTGTAGCTTTGGCGGGGTGAGGTTCTTATATTTTTAATTTATGCAAGAGGTCTATTGAGGCTGAAAAAAGCTGTATATTACGGAACAAATAAAAGTCGTGAGTTTTCTAGCTGAAATTCTGTAAAATTGAAATCTAAATTACAAAATTAAAAATAATTATGAGTCGTTGGCTAGGTTTATTCTCAATGTTGCTGAGTGTTTTGTTGATGGGCTGCTCTGTGCCAACAACAGCTAAACCTCCAACCCCCACATCTGGTTCTCAAACTCCAGCACCAGAAAGTTTAGGTCAAAAATTACCAATTTCAGCTAAAGCTATTCTTCCTAATGGCACAACAATTCAGCTAGAAGTGGCGAAGACACCACAACAGCAACAGATGGGATTGATGTATCGACCAGCTTTGCCAGATGACCGAGGAATGCTATTTGGGTTCGCTTCACCACAATCAATTAGTTTCTGGATGAAAAATGTACCTGTAGCCTTGGATATGGTATTTTTACAAAACGGTGTAGTTAAATATATCCAAGCTTCTGCACCTCCTTGTGCAAGTGAGCCTTGTCCTACTTATGGCCCCAACACACCAATCGATAAGGTAATTGAACTTCGCTCTGGAAGAGCTGCCGAATTGAAGTTGAAAGTGGGCGATATTGTGAAAATTAAGTTTTGAGAATTACAGAAGAAGAATCCAGGAGTTGGGCACTTAGGCAAGCTCAGTGACCAACTCATGAATTCTGTTCCAATAAAGATAAAGATTTGGATGATTGCTCTCTTCAGAGCCTATACTACTTAAAATCTATGTTTTTTTTGTAAAAAATGTCACGTACTATGGCAAAAAAGTCATCTGTAACGCTACTATTTAAAAACTGTGGTAATGATGTAAAATTCTACTGTCTCCAAGCTGAAATCGCGGTCTTAAAGTTTGGTTGCAAAAATATACCCTTGGGTGTAAGTGGAAATAGCCGCCAATAAGAGAGTATATCTATGGAATCTTTGTTACTACTTATGTAATTAAATACTACATAAGTAAATAAGATGGAGACAACTTAACTAAGTAACAATATTGCTTGATAATCGAGCAGATAATTTGTACAAAAGTTTCTATTTCTCAGACCCTCTCTGAGAAGCCTTTCTTAAAGGCAAATAAAAAACTGTGCTGGGGTGTATAGCCGATAACGGCACAGTGACAGATAAAATACTGGCTAGTGGCTACCGAGCAATGGTGAACTGATATATGACAATACATTCTGTACAAGGAGGTGAGATCCAAATGTCACCATCAAAATATTCTCGACTAATTCATTTTTTGCAAGAAGATTTGGCAATTTCCACAGCATCGCTGGCGGTTGCATTGCGCCATCGGGAACAAGACCCAGGCCCTTTGGCTATGATTCTTTGGCAGTATGGTTTGATTACTCTAGAGCAGTTAGACCAAATTTATGATTGGCTGGAGACGGCATAGGTGATACCGATTTTAGATTTTGGATTAAAAGTCTCTAGCAAAGGTTGTTACTTGAATCTCAATCAATACTCAACTCAATGCTATTTGTTATACAAGTTTGGGATTATACTAAGTCACCAAAATTAGTATTGTTTGGTGTCAAAGCATCTGTGTGACTGTCTCCAAAGCAAATAATACTATCTAGGGAAACTTGGTATCATTTAGGAGAATTAAAGGATGTCACATCAACTCTACCTTGTACAAAGGTTGATATATAGGTTTATTAACTCTGGCGGTTTTTACTTATTTATATACAACAAATGAAAAGAGCGAGTTAAATTATCAACTCGCTCTTTTGATTTAATGTTGAGCAATTAGAACTGAGTAAACACTCTAACTGCTGCTGCTATACCAGAACCAGGGGTAAAGCCTTCGTATCCAAGTTCTGCTAGGGTAACTTCTAAGGATGCTATACAGCTAAGGATATCGCGATCGCTCACAAAGCCCAAGTGACCAATGCGGAAAATCTTATTACTCAAATGGTCTTGACCACCTGCTAGGGCAATATCAAAGCGTTTTTTCATTAATGACCGAATTTTATCCGATTCAATTCCCTGTGGTGCTACAGCCGTAATCGCCGGACTAGCGGAACTATCTGCTGCAAACAGGGGTAAATTTAAGCCTTGAATAGCGGCGCGGGTAGCATTTTTAAGCCGTTCATGTCGAGCAAATATTGACTCCAAGCCTTCCTCTTTCATCATTCGTAACGTGGTGTGCAGCGCTACAATCAAGTTCACAGGGGGAGTAAAGGGAGTTGTATTTTTGGCTGTGGCTTTGCGATATTTGCCTAAATCCAAATAATATTTCGGTAGCTTCGCAGTTTTGTAAGCTTCCCAAGCTTTGGGGCTAACAGAGACAAAACCCAATCCCGGCGGAATCATATAACCTTTTTGGGAACCGGAGGCGACTATATCCAAACCCCAAGCATCCACGGGGAGATTGAACGCGCCCAAGCTAGTGACGGCATCAACGATAATTAAAGCTTCACCGTGTTCTTTGACGTGGCGGTTGATGGTTTCTAAATCATTCAACACACCCGTCGAGGTTTCGCTGTGGGTAATAATTACGGCTTTGATTTGCTTTTGGGTATCTGCTTGGAGTTTTTCGGCAAATACTTTGGGGTCTAAGGGTTTTCCCCATTCCACCTTCACTTCTTCTACATTTAAACCGTAGGCTTGGCCAACTTCTACCCAACGTTCGCCAAATTTACCATTAGAACCAACTAAAATGCGATCGCCTGGAGAGAGAAAATTAATTATTCCGGCTTCTACAGCACCCGTACCACTGACATTCAGTGTTAGTACATCATTTTGAGTTTGGTGTAACCACTTGAGGTTTTCTGTCACCTCTGCCAATATATTGCTAAATTCACTAGTTCGGTGTCCAATCGGATGCTTGGCTAATGCCAGTAAAGCAGCTTCTGGCACCGGCGTTGGGCCTGGAATCATTAGCATCAGCTTATCGTTCATGTGTCTATCCTAAAAGTCAAATAAAAGTCAAAATTGTGGGAAGTTGGTTGAGTCTGGTAGCAAATTCTAGATATTTATCTACAAATTACAGTCAGATACCCACCAGTCTTGTTGTATATTTTCCAAATCTATAGGAAAAGTATCGTGGGAGTTAATTAACGGTCAGCTTGACCTTCGCAATTTATACGAGACTCTAACTCAGATAAAATCTTTGTTCTAGGCAATCTTACCATACACTTAGACACCAGGTTCAGTCCCTTGGTCGTAGGTGAGTGCCTATTGGAGACTAGCAGGATTCGTCGGTGAAAAAGCTGTGTTTTGCTTCAACGAAGGAAGTAGCGGCTTACACTATACGGAAGAGTTGAGTGTTACCGTTTGCGAAGAGATAGAAGATACTTAACTACCTAACCTAAACTTTTGAATTTACTTTGCTTAAGAATTGGTTCTTGAATTGCTGTTCTTTAAACAATACCTCTATCTATTGAAGAGGTGATGATTTATTTCGGTGTAAATCGCTTTTATGTCAATATCCAAGCTATTTCTAGCTTACTAAATAGCAATTTTCCACTGATAGTTTACGGTTTCTTTAGTGCCAAAACTGAGATATGTATACTGCTAATTGCTGCATATTTTGAATCGGTACTCAGAAGCAAGTAATTGCTAATAAACTATAAATTTTTATACTATACTTATAAATTTGCTACAGTTGTGCTTAGTTTTTTTAGTTACTATTCATGGTGAGTCGTTTTTAACTAGTGTTCAGTTTATAAACTGTCACTCACTATAACCCTCATTTTCTTGTAAAAGAGATATTCTTAGTTAGTGCAAGGAGTGATACCATTTCACCACATGTTTGTCACAAGTTATGCTCGCAATGCTCCCCCATCAGGGAGTGTTGCAGGTTTCAAATGTTGCATCAAGCAAGTGAGTTGGTATAAGCTTTTACGAAGAAGCGCTTGAGTGAGCAAAACTCTCAAGCGCTTTTTCGTGTATAAATAAAACAGTCGAATTCTCTGGATAATACAATTAACAATATTTTTACTAATAATTTTAATTCTGAGAATCACTGGAATATCTAGGTGAAATAACAGCGATGATCTCAATAATGAGTGCGATCGCATTATTAACATTATCTAAATTTTGCTGGTTGTTTTATTTACTTCCCAAAAAGAAAAAAGGTTTAGGTGTAGGTAATTCACTTCAGATAAATTAGCAAATTCAATCCTGGAATTGTGCGGGAAAGAGTCCACAAGACTAATGTGATATAAATTACACCTAAACTCCATTGATACCAAGCAAGTGCAGAGATGATACCTGGTAAATGTTCGTCTCGTAGGCGAATGTCGTTAAATCCTAATTTAACTAGGTTGTTGAGACTAAAATCATAATAGTTGAGCCAGTTCCAACGGCGATCGCTCAGTAGAGGCATATATCGTTCCCGAAATGTCTGATTTCTCGGTATGACTGGTAAACGCCCAATCAACAATCGTAACTGGCGAAATGTGCCGTCTTCGGTGAAGTAAGAAACATTCATTAAGTTGTGATAACGCCCTTGTTGGTAAAGTCGCATCAATAACGCCAGTGGTATGGGGACAAGAATTATGACAAGACAACCCAATGTCAGCCAAGGTTGTTGAGCATTGCGAAAGATGGCTAGTAAACTTAAGAACTCTAAAACGCTAAAACTGACTAATATAGAAATGGTTTCGTAGGATGTGGGAATAATTGGTACGGGATGCAGGCGACGATAGCGATCCACTAGCCAAAATAGTAAACCGAAATAAGCGATCGCAACTCCTCCCACACCAAACACTAACCAAAAATTTGTCCCATAGCCACTCAACAACAGTAGTACACTCAACCCCAAGCAACTCCAAGCTTGCAGCAACCACCCACCGATAGCAAGGGATTCGCCAACACTTAAGCGATCGCTAAGTTGAGTATATTTCTCTAAATCGATGTCTGCTAAAGTCAATAACTCACTACTGTTACGAAAAGATTTTATCAGACGACGTTGAGCGATCGCTGCGGCTTGAGTTTCAGAAAAACCCAGTCTGATCAAACTTGCAACACTTGCACTATTAATATTTGTAGCCATCAAACGGCGACTCATTTCTACTAATCGCAGTTCTTGTTTTGTGTATTCCAGTTCATTAGCATCGGTAACTTGTTGTTGCTGACGGAAATTTTGCCCCAAATTCCGCAAAATATTTTGATTGCCTTGCAATGTCGGGATGCAGAACATCATACCAATTTGACCAGGATTACCTAAAATTTTTGCTTGGTTAGAATTAAAAGTTAAACCAGGTACGCTTAAACAAGCGTCTGTAGAAAATCTAGCATCGCTAAAATCAGCTTGATTGAGAATGCTTGCACCTTGCAAATTCACCGATTGATTAAACTCCACTTCTCGAAATATGACAGCTTGCTCAAAAATTGCCTCCCTTAAAAGGAGGGACTGATTAAAATTTGCTTTACTAAACTGGGCTTGATTAGCAAAGCGGACATCAGAAAAATCAGCATTTTCTTGCCATTGCACACTACTGAATTTAGCCAACTGCTTAAAAATCGCTTGGTTAAAGTTGGCAGTCTTTTCAAAGATACTACCTTGAAAATCAGCGAGTTCCTGAAATTGAGTTTGTTTAAAATTAGCTTTTTCAAAAAAAATACTACCCTGAAAATTGCTTAGTTGCTTGAATTTAGTACCACTAAAGCTGACAGGACGACCAAATCGGGTTTCAGCCCAATTAGTGGATTGGAGAAACGTTGCACCTTGGGCATCCACAGACTGAAGAAAGAATGTATGAGAAAACTTAATTTCGCCATTAAAGCGAGTTTGTACAAGTTTCAAGACACCACGAAAGACAGCAATTTCACTGGATGGGGTTGATTCTGTTCCTAATAGCGATCGGCAATCTTTGGAATTCGTGAGTGACTCCAGACAAACAAATCGCAACCGTTCTAATTCTTGTTTTTCAGTAACAGTGAAAATTGGAGCAATGCCTTGAGCATACAATGGTGTTCTTAAACCCAAATCGCTACCCACAAAATCTCCCAAAATCAGGGCATAGCTGAGGTCTAAACCCAGAGGTTTTGCACCTAGCTCTTTTCGCAGTAGTTTATAAAAAGCATCACTAAAACTAGCGTTTTCTGGGCGCAAATCAATCACCATCTTCTGCAAATCTACCGTCAAATTGCCTTCGCGCAGCGTCGGTGTATGTAGACGTTCTTGTAATAACTCCAGAGTTAAGGGTGTGCGTTCTGGTTGCGTCTGTGCTGCTGAACTAGGGAGAGGGAGAAAGAGGAGAATTGATAAAACGCAAAGGAACGCTAAGGAAAGCGCAGAGAAGCGCAGAGAAATGCCTTTGCGCACCTTTGCGTTTAACCTTTGCGTACCTTTGCGTTTAAAAAATAAATTATGCAAATTGTTCGATTATTCGTCGCTAATAAGTAGAACAATTTTACCCGTCACTGAACCGCTTTCAATTAGTTGGTGGGCTTTAGCTGCTTCTTTTAAGGGAAATTTGTGGCTAACATGGATTTTTAACTTGCCTTCATCGATCCAGGTGGCACATTGTTCGAGAATTTCTGCATGGTGCTGGAGGCTTTCTTCTAATCCTAGCAACGCTGGTGCAAGCATTAATTCTAAACTAATGCGGAGATTGCGTAATCTAGCAGTTTTCCAAACAGTATTGGTATCTGGTTCGAGAATCGTCACAATATCGCCATAAACTCGCACTGCGGGGAAAGTTTTGTGAAAGGTTTCGCCGCCTATGGTATCAAAAGCCAAGTCTACGCCTTCGCCGCCAGTCCAATCTAATACCGCTTGCACAAAGTCTGTTTGTTTGTAAAAAATTACATGATCAGCACCGAGTTCTTTGACGAAATTAGCCTTTTCTTCAGAACTGACTGTGGTAGAAACACTAGCACCTTTAAGTTTCGCCAATTGAATTGCTACATGACCGACACCACCAGCACCCGCATGAATGAAAACCCGTTCTCCAGGTTCCAATCGTCCTCGTTCGTATAAAGCTTCCCAGGCGGTGATTAATACTAAAGGCGCTGCTGCTGCTTCGGCAAAAGAAATAGACGTGGGTTTGGGTGCAACAAACCGCTCATCCACAACGGTATATTCAGCATAATTACCTTGATGTGCGCCCAATCCACCGTAGCAAAAATAGACTTGATCCCCTGGGCGAAAACGCTGAACACCATTACCCACCGCTTCGATTACACCAGCACCATCACATCCTAAAATTGTCGGCGTGCGATCGGGGTAGAAAGTGCCTCGGCTACGAAGTTTAGTGTCAATGGGGTTAATGCCAGCCGCAACCAAACGCACTAAAAGTTCAGTGTTACCTACAGGAACATCAGGGTTTGGCACTTCCTGTATTTGCAGAACTTCGGGACTGCCAGCTGCTGCCATCAAGACTGCTTTCACAACTTTTTCCTCCTGGCTTTAGATGCACGTTCTTATGCAACTTTAGCGCAGAGGGTAGATACAAAGTTATGTCTGAGAGAAAACTGCGTACGTGTAGTTCGTCGTAGACATCGCATTAAAGTTATAATAAGTGTACATTTTAATGTACACTTACTTACATGCCAAAATACTTAACCATTACCGAAGCTCGACGACAACTATTAGAGTTGCCGGATGAGTTGAAAGATGAACCAGTAATCATCACTAAGCATGGTAAACCAGTAATGGCAGCACTTAGTTTTGAACAATTTGAATCTTTGTTAGAAACCCTGGCAATCTTATCTGATCGGGAGTTTGCTCATCAGCTACAGGAGAGTATAAGCCAAGGGGAACAGCAAGAAACCATTAGCTGGAAGGAAGCAAAAGCACAACTTGGACTCTGACACAGAACAACCGATTAACACAGAGTATGAAATTGAACTGACATCCCTAGCTTTAGAAATGTTGACTGATGTTAAGGATAAACGTCATCAGAAATCTTTGAGCGAGAGAATCGACAAACTCAAAACAGATCCAGAAAAGCAGGGAAAACCTCTAATTGACAAGCTGAGGGGATATCGTAGTGTCAGAGGTGTTGGTCAACGATACAGAATTATTTATAAAGTAGAGCTAGAGAAAGTCGTGGTTTTAGTGGTTGGTTTCGGACTACGAAAAGAGGGTGACAAAGGGGACATTTATACACTTTTGCAGAGATTGTTAGAGGAATGAGTAATGCTTAATCGAGGATGAATACCAATATGGTTCAGTTAAGGACTACTGGTAACAATTTTGGTAACAGACTTTTTTTAACAACCTTAAAGCAAAGCACCACCACAACTAGAACCACACCCAGCAGTACAACCATAGCAATAAGCAGCCGTTTGGATCTCACTAATTAGGTCTAAACTGCCAGCTTCTAGCAATTTGCTAACTGTTAAGGTTTCACCATTACGAGTTTTTGCAGGCAAATTCATCATCTGGTTAAAGTCACAATCATACACATTTCCTAGATAATCAATTGAAAGTTCATCGCGGCACATTAAATGTTCAACTGTGTCAGGATTAAAATGCGACTCTAAAAACTGCAAATAGCTGGTGTACAGTTTTCTCCGTTCTAAGTGCATTTTGGTTCTACCAACTGGAAGGTTGGTAATGGTGAAGAGGTTGTTAAATACAATATTAAAATGTTCTTGTAAGAACATTTTGTAATCTCGTTCTAGGTTAGTCTGTTCGGGAGCTAAGGAGAATTTTTCACTAGTGGGTAACTGGGGATTAAATACCAAGTCCAAAATTAAATTTTGTTCTTTACCATAGCCGAGTTTGTTAAGCCATTGTAAAGCTTTGACTGAACTATCAAAAACACCAGAACCGCGCATTTTATCAACATTGTCTGCCAAATAGCAGGGTAGTGAAGCCACAACTCTTATTTGGTGTTTAGCAAAATATTCTGGTAAATCAGCAAATCCATCTTCAAAATAAATAGTCAAATTAGACCGGACAATTACCTGCTTACCGGTTGTTTTTGCTGCTTCTACCAATTGCTTAAATCCATAATTCATTTCTGGTGCGCCACCAGTTAAATCTACAATTTGAATTTCGGGAGATTTATGAATTAGCGAAATCAATTGTTCGCAAACTTCAGTAGAAAGTTCTTCTGTACGTTTTGGCCCAGCTTCAACATGACAGTGTGTACACGCAAGGTTACAGCGCTTGCCTAGATTGATTTGTAAAACACTGATTTCCTTTTTTATCAAAGGTGAATTGAGTTTGTTTTTAAATGGTGTGACTGTTGAATCTAGTATAACTTTTGATTGAGTTTGCATTAGTTACTATTCCTTAAATATGATATAAATATGTTTATTTTTTCTAACCTTGCAATAATCTATAAGTTATTCCACTAATAATTGCAGCAGTAGGTAAAGTTAAAATCCACGATAATAATATCTGATAAAAAACACGCGTATTAACTTTTCTACCAGTTAATCCTACTCCAAAAATAGAACTAACTGAAACATAAGTGGTAGAAATTGGAAGCCCAAATCGACTAGCCGCGATAACCAGAATAGCGGTTACTATATTTGCTGATAAGCCTTGGGTATGATTTATTGAAGTAATGTTTTCGCTCATGGTAAGAGCAATTTTTTGGGAGTTGAGTAAACCGCCAAGTGCCATTGCGATCGCAATGGTGATCATTCCGCCCTGAACCGAAAAATATTCAATAACTAGAATGAGTGAGAAAATCTTGGGAGTATCATTTAATCCTCTAGCAAAACTCACAACTCCAGCGCTGATAAAATGGCAATTATCAATCATTTTCTGATTGAATTGGAAGTTACATTTAGAATTGATATAGCTAAATAAGTTGTAAATTCCTGCTCCCAAAGCAATAGCAATGATGGGACTGAGTAATAAAGGTAAAATAAAGAAGGTTTCCAAAGCTACAAAATTAACTTTGAGTCCGATCGCAACTAATCCAGCGCCAACAATAGCACCTGTTAAACTGTGAGTTGTGGAAACGGGAAAGCCCATGAGGGTGGCTATCAGTATAGTTAAACCGGCTGCGATCGCAACTGCGATATGAAACTGTGGTGTATTAGCGATCGCATCAGGAACTAATCCTTTTCCAGAGAAGTTTTTAATTAGCGTACCTGCCAAAAAAGTTGCAGTTGCTGCACCACCTAAAGTCGTAAAAGTTGCCCACAGAATTGCTGTTTGATAGCTGGTAGTTCGGCTGCCAAATAGTGTTGCTACCCCTTTAAAGTTGTCATTGGCACCATTGCAATATGCTAAAAAAAGCGTAGCGATAAATAGACTAATTAACAACATTTTGGGGTTTATAAATAAAAAGTCAGAATCTAGAATTTAGAATGCAATTAGTGAAATATCCAAGTTGTTAATTAATTCCTCAGTTGCACAGAATTATTCTGTTCGCAGAGCGTGACAGAGGCATTATTCTGGCTCCTCACACCTAAACTATTTGTTAATAAATTAACAGCAGCCACCCCCGCTATAGTGCCAGGTTGAATTGGTAACAATTATTTCTGCTGGATTGATATTTGCAAGTTTAGCAGCAGTCTTATCACATACTGCTGCGGGAATACCTCGCTGAAGTATATGTCCTGCTGAGTCGTCGAAGAAGGGTTCCAAGCCAGCATAAATTGCAGTTTTTCCCGTGAAAATACAAGCACCATCTTCTGGAATAGCAACTTTAAAGGAGACAGAATCTAGACTTTCTAAAAGTAGGTGATTGTCTAGATTATAAGTATGGGAATCTAGTAGACGATAAGGACGACGGGCGCGAATTTCAACTTGACCAAAGCCAGAATTTGTAATCCGTTCAGTATACTCTTGATATGTGAGTGCGCCTGATAAACACATGGCTCTCAGTCGTTCATCTTGTTGAAGATGGGCGGGAATTTGACTAGTAGCGATTGGATCGCTCATTTGCAAACGTCCGCCCGGTTTTAATACCCGATAGGCTTCTTTTAAAGCACGGGTTAAATCTTCTGGTTCAAAGATGTTGAAAAGGCAATTCTGCGCCACGATATCGACGGTAGCATCAGCAATAGGTAGGTTAAAAGCATCACCTTCGCGGATTTCCACAAAACTAGTGTCAAACCACGGGTTTTCTTGAGCAGCAATTTCTAGATTGCGTGCGGCTGCTTCCCGCATCGCTTCAACCGGTTCAACGGCAATTACAGCACCTGCATAGCGGGAAAAATAAGCGAATTGCAAAGCTTCTAAGCCGCCACCAACGCCGACATAAAGCACAGTCGGTTGCTTTCCTAGTTCGGTGGGATGAATGGTGGTGCCACAACCATAGTTCATTTCCTGCATTGCCAAAGGAACTTTTAATCCTGGTAATTGCAGGGGTGTACTTTGCACACAACAAAGTCCAACTTGCGGGGTTTCGGCAACTTCGCGGTAGAATTGCGCTGCTGTTTCTAGATAGGTCATGCCACTTTAGATTATTAGATGATGACAGCTTTACAGCTTTGTGCATCCTAGTACAATTAACCCTATGTTGGATGAGTTTTCGCTAAGATTGCCAAAAACCCCAAATCTTCATCTGATAAAAGCTTTTGGGGCATCTACGTTCATCGAAATTTAATATTGGGAATGGGGATTGGGGCATGGGGCATAGGGCATAGGGAAGAAGCGAGAGTAGTTTTTCCCTCTACTCATTGCACCCTGCTCCTATTTTCAGTCGCCAATGCCCAATGCCCAATGCCCAATGCCCAATGCCCAATGCCCAATGCCCAATTCCCAATGCCCAATGCCCAATTCCCAATGCCCAATGCCCCATAACAAATTCAATCATGCAATGTGTAGCCGACACCACTCACAATTTGAATGAGGCACTTTTTGTTATGGGCTTCGAGTTTCAGACGCAGGTAGCGCATGTGAAGTTCTATGACGTTAGTATTGCCCATGAAGTCGTAACCCCAGACTTCCTCTAAAATGCGATCGCAAGTAATTACTTGTCGGGGATGGGCCAGCAAATATTCTAATAATTGAACCTCGCATGACTAAAAGTCACGCGATTCCTGCTTCAACGATCTCCGCCTGGATTGCTCCAGGACTTACAAGTTCTCCACGGGCATTTTTAAAGTCTCCCTAGCACCGACGGCGACTCTTAAACAAGTACTAGAAAGTATGTTTAACCTCAGTACCTTAAAGATTTTATCTACCAGAGGAGCGATACAAAAGTATCTATTTCTCAGTAGAACCCCATATCTTTAGTTGTCGTGGTTCAGATAAAGCTTGGTTTTCGCTATGTATATATTTTACCAGAATATTGAGTGCCTAACTCATGACTTGAAGTCACGAGTGTGCGGCTTGCAAAAATCAAATTCCTTAGCAGTTAACTCAATTAATCTCTCTTCTCGGTACACTTGGTGAGTGCGACGATTTAAACTTAGGTGATTTCTCAAAATAATTTTACCGATTAGGAGAGTGAATAGCTCTTTCCCTCTACGTTGGAATGATGTTGTGTGGTAACTTTTATTCTGGAAATCACCTCAGGTCTTCAAATTCTAAAACATCTGCAACGTCTACTTGCTGGTTTCTTCGCAGGTGAGTGCCGACTCTGGCTAGTAATTCATCAACGCTGAAGGGTTTAACGAGGTAATCATCAGCACCAGCATCTAAGCCTGCAATGCGATCGCTTAGTTCATCTTTGACGGTTAATAAGATTATTGGCACTTTATCACCAATACTTCGCAGACGGCGACAAATTTCTAACCCCGACAAACCTGGCAACATCCAGTCTAAAATTACTAAATCTAGATGTAACTCACGCGCTGCGGTGAGTGCAGTTAATCCATCGTAGGCAATACTGACTTGATAGCCTTCATAATTCAATTCCAATTCGACAAGTCGTGCCAGTTTGACTTCATCTTCAACCAGTAAGATGTGCGTCATGATGATGTTAATGATTTCAGCAGGGTACGGTAAGCAGAAATACTGCCTGGAAACACTGTCTTCGAGGTGCTAGCTACTTACATAGCTAAACATCTAATTTAGGTGTACGTTAGCTTAGTATAAACCTGAGTAAGTAACAACCGTAAGTTTTCTAAATATCGATGGCTGCTTGATCAAGGAACAATCTGACTAGCTATTAGCAATAGATTGCAATATCTTCACCGCATTTATCGGCAAGATAACAGAGCGCTTTAAACCGCAAACCAACCACTTCATCGTATAGAGGATTTAATTTACACATCGGAGGAATATGAAATAGTTTCCGTCCAAAAAGTTTAATATCTTGCTCAAAGGGACACTGAGCAGGGATAGATTTGCACAGAAAATGAGCTAATTTGGAGTTATGAATTTCTATCGTTTCCAACCACTCGCGCACTGGATGCAGTAGGTCATTGTTTAAGCAGATTTGAATAAAGTTCGTCATAATTTTTCACCTTAAAATTTCAAACTTGATTGAGTTTGTTCTATCTGAACCTCATAAGTACATACAGTTAGGTTCTATAGTTTTATGCACTAATTCTTTGTTCTTTGGTTCTCTACAAAGATAGAATCAGTTTCTATGTACACTGTTGACTACACATTCAAGTGTTATAGTTCCCGATAATTTGTCAAGGTAATATATCTTTTGTGCCAAACTGCATTTTCAATAGGGAGTCAGTGCTATGGGGTTGTCTTATACCATTTTCAAAAATCTGTGCAGTATAGTTAATCGGCTCTAGGGGCGTACATCTGTACATTGGTGTCAACTTAAAGTAAAACTCTTGTGGAGAAATGATCTTAAGTTCACTGACTTTCCATCAATATCCGCGTCAGCCCACCCCGGTTTTGCTGACGCAATAATTAGCCTTCCCAAAGCATTCTACGGTGTATAAATAAGTCTTTAGGAAACCTCACCCTGGTTTTACTACGTAAAACCTGTCCCTCTCCTTACTAAGGAGAGGGATTAAAGATAGGACAGGGTGAGGTTTTTGTTTTGTTTTGGGTAATTTGATGACTTGTGTGTATGTACACTGTAGCCGAAGCGAAGAGGGGAGGGGATTTAGGCTGAGGTAAAATGCCTGTGGGATAAGCATTTGAGCTTAGGTTGACAGATATTTTATAACCAATTCCAAACCGCTATGGTTAAGTGGACTTTGTGTTACTTGCGATCGCCTGCGGTAAGCTTCTGGACATCTACGTTTTATCTTGGCCGTCCCAATGTAGTAATATATAGAGCAGCTTCATCGGCAGGAATACCTAAAACTTCATTTACTTGATCGTCAAAGAATCCACCAATACCGCTAACGCCTATATTTAAGTGCATTGCTGCTAAATTCAGGCGTTGTCCTAAATGACCGGCATCCAGGTGTAAGTAACGGTAAACGCGATCGCCATATTGAGCGATCGCAGCTTTCAAATCGGCTGTATGAAACAAAACTGCTGCTGCATCCCGCCCTAATTCTTGCCCCAAACAGAGAAAATGTAACTCTCGCCGGAAATTTTTAAACCGAATTTGGCGTAATTCTTGGGCTTTGGGTGCGTAATAGTAACAACCCGCCTCCAGTCCTTTAACTCCGCAAACAGCAATGAATGTTTCGATTAAATTCAAATCAAAGTAGTCTGGAGAAATATCTAAACTTTGATCGATGTAATTTTGCGGTTGGTAGGTGAAATCGAGTAAACTTTTTAATTCATCAAAAGTTAAATCATTACCATTGTAAGCGCGGGTAGAGCGTCGCTTGTACATAGTACTTTCCAGTTCTGACAGCTTTTTCCCCCAATCTATAGGTGCAGTGGTGGTGGGAATTTTCAAACAGAAAGGAAAGTTATATTTATCTTCCAAAGATTTTTCTTGTTTGATAACTGGTAAATTGAGATTGCCAGTTATGCCTGATTGGATTTGGGTGTGTCGATGGAAATATGTCAGCAATTCACCATCTGGAATTTGGGGATAACTGGTTTCGGTGGCAGAAGGTAATGCAGTACATCCCAATGGTAAATTTTGATTGACATCTAACAAGTCTGCCAGAGGTAAGACTGCGATCGCACCTTCTTGTTGCGGATCGATATAAAGCAGATCGTTTACCGATTCATCCACAAAGCCGCCGATTAAATGGGGGCGATAATCAGTAATCGCGCCAGCTAACTCAATATTACCTAATAGATGTCCCGTATCTAGAAAAATCCGACGATAAGCCCGATCTTCATAACGCCACTCAGAACGATAGAATACCGCAGTCACAATAATTGCTAGTTGGGTGTTTTCTAAAGAAGGATGCCAGAAACAAGCTGCTTGCAGAGTTTGCCAAACATCACTTTCCCAATAATGCATCAGAGAATGAGTCCGACATTGATAATTATACAGACCAGGTGGCAATAACGACGTGCCACGGGAAACTACATACACCTCAGCAGGGTATAATCCGCCAGCACTGGGAGCAGCACGTAAATACACCGCACTACCCATAGAAGGCATTTTTGCCGTCAATCCATAGCTGCGAAACAGTAACCGGGAAAGTCTTTGCCACCATTGAGCATCTGGATTACCAGCAAATCCCTCTGGTTTTTCTTGGATATAGGGTTTGAGATCAAAAGTAGAGCCAATTTTATACTCTTTAAAAGGCACTGGCTGTTTAGTCCAGTCTAACTGCTGACTTTTGGAGGCAAGAGTCTCAGGGTTGTATTTAGTCCGTTCGTGGTAATGCTGGGCAATTGATTGGTGTAATTCTGGCATAGTACTTTTAATATCCTTGGGGCATCCTTTTTTTGATCTTGGCATTCATTAGCCCCATTGTTTCGTGTCAATTAGTACAATCCTCAGAGTCGGAAAGTGGTAATTGGTAACAACTGCCTTGGGAAAGTAGACGCTAACTCAAGCGTATTGAACTATAAACCTTTATATTGAAGATTATGTGGCGCTTCGACTTATGACAAACAGCTGGCTTGAATCTGCCATATTTAACACCAACTCTATTTAATGGCAAGAAAATTGCAGACTATGACCGAGACAGTAGAGAAACTTAGACTTGAACTCTCTCAGCTATCTATGCAAGAGCGTGCAGAGCTTGCTTACTTCTTGATCCACTCTTTAGATCGAGATGTTGACGATAACGCAGAATTTGCTTGGGATGTTGAGTTAACCAGAAGGATTGAAGAGATTGGTAGTGGAACAGCTGATGGTGAACTGTCAGACAAAGTATTCACGGAACTGCGAGAAAAGTACTCGTGAAGCAGATAATCATTCACAACGAAGCTAGAGCAGAGCTAGATAATTCAGTCGCCTACTACGAAGAGCAAAAAACTGGCTTGGGGCTAGATTTCTTATTTGAAGTGGAGCAGGCTATTGGCAAAATTCAGCAAAACCCAAATATAGGAGCGCCGTACAAAATTCTTGAGTTGCGTCGCTACGTCGTTCAACGTTTTCCCTATCTTATCTTCTATGCAGAATTTGGGGCGTTTATCTGGGTTGTTGCAATAGCTCATGGAAAGCGCAGACCAGATTACTGGAAGAAACGACAGGTTAAATAATAGACATCTCCATTAATTTATCTTAACTTTTCACAAGCGCCGAATTGCAATTTCTAACCCTTCACAGACACCGCTCAGAAAATCTAAATCTAAAGTAGCGATCGCATCAGTAGGTTTATGATAATGCGGATTTCGCAAGAATGCCGTATCTGTCACCATCATTGCCGGATAACCCAAATCCCAGAAAGGCGCATGATCGCTAAGTCTGGTTTGGGGAACTATTAAACCTCGATTCGGCACAGGTAGCCATTGACTAGCTACGCCAGCTTTACGAATATTACGGCTCATGCCAATCAAATCAGGCAATGTCCGCAAATTGCCAATTAAAGCAATAAAATCACCTCTATCTGGATAGAAGCGTTCCAAAGGAGGGGGATAACTTTGAGAACCAGGCGTAGAATCCTTATAACCCAGCATTTCTAGGGAGATCATTAAGCGTAGCTGTTGCTTTTGTTCGTGCAACAGGGCTGCATAGTCAGCACTACCCAGTAAGCCGTATTCTTCCATATCGAAAGCAACTAGCCTTAAGGGATATCTTATGGCTTGGGCAGCAAACTTTCTGGCTAATTCCAGCAACACCGCTACACCAGTGGCATTATCATCAGCCGCAGATGTTCCCGGAACGCCATCATAATGAGCGCCAATTAAAATCGGCGGCAAATCCTTTTTTTGCCCTCTAGCTTGTGAGGGTAAATTTAATATCAAGTTCTTGCAAACTTTACCTCTGACTTCAAAGGTGTGGATTTCCACACTCCCCCATTGGGAAAATTCTTGACGGATGTATTCTTGGACGAAAAAATGTCCAGCCGTTGCCATGTAAGGATCGCGTTCTCGCGCGATCGCACTCAGGGAAGTTTGTAATCGCTCTGTTAAATTCAAATTTTTAAAATAGCGGTAATATTAAGGTTTTCAGGCACTCAAAGAAGTAGAAATTTCTGATCGAAGTACATTTAGTAAAGGACTTCCAAATAAAAAAATATCCCAAAACGGATGCAAAAATCCTCTCTATTCTCCTCCCTCTGCGTTCTCTGCGCCTCTGTGGTTCGTTTTTTATTTATTAGAAATCTCTAACTTGCAAATCCAGTGCATAGAAGTAAACGGATAACAAGAATTGAGGCTGCTTAGACACAGCAATCATCGTCAATGCTATCCTAGTCTTGCAACTATCTCCTCTAGCTGTACTTCTTAGCTCACTGCCTTAAGGACGACAATTATACCATTAAGGTGTTTTCATCCCATAGCATTCAAGCTAGAGGTAGTTTCGCCCAATCATAATAAATATATAAGACACTTTAGGAGAAGAGTAACGCATGGGCAAGGTAGTCGGCATCGACTTGGGTACAACCAACTCAGTAGTCGCCGTTATGGAGGGTGGCAAGCCGGTGGTGATTGCCAATGCAGAAGGAATGCGAACAACACCCTCCGTAGTTGGCTTTAGCAAAGAAGGTGAAAGGGTAGTTGGGCAAATGGCACGGCGGCAAACTGTCCTCAATCCCCAAAATACCTTTTTTGCAGTGAAACGCTTCATTGGGCGGAAATATGCCGAACTTAGTCCAGATTCCAAGCGTGTACCCTACACCATCCGCAAAGACGAAGTAGGTAATATTAAAGTTGCCTGTCCCCGTCTGAATAAAGATTTCGCCCCAGAAGAAATTTCGGCAATGGTGCTGAAGAAATTGGCAGACGATGCTAGTCGCTATTTGGGTGAACCAGTCACAGGGGCAGTGATTACAGTCCCCGCTTATTTTAATGATTCTCAACGGCAGGCAACCCGCGATGCAGGCAGAATTGCCGGTTTAGAGGTGCTGCGAATTCTTAATGAACCAACTGCTGCATCTTTGGCTTACGGATTAGATCGGGGTGACACGGAAACTATCTTAGTCTTTGACTTAGGTGGTGGGACTTTTGACGTGTCTATTTTAGATGTGGGTGATGGGATATTTGAAGTCAAAGCTACCAGTGGAGATACGCAACTGGGTGGTAATGACTTTGACAAAATAATAGTAGATTGGCTAGCAGAGCAATTTCTGGAAACTGAAGGGATAGATTTAAGACGTGAGAGACAATCTTTACAACGTCTGATGGAAGCGGCGGAAAAGGCAAAAATTGAACTTTCCTCTGTCAGCGTTACCGATATTAACTTACCTTTTATTGCTGCTGACCAAGAAGGCCCCAAACATCTAGAAACTCGTTTAACACGTTCCCAGTTTGAAGGTTTGTGTGGTGATTTGGTGGGGCGATTGCGGACACCAGTGAAACGCGCCCTCAAAGATGCCGGACTTTCACCTAGAGACATTGAAGAAGTAGTTTTAGTTGGCGGTTCTACAAGAATGCCAATGGTAAAGCAGCTAGTACGGGACTTAATTGGCACAGAACCTAACGAAAACGTTAACCCCGATGAAGTGGTGGGAGTGGGTGCAGCAATTCAAGCCGGAATTCTCGCCGGCGAACTCAAAGATGTGCTGCTTCTGGATGTCACACCCCTTTCTATGGGATTGGAAACCATCGGCGGCGTGATGAAAAAACTTATTCCCCGCAATACCACCATTCCAGTCCGACGTTCTGACATTTTTTCTACGTCTGAAAATAACCAAAATACTGTGGAAGTTCACGTAGTTCAGGGCGAACGGGAAATGGCAGCAAACAACAAGTCTCTAGGACGTTTCAAGCTGTATGGTATCCCACCAGCACCACGAGGAATTCCTCAAGTTCAGGTGTCATTTGATATCGATGCTAATGGTATTTTACAGGTAACAGCCCTAGATAGAACCACTGGGCGAGAGCAGAGTATTACCATTCAAGGCGCTTCTACTTTGAACGAGTCGGAAGTGAATCGGATGATTCAGGATGCTCAGAAATACGCCGATGTCGATCGCGAACGGAAAGAACGGGTAGAAAAACGGACTCGTTCTGAGGCGTTAATTTTCCAAGCAGAACGGCAACTTAGAGAAGTAGCACTCGAATTTGGTATGCAGTTTGCCCGCAGCCGCCGTCAAAGAATTGATAATATTTGCCGAGACTTAAAAGAGAGTCTCAAGGAAAATAGCGATCGCGGTATCGATCAAGCTTATGCCGATTTGCAAGATGCTCTCTATGAGCTAAATCGGGAAGTCCGCCAAACTTATGCTGAAGATGAAGATGACGATTTGTTTGGTACTATCCGTGACATCTTTACTGGCGATAAAGATAAAGATAAAGAACGCGAATCTCCCAGAGATACATATCGAGAACGCGATTCATACAGTAAGGACTATGGCAGAGACAATAGCCGAGACAATAGCCGAGACTATGGCAGAGACAATAGCCGAGACAGTCGTTCTTCTTCTTATGAAAGCCGTCCTCCACGCAAAGCCCGTCCTAGCTACCAAGATAACTGGGATGATGAAGATGACAATGATTGGTCGTAGTACTTTTAATAAAAGTGAGGAGTTAGGAGTGACGAGTGAGAAGTTAAAAATTAAATCTTTCAATTCCTAACTCATGTACAGACGCGATTAATTGCGTCTCTACTCCTAATTAATTCAAAATCTAAAATCTAAAATCTAAAATTTAAATAACTAACTATGCAAAATTTGCCGAATTTCCGTGATTACTACGAGATTTTAGGAGTATCTAAAGACGCTTCTGGTGAGGAAATTAAAAAAGTTTATCGGCGGTTAGCAAGGCAATATCACCCCGATCTCAATCCAGGTAACAAAGAATCTGAGGAAAAATTTAAGGATATTGGTGAGGCTTATGAAGTTCTTTCAGACTCAGCCAAGCGATCGCAATACGATCAGTTTAGCCGCTACTGGAAGCAAAAAGACTTTGCAGGCAACAAACAAACGCCAAAGGCTAAAACTTGGCAGAGTGGCGCTAGCGATCGCAACGGCAATCAAGACATAGATCCTAGCCAATTCTCCGATTTTGAAAGCTTTATTAATCAAGTTATCGGCGTTAAAAATAAGACTGGGACAACTAACTCCAGTAATGGCAATACTAGCGATCCCTTTCGTTCGCCCAGAACAAAAGTTGCCTATACCGTTAACACCCCACCTCGCACTACCCGTCGAGATATAGAAGCCAGATTAACCCTACCACTAGAAAAAGCTTATCAAGGTGGCAATGAACGCATTCGTTTAGAAGATGGGCGATCGCTAGAAGTTAATATGCCACTAGGGATGGTAACAGGCCAAACCATCCGTTTGCGGAACCAAGGCGTTGGTGGTGGCGACTTATACTTAAAAATTACCGTTGAACCTCATCCATTATTTAAGATAGAAGGTTTAAATATCCTCTGCCAAGTACCAGTTACTCCTAGTGAGGCAGTTTTAGGGGGACAGGTAGAAGCCCCAACTTTAGATGGCCCTGTAAAAATGACCATCCCCCCAGGAGTTAGGTCTGGTCAAAAGTTCCGACTAGGGAATAAAGGCTACCCTAGCGATGATGGGAAACGTGGCGATGAATTGGTAGAAATTCAAATAGTTACCCCGAAAAATATTAGTCAGGAAGAACGGGAACTTTACGAAAAGTTACGGCAAATTGAAACCTTTAAACCCCGCGCTGATTTATTAGGTTAGGGGTGAGATAGCATCTCAAGCTATCGATAAAAATAATTACTAACTCAAAATTGCTGTGTCTTCTTCTGTCTTCCCAAATTCACAAAGGATTTAGAATATACAAAGATATCTTTGAGCAAAGTGACTCAAACAGCCGTGAATCAAAACGGGGCAATGCCACAAAGCAGTAAACCAACTTATTACTCCCTGCTAGGACTGCATCCCTCGGCATCAGTAATTGATATTCGTCGCGCTTATCGAGAACTGAGCAAACGCTATCATCCTGATACTACAGACTTGCCTACTGCGATCGCCACTTCTAAATTTCAACAAATCAATGAAGCCTACGCTACCCTTAGCCATCCAGAACACCGATTAAGCTACGATTTAAAAATTGGGTATTCCCGATTTGGAGTGATTCAACCACCCCCTGACTTGAATCATCCCGTCTCGCGTTCTCATGACTGGTCAAAATCAGCTTACCTCGATGCTAGCGATCGCCCCTTATCATCTGGCGAAATTTTTGCTTTATTTATACTGGTGTTAACATTTGTAGGTTGTCTTTTATTAGCAGTTGCCCTTGGCTTAACTCGTGGTGATGCTGCTTTTCCAACCCACTTACTACAGTCAACTCCATCTGTACAACAGCCAATTAACTATGTATCGCAACTAATTACCCTTATGGTAATTAAAAATTAAAAAATTCCCTAATCTAAAAATCTAAAACTCCTATGCCTCTTCTTCCTTCTGATACTCCTCTATATAATCATCCCCTGCCACAAATTGAAGAGTGGCTAAAAGACCAAGGCTGTAAACAAGACGAAACCCAGAAGCATTGCTGGCACGTGCAGCGTCCTAGTTGGCAAGCTGAACTATGGCTTGATGTCGAGCAAATCGTAGTGCGATATGTCCAATCTGGGGAAAATGGACAAGATATCCAACGTTCATTTAAGTATTCTCTGAGTCGAGATGATATAGAACAAGCTGTGTTTTCCGGCCCATAAGAAAGTGCTAAAGACAATTCACCGTAAATTTAGACAAAAGTCCATAGCGATGCCTGCGGCGGTAAACTACGCATTTCGATAAAGTGTAAAATTCGTTTAGTATGTAAGAATCACGGCTTTATCCATCGATGAAGGAAGGGTGAGATGAGCGACGCTCGCACGTTTGGGCACAAGAAAGCAGCTACATCAACTTTTTCAAATCCGTCCCTTGTCTCACCAATAACTCCGACGCTGGCAAATCCAGTGCGAGGCTTTGGTTTACCAACAAATAATCTCATCCAAACATTAAGAAAATCAGTTAACCAGCAAGTAGCACAGTCTGCTGGTCACAACATTAGTTCCATAGCATTGCGTCGTCCCCAAGCAAAACTGACGGTGGGTGCGCCAAATGATATGTATGAGCAGGAAGCAGATCGCGTCGCTGACCAAGTAATGAGTATGCCCGATGGCAAGGGATCTATGCAGCGCGAGACGATGCCGGAAGAGGAAGAAGAAATTCAAACCAAAACTCTGGGTAACTCCATTCAGCGCGAGGCACTGCCCGAAGAAGAAGAGGAAATCCAAACCAAAACCTTAGCAGCAACGATCGCACCGTTAGTCCAGCGCGAGACGATGCCAGAAGAGGAAGAAGAACTTCAAACCAAAACTCTGGGTAACTCAATTCAACGCGAGGCACTGCCGGAAGAAGAAGAGGAAATCCAAACAAAAAGCTCCTCTGATGCAGGTTTTAAAGCCGGGAGCAATCTCGAAAATCGGCTGAGTAGTAGTCAGGGTGGGGGAAGTGCGCTGCCGGATGAGGTGCGATCGTTCATGGAACCCCGCTTTGGTGCTGATTTTAGTCGGGTGCGAGTGCATACAGGCGGCGAAGCGGTGCAGATGAACCGAGAGTTGAATGCTCAAGCCTTCACCCACAAGCAGGATGTTTACTATGGGGCGGGGAAGGCTCCCGGTAAGGATGCGTTGACTGCCCATGAATTAACCCATGTGGTGCAACAAACTGTTTCTGACCCCAGTATTCAGTGCTTACCTGATGCAATTAGTAGTGTGAGCCAGCGCATTCAAAAAGACGATTTATCTGAAGCCAAACGCATTAAAAAGTTAAACGAAGACTATGAAGATGCTGTCAAAGATAAGAAGTGGTCGAAAGCTGCTGAATTGCTAAACGCGTTTAATAAACAAGATATTCTTAATCGTTTAGCTAAACGTAGTCAAGGAGAGATTGCAGCAATCCATCAAGGCGTATTAGATAATCCAATTGTCGGAGCAGGTTCCCAAGTTGCCGAACTAACTAGAGCAGCTTATCTGGATTTTAATTATGAGAATGCTAGAAAGTTGGGAAACTGGGGAGAAGCTGCTAAATTCCTGAACGGTTTTAATGAAGCTGATATTCGTACTCGGTTAAAGGCATTAGGAAAAACCGAAGTAGAGGCACTCAAACAAGGTGCAATCCAGGCTATGCCTGGTTGGTCACAACGATTGTGCCTACTGATTGATGAATGGAAACCTGGTAAGCAGGTCAGTTCAGTCGCAATGGGACGCATCGGTAAAGCTCAAGAGGCAATCAAGCACACCAAGTCAGTATTTTCCTATGGTGCAGGCAATCAGACGGAAGCATTAAAAGCAACTAACTTTAACTCCCAATTTCGTCTTATGGTTATGCGTGACAACCGACAACTTCTAGATGCTCTGGGTGAAACTAGTTTCTGGAAGTTGACTCAGGAGATCAAGCCTATTGCTGCTGCTAATCCAGAAGCATTAACGGCAGCCAAAGCTGATTTAGCTCATGGTGGGAATTGTGGTGAACATTCTCAGGTTGCTTTTGATTACTTACGGGTTAATGCCAGGGGTGAGGCGCTGAATAAATCTGCCGTAGCTGGATTAGATCATGCTTTTATCCTCATGGGAGATGTAAATAAAGATTCTGATGCCGATATTGTTGTCGCCGATCCCTGGCCGACAAAAGCCACCGCTACGACATGGGAAGACCATTTTGCATATACATCAGACCATGCAAAGATCCAGGTGGAAAGCAGTATGGTAGCCGATGGCCAGAATGTAAAAGCGGTGATTGCTGCTGGTCTTACCCTTACTGACAAAGGTAAGCAGGTTGCAGCTATGAAACGTTCTGACAAAGAAACAAAAGAACTTCTGACACGGATAAAAGAGTTGCATTTCTGGACTCATCCTAATACCGCAGCAAAGGGACATGAATATGACTATCACGTATAATTGCTCCGGGCGTATGATTGCCTCTCTAAATAGCTGCGTAATACACGAAAAAGGTCATGGACAATCGAGCCGCGTCCAGTATGAAAGCTAAAAATTTGACTAGTTTAATAACTGCGCTGATCTGGGGTTGTCAAAGTTCACCTAGCGTCAGTTGTAGCCCATTTTCTTTACCTTCACAAGTAACCAGAACAGAACTACCAATGATATCCCAAAAACCAGTTAATTTCATTACCGGGCCAGCAATTAAGCCATCGGCTCAACTTTTAGATTGGCTGAATCAGGAAGCTAATACAGCATCTGGTTCAAAAAGGCGACTTCGGCTTCCAGTATTCATTCATTTTGAGGATTCATACCGACTTGCTATTGGTGATTCATTTATTGGTGTATCAGATGTAGATCGTCATAACAACCCGATCTTTCTGTCTCTGGATGACACTAGTATGGGTGTATCACTTTTAACAAAAGTGAGAGACATTTGCCCAAACTCTGCAAGCTCGTGTGGGGTATGGCTCGAAGGTTACTGGGGGGCATTGATCGATTTCAATCTGCCCGGACTATCTGATTTACGAGAAGAGAAAGCGAAAAAATGGCCATTTACGGTTCTGGAAGTGCATGGGCTGATTACAAAACAGGTAGGCGATAACCACGAGATAAAAATTTTCATTGAGTCTCCGGGTTTGTAAAGTGCGATCTATTAAGGACGACTGCAAGACTTGCAACAAGAAGCGCGTATTGGATGGGAAGCTTCTGGGCGGGGCCAAGTTGTTGATGGCTCGACTACAATGGCTCAAATTCGTGCCAATGTGCGTAGACATCGCGTCATAATAGACATCTCCGAAAAAGAAAAAGACCCCTCTCCAAACCTCTCCCCGAAGCGGAGAGAGGCTTTAAAACCCCCCTTCCCTGGTAGGGAAGGGGGGAAGGGGGGTTAGGTCTACGTATAATTATGTGGTATCTAAATCTTTTCTGGAGATGTCTAATGATTGAAACTAATGCCCATCCTACAGAATTACCTTTAACTCCTAACTTGATTTACACTTTTCCAAACCGTCGCTCTCGTTGCTGGTAGGCACACAAGGCGCGGTGAAACTCAGCCCGATCAAAATCGGGCCAGAGAGCATCTGTAATATAAATTTCTCCATAAGCCATTTGCCAGAGTAGGAAATTTGAGAGGCGCATTTCTCCACTGGTGCGGATTAACAAATCTGGGTCAATAATTCCGGCTGTATACAAGTGGCTCTCAAACACCTGCTCATTAATTTCATCGGGTTGTAGCAGACCTTGCTGGACTTGTTTTGCGATCGCCTGACAAGCTTGTAAAATCTCCTGTCGTCCGCCATAATTAGTTGCTACCGAAAACCGGATACCGCGATTATCCTTAGTTTCTTCCATTGAACGGGAGATTTCTTGCTGAAGCGATTGCGGCAAGTCTTGCAAATTTCCCACAAACTTAATTTGAACATTCTTTTCGACCATTTCCCGCAGTTCTTGGCGCAAGACTCTTTGAAACAGAGTCATCAAAAAATCCACCTCTTCCTGCGGTCTTTTCCAGTTCTCTGTTGAAAAAGCATAAGCTGTCAGCGCCTGAATCCCCCAATCCTGACAACAGCGAAGCAAATCCTTGAGAGCATCTACTCCTCGCTTATGACCCATAATCCGGGGTAGACCCTGACGTTTAGCCCATCGACCATTACCATCCATAATTACTGCAACATGCTGCGGCAATAGTTCTCGTTTTAAGTCAGTAGGCAAATCTTGCAGTTTAGTTTGTTGTGCTGTCATTTTTTATCTCGAGAAGCGGTCGTTCGCGTAGCGCGTCGAAGACGTGGTAATCCGAGTAGACGTGAAACCAGTGCTAGTGTCCTCCCACCTATCCGACGAATAAAACTCAATAGACCAGGAGCAACAGCTTCCCTATCGACGGTTGGTGACAAAAGACTCTCTAATGACTCTTTTAGTTTCTTAATCGTCAGTGGTCTATTTAGGGTTCCCCGTTCTGCTAAGGAAATGGAACCCGTTTCTTCAGATACAACGACACAAATGCAATTTTCGACCCGCTCAGTAATTCCCATTGCCGCCCGGTGGCGTGTTCCCAACTGGCGCGAGGCTGTGCGTCCCGAAAGTGGT
Organism: Nostoc sp.; assembly: GCF_036917435.1. Taxonomy (GTDB): domain Bacteria; phylum Cyanobacteriota; class Cyanobacteriia; order Cyanobacteriales; family Nostocaceae; genus Nostoc. Next base: position 297,036 of record NZ_JBALDM010000001.1, read on the forward strand.
AAAATTATACCCGATGATACGATCCGTGAGCCACGGATTAATGTCGCTCCATCGTGTAACAAAGTTTTCGGCTGAAAAATTGTCTGGATTAGTTCTTTAGAAACTTCCGCATTTAGCTTTACTCCTGGCACAGAAAAATCTCGCTCATCAATTGGCCCTGTGGTTTCCACAATTAATAAAGCTCCAATGCGGTTTTTGGACAATTCTTTAACAGCCTCAACAATTTCATCAATTACACTATCAGATTTGGGGATTGCCAGCCGATCGGGTTGAAACAACTGGCGTAATTCGCCACGCCCCAATTGCTCCAAAAACCGCCGAAACTCTGACTGTAGAGCAACTGCCATCGCCACAGCACAACCAATCACCAACTTTTCTAATACAAAACTTAGCAGAAGTAGTCCTAATTTGCCACTTAGTGCTGAGGCTAGCATTAAGATAATGAATCCCCGCACCATCCACAGTGTCCGACGCTCACTAATAATAACTAGTATCATATATGTCAGCGCCAGCACTAACACAATATCCAGAGTCCCAAGTAGCAAGGACTGTGACCATCCCAGGTTTATCAGCCATTGCTTCCACCAATCTCTCATGACATCTGGATTACACTTTTGCCTCTAATTACAGTTAGTCATTAGTCATTAGTCATTAGTTCCTGGCTAATGACCAATACTTCGACTACGCTCAGTACAAGTGACCAAGGACAAATGACTATTTCTTTAGCCTTTCTGGTAGGTTATCTTGTCGAATTAAATCTTGATAAGTTTCACGTTGCAAAATTAAATTTGCTTCGCCGTTCGCCACGACAACTGCTGCCGGTCGGGGCAAGCGGTTGTAGTTAGATGCCATACTGTAATTGTACGCACCAGTTCCCATAACTACGAGAATATCTCCTGGTTCAGTTTTTGGGAGTAGTGCATTTTTAATCAGAATATCTCCTGATTCACAATGTTTACCAGCAATTGTGACTGTTTGGGTTAAAGGAGCAGACATTTTATTGGCAACGACTGCCCGATAAACTGATTGGTAAGTAATCGGACGAGGATTATCGGACATTCCCCCATCGATCGCTACATAAGTACGAATTTCTGGGATAACTTTTGATGAACCAATAGTATAAGCAGTGACGCAAGCTGTGGCAATTAGCGATCGCCCTGGTTCACTCAATAATTTCGGCAAAGGTAGATTTTCGGCTGCACAAGCTTCTTGAACTACTTCACAAATCGCCTTTACCCACTCTTCAATGCTTGGGGGATCATCTGATTCTGTGTACTTAATCCCCAAACCACCACCAACATTTAACTCTGTAATATTTAAACCATACTTCCCGGCATCCCTTAGCCACTGAACCATCACAGCAGCCAAATCTTGATGCGGTTGGCGCTCGAAAATTTGGGAACCAATATGAGCATGTACCCCTACGCAATCAAGGATCGGTTGTTGACTGACAAAAGTAAATACCTGATCTAAATCATTGGGATCAAAGCCAAATTTGCTATCTAAGTGTCCCGTGCGAATGTATTCATGAGTGTGGCACTCAATACCGGGAGTTAACCGTAACATGATGCGGATAGCTTGACCAGGTTGGGCTATTTCCACAAGGGTATGCAACTCATACCAGTTGTCCGCCACAATAGTTACACCAGATGCGATCGCTAAAATTAGTTCTTCACGAGATTTATTATTGCCGTGGAGGTAAATTTTATTAGGACTAACACCAGCTTGTAGGGCGGTGTAAAGTTCCCCCCCAGAGACTACATCGATTCCCAGTCCTTCAGATGCGGCGATCGCACAAACTGCTAAACAATTCCAAGCTTTTGAGGCATACAATACTTGAGATTCGCCCTTGTAGTACTGCTTGAAAGCATCTCGGTATTGCTGACAAGCCGAACGCAAGGTTTCTTCATCTAAAATATATAAAGGTGAGCCAAATTGCTCAACTAGGGTTGTGACATCACATCCACCAATTTCCAGGGAGTCATGATTCTGAACTCTAGCAGTTAAGGGTAAAAGTTCCTGATTAGGCGAGATATTCGCACTGGTGTCGCGCCTTTGAGGTAAATATTGATTTCCAGAATGTTGAACCCCAGTGGGGTGAGTCGATACCATAAATATAAAAGTTGTCCTTGTTCAAATTACGGGCTTTAAGTTTGTCTCCCGATTCCCAGTGTACAAAGGGTTTGTAATCTTATTCAATAAATGTGATCTTATTAGACTTAGAAATTAAATTACTGACACCAGATCATCTCAGTGCAATTCTAGAACTGGATCAAGCCTGTTTTGGCGGACTTTGGACAATGGATGGCTACAAACGAGAATTGGACAGCCCCAACAGTGATTTACTCGGTTTATTTTCCCCATCCACTAGCACAAGTTTGTTAGGAATGGGTTGCTTTTGGTCAATTTTAGACGAAGCCCACATTACAATTTTGGCGGTTCATCCCGAATATCACAGTCAAGGCTTGGGACAAGCTTTATTATATTCACTTATCAAGACAGCTTGCGATCGCAAAATGGAGCGAGCTACCCTCGAAGTCCGAGCTTCAAATTTAGCGGCAATATCTTTATATCAAAAATTTGGCTTCAAAACAGCCGGACGACGGCGCGGCTACTACCAAGATAACGGTGAAGATGCCCTAATCCTTTGGCTCCCAGATTTACAATACTCTAAATTTCAAAAGACTTTGGACAATTGGTATATCCTAGTTAGCGATCGCCTAGACAAATCCTCTTGGCACTTGCTTTTTAAGTAGATAAATTTTGAATTATCGGGGTTGCGATCAGCTTCAGCAAAAAAATGTAACTTTGTCGCGCTGATTTATATTTAAATATTTTATTAAAAAACTAAAATCTATAAATTAATAATATATAAAGTTTTTTATACTTGACATGACTAAATCTATGTGCTATTTGTAGGTGTTTGGGATTAAGTGAATAAACTCTCAATATAAGCAGTCGCTATTTGTAATAAATCCCAAAAACGCTGGTGAACTAAAGCTCCTCAGTACACTAGCCATATAAAAGTAGTCAATAGTTAACAATTAGCCCATCAACTAAAGTCATAGCTTCAGGATGTCTATAATCTGTTATACAGGCATCCAAAAGCTTTGCCTGTGCTAAAATCAGCATACCGGCACGACCGCAGATGATGGGATAAAGCCATGTTTGAGCGCTTCACAGAAAAAGCAATTAAGGTAATCATGCTGGCCCAAGAAGAGGCCCGCCGTTTAGGTCACAACTTTGTCGGAACCGAGCAGATCCTCTTGGGTCTGATTGGCGAAGGCACTGGTGTAGCCGCCAAAGTGCTGAAATCAATGGGCGTCAATCTCAAAGATGCCCGAATTGAAGTTGAAAAAATTATAGGACGGGGATCAGGCTTTGTTGCCGTGGAAATTCCGTTTACGCCACGGGCAAAGCGAGTTCTAGAACTCTCCCTAGAAGAAGCACGCCAACTGGGGCATAACTACATTGGCACCGAGCATCTGCTGTTGGGCCTAATCCGCGAAGGGGAAGGTGTCGCAGCCAGGGTGCTAGAAAACCTCGGTGTGGATCTATCGAAGGTAAGAACCCAAGTCATCCGCATGTTGGGAGAAACTGCCGAAGTTTCACCAGGCGGCTCATCCGGGCGGACAAAAACCCCGACTCTGGATGAATTTGGCTCCAACCTGACCCAAATGGCAATGGACAATAAGCTCGATCCAGTGGTGGGACGCGCTAAGGAAATTGAGCGAGTGATTCAAATTTTGGGTCGCCGAACCAAAAATAATCCAGTGCTGATTGGGGAACCAGGGGTTGGTAAAACTGCGATCGCTGAAGGTTTAGCTTCCCGCATTGCCGCTAAAGATATCCCTGACATCCTGGAAGATAAACGCGTAGTAACGCTGGATATTGGTTTGCTCGTAGCAGGAACCAAATACCGGGGTGAATTTGAAGAACGTTTGAAAAAAATCATGGATGAAATCCGCTCTGCGGGTAATGTCATTCTCGTGATTGATGAGGTACACACCTTAATTGGTGCAGGTGCAGCAGAAGGTGCTATTGACGCAGCAAATATCCTCAAGCCAGCTTTGGCTAGGGGTGAGTTGCAGTGCATCGGCGCTACCACCTTAGATGAATACCGGAAGCACATCGAGCGAGATGCAGCCCTAGAGCGGCGTTTCCAACCAGTGATGGTTGGCGAACCTACAGTTGATGAAACAATTGAAATTTTATATGGTCTGCGCGAACGCTACGAGCAACACCATAAACTGAAAATCTCCGACGAAGCATTGGTAGCGGCGGCGAAATTATCAGATCGTTACATTAGCGATCGCTTCCTCCCAGATAAAGCCATCGATTTAGTTGATGAAGCTGGTTCTAGAGTGCGCTTGATTAACTCCCAACTGCCACCCGCAGCTAAAGAGTTAGACAAAGAACTGCGTCAGATATTAAAAGAAAAAGATGACGCGGTGCGCTCTCAAGACTTTGACAAAGCTGGGGGATTGCGCGATCGGGAAATGGAAATCAAAGCCGAAATCCGCGCGATCGCTCAAAGCAAGACCAATGCAACAGGTACAGAAGGTGATGAACCTGTAGTTACAGAAGAAGACATTGCTCACATTGTCGCTTCTTGGACTGGAGTTCCGGTGAACAAACTCACCGAATCTGAATCTGAAAAGCTGCTGCACATGGAAGACACCTTGCATCAGCGTTTAATTGGTCAAGATGAAGCTGTGAGAGCAGTTTCACGGGCAATTCGTCGCGCTCGTGTCGGTTTGAAAAATCCCAACCGACCCATAGCTAGCTTTGTCTTCTCTGGGCCGACTGGTGTAGGTAAAACCGAGTTGGCGAAGTCCTTAGCTGCTTACTTCTTCGGTTCCGAAGAAGCAATGATCCGCTTAGATATGTCCGAATACATGGAGCGTCACACCGTCAGCAAACTGATTGGTTCCCCTCCAGGTTATGTTGGCTATAACGAAGGTGGTCAGCTGACCGAAGCCGTGCGGCGGCGACCTTACACCGTGGTGCTATTCGACGAAATCGAAAAAGCCCACCCCGATGTCTTCAACATGCTGCTGCAAATTTTGGAAGACGGTCGGTTAACTGATGCCAAAGGTCGCACGGTGGACTTCAAAAACACCTTGCTGATTTTAACTTCCAATATTGGTTCTAAGGTAATTGAAAAAGGCGGTAGCGGTATCGGCTTTGAATTCTCCGAAGATGCCAGCGAGTCAACTTACAACCGAATTCGCTCTTTGGTGAACGAAGAACTCAAGCAGTACTTCCGTCCAGAGTTCCTCAACCGACTCGACGAAATTATCGTCTTCCGTCAGTTGAACAAGCCGGAAGTGACCCAAATCGCCGAAATTATGCTCAAGGAAGTATTTGGTCGTCTGACAGAAAAGGGTATCACCTTAGAAGTCACCGATCGCTTCAAGGAGCGTTTGATCACTGAAGGTTACAGTCCCAGCTACGGCGCGAGGCCATTACGTCGGGCAATTATGCGCCTGTTAGAAGATAGCCTAGCAGAAGAAATTCTGTCTGGTCGCATCAAAGATGGCGACACTGCGATCGTTGATGTGGATGAAAATGGCGTTGTGCAAGTTAGTTCTCAACAGCGTCGGGAATTATTACCCCAAGGTGTTGAGTAGGATTTAGAGTTTGGGATTTAAGTCTCAAATTAAAAATTAGAAAACGGTAGAGTATTTATTGCTCTACCATTTTTTTGATCTCTAAGGTAAAAAATTACTTAGATTAATTGTTAGATATTTTACAAACTCTTTTGTATATCTCTCTTACAAACCAAGATATTACTTTTTGGATAGTCTCAAAATTTTCGCTTGAATCGTATAATTGCTTTGCATAATGACCCAATTGATTTAGTTGCGAATCCAAATCAGATTTACTGCCATGAGTCTTTAGATTTCTTAATTTATTCATATTCATTATTGTCAGAAAAGTTTCTTTTAAATGTTGTGTTTCCATATAGTTAGGTTTGATAATTTCAAAAAATATCTGAACTGATGCAGGAAGGCTTTGTTTTCGGATTTTTTCTATATTTTTTCTATCAACATATATGCTATCAACTTTCTTTAAATTTTCTGATTTTATAGCAGAAGTTGGCAAATTTACACATATTTGCGGTAAATCCCAATCAGCATTTTTTCGCTTATCATAAGATGATTTAACTCTATTATAAGCTTCTAAAAATGCTTTATTATTTTCATTAATACATTTATACTCTTCATCAAAAAGAACTTCGATTGCAGATTCTAAAGTATTACGAGCAGACTGGCAAAAAGGTGTAATCTGATTTTTATCTCGGCATTCAGCCATATCTTTACTATATTTTTTTAAGTTATCAAGCCAAGATGAATAATTTGCATCTGTTATATATGAATAATCAATATAATATTCATCGGGTATTTTTGACTGTTTTTGAGCTTTTGGAAAATTTTCTTTATAAGTGTTGACTGTTATGTTATCAATTGATTTATTGGTTAATGCTTGTGTTTCAGCTAACTTATAAATTTGCTCCGATAGTTGATTTATGTTACTAGAAAAATTATCATTTAATCTAGTAAATTGATGATTTATTTCATTAGATAATAGAGAAATACTACTTTTAAGGTCTTGAACTTCTTGTTTTAATTCTTCATCCATATAATATCCAGTATTGTGCTTTTAGATAATTTACTAAAGTTTACTAATTTTAGTATAAAGCTCTAAATATTTTTTATAAATAGAATCATTTCTTCCCTTAACCATACCAATAAATTCTATTTTTCCCCGAAGTACTTGTCTAAAATTTTGTTTTTCCTTGGCGGGTAATCTGCTTTGATATTCAGACTTTTCTTGATACTCTTTTTCCGCAGCCTCAAGTCCAAATTTAGCCCAAGCATGAAGCATGGCACGAACCTGACGCACATACCTTCGGTCAATATTAGGAAACCAATTAGTTGTTAATCCCGTGACTTCTTGATGATTCCCTTTGACTTGCAGTCGATTTTTATGATTATTTACCTCAAATCCATTTTCATTAATAATTGATAGTAATCTATTACCAATAAAAACTTTATCTACATCTTCTTCAGCTACTATATATGCTAATTCTTCAGGGAATTTAGGTAAAGTCGTTGAGAAAGTAATATCATCTGCATACCTTGTATAAGTTGCTTTGTACTCTTTAGCTAAACGTTGTAATTGACTATCCATCTTGGCACAAATCATATTAGTCAGGATGGGTGAAGTTGGCGCACCTTGAGGTAACTGATTGTTATGACAACATATCTGTGCTAACACTGTCGATACATCTGGATGTAAACCATAAGGTGTAGCCATAAACATACCCCGGACTCGACCAAAATTAATCGACGGAAAAAAATCAGTTAAATCAAGATTTAGAACATAGCGTTTTTTAGTATGAGCTTGAGCATTAGTTACAATATTTTTACCCATCACAAAACCATGCACTGATGGTTTTATCTCATACACTGTTCGTAATACTTGATTAAGCTTTGTCTGAATAATTTTCAGTGCAGTTATCGGAGTTGATATCTGACGAATACCACCAGACTTTTTAGGAATCTCAAAAGTTTTATAACGTTTATCAGGTTCAACAAGATATATATGATAAACAAGACGAGGATAGGAAACCTCTAAAAGATCAGCTATATCCATTGGTTGTTTGAGAGAGTAAAATTTCTCTCGTAAAGATTCGGGGCTATCTGTGAGAAGCAACTGAGAGTTTTTTTTCACTTTGTCCCCTGAGTTATCCTTAATCAGCTATCTTTTTAGCGATGTAGCAACAATATTTAGATTTAGCATTGACACAGATATCATGCTAATTTCTGCGATTAGAAATAAAAAAAATATCACTTGCGGGTGTATTCTCGCCTATTCGGATAAGGAGCAAGCAGCAATTTAGAAGGCTAAAAAGCTCGTAAAGCTGACCGTGAAATACACCGTCGCAGGATCAACAACGGAAATCAATACCTATTCCCGCAAGTGATTGAAGTGGTTTGTCTAAGGAATCATTGCTTACAACTGATTCAGACTTACCTTTAGGTAATCTTACAGGCAAATGATCTCAAAGTATTGCGTGAAAATAACTAAATTAGGGTAAGTTGGGCTGAAGAATAAAAAAATACAGCAAATTCCATTGGTAGCGTTGGATTTCGTGCATTAGACCAACTTATGTAAATTTTTATTTTTATCGTAATTGTGGAATTTAGCTGTTTTCAGTGTTAATCCTGGAAATACAAAAAACTTAACTCTTAATCATGAGTGGAATTAATCGTCAAATTACCCTTGACGTTAGACAAGTTGCCAAGCACATAGAAGATGCACCGCCGATGAGAGCATTTTCTCCAAAATCTCTGACTAAATCTTTAAACAGATAATAGAGAAATTCTTCCAGCACGCTAGAGTGAAGGTTCGATCTAGAATCAAACTTCTCAGCATAGTGCTGCTGGTCTATAGTGATAGGTTGTGCTGTTACCATAGACTCTTAATGTGGTTACTCATAGCGTTTACCTTCTAAACACTCTAGGATGATACGCTTGTACAGCTTTGTCAACCTGCCACATAGTTTTTCTAGTCAAGATATCTTAACTAGCTATAAGTAATTTTTAGTATTCTTCAGGACAAACGCGCAATCATTCATGTCACTAAAGTTTAGAAAGGGTAATACCTACGGCGAGCTTTGCTAACGCACATAATTATATGTTGAGATAAAATCAATACGAATCAGGAATTAAGGAGCAAGAATATGCAACCCATACTTTTAAGCCGCGAGGAAGTTGCACGACGTGCAAAAGAACTATATGAAAACAGCATTCGTCAACAAGTGGAACTAGAAGAAAACATCGGTAAGATGGTGATTATTGATATAGAAACAGGTGAATATGCAGTTGATAAAATAGGTATAGAATCGGCGCGATATTTACGTAATAAACACCCCTTTGCTCGACTTTTTGGTATTCGCATTGGTTACAAAGTTGCTGCTTCCTTCAGTGGTGAGATGGAGCGTGATTACAGGTGATTTCTGGTATTGTCAAAAATGGACGGACAACCCTTAGTATAATATTTCGACTGCCCAATCAACCAGATTTTACTATTGAATTTGTTATCGATACAGGTTTTACAGAGTTTCTTTCCCTATCTCCAGCAGCAGTTACTCTTTTGGGTTTTCCTTTTGTGTATGGTATGTATGCAAATTTAGCCGACAATAGTAATGTAATCTTACCAGTACATCAAGCTACAATTATTTGGAATGGAGAAGAACGGGAAGTGAATGTACTTACAACAGGACGGCTACCTCTATTAGGTAGAGCTTTACTTGATGAGCATCAACTTGTCATAGAGTTTACAGAGGGCGGTTTAGTGACAATTGATGAATTTTAGTTGCTTTCTGGATATCTTAATTTCCTATCATTCCTATCAACAGCACGCTGACTTTTTATCTCAAGGGGTTGAATAGGATTTAAAATTTTAGCTTAATGCTCACCATGTTATGTTTATTGAATAAGCACTAAAAGCAAGTTTAAGTTCTTCATTTAAGCGTGTTTTCAAAAAGCGAATTCCAGGAAATGTAGATTTAGAAGCACGGTTTTGGCAAAAATTGGAGCAGATAAGATTTAATATATTGCACCATATAAACGCCTGTGAAATCTGGGGTACAATACCGCCTTACACTCTTTGAGATGATTATCCCGATTTGAGATATGCGTCTATTCCGACAAAAAGAATGGTTATTTAGCCTACTGGTAATATCTTTAGTTCTATGGCTGATATGTTTAGGAAACTCCCCTTTACGAGATTGGGATGAAGGTACTGTGGCGCAGGTTGCCCGTGAAATTTGGCGTGCCCCACTTGGTTCAATGCATTGGCTTTACCCCACCTTGGGAGGTGAACCTTATCATAATAAGCCACCCCTGATGCATTTGCTAATTGCTTGGACTTACTCTATCGGAGGTGTGAATGAGTGGACAACACGCCTACCTGGTGCAGTGTTAACTGCCTTGGGAGTACCTTTGCTTTACTTGGTGGGATGTTTGCTTTTTAACCAAAGTTTACCAGCTTTGTTTGCTGCTTTAGTTTACCTGACGATGTTGCCTGTGGTTCGTCACGGACGGCTAGCAATGCTAGATGGTGCAACTATTACCTTTTTCTTACTGTTGTTGTTTTGTTTGCTAAAAGCACGTCAGAATCGTCGGTATGCTCTAGGCGTGGGATTTTGTCTGGGTTTAATCACTATCACTAAAGGAATGATGGTTTTGCCACTAGGAGCGATCGCTTGTTTATTTCTCATTGCAGATCGGCAGTTTGCTTTGTTAACAAGCCCTTATCTAGTAGTGGGAATACTTTTAGGAAATGCACCTGCGATCGCTTGGTTTGCTGCTCAATGGCAACATTATGGCCAAAATTTCTTGCAAGTAAATTTTCAAGCACAAACTTTTGCTCGTCTTACACAATCTGTTGAAGGTCATAGCGGGCCTCCCTGGTATTATTTAATTGAGTTGATTAAGTATAGTTTTCCTTGGCTATTATTTCTCCCTGGAGGTTTTTATCTAGCTTGGAAAAAACGTCAAACAACCTGGGGTTGTCTAGTAATTATTGGCACAATTGTTTATTTATTAACTATCTCTTTAATGAGAACTAAGCTCCCGTGGTATGTTATACCTGTATATCCATTTTTAGCTTTGGCAATTGGTGCTAAACTTAGCGAAATTTGGCAGTACGGTCATTTTAAGGTGCGAAGTTGGACAATATTTTTGGCTATTATTGCTATTGCTGGTTTAGGAGGTTGTGTTTACTTTTCTATTAAGAAAGAGCCTATTTTAATAGTCATGAGCATTGTTTTAGCAATAAGTATGGGCATCGCAGCATGGCTAATTAAACAACGCGATCGCAACTTTATTCCAGTTTTGTTTTCTGGCATGTACTTAGTTTTAGCACTATTGATGAGTTCGCAAGCATGGATTTGGGAATTAAAGGAAGCTTTTCCTGTAAAACCAGTAGCAGAATTAATTCGGGCAAATGTTTCACCAGGAACCCAAATTTATACTTCTTTTGCTTACAATCGTCCTAGCTTAAATTTTTATAGCGATTGCAAGGTAACTGCTACAACTCTGCCGAATTTACAACAAATGTTATCTAATAAATCTTATTTGCTGTTAGATAATGGGGCTTTACAGCAAATAAATTTAACTGGTAGTAAAATCATTGGAACAGCTAAAGGATTTACATTGATTTCACCATAAGTTAAAAATCTGTGAAATCTTATAAGCTGTTCCACATTTAAATTGCATGAACTGGGCGGGGCAAGATGCCTACCCCACAAGATTTATGTTTAATTTGGTTAAGTAAGTGGATCAAATTAAATATAAAACCTCACCGAACAAGGCAAAAATAAAAAGTAAAAAGTAAAAAGAAAGAGGAATAAAATCGGTTTGAAGCCCCTGAATTTATTTATGGAAAAGGAAATAAAGATTTGTTTCGTTAGCGTAGCGGCACGAAGTGCGACACGACATGCTGTGAAACAAGGCATCCGTACAAGGCAAAAGTAAAAAGTAAAAAGGCAAAAGAAATATTGAATTTATCTTTCTTTTTACTTTTTACTTTTATCTTTTTACTTGTTTATGCATCCTTTTTAAATCCTCTAGATTTATTTATGGGGATTATCTTTTTACTTTTTACTTTTTACTTTTTAACCTGCCTCCGGCTTCCCTCTCCGATACTTTGGAGAGGGATTGAGGGTGAGGTTTGATCTTATATTTAATTACGCCTACCTACTTATGCAAATTAGATGTTTTTTAACTTAAGAGGCTTAGTCTGTTACTTTAACAGTGGATTGGCTAGATTGAGCTAGATAAATACCTACTAAAACTACGGCGAAAGTCGCCCAATCAAACAAACCTACCTGTTCTGAAAAAATGAACCAAGCAAAAACCGAGGCTACGACTGGTTCGAGCAGAAGCGTCACGGCGACGACACTTGAAGAAATTCTGCTGAGGCTATAAGCCAAAAGTCCTTGGCCCAATACTTGACAGAAGAGGGCTTGGAAAATGATGAAAAACCAACCCGTCGAGGAATAGGGAAAAAGCCGATCTTCGAGGAATGGTAAGACGGGTAGTAGAAGCATTGTTGTCACTCCACAGCGCCACAGCATGATAGTTGCAGTGCTAAATCTGGTTCGGAGCCGTTCTATGAGCAGCATACACGTAGCCATGAAAATCGCAGTTAGGAATGCTAATGCATCACCCAGTAGTTGATCGGTTGCAAATTGCACCTTATTGAGTTCATAAGCGATCGCACCGCCCAAGGCTATAATCAGTCCAATCACGAATCTGTTATCGAAGCGCCGACCGAAGAACACATATCCAGCCAAAGCAACAAATAAGGAGTTCAAATTAGATAGTAAAGCAACATTGGCAACACTAGTTTGACTCAGCGACCAAGCCCACAAAAGAAGGTAGGTTCCAGCAGAGGTTCCCATTGCCAACAATAGCCACACTTCCTGACTCGTAAAAGGCTTATTTTCTCTAGGTTCATTATTAGACTGTTGGCTGCGGAAAGCCTCAATTAAATTCCAGATTCCAAAGACAATTGTGGCAATCCAACTACGATGAAATACTACAGCATTTGCACCGATTTCTTGTTGACATAATTTAGTCAGAGATGGTGCTAAAGATATGGGAATTAAGGCAAACAATAATGATGCAGTTCCTAATAAAGCTGGTGTTTCGGAGAATTGCTGCTTTATTAATGACAGTTTGCTCGTCATACTTTTAATGAAAGTGTTAACTATAGTTGTGACTGATTCTTGGAATGGGAAATTAACAGCAGGTTGGCTAGATACGGCTAAGTATAAACCCATTAAAACTACAGCGAAACCTGCCCAATTTGAGAAAGTTAATTTTTCTGAAAATATTATCAGAGCGAAAATGCCGCTAAATACTGGCTCTAACAGATGCACCAAAGAGACAACCACAGAGGAAAATTTGGCAAGACTATAGGTCAAAAGCCCATGACCTATAGCTTGGCAAATCAGGGCTTGAGAAATTACCCAAAGCCACCCACTAAATGTAGAGGGGAAAAGCTGATCTTGAGTGAATAAAAGTATGGGCAAGATAACTAAAGCCGCGATCGCACAGATCCACAACTGAATTGTAGCCGGAGAGAATTTGGTTCGTAATTTTTCTACGATCAGCAGGTATACACTCAAGAAAATTGCAGAAACGATCGCAGCAAAGCCCCCTTGAACTTCATCTGTGGCGATTTGCAGTTCTTCAAATTCAATGGCGATCGCTCCTACAAGGGCGATCGCCATCCCAATCAGGAATTGCTTCTCAAAACCCTTACGAAATAACAGCCACACCCCTAAGCTAGTAAATATGGGGGCAAGGTTATGCAACACACTAGAAATTGCGACGCTAGTTTCAGTCAGCGACCAAGCCAAAAAGACTAAAGTAGTAGCCCAAAAAATACCGGCACCAAAAAATAGCCACAGATCCTGACTGGTGTAGGGCTGTTGTTCAATAGGTTTTTCTAAGGAAAGTCGCTGACGTACCGCTTTGTATCCATTCCACAACAAGAAGACTACACTAGCAAGCCACAAGCGATTAAATACAGTGGCATTGGGGCTGAGTTGAGTTTCGCTCAATTTCACGAAAATAGAGCCAAAAGATATGGCAGCTACACCGATAAATAATGCAGCTAGGGCTATTTTCCTCTGATTGGATACATTCATTAGGAAATTTAAATTCAACTTCTCACCAATAAATAATCAAACCATTAACCCAATACAGTTTTTCAAATCATCTGAAAACTAAGGCTTAGATACCCGACTTCTCCAAGAAGTCGGGTATCTCATTCATTGTTCACGAATGATTTAGGAGATTACTATAGGTTATAAGCCTATTGACCACTAACCAACCCAATGCTCTTGGGCAAATCCTACAGCTATTTTGGCTAGTAGTGTCACAAAAACGCCCAATATTAGATATCCCTGACGAGGATGGCGAGATAGCAGCACACCAATAGCTATATTCAAAGGCACAATACCATAAGCAAGACGGCTCAAGGAGATAGTACCTCCAGAGGCTAGCAGCAAACCAATACCGCAAAAGCCATAAATAACTGTAACTGCGGTCAGTTGCGTGCGTAAGCGCCACAACACATAGCTACCACCCAAAACCATGAATAAGTTGAGCAAGTTATTCATCCACTCTTCACTCGCCAAAATCAACAAAAATATGGCTAAAGCATAAAACCCATAAAATAATTTCAGAGAACTAAAACGTTGACGGAAACGCCATAAAAGATAGCCACTGGTAACAATCACGGCAAACAAGAAGAGATACCAGGGATCTTCAATGCCGCCAGATGGTTTTTGAATCCAACCATATTGCCAATTATTTGTACCAACTGCAATTTGCATCAGCATATTCAACCAACCCTGCCAATCAAACCCCAGATTTGGTCGCCATCCTCGTTGTGCTTCGATAAAAGCTAAAGGGTTGCCAAAATAAATCGCACAATAAAAACTGAATAAAAGTATGCCAGTGGCGGTAGCAAAACCAGCAATATAGGCTATGGGTGGTCGGCGTTCTTTCCAGGTTGCGATCGCTAATGCTGGAATTAATGCCATCCCTGTAGGACGTGTTGCTGTTGCCATCGCCCCCCAAAGCCCAGTCCAGCCATACTGCTTTTGATCGAAAGCCCGTAAAGCCGATGTACTCAAAAACAAATACAGCCCCTCTGTGTAAATTACCCCCGTAAACATGGATGATGGATATAAAGAAACTACAGCAGTAGTCCACTGCGCTGCATTAATGCCATAATTATCTTTAACCCAAAAATACAAACAGTAAAGCGCGGCAAAAAATGCCAGGTTGTTGACTAACGTCCCAGCTAATTCAAACGGCAAGCCCAGTTTCATCAAAACCCAGATGCTTAAAGGAAACAGGGGAAAGAAGGCAAGATTATGTTGCTTGCCGTCATTCACAAATTCATATCCAGAAGTAGCGATCGCTCGATAATGCATACTATCCCAAGCATCAAAAACCCCCCAGCCAAAATGGGGCAAAAATTCTTCTGCTGGTAATGGTAGTTTTGACGCAACCAGCAACATAGCTGTCCAAATGAATATTCGACTGGCAAGCCATAAGGCTGCTGGAAATAGGAAATCACTTTTCCATAAAACTTTTTTTATAACTATCTCAACTTTGACCATAAGGTTAAATGCTTCAACAAACTCCTTTCTGCATTCTTTTACATATAGCTGCAACACAGCAATTTATGAGTAATATTTTGCATATTAAATCCTCCACCAAAATAATTAAAAAACTGGATAAATTAGCAATTAATTGAAATTATTTCCTATTTGGTTCCTTTTGACAATTCTCTCAGAATTTATCTTTAAAATATACTATTTTTGTCTAGGTTTACGAAATTTTAGCAGCTTTAGAGTTTATTTTAAAAGTCGATAAAGTAGTTTGTACTTACGCAATATAAAACCAGTTTAAGTATAATCTGGTACTTAAGAAGGTTGCCTTTATTACTCATCAACTATAGAAAGGACTTTTAGCTCTTTTTGTATGTATTCCCTAAGCTCATCTTCAGTATGTTTAAGTTCATGAATTTTTCCACTAGAAATAAGATTTAATCTCGCAACTTCTATTTGCTCTAGATGTACAAAATTTTCCCCATCTAGAAATTCAATATCTAACTCATTCATAAATAAAGATACTGCTACTTTATTGGAGTAGAGAAGTAGCTTTTCCTTATCTTTATTGCTGAAATTTTCTTGTTGTAAAAATAGTTCTATAGCATTAACTCTCAAGTATTTACATAAAAAATGAACATCTATATAACCTGCATCATCAATATCTGATTTAAATGGTTTTGGTCTTGGGTTCAAGGCAGACATAATTGTAACCCAGTTTCTAACCGACTGATTCACCCATAGGAACGGAGTCGATAAAAGAAAGCTCAGAACATATAGAAAAGGAAATTTAGCTTGGTAAGCTAATATTTCTGCAAGGTCATATTTCTTTAATTCATTTATAAACTGATTAAAGTAATCTATTCCACCAGAATATTCTTCATTCCAGTACATTTCATTCAGGAGGTTTATCATATCTTGTTGTTTATTTGTCATGGCAAATATTCATCCATTTTTTTAGATATATCTGTTATAAAACCTTGAAATTAACGGATTGGGGCTGGCGCAGGCACGAAGGCAAGGACACATAGGAAAATTTTCCTTCTCCCCCTCCCCGCGTCATACTCGTCCGCATCAGTGTATCGATTATGGTGATTGTTGTTATGAAAGAGTCCCCAGCAATTTATAGTAGGAGTTGTCTGTAAATCCTTAAGCAATTGTGAAAGCGATTACTCTTCTTGGTTCCACTGGTTCTATCGGTACTCAGACTTTAGATATTGTCACTCAGTACCCAGATCAGTTTCGGATTGTGGGATTGGCAGCTGGGAACAATGTAGAGATGTTGGCTGCTCAAATTCGGCAGTTTCGACCGAAAATAGCGGCAATTTGCTCAGAAGATAAATTACCAGCGCTCAAAGAAGCTATCAAAGACCTCGATCCCCAACCGATTCTACTGGCAGGCGAGGCCGGAGTGATAGAAGTTGCTCGCTACGGCGATGCTCAAACTGTTGTGACTGGGATCGTTGGTTGTGCTGGTTTGCTACCCACGATCGCAGCTATTGAAGCAGGTAAAGATATTGCCTTAGCGAACAAAGAAACCCTGATTGCTGGGGCCCCTGTGGTTCTCCCTCTAGTCGAAAAACACGGTGTAAAATTACTCCCTGCCGATTCCGAACATTCTGCAATCTTTCAATGCCTCCAAGGAGTACCAAAGGCAGGTTTGCGGAAAATTTTGCTCACTGCATCTGGTGGGGCTTTCCGAGACTGGGATGTAGAAAAGTTGGCAGATGTAACCGTTGCTGATGCCCTCAAGCATCCTAATTGGTCGATGGGGCGGAAAATCACAGTAGACTCTGCTACTTTGATGAATAAAGGACTGGAAGTAATTGAGGCTCACTTCCTATTTGGGTTAGATTATGACAATATCGAAATTGTCATCCATCCTCAAAGCATTATTCACTCGCTGATTGAACTGCAAGATACTTCCGTTTTAGCTCAACTCGGTTGGCCGGATATGCGCTTACCTTTACTGTATGCTCTATCTTGGCCCGATCGCGTCTACACCAACTGGGAACGACTAGATTTAGTTAAAGCTGGAAACTTAACCTTCCGGGAACCAGATCACCAAAAGTATCCTTGTATGCAGTTAGCTTATGCTGTGGGTAAAGCGGGTGGTTCGATGCCAGCCGTGTTAAATGCCGCAAATGAGCAAGCTGTAGCTTTATTTTTAGATGAAAAAATTCGGTTTTTAGATATTCCTCGGTGTATCGAATGGGTGTGCGATCGCCATGAAAATGATAACCGTCCAAATCCCTCTTTAGATGACATTTTGGCAGTAGATAAATGGGCAAGACAAGAAGTTTTAACAGCGACTGAAAAGTTAGAAACTCACTCGCAGATAATTTCTTTGCGATAAGTAGGTGGGCAAGAATAAATCAAACTATGTTACGCAATGTAAAATTAATTAAATTGGCTCGTAGTAAGGGCTTTAGACCTGAAAATAGGGCTAAAGCCCTTACTACAAACCTTTAATTATTTACGCCCACTTACTTTAAAGGCGGGGAGAGGTTTGTATTAATTGGTGATAGATAAAGCCCAATCACCTAAAAGTTGGTTTACTTTATTGGGTACTTCATCATGGGGACAATGACCGGCTGTTAAGAAGTGTTCTGTAAGTTTAGGATAATATTGACGAAACTTTTGGGAACGTTCTCTAGCATTCATCCAAGGATCAGCTTCTCCCCACAACATTAATAAAGGACAAGTTAATTGCTTTAGTAGAACATCAACTTTTTCCCCTTGAGGAGTGCTAAAGACTGAAACAAACACATCCAACGCACCAGAATCGTTAGCAGGGCGAGAAATTTCTTCTACTAGCTGATCTGTTATGGCACTTTTGTCAAGATAAACTTTTTCTAGGGTTTGGCGAATTACCCAACGTTGTCGCACGTATTGAAATAACAAAAACTGGGCTAAAGGTTGTTGAAAAATCCACTTAGTGCTGTCACCAAAAAGTTTTTGCAAAGTAGCTGGTTGCTTGGGAGGCTGAATTTCTGATTGTAAAGCTTCAGGCTCAGATGTCGGCTGGATTTCGCTAAAAGGCCCGGCGCTGTTGAGCAAAACTAAACCAGCTGCACTGTCGGGACACTGGGCTGCGACACACAAACTAGCATAGCCACCAAGGGAATTACCCGCTAATACTGCTTTTTGACCAATTACTTCACTAATAAAATCATGAAGTTGGTCGCGCCACAAGTCGCCACTATATTGCAATTTTGGTTTTGCCGATCGCCCGAATCCCAAAAGGTCGATCGCAAATACTTCAAAATCTTGACACAATCCTGTGATATTCTTGCGCCAGTGGTCTGTGGAAGCACCAAATCCATGTATCAAAAGCAAAGGCGGACGTTGCCCTTGCTTCTCTCCCGCACGCACATAGTAAACGTTGTGCCCGCGCCACTGCCAATATTTACCAGGAATTGGGGTTGTAGAGGGGGCTGTTGTTGCCTGCATGATTTAAAGAATTGTTAAGTAGCTTTAATAATTGTAGGCTAGTGCGAGAAGAGAGTTGGGAGAGATGAGGGAGAAATAACTATGACTAAAGAAAGATTAATTACAGGCAAAACTAAACTGCTAGGGGTAATTGGATATCCGGTGGAGCATTCGCTGTCGCCTGTGATGCATAATGCTGCGTTAGCGCAGCTCGTCGTAGACATCGCTAATTTAGGATTAGATTATGTTTATCTTCCCTTTCCTATAGCACCAGAGAATTTAGAAGTAGCGATCGCAGGCTTTGCCGCTATTGGTGCTGTCGGCTTTAGTGTTACAATCCCTCACAAACAGGCAATCATGCCTCTACTCTCAGAAATTACCCCTCTTGCCCAAACTATCGGCGCAGTAAATACTGTTACTCGCCAAAATAATCGATGGGTGGGGACAAACACAGATATAGAAGGATTTATCGCCCCTTTGCAGACAACCTATAAGCAAGATTGGAGTCAGAAGGTAGCAGTAATTTTAGGTAATGGTGGCGCAGCCAGGGCAGTTGTAGCAGGTTGTCACCAACTAGGTTTTGCTAAAATTCACGTTGTAGGGCGGAATGTGCAGAGATTACAAGAATTCCACCATAGTTGGAGTAATTCACCCATAGCCGAGAATTTGCAAGTTCATCAATGGGAGGAATTATCAAAGCTAATTCCCCAAGCTAATCTGCTGGTAAACGCAACCCCCATCGGTATGTATCCCAAAGTTGATGAGTCGCCTTTGAGTGGAGAGGAAATAGCGAATTTACCAAAAGGTGCGATCGCTTACGATTTAATATATATCCCTAAACCGACGCAATTTCTAGAGCAAGCTGAAAAACAAGGTGCAATTGCGATCGATGGCTTAGAAATGCTAGTCCAACAAGGGGCAGCAGCCTTAAAAATTTGGTTACAGCAGGAAAATGTACCTGTAGAAGTGATGCGCCAAGCTTTGCAAAAACATTTAGGTTTAGGTTGATCGAGAAATAATTATCCTCAGCTAGCAAAACCTGTCCCTCACCTTTATAAGGCTACGGTGTACACACAAATAATTTAATTACCCCAAATCCCATTTTGTAGTGGCGTGTTATGCCGGAGGCTAACGCACCATCCTAGATTTTCTCCAAAGCATCGGCTACGGTGTACAGATAAGTTTTTGGTGAGGCGATTTGCGGTAAACCTCACCCTGGTTTTGCGATGCAAAACCTGTCCCTCTCCTTACTAAGGAGAGGGATTAAAGATACGACAGGGTGCAATACTGCGTAGGTTTTGCCTAAAAAATAAAAATGTGTAGGTTGGGTTGAGGAACGAAACCCAACATTTTTCGGGGTTTGTTGGGTAACGCATTGCCTCAACCCAACCTACGAATATTCAAAACCTACGCAGTATTGGGACAGGGTGAGGTTTTTCTTTTATGAATAGAATTCAGAAGCCATAATGGGCTAAACCATAGCTATCCGCTAACAGCATGAATTCTGTGCGAGTGGCGGATGAATATTGGTTTAAAACCTCGTCCCCTTCTGGGCGAAACAAATTTTCAACCTTGTTTCTTGACTATTACTCTATCCCTTTATGGGTAGAGTATTCTGAATTCTGTATTCTGACTCCTTTTTATGTTTCCCAAACCCAAAATACTTTTCTCATGGTTTGTATTCTTACTAAGTTTTGCAAGCCTATTTCTAAGTTCTTGGATTATTCTTCCGGCTCCAAATATGTTTTTACTCACCCTAGCAGTAGGAGCGCCAGAAATCAGCCCTTGGTTGTTGATATTAAATTTACTATCTTTATTACTTTCTTTCTTATACATTCGCCGCCGTAAAATATGGCGTTTATGTTTCATTTTTAGTTCAATAGGATTGATACTTTGTGCATGGGTGCTAGTGAATATCCCACTAACTCAAATACAGATGGCTAAAGCAATGCAGCAAGGGTTAGGAACAAATTATCTAGAGCAAATTCCAATGCAAGTAAGGGCTAAAATGCAAACCCATCCCTTTAACTTAGTTAATTTTTTTGGAGGTATTCCATTAGGTAAAACTCGTCATCAAAAAGATATTATTTTTGCTTCTCCTGCGGGAGTACCTTTAAAAATGGAAGTTTACCAACCCCCAGAGGTGGGTAAATATCCAGCAGTGGTAGTAATTTATGGTGGAGCTTGGCAATATGGCAATCCTCATGCCAATTCTGAGTTTAATCAATATATCGCTCATCAGGGATATACAGTATTTGCGATCGACTATCGACACGCACCTAAATATCAGTTTCCAGCCCAGTTAGATGATGTGCGTACAGCCTTGAATTTTATTCGCAAACATGCAGCAGTTTATGAAGCCGATCCAGAACGCATGGTACTTATAGGACGTTCTGCGGGAGCGCATTTAGCAATGTTAGCGGCTTATCAACCAGATGCACCACCCATTCGGGCTGTGGTCAACTATTATGGGCCTGTTAACTTAGTTGGAGGATACAAAACACCGCCTTTTCCCGATCC
This sequence comes from Nostoc sp., assembly GCF_036917435.1. Taxonomy (GTDB): domain Bacteria; phylum Cyanobacteriota; class Cyanobacteriia; order Cyanobacteriales; family Nostocaceae; genus Nostoc. The sequence goes on from NZ_JBALDM010000001.1 coordinate 318,199, forward strand.
TATCAACACCCGCGCTGTTTTAAAAGCATTTATGGGTGGTTCTTTAGAGGAGTTGCCTAATCAATATCAAATTGCTTCACCGATAAATTATTTAACGCACCCTTTACCACCAACCTTATTAATTTACGGCAGTCGTGACCATTTGGTAGAAGCGCGATTTGGCAGACAGATGTATGAACGTTTAGATAACTCTGGTAATACTGCGGTTTTTCTAGAAATTCCTTGGGCGGAACACGCTTTTGATGCCGTTTTCAACGGTGTGAGCAATCAATTAGCGTTATATCATACCGAGAGATTTTTGGCTTGGGCGTTGTTTAAACAATAATTTTATTAATATACAGCAGCAATCAGAGCATAAAGGCTCATTAATGGAGTTCAAAGGTTCATTAATGGAGTTCAAAGGTTCATTAATGGAGTTCAAAGGCTCATTAATGGAGTTCAAAGGCTCATTAATGGAGTTCAGAGGTTCATTAATGGAGTTCAAAGGTTCATTAATGGAGTTCAAAGGTTCATTAATGGAGTTCAAAGGCTCATTAATGGAGTTCAAAGGCTCATTAATGGA
>NZ_JBALDM010000002.1:0-126449 GCF_036917435.1 Nostoc sp.
CTCCTTAAAACCCTTACTGGTCATAGTGATGCGGTCAATAGCATCGCTTACAGCCCCAATGGACAACAGTTAGCTTCTGCTAGTGACGACAAGACGATCAAAATCTGGGATGTCAGCAGTGGTCAAGTCCTTAAAACCCTGACTGGTCATAGTGATGCGGTCAGAAGCGTCGCCTTCAGCCCTAATGGACAACAGTTAGCTTCTGCTAGTGACGACAAGACCATCAAAATCTGGGATGTCAGCAGTAGTAAACTCCTTAAAACCCTTACTGGTCATAGTGATGCGGTCAATAGCATCGCTTACAGCCCCAATGGACAACAGTTAGCTTCTGCTAGTGACGACAAGACCATCAAAATTTGGAATGTCAGCAATAGTAAACTCCTCAAAACCCTGACTGGTCATAGTGATGTGGTCAGAAACGTCGCCTACAGCCCCAATGGACAACAGTTAGCTTCTGCTAGTGACGACAAGACCATCAAAATCTGGGATGTCAGTAGTAGTCAACTCCCCAAAACCCTGACTGGTCATAGCAGTGGTGTCTATAGCGTCGCCTACAGCCCCAATGGACAACAGTTAGTTTCTGCTAGTGATGACAGCACCATCAACATTTGGAATGTCAGTAGTGGTCAACCCCTAAAATCCCTGACTGGTCATAGCGCTAGGATCTATAGGGTCGTCTACAGCCCCAATGGACAACAGTTAGCTTCTGCTAGTTATGACAGCACCATCAAAATCTGGGATGTCAGTAGTAGTCAACTCCTCAAATCCTTTACTGGTAATAGCAAAGAGGTGAATAGCATCGCCTACAGCCGTGATGGACAGCAGTTGGCTTCTGCTAGTGATGACAAGACAATCAAAATCTGGGATGTCAGTAGTGGTAAACTCCTCAAAACCCTGAGTGGTCATAGCGAAAGAGTCATTAGCGTCGCCTACAGCCCCAATGGACAACAGTTAGCTTCTGCTAGTCATGACAAGACAATCAAAATCTGGGATGTCAGCAGTGGCAAACTTATCAAATCTCTTACTGGTCATATCAGTTCGGTCTTTAGCGTCACCTACAGCCCCAATGGACAACAGTTAGCTTCTGCTAGTCGAGACAAGACAATCAAAATTTGGGATGTCAGCAGTGGCAAACTCATCAGAACTCTGATTGATTATAAGGATTGGGTCATGAACGTCACCTACAGCCCTAATGGACAACAGTTAGCTTCTGCTAGTCGAGACAGCACCATTAAAATCTGGGATGTCAGTAGTGGTAAACTCCTCAAAACCCTGACTGGTCATAGCAATTTGGTCATTAGCGTCACCTACAGCCCCAATGGAGAACACTTAGCTTCTGCTAGTGCTGACAACACCATCAAAATCTGGGATGTCAGCAGTGGTCAAGTCCTCAAAACCTTGACTGGTCATAGTAGTGCGGTCAGAAGCATCGCCTACAGCCCTGATGGACAACAATTAGCTTCTGCTAGTTATGACAGCACTATCAAAATCTGGGATGTTAACAGTGGTCAACTCCTGAAAACCCTGACTGGTCATAGGAGTGGGGTCTATAGCATCGCCTACAGCCCCAATGGACAACAGTTAGCTTCTGCTAGTGCTGATAAAACAATAATTTTATGGGATTTGGATTTCGATAATTTATTACACAGTGGTTGCAGTTTGCTGAATAATTACTTCATTGGCCATCCAGAAGTGTTAGAAGAGTTGCGATCATGCCAAACTCCATCCCGTAAGGCGCTGGAGGCGACAACGCTAGTCATCCAAGGTGAGAAGTTAGCGCGAAATCATGATATTAATGGCGCTGTCGAAAAGTTTCGCAAAGCACAGCAGTGGGATAATAAATTAAAGTTTGATTCCCAGGCGAGGGCGAAAGAGTTAGCGAATCAAGGTAAGGTTAAATCTCAATAGAACTCACGTTAACTTTGGTTGATAAAGTCTGGAAAAGATGACAGGTATAAGTCAATACGGTTTAGTTAAGGCTAAAACTGCTTTGCAAAGTTAATTTTTTTAACGAACCGCGAAGGACGCGAAGGACGCAAAGGAAGAGAAGAAGGAGAAGAAGGAGAAGAAAGAAATGCTTAACTGAACTGTATTGAGGTATAAGTTTGAAGAGAGTAGACTTTTTGCATAAATCAGAAATAAGAACCCCACCCCGCCAAAGCTACGCTTTGTCTCCCCTCCCCGCAAGCGAGGAGGGGACTTTTGCAAGAGGTCTAGTCAATTTGATGAAAATTTTAACAAATATTGTATTTTAGTTTGGGTTCCCTAAAATTAAGTACCCAGAGACGTATTAACAGGGGATAATAATAAACTCACACCACCCTCAATACTGCGTAGGTTTTGCCTAAAAAATAAAAATGTGTAGTTGACATTTTTCGGGGTTGTTGGGTAACGCATTGCCTCAACCCAACCTACGAATATTCTTAACCTACGCAGTATGTTGTCCCATCAACCATTACAGAACTTGTTCTGCCTTGGTTTAGAGTCACAGGATTGAATTTTGCAACTAGTTCTGAACTGAATCATGAAAACATCTACCGAATTGCTAACTCGTCTGGACTATTACTACCAGCAAATTAAAACAATAATTCTTACTCGACAAAATCCGATTACTGGTTTACTACCTGCGAGTACAGCGATTACAGCCCACGGCGATTATACCGATGCCTGGGTGCGAGACAACGTTTACAGCATTTTGGCAGTTTGGGGTTTAGGACTTGCATACCGCAAAATTGATGACGACAAGGGACGCACCTATGAACTAGAACACAGTGTCGTCAAACTGATGCGCGGGTTGCTCTTTGCGATGATGCGACAGGCTCATAAAGTAGAGACATTTAAACATACTCAGTCGCTACTAGATGGATTGCACGCCAAATATAATACCGCAACTGGTGACATTGTTGTTGGTGATGACGAATGGGGACATTTGCAACTTGATGCCACATCTATATTTTTGCTGATGTTGGGGCAAATGACTGCTGGGGGATTGGAAATCATTTATACGATTGATGAAGTTAATTTCGTCCAAAATTTGGTTTACTACATTGGACGAGCTTACCGCACACCAGATTACGGCATTTGGGAACGTGGGAATAAAATTAATCGTGGTAGCGCTGAGTTAAACGCCAGTTCTGTAGGTATGGCAAAAGCGGCTTTAGAAGCTATCAACGGACTGGATTTGTTTGGTGTGCGTGGTAGTCAAGCATCGGTGATTCACGTACTACCAGATGAAATTGCCCGCGCCAGAATTACCTTAGAATCTCTATTACCGAGGGAATCTGGTTCCAAAGAAATTGATGCAGCGCTGTTAAGTATTATTAGTTACCCTGCCTTTGCAGTGGAAGATTTGGAGTTACGCGATCGCACTTTAAACGATATTATCAACAAACTTGGAGGTAAATACGGCTGTAAACGCTTTCTGCGTGATGGACACCAAACCGTTTTAGAAGATAGTCAGCGTTTACACTACGAACCTTGGGAACTCAAGCAATTTGAGCATATTGAATGCGAATGGCCGTTATTTTTCACTTATTTAGTTCTAGATGGATTATTTCGCGGCGAACAAGAACAAGTTGAAAAATACCAAAAACTTTTAGAATTATTACTTATAGAACAAGATGGTTTACGGTTGCTGCCAGAACTATATTATGTCCCAGCCGAAAACATAGAAGCAGAAAAATTAGCACCCCAAACACAACCACGTTTACCTAATGAAAATATTCCTTTGGTGTGGGCACAGAGTTTATATTTTCTTGGTAAAATGTTGAGTGAAAAGTTACTAGCGGTTGGTGATATCGATCCTTTGGGAAGACATTTATGTGTAGGAAAACAGCGCGAATCGTTGGTACAAATTGCTTTATTAGCAGAAGATGAAGATTTACAAAAAAAACTAGAAGTTCACGGAATTGAAACACAAACACCTACCCAAGTTGAACCGATTCAGGTAAGAAAAGCTGGAGAATTCTCAGCGATTTATACCCAAATTGGACGTAATGATAAACTTGCTTTAACTGGGCGGCCAGTGCGACGGCTGCGGAGTTTGACAACATCGAGAATCTTTCGGATTAGCGGTGAAACGATTGTATTTTTGCCTTCATTTTCCGATTCTCAACAGTTCTACTTAACCCTTGATTACCATTTTCTATTAGATCAAATTAGAAGTGAACTAGCTTACATTCAAAAATATTGGAGCGATTTAGGCCGTCCTACCTTGACTTTAATGTTGACGCACACCATGTTAGAAATCGGTTCGGAAGCATTACTAGAACTGATGCAAGAACTGAAAGATGGTATTTGTAACGGTGTGGGAGTGAAATTAGGGCGGCTAAATCAACTAATGCTAACGGCTGGAATCCAAAGAATCGATTTTCTGCCAAATGCAGAATTTTCGCGATCGCCAGTGAAAAATGCTAGCCCACGTTGCTATTATTTGGCTTATCATCCTGAGAAAAGCTGGCGCTTAGGGCATACTCAAGAATTTCAAATGGAGTGTGAAACCAACTTCGGATTATTACTTTCTTATTTGCGTGCATCAGAGAATATTTACGAGCAAATTGAGTTATTACAAACTTTAACTCGCTTGCAGGGAACAGAATTTGATACGGGATATGGTGGCCCAGGATATCCTGTCACTGTAGGCCATTTACTCGATGAAGTTTATACCAAAGCTGGAGATTTAGGCATTTGGGCGGTAGTGCGTCGGGCTGCGGGGTTACGCCAAATGGTTGATATCAGTCTATCAGATGCGGTAACGAGTATTTTGGTTAGGGGTAAGCAGATTGCTGTCGGGAAAGCTTACAGTGAAGCATCTTTGATTACCGTACCCATGTCCCACGATGAAATTGCCGATAAAATTAATCATTTTTGTCGTGAGGATATCCGCGATCGCGTCCTCACTCAAGAGATTTTAATCTATGTTGGCATCTTAATTCGCTCGGAACCTGAACTATTTCAAGGATTACTAACGCTGAGAGTCGGCTATCTCATCCTGTTGATAACCAGCGAACTAGCACGGGAATTACACGTTACCCAAGATGAAGCTTACGATCGCTTAATGCAACTTTCACCCTTTGAAGTGAAAACGCGCTTGTGCCAGGTATTAACTGGATATACTGGTATGAGTAACCTGTTACGCCAGCAAGAATCACTGCACGTCAAACAAAAAGAAAGTGATATTGCTTGGGTGGTTTTACCAAGAATCGCCGAAGCAATAGAAGTGCCGCCGGGTGGTTGGCGGCGGTTTCGCCAAGCCGAGGGTGCGACGGGGCGCGTACCAAAAGAATTTTTTCAGCAAGTTTGGCTATTAATGCAACATTGCAAAGGCTTAGTAATTGGCGATAAACTAGAGCGGCGCAATCGTTTAGATAGTGAAATAATGTTGTCGGAAATGACAGCAGGGGAAAGAAATTTTGCTCTCTTGGTTGAGCATTTGCTGAATAAAATAGAAGCTCCAGAATACCGCCAAGTTAATATTGAAGCATTAATCGAATTAGGTGCGATCGCAGCGAATAATCCCAAGCTGCAAATCGAAGAGTATATCGTGTTGGATGTGTTAATTGGTCATGCAGTGCGGTTAGCGTGGTTAGAGAATCATAGTCAACGCAGCGATCGCTATGATGAAGATAAGGCTACTGCGTGGCGATCGTTTTACAACACTTCTCCTAGAGATTGTGCTAGTTATATTTTGAAAGCATTTAGGTTCTTAACAGAGTTTGTGAAAGATTTTTAACCGCAGATGCGCTGCGCCTTCCCACAGAGTAGAAACGCAGACAACAAGAGAATGCATACTGTTTTGGGCCTGCTTTATTGGAGTCGGCCCATTCTTATATGTGGTTATTCAAGTTAGCGAATAAATAGCGATCGGGTTTCGCGCGGTATGGGCAATTCATGAATTGCCGATACCAGAGGGTGGTTCGACCAATGCCGTGTTGCATTTTTTAGCGATCGCTCGTGCTGCTAATGTAGAGTTAACCCTAGATGACTTTGAAACAATCCGCGCCCGTGTTCCAGTTTTGTGTGATTTAAAACCAAGTGGTAAATATGTCGCTACAGATTTGCACAAAGCTGGTGGCATTCCCCAAGTCATGAAAATGCTACTTGTACATGATTTGTTACATGGTGATAGCCTGATAATCAGTGGTCAAACCATTGCAGAGATATTAGCAGACATCCCAGAAGAACCATCTGCCACCCAAGATGTGATTCTGTTAACTGGGAAATAAAGCCCTGTAAGTCTTGCTGAATATACTGTTCGACGCGTTCAGCAAAAATAGTGTAGGCATCTGAGTGGGTATTGAATTGACGATATGGGCCAGTTAAACTTGATTTTAGGACTGACACAAAACTACACATAGTAGGAGCAATTCATGAATTGCTCCTACCGAAAAATATCTTTTTTTGGGAACGTATTGTTAAGTAGAAAGTAAACGTGTAATTGTGTGAGTTAACTTTTCCCAATCCGCCTCTAAATGAATGGTTTGCAACTTACCAGAAGCAGCTAATTTTTCAGCACGTTCATCTGTAGCTTCACCATTTAATGCACAGACAAGTTTATCGGCTGTTCTACCACTACCTGCTATTACCATCACCAAGCGTCCGGCGATGACGCTGTTAGCAGCATCAAGAAAGGTAATTTCTCCACCATTTATCAGCACTGTTACCGAAGGTGCGCCGCCAGCTAGTATGGTTGCTACTTCTACTATCCAAGGAGATTCATCACCCCAATTATTTCCAGGGACTAGGATAAAATGAGTATGATGCGGTTCTAAAAGTGCAGCATCATCACTAGATTTAGTCTGATTGGGTAGAATGACTTTTCCTGTAGGCGCTACCCCAATCAGTGGAAATTGAGCATTGATTTGATGACGAGCATTACCTATCAATTGCATTACTCCCGCATCTGTACCACCATCGACAATATATGCTTCTAAACGTTGCGCTATTGGGGCTAATACTTCCACAAACAAGCTTTCGATACGCACAAAGTCAGCTTTGCTCATCTGACTTGCACCACCAACGATGACTAAAATCGGATGGGAACCAACCAGCCCCATTTGCTCAAGCACATCAGACAATTCTCCTGCTTCGGATACTGTAGCAGCTTTTGCTGTGTGCCCTTCATTGAAACTCAAGCTGAAAATTTTTTCCATGTTCGGGAATTAAGGTGTATAAAGTCACGCTTATGATTTCAATAATAATAATAATTTTTGAAATCAAATTAAGTCGAACCGTGTAAACAATTCAATGTTTGTAGTAAGGACTTTAGTCCTAAGAAAAGGGCTAAAGCCTTTACTAAGAACTAAATTCATCTAGCTTTATATAGCGGTTTTCAATTGCAAGAAATACATACCTAACCCCAGCCCCTTCCCTTGTAGGGAAGGGGAGTAGGAGTAAGATTCAAAGCCTCTCCCCTTGTAGAGGAGAGGTTGGGAGAGAGGTTTGAAGAGAGGTCAAAGTGTATTGCATCCATTCGAGAAGCGCTATATTAGTTAACATAGTTTGATTTATTTTCACCGACTTACTTACTACTAATTTTTGCATATTAAATGATTTTTCTTACTACCTTTATGGTTTTAGTTCATAAACAGGGGAATTAACATATTCTTCAAGTTTGAAAAGTGATAGTAAATTAGTCCAATCCTGCTGATTAGCAACTCGGTTCTGAGCAAGTTGGCTAACAGTGTCATACCAAATATTATTTTCTGCATAAGGAATATACTGGTGTGGATATGGTGTTTGCTTAATTTGTGTTAAGCTAATCGGCATTTAAGCTGCATAATATAAATGCAGAGCCAAATAAAAAATAAAGTAATTTGAGAGTGAGTTAATAAGAAAATACTAGAGTTTTTATCTAGTTATTAATTCGAGCTTATATAGATTGGAAAACAAGTAGAAAATCAACATAATAATTTAGGACTAATAATAAAATTAGATAGTCCATATCAACATAGTTACATATTCAAAATCTCAAAGAAATTAAGTTATACAGGTGTAGTAAAGGCGGCAATGTTCTGGTAATAATTTGAGAATTAAATTTCGCTCTGGAGTTAAATTAGAAATATCTTTTTCCTGGTTTAACATCACAAGATCAATTGATTGAAAGCATTGAAATATCCACCTTAATGTGGGGTTATTTATTGATTTACCCAACTAATTTTTAACAGTTGATTGTGAGGCTAGTAAAGCTGCCCTAATTTGTCGTTGAGCAACTGTGTAGACTAGTAAGCATAATCCCATAATCATTGCCAAAGCCTCTATTCTTTCTGGGCTTTTAAGGAAAATACTATCTGCAAAAAACAGTGGATCTTTCAGAAACTTAAATCTCGTTCACATGACTGCTGCGCTTTATATTCAGTAATCATTTTATCATTGCTTAACTCGGTTGATTCTAAAACATTTGTGGCAATAATGAAACGTCCAGCGCTTGTAGTTTCCATATCAATTGCATTTTCGTTTTTTGAGACACTTGCAGAAATTTGATAATATTTGTCTTGTTTCTCATCTTTTTTAGATGGCAAATTTTCGGTGATTTCAATCAAATATACTTGATGGTATTTAAATAATTTCGATATTTTTGATAAAGCCTTGGTCGCGTCAGATGAACAACTAAACTTCTCTTGGGATAATTTTTTTAGTTTGGCTTCAGCACTTTTGAGAGATTTTTCAATAGTTTGTGATAATTTACGTAAATCTGATTTTCTTCTCATCTGGCTTTGTACTACTAAACATCTTTGTTCTATGCCTGCGTAGCTGACTAGTTAAAATTTTCACATTTTTGTTCAAAATTTGTGCGGGAAATTTGAGTTGATTATACAAAATCAAATCATTATCGAATTACAATCACAGGAAGAGAGAATGCTAATAACATCCTCTCTTATATGAGAATAATTATTATTTTTATTAGTTGTCCACCCAGCCGAACTGAAAAGGAATTATTCTTATTTAGCTCTGATAAACTCTCACAAAAATTAGTTCTTTTGTACTAAATAGCTCCATTTAATTGCGATGTGACAGTTCTGGATGCGGAATCAGGGTTCTATACATTGTCAAGAATTTACATACAGCAGATTGCAACAGGCGTGAGGTATAGATCATCGTAGGGGCACAACATGTTGTGCCCCTACCCATGTACTTCATTTACCCGCAATACGCTCTATATAGGAATAGGACTGATATTTGATTTTTGAAATATACGTAGGGGTTTCCCAACTTGAGCGTTAGCGACGCAGGAGTGTCACCCGTTCGCGTAGCGTCTCCGAAACGCATTTGTTATTTCGGCGTGTCCATAACGCACCCTACGAAACTACTAGAAGAGTTGAAACCTATACTGGTCAACTTGTGTCTACACTGTAGCCGCTTTTCGAGAGGGGGCTATGATGTACCTTGTATGATTAAGAAACGCTATAAGAGGCAATCAGAATAATGTATTGCCTCACCTTTGTGTTGCTCAATAATGATGATTTATATACAATTTGAGCAACCACCTCACTTTGATTTTATCCCCGATTGCACACGCCACAAATTAGCATAAATCCCATTCTTATCTAACAACTCTTCATGAGTTCCCGACTCAACTAACTCGCCATATTCCATTACATAAATGCAATCAGCATTACGGATAGTAGAAAGACGATGAGCTATAGCTATGGTTGTTCGATTAACAGTAATCTTTTCTAAAGAACGCTGAATTGCCGCTTCGGTTTCATTATCCACTGCTGATGTAGCTTCATCTAAGACTAATATAGGTGGATTTTTTACCACAGCCCTAGCGATCGCAATTCTTTGGCGCTGTCCACCAGATAATTTTTGACCCCGTTCTCCAACTATCGTCTCATATTTTTGAGGGAGTCGCATAATAAAATCATGGGCTTCAGCAATTTTGGCAGCTTTAATTATTTGTTCATCGTTGGCATCAAAAGTACCATAGGCAATATTCTCAGCAATAGTACCATGAAATAAGAATACATCCTGACTTACCAAGCCGATACTGCGACGCAAATCATGTAAATCTAAATCTTGAATATCAATCCCATCAATAGTAATCTTTCCAGAAGAAATGTCATAAAAGCGCAATAGTAATTTAACTAAAGTGCTTTTACCGGAACCAGTAGAGCCAACAATAGCAATAGTTTGGCTCTGAGGAATATGTAAGGATAGTTTCTTAATTACTGGTTCTCTTTCTTGATAAGCAAAAGTTACTTGTTTAAAATCAATTTCACCACGTAACTGAGAAACATTTAAAGAAATATCGCCCCTAATAATATTGATGGGAGTATCCAACAAATTCATGACACGATTCACAGAAGCCATTGACCTTTGATATTTGTCAAATATTTCTCCTAATGACACCAATGGCCACAATAACCTCTGGACTAAAACTAGTAAAACACTGTAATTACCAATCGATATAATCCCCGCAGATGTTGCCATACCTCCCCAAAATAGTAAGCCTGTGAACCCAATTAAAACTAGCATTCTAATTATGGGAATAAATGCAGCCGAAAGTTTGATTGCCTTGATGTTACTTTTTCTATATGCTTCGCTTTCCTCGGCTAATCTAGCACTTTCATAAGCTTCAGCAGTGAAACTCTTAATTGTGTTAATTCCAGTGAGATTATTTGCTAGTCGTGAATTCAGATAACCTACTTTATCCCGCACATCAGCATAACGAACTTCTAGGCGCTTTTGATAAATTAAAGAACCCCAAACAATAAATGGCATTGGTAAGATTACTGCTAGGGTAATGGAGGGAGGTAAAACCCAGAAAGCACCAATAGTTAAAATTATCAGCGAGGTGCTAATCTGAATGATGTCATTAGCTCCGAAATTTAAAAACTCTTCTAATTGATTGATGTCATCATTTAGAATTGACATTAAGTTCCCAGTGCTGCTTTCTTCAAAATAAGCTGAATCTAATTCTTGTACGTGATTGTAAGTATCTAAGCGTAAATGATGCTGAATATTTTGAGCTAAATTACGCCACAGCCGATCGTAAGCATACTGAGAAAGTGATTCAAATACCCAAATAATGACAGTGATAAATGAAAGCAACAAAAATTGTGAAAATATATCTTTCACTCCCCATTTTGCAATTAGGGAATCATCCTTTTTGACGAGAATATCTACCGCAGTACCAATCAACCACGGTGGTGCTAAATCTAATATCGTATTAGTGATTGAAAATGATATTGCTTGCCAAATTTGTTGGCGATAGCGTCTTCCATATTTCAGCACGCGCTGTAAAGGATGGGCTGAATTGCTAGCCTTATTAGGTGCTATAGGAGATTTTGATGTGATTGTCACGACTGTTTATGGTTTGTAGTTAGGTGATTGATGAGAGCGATATGGGATTAATCTTTGATTTTTGAACGAATTTAGGTATTGTAGAGGAGCCGTTGCGGTGAATCCAGCGCCGTAGGCGACTGGTGAACCCGAAGGGAGGTTCCCTGCGTTGTAGCAACTGGCGTTGTGTTAGAACTGAGTTCGTAACGCACTCTTTTTATCATGATCCTGCCGTCACTTCAAAATATTACGCTCTACTGATCGGTTGTTTTTCAAAGCTTTTTAATCATGATAATTAATAGTCTTTCTTGATAAATATATAGATTATATTATCCTGGAGACTTTCCCCAAGTTTTTAAAATGAATCAAGGATACCGTTTCAGCTTTGATATTATTTCTCAATAAAGTGGTATTGTCAAAGGGGAATTGGAAATTGGGAATGGAGAATGGGGCATTGGACATGGGGAATGAGACTAGTACACTGTCGTAGAAGTTTGTCTACTCATACTTTTACCGACTCAGTACTCTTCATTAAGGGGCTTATTAAACAACGTGTCTGGTTAATTTTAAGATGGCAGATAGATAGGTTTACTCTGTCCTGTACTAGTTACTGTGGCCTAATGACAAAAGGGAATTATTGAAAAAGTTACTCTCTAGGACTTACGCATTGACAGAAAAGCGAAAATAACAGGTATGGTTTTCAAGGCTTCTGGCTAGGTTTTTGAATCATATTTTGGCGATCGCCAGCAATCAAAAGCGCCCTCCAAAAGCCTAAAACGACCTATTTACGTTGATACACAAGATGCTTCTTTTGTACAGTGCGTAAGTCCTACTCTCTTAACTAATTCCCAATTCCCAAGGCATCAAGTAAAAATAAGCGCGGGTAAGATGCCGCACTACTACAAATATTAAATTGTTCAACTTATTTTTACACGATTCCCAATTCCCAGCGTTACATCTGGACATGGTGGTGTTCATGAGGATTGATGTTTTAGTTAGGGTTTACAAAAGAAAATCAATACGTCGTGTTTTACCCTTAATACTCAGTTTGATACTGGTTTTGTTTGTCGGAAGCGGCACTATAGCTGTACCAACAAAATCCACAGAGATATTATGGGATACTTATGGTGTGCCGCATATATACGGGAAAGATGACCAAAGTGCATTTCATGCCTTTGGCTGGGCACAAATGCAAAGTCATGGAAATTTGCTTTTGCGTCTCTATGGTCAAGCACGGGGACGCGCGGCGGAGTATTGGGGAGAGAAATACTTAGACTCAGATCGTTGGGTACAAACTGCTGGAGTACCAGAACGCGCTCGTTCTTGGTATCAAGCCCAGACTCCAAGTTTTCGTAGTTATCTTGATGCTTTTGCTAACGGGATCAATGCTTATGCTTCCCAAAATCGTAACTTGATTGATGATGAAGTTGAGGTGGTGTTACCAGTCAAGGCAGAAGATGTCATGGCTCACTTACATCGGGTACTCAATTTCACCTTTGTGGTCAATCCTGGAGACGCATTAGACCTGAGCAAAAAAAAGTTGCAAGTGGGATCTAATGGTTGGGCGATCGCACCAAGTCATTCTGCAAGTGGGAATGCTATGCTGCTTGCAAACCCCCATCTACCTTGGTCAGATTTATTTTTGTGGTATGAAGCCCAAATCACCGCCCCAGGTATTGATGCTTATGGGGCGACACTTGTAGGTATTCCCGTATTAGCGATCGCCTTTAACAATAACTTAGGCTGGACTCACACCGTTAACACCTACGATGGTTGGGATGTTTATGAACTCACACCGGCAGGTAATGGATACCGCTTTGATAACAAAGTTCTTAACTTCCAGACAAAAACCCTCTCCTTAAAGGTGAAGCAGAAAGATGGCTCTTTGCAAGAACAACCATTAATAGTCAAAAGTTCTGTTCACGGGCCTGTAGTAACCGAGAAAAATGGTAAACCCGTAGCACTGAGAGTTGCAGGTCTCGATCGGCCAGGTGTACTCCAAGAGTGGTGGGATATGGCCCGAGCAAAAAACCTTAACCAGTTTCAAACAGTACTCAAGCGCCTACAACTGCCCATGTTTACGGTGATGTATGCAGATAGAGAAGGGCATATTATGCACTTATTCAACGGTCAAGTTCCAGTGCGCTCCTTTGGTGATTTTAAATACTGGCAAGGTCTAATCTCAGGGAATACATCTAAAACCTTGTGGACGAAAATACATCCTTATCAAGATTTGCCGCGCATAGTTGACCCTAAAAGTGGCTGGTTGCAAAATACCAATGACCCACCTTGGACAACTACTTTTCCAGCTGCTATTAAAGCAGATGATTACCCACCTTACATGGCTCCTCGTTTCATGGATTTCCGTTCCCAACGTTCTGTAAGGATGTTGGCTGAGGATAACAAAATCTCTTTTGACAAAATGGTTGCAGACAAGCACTCTACCCGGATGGAACTAGCCGATCGGATTTTGGATGATTTAATTCCGGCTGCACGCAAGTATGGTAAAGACTTAGGGCAAAAAGCAGCTAATGTCTTAGAAGCCTGGGATCGACAAGCTAATGCAGATAGTCGGGGAGCAGTACTATTTGCTTTTTGGAATCAACAGATGGACTGGGATAAAACTTTTAGTAAACCTTGGAGTGAAAATTCTCCACGCACTACACCCGATGGTTTAGCTAATCCTGAAAGTGCAGTTGCAACGCTAGAAGCGGTAGCAGCTAAGATAGAAAAGACTTATGGTGCGCTTGATGTCCCGTGGGGCAAGGTTTTTCGGCTACGGTTGGGTGATTTGGATTTACCTAGTAATGGTGGGGATGGCAACATGGGAATTTTTCGGGCACTCTATTTCGCTCCCGGAGAAAATGGACAGTTCCAAGCTGTTGGAGGTGATTCTTATGTTGCTGCAATTGAATTTTCTAACCCTGTAAGGGCAATGGCACTCACCAGCTACGGCAATGCAACTCAACCCAAATCGCCCCATATTAGCGACCAGTTACAGATGTTCGCTAACAAAAAGTTACGTTTTGTGTGGCGCGATCGCTCAGATATTCTTGCCCATCTGGAACTGCGTAAAGTATTCTGAGGTCAATAGTCTGGATCTCGGCAATCCCTACCCTTAATTTATTCATAGGGTAGGGTTGAAATTGACGGGTTAACAGGACACGCAGAGAGTATTTAATAACTTCCCCACCTTTTCTATCTCCGTATCGATAGAATTTTTGCCGTTAATCCTAATTACTTCCCCAATATCTATTAGTTCTACTTATAGTTCTACTTATACCTAAATAATCCTGAGAAAAAATTGCTAAATCGTCAGGATATTAGTTTTGTAGCCATGTAAATGTGACTATGCCAAATATAAAGATGACATTCAATCAAGGATGTTTATACTGTGTTACAAAAGTTACTATTCAAAACCGTCAAGGTTGAAATGTTAACTAAGTAGTTGAAATATTGAAAGCCTAGCTGCCAATTTGCATAGCTATTGGTTAAATCAAAAATTTAGCAGCCGATTCAGTTCAGTAATCTTGTATCCAATAAAACCATTACAGTTAATTTCTAAAAAAAATTGCAATGGAATCTTCAACTATGTTAGTTCATCGTGATTCACGGGAACAATAGCAACAGTTGAATAGCTGACCGTAATCTAAGCTGACCGAAATCTATTGTTACCTGGAGCCATTGAGACGATCTTTATGCCAGCAACATCTTTTTATGCAGACGCACCCTACAACACCAAAAAGTCTCGCCAGGCTTTGGACTCGGATCTCACGGTTGATGAAAGCGAGTTATCGGTAGATGACCTACAGGAGCTAGAAATGGCTTCTGCTGACAATGCTAACTTTGCTGCTAGCACTAACCGCCGGAGTACAGACCTAGTACGCCTATATCTTCAAGAGATTGGGCGGGTTCGCTTGTTGGGGCGAGATGAAGAGGTTTCAGAAGCTCAAAAAGTCCAACGTTACTTGCGGATGCGGATAGTACTTGCTAACGCCGCAAAGCAAGGGGATGAAGTGATTACACCTTATCTGAGATTAGTTGAAGTTCAAGAACGTCTAACCTCAGAATTAGGACATCGCCCTTCTTTAGAAAGGTGGGCTGCTACTGCTGACATAATCTTATCCGATCTTAGGCCGACTTTGGCAGATGGCAAACGTCGCTGGGCAGAAATCGCCAAGTTGACTGTAGAAGAGTTGGAGCAAGTTCAGACTCAAGGACTGCAAGCAAAAGAACACATGATTAAGGCTAATCTTCGCCTAGTTGTGTCTGTTGCTAAGAAGTATCAAAATCGCGGTTTAGAATTGTTGGATTTAGTCCAAGAAGGCACGCTAGGTTTGGAGCGGGCTGTAGAAAAATTTGACCCCACTAAGGGTTATCGCTTCAGTACTTATGCTTACTGGTGGATTCGTCAAGGAATTACAAGAGCGATCGCAACTTCTAGTCGCACGATCCGCCTACCGGTTCATATTACCGAAAAGTTAAACAAAATCAAAAAGGCTCAACGCAAAATTGCTCAAGAAAAAGGTCGCACCCCAACTCTAGAAGATTTAGCAACTGAGTTAGAGATGACACCGACTCAAGTCAGAGAAGTTTTGTTACGGGTTCCTCGCTCCGTTTCTTTGGAAACCAAAGTCGGCAAAGATAAAGACACTGAGTTAGGCGAATTACTCGAAACTGACTGCGTAACCCCAGAAGAAATGTTAATGCGAGAATCTTTACAAAGAGACTTGCATCACCTGCTGTCAGATTTGACTAGCCGCGAACGCGATGTAATTTTGATGCGGTTTGGTTTGGCAGATGGTCATCCTTATTCTTTAGCAGAAATTGGCCGCGCTCTCGACTTATCGCGCGAACGAGTCAGACAAATTGAATCTAAGGCTTTGCAAAAGCTACGCCAACCCAAACGTCGCAACCTTATCCGCGATTATTTGGAGTCTCTAACTTAATTAATTTAAGAGTCACTTGTCATTAGTCATTTGTCATTAGAAAACTACACTTGACAAATGACTAGGGACAAAGGACATTAAAATAATTCGTAATTGCGATCGCGGACTCGATTTTTTCTGTCGCTAACGTAATTAAGTTTTGTAATGAAGAGGAGTGCGGTCTTGGGGTCTCCCCCGCCGCAGGATGCGCGTAAAGCCTTCGGCATAGCTTCGCCTAGCGCAAAGCGTCTCGCAGAGAAGCGCTGTAGAGGAGCAACTCCGGGGGATTTAGACCTTGAGACACAACTTGCTGTCTGTGGAGCGATGTCTAAACTCCGTTAAAAGCTTTTGAGAGACTTACAGCAAATAATTTGCATTTAGTTATATAAAAGTTTTCCCAGACCTTTGCTCAGATATCTTGAAGGTGGGATTAACTAAGCAATTCAAAATTCACTTATTCAAGATTTAAAGTCAAGGGATACAGTCGTTACAAGTATTCTAACTATTAACTGTATGCAAATTAAATGGATTACAGCTTATTAGTTGAATTTTGATCTAGATTTGATGAATTGCTATTAAATATTTAGGATTGATTCTCAATAGGCAATGATTGTTGCAAATTGCTCCCAAGATTTGTTATATTCTCAATTAACGAGCTTTGTTGAGAAATATTAGTATGACTGTCTACACAACTACTTCACTCAAGGCAGAACTGAACGATCGAGGCTGGCGATTAACTCCCCAGCGCGAAACAATTTTACACATTTTTCAAGAACTTCCGCAAGGTGAACATCTGAGTGCGGAGGATCTTTATCATCGGCTAGAAACTGATGGTAAAGGGATCAGTCTATCAACTATTTATCGAAGTTTGAAGTTGATGGCAAGGATGGGAATTTTACGGGAACTAGAACTAGGCGAAGGACATAAGCATTATGAGATTAACCAGCCTTATCCCCATCATCATCATCACTTAATTTGTGTTAGATGCAACTCAACCATTGAGTTTAAAAATGACTCGATTTTAAAAATTGGGTCGAAAACCGCTCAAAAAGAAGGTTTCCACCTGCTTGATTGTCAAATGACCATTCATGCAGTTTGTCCCAAGTGCCAACGGGCGCTGATGCCGCTTTAGCACTTGGGTTGATGATCAGATGAAACTACTCAAGTTAACCAAATAAGTGGAATTTTGAGCAGTTTGTAATTTGCTGTTACTAGAGGCTAGCAACGAGTTGGGGACTGATACTAACGACACCAAAGCGGATGCTAAAAGCGTCCGCTCTTAAGATCCTTGAGGCTAATGCCGTAGAATTCTTGAGCTTGTTTAATCGCTTTTTTGGTGTCATCTGCCATCACACCATTCAACTTGCCTTTATAAAAACCCCGCTCCCGTAGTCGGGTTTGGATTTCTAAGGTATTAAATTCGCTTTTGCTAGCAGTATTAACTGAGCTATATAATTTTGCTCTGGTAGTTGGGCCGGCGACACCGCTTGCTTTCAAGAAGTTTGATGCTTGGAATCTCCTTACAGCGTCGGCAGTATAGGGGCCATAGTAACCATTTGGCTCTCCCTCTAAATATCCTGCTTGGATCAATTGTTCTTGGATAACTCTAACTGACTCACCGCGATCGCCTACACGGAGTTTATCTCGATTGACTACCTTTTTGGGAGCCTCTTCACCATCACCGATGCCAAGTCCCGGCAATTTAGCTAATGTTGCTGGGCCAACAACTCCATCAACACTTAATTTATAAGAATCTTGGAACCGCTTCACAGCTTCTTCGGTAATTGGGCCAAATATTCCTGTGGCGTTCCCGTAATAAAAGCCGGCGACTCTTAAGCGTTCTTGTAAAGCTCTGACATTTTCACCTTCATCCCCCTTAGTAAGGTAATTGGAATTACGGCGCTGGGTAGTTGCTGTAGTAGTGCTGGGCTTTGTGGCTTGTGTACTTACAACAGTTTTCGCTTGTCTATTTGTAGTACTGGGCTTGTTAGCTTGCCAGCTTTCTAATTTTTGCAGGGTGTTTGCTCCCACAATGCCATCCACTGGTAAACCTGCGGCACTTTGGAAGCGCCGCACAGCTTCTTGTGTGGATGTGTCATATACTTGGGTGACAGAAGCTTGGTAAAAACCTGCTGTTTTTAACTTTTGTTGGAGATTTCTGACAGAAGGGCCTCGATCGCCTGCTTCCAGTGCTATGACGCTACTGACAGCGCCAAGAATTGAGAGAGACAGAGCAAGGGGCAACATATACTTCCAAGCCCTACCAGAAAGCCGTTTCCAGTCTGGCGCAGCTGCTTTGTTAAACAAAGAACTGAGGGATACCAATTCACTGGGGTTGCTGTCTTCGTAGGCGAAAGCTAGGTGTAAATACGCAAGATTTTCCATGTTTGTTTCCTACACCATTGATTTTTCTTCGATAACTGCTTCGGCTTGATGTACTAGGTTTCTTAAAGCTTCTAGTGTTCCTATGCTTACATCCTCCCACAAATTGCGCTTGTGTGCTTCTAATAATTTTTCAGCAATATCACGCAGAGCGTAAGGGTTCTTTTCCTGAATAAATTCTGATACAGATGGATCGAGCAAGTAAGCGTCTACTATGCCTTGATACATATAATCTTCGACACATTTAGCTGTAGCATCGTAAGCGAATAAAAAATCTACCGTCGCCGCCATTTCAAAAGCACCTTTGTAACCGTGGCGCATGACTCCGGCAATCCACTTGGGATTAACGACACGAGAACGATACACCCGTGAAATTTCTTCTTTGAGTTGACGGACTCGTGGTTGGGCGGGTATGGAATTATCACCAAAATATGTTTTGGGATTTTTACCTTGTAGAGAACGCACCGCAGCTGTTAAACCACCCTGAAATTGGTAATAATCGTCAGAATCGAGTAAGTCGTGTTCGCGGTTATCTTGATTGTGCAGTACAACTTGCATTTGGGATAAGCGTTGTTTGAAGGCTTCGGTATTGGGGATTGGGGATTGGGCATGGGGCATTGGGCATGGGGCATTGGGAATTTTATCCTCCCCTGCATCCCCTGCTCCCGAAGAGTAGGCGTAAGAACTCCAGTTAATGTAGGCGCGGGCTAAATCTTCGTCATCTGTCCAGTTTTGTGATTCCATTAAACCTTGGAGTCCTGCACCGTAAGCGCCTGGGCGAGAGCCAAAGATGCGATAGCGCGATCGCACCACGGCTTCTTCTAAACTCAAACCTTGGCTTGTCCACAAATCAGTCTCTTGGCGAACTGCATCCGCTAGAGGATTTTGTTCTGGCGGTTCATCTAAATCTGCTACTGCTGATACTGCTTGATCGAATAAGTCAATTAAGTTGGGGAAAGCATCGCGGAAGAATCCCGAAATTCGCAAGGTGACATCTACACGGGGCCTTCCCAAAATCGCTAAGGGCAAAATTTCAAAATCCACTACTCGCCGCGCTGCACCATCCCACACTGGCTGGACTCCGAGTAAAGCTAATGCTTCGGCAATATCATCACCGCCTGTTCTCATGGTGGCTGTTCCCCACAATGACAAACCTAGTGTTTTGGGATACTCGCCATTTTCTTGAGTGTAATATTCAACCAGGGTTTCAGCAGCTTTTCTACCAATATCCCAAGCTGTCTCTGTGGGAATGGCACGAATATCGACAGAATAAAAGTTTTTTCCGGTTGGTAGAACTTCTGGGCGGCCGCGTGTGGGTGCGCCAGATGGGCCGCTGGGGACGTATCCGCCATCTAGTCCATGCAATAAATGGGTGATTTCTTCGTGGGTTTGCTGTAAAGCTGGGAGGAGGCGATCGCGTATCCAGGTAGAGACGCGACTCATCGCGTCTCCCCCGCCAGAACAGACGCGATGAATCGCGTCTCTACAAGAATCCTGATTTATTAGTTGTTCTACTAGAAGGGCAGCGTGTTCTTCTAGGACTTCGACTATATCGCCGATGGTGCGGCATTCTGTGCCATTGACTATTGAGTATTCACCGCTAGGCATTGACAAATCGGCTGTGAGGGGATCGAAGTCTAAATTCCAATCTTGAGCGATCGCACGGGTAATACCTAAAGAATGGCGATTGGGGATGCGAGCGATCGCTACTATTAAATCTCGCAGCTGTCTTCCTTGGGGACATTGCCCAAAAATGTGCAACCCATCGCGGATTTGGGCTTCTTTCAATTCACAAAGATAGCCACCGATGGAATTCAAAACTAGAGATTCCGAATTAAAAATTTCGGTTTCATTTGAGATTCCTAAATCTAGGTGGAGATTTTCTTTGATTACCAGTTCGCGGATGCGATCGCGAATTACTGGCAAACGCGAAGGATCTAAACTGTCCGCTTCATAATACTCATCAATTAAATTTTCTAGCTGTTGCAAAGAACCGTAGAGTTCGGCACGAGTCATAGGCGGCGTTAAATGATCTATAATCACCGCTTGAGCGCGACGTTTAGCTTGGGAACCTTCCCCAGGATCGTTAACAATAAACGGGTACAGGTGAGGAAGTGCGCCGAAAGCCACTTCTGGATAACAATTGCTGGATAAAGCCACACTTTTACCGGGTAGCCATTCTAGATTTCCGTGTTTCCCTACATGAACAACAGCATCAGCACCAAAACATTCTCTTACCCAATAATAGAAAGCTAAATAAGCATGGGTTGGTTCTAAATCCGGCGCATGATAATTCAAACTGGGGTCATTATCATAACCCCTTGGCGGCTGAATTCCCACAAAGATGTTGCCGAGTTGAATTCCAGAAATGGGAATTGGGCATTGGGCATTGGGCATTGGGTATTGGGTATTCCTCTTGTCTCCTTTCTCTCCCTCATCTCCCTCATCTCCATGCCCCATGCCCCATGCCCCATGCCCCATTCCCCACCTTTCACTAATACCTTGCTGAACTGCTGGCGGTAAAGAAGCGAAATATTCTTGATATTCTTCCCAAGAAAGACTTTGGTGTACTGGAAGCGATTCTTGTCCTTCTGGATCATTTGTTACGCCATCTGTCAGCCGTTGAATCAACTCATCTCCTTCAGTGGGTGGATTTTCGACATCATAACCAGCCAGATGTAGAGCTTGCAGGATTTCTACACAACTAGCTGGGGTGTCCAATCCCACGCCATTAGCAAGCCGTCCATTGCGGTTGGGGTAATTTGCCAAAATTAGGGCAATTCGCCGTTCTTGGGGTGGTTTGGAACGTAGACGCGCCCAGTTTGCTGCTAGTTTAGCAACGAACTCGATGCGATCGCTGACTGGTTCATAAATTACCACATCTGTCTCTAAATGAGGATTACGAGTTTGTACTGCTTTAAAAGACACAGCACGAGTAATAATTCGCCCATCTACTTCTGGTAGCGCCACATTCATCCCAATATCGCGGGGAGAAAGCCCTTGAAACTGTGACTCCCACTGCTCAATCGATCCGCCACTAAGGATTACCTGCAATACAGGTACATCTAATTTTTCCCATAGTTCAACTTGGGGTGTTTCGCTTTCTAACCGTGCTAGAGAAAAACTCGTGGTATTCAACAGCACAGCTATTGATTCAGCTTCCTTGGGTTGGAAAAATTCACTCAACTCCGCTTGAACATCAGGTTCACGCAATGAGGAAACAAATACTGGTACTGGTTGTAAATTTTGCTGTACCAAAGCTTGGCATAAAGCATCAATTACTTTAGTGTTTCCAGCTAAATAATGAGCGCGGTAAAAAAGAATGCCGATTTTGGGAATTGGGAATTGAGAATTTGGAATTTGGAATTTGGAATGAGGTTCTGAGGTGGATGAACCGAGTTCCGAGGTGGACGAATCAGTCTCTAATTTTCCTTGTCCCCTTGTCCTCTTACCCTCTTGCCCCCATGCCCCATGCCCAATGCCCAATGCCCCATGCCCCATTCCCAATTCATACAATCCCACTCGCGGAACTGAACGGGGTAATGGCGGATTGTATGCAGTTAACAGGCAATTATCAGAGATAAATTGGAGAGCATTAACAAAATTTTCTACGCCACCTTCGCTAAAATACTGCCATACCTGGTTAGCAATACCAACAGGTACGGTAGACTGAGAAATTAAGTCGGGATCAAAAGCATCGTCACCTGGCATTACAATGAGGGTTCTACCATTACGTTGCACAATTTCTTGTACTACTTCTAAGCCATAACTCCAATAAGAACGTCCTCCCAAAAGCCGCAAAATAATTACCTCGGCGAGTTCCAAAACTTGCTCACCATAAGTATCTATACTTAACTGTTGCTGCAACTGCAACAGATTGGCGACTCGTAATGCCGGAAAGTGTGGAGGTAATTTGGGAACTGCAACTGCTAAAGTTTGAATGTCAGTATCCGCAGCCGTAATCAACACAAAAGGCGCTGGAGTTTGTTCTAGAAAAATTAAGCCCTCTGACTGATTCCATCCACCCGATGCGCTACTTATACGATGCATAATGTTTTATTACCGTCTTAAAATATTGGTTATTACACGAGCAAAACAAACTTTTTTCCCTGTATTTAGCCCCCTGTTACTATTAAAAAGTAAAAAGTAAAAAGTAAAAAGATAATCCCCATAAATAAATCTAGGGGATTTAAAAAGGAGGCCTTGTTTCACAGCATGTCGTGTCGCACTTCGTGCCGCTACGCTAACGGAACAAATCTTTATTTCCTTTTCCATAAATAAATTCAGGGGCTTCAAACCGATTTTATTCCTCTTTCTTTTTACTTTTTACTTTTTATTTTTGCCTTGTTCGGTGATGCGATCAATTAGAGTGTGGGTTAGTCTTGTTCTCGCTGTACCCTTAATAAACGCCCTAGCCTTGGAATAGAATTGCAAGGCTATATAGTAACTAAATGGGGATTGTCAGTCAGATATAGATAATGAGAAAACTGGGTTTCTGACAATTCTATCAATAATATGCTGAGAACTTCCGGCTTCTAGCCGGGGGATGAAAGCTAGCTGTCTGATTTACCCTTCAATCTTTATGGTAAAATGGAAGTACAATCTTTACGAACAACCCATCTTTAAAAGAAGGATACTTAAGAAGTAAAAAGTAAAAAGTAAAAAGATAATCCCCATAAATAAATTCAGGGGAAATGATTAAGGACGTATAAACAAGTAAAAAGATAAAAGTAAAAAGTAAAAAGAAAGATAAATTCAATATTTCTTTTGCCTTTTTACTTTTTACTTTTGCCTTGTTCGGTCAAGATTTAAATTACAAAAGTAGCCATACAACTGGGGTTAAATCTAGTCGAGGTGGGTAGGGTATTTTGACAGTACCAAACTAATTGATTTTTTTTGATTAGTTAACGTTGCGGAGCAGGTCTTTTAGACCCCGTAGCAACATCAGTTTAGAATCCTTCGTGCTTCTAGCCGAAGGAGAGCGTAGCGGGGCATAGCCTATTCTGACTCCTAAATTATCCTGTATGAATTTTATATTATGTTTCAGGAAAGAGCCGATAGAGCCATTCTTTCTGAAGTTTCCAACTAAGTTCGCAGATAGTCCCGCGAGGAGAAAGTGATTCGCGTCGAAACTCTCCTTTTAGTTGTTGAGCAAGTATTTTAGAATCCTTTGTGCCTTTATTTTCTAATTTTGATGTAACTCCCAAACCATTATCTTTCACCGACAATTTATATTTATTTAAACTATGAATACCTGATGCTTCTACACGCTTGACTCCTTGAGCATGTTTACCAACATTACACAACGCTTCTTCTAAGAACAGACAAATTCCCCGTTTATCTTCCACGCTTAAATACTTATTATCAATTGGATCAAAATTGCGAATTTTTACTTTTAATGTTTTAAAATTTTCAAAGTCTTTACGTTCTAAGGTACTCGAATAAACTTCATATAACAAATCGTGAAGCGATCGATTCAATTCAATAATTAACCCGCTACCTAAACGCAAACTTTCCTCTGTAGTTAATGCTTCGAGTTTGAGGAATTCGCCAATTTCTCTAATTTCACAATCCAGCTTTTCAAATTGTCCCAGCAAGTGTTCATAAGGGATATCTTTAGCCCGCATGTGCTTTAACGCATAAGCAAGAGTTTGCAAAGGCCCATTATGAATTACAGAAAAAGTGTGTTGAATGGTGTTTTGCCGTTCGTGAATTTGCGATCGCAAACCCCCCTTGATGATTATCAATCTCATGTTTGATGCGGATTAGCGCCTTCACATAGCTAGTTTGCACCATAAAATTATAATTGGGATATTCTTGGAGCAAAGCTTGCAACAGCTTAATTCCGGTATCAATTTCTGCTGTCTCCCCTTGCCGATCGGGAATTGATAAATCCATCACAATCAGATCAAACTGGCGATCTTGAAATTGAGAAAGTGTCTCCTTCCGACTCTGAGCCTTAATAATAGATGCTTCGGGATACTGACGACTTAAGACATCGAGAGTACCAGTCAATATTAATTGATGGTCATCGACAACCAGAATAACTAGTTTTTTGTCCACAGATGAATTCCCATAAACTTGATGTTTTGTCAAACTTATCTCTACCATATTTCCGTCTAGATTATAACTTTCTAAAGGAGGTAAGGGGCAGGGGGTAAAGGTACGAGAAGATGGATTGCTCCCATTACTAGTCTGTCAAGCTAGTAATGAAAATAGGACTTACGCACTTCACAAAAGAATTATGTTGTGTATCAAGGCAGATAGGTCGTTTCAAGCTTTTGTCAATCATTCTTTGATAGCAAATAACCGACGCTGTAGGGGCAATTCATGAATTGCCCCTACAGAAAATCAAAGTTTGGACTATTTTTTGCGTAAGTCCTTGCAGCATTAATCGGTTATTGAAGACATAGCAATAGAAAGCTAAGTTGCAGTTTAACTCAAAGCAGTTGAGTGGTCTTCAATGCCGACCTGCTTTCATTCCTCAAAGGCTAACCGAATAATTGGTAATTCGTAATAGAGCCTCCGGCACGCTCCGCGTTAAGCGAAGCTATGCCGCAGGCTTTACGTAATTAATATTACTTTTTAATTTCCGGTGGATTGTCTTCTTCTGTTGGAAGTGGTTGTTCAGATGTGCTATCTTCTTGGGATGTAGATTCCACGCTTTTTGTCATCCCGTGCTGTTCCTGTCCTCTAAGTCCTAGATATGTAGCAGCACTGATTCCTTGTAGTGTCAGAAGTGTTTCATCAAATTCTGGCATTGCCAGGTTTTTAATTACCTCCCAAACAAAGAATAGTCCAATCGCAACTGTCCAAATAAATGTTTGGAAACGATGAAAGTTGACTCCATTAATATCAGATAATATATCATAGAAAAATCCCTCAGAAAGGCGTTGACTACCTTTTCGCTTTTTTTCATCACCCTGTCCATCAATTAATGAAGTACCAAATGCAGTTACAGAGTTAATTCCTAATAAAACTAGTGATTGACTTGTCAAAACATTGGTATAATCTCCTGTTATGCCGTAGATAATCAGGTAAGAACCAAAAATTAGAAATGTCCAAAAAGCAAGTTGAGATATCGATAGACTGAAGGGATTTCTGTTTAATTTCTTTCTACCAAGGAAAAATTGAGCAATTCGGCTTTTACGATTTTCTTTATCAAGATTAACCTTTTCTGCAATCAACAGTTCCTGGCCACCAATTACCTCTCTTTGAGAATAAACCCCTTCTATTCCAGGGCTACGAAGAGTGTTTCGGCAATACCTAATGAATATTAATACAATAGCCACAATTAGAAACAGACACAGCCAAAATCGCCACGAAAACAGAACTATTTTTAATTGAGGAGGTGATAGAGGATTGCTCACTGGAATCGCCAGCTTTTTGGGACAGCCTACTCCCGCTATCACGTTAATACTGTATCTATTTGCTCTCCCAAGAAGGGCATTCCATGCAGTTTGCGACGAGTCTGCACGTTCAAGTCGAAAGGCTAACCAATTATCATCAACAATTTTCTGTTGATCTTTACCTGGAACCATCACAATGACTGGTTCTCCGTGGATATCTTCTAGTTCATAGCCATCTAAATACAATACTAATTGCCGAGGATCAAACGGATTGGTGGTATTAGCCGTTATATTTCTAGTAGCTGCTGATAATCCTTCAACTCTTATCCTGATGCGATCGCCCATTTTAACTTGGTTACGTCCATTGTCGGCAATGACTTGTTGAGTTTTCAGACTAGGAGGCACTGAACATATCTGACGCGATGCCAAGTTTACAGCAGGGCCATCTGAACTATCTTGAGCAATGACTACAAAGTTGATAGAAACAATCAACAGAAAAACCAACAAAAAAATAGCAGTAAATCTTTTAAGATTTTTATACATCCCTTGGTATTCCAGCAACAGTGATTATTCTGTCGGTAGTGTAACCGTACTTGAGTCATTCCGCATATTAAAAAACTTGTCTAAAAGCAATACATTCCTCGCTTACCCCCTTTGCTTACAGAGCGAGATGTCAGTAATGCTGCTGCTCAAAACGCTGCGATTGTCCGAACATGGTTCCATAGCGTTCAGTTGGTTAGATAATCTAGCCCATAGATTTGCACCCTCAGCACTATCTGGTTTGGCGATCGCTAGGGCATCATTCAAAGGCACATTGAAGGCAGCGTCACCAGAATAGTGCCAACGAGATAGAGCAAGCTACCAACCAATGAAGAGTGCTGAGTGCTGAGTGCTGAGTCGATGCTTAATATAAGGTAATTTCATTGTTATTTTTTTGTTTGGAAGTCCTTAATACCATTTTCTCTTCAAGTTGATACAAATACATTGCTCTGGTTACTGTGCGTTCCTAAATCATAATGTCAATATTATAGTAATTATAAATAAAAACTTATACATGACAAAATTCGACTAAAATTCAGTTAAAAAAGAACCAAAAACAGAAAATCATAATCTAAGTATAATAGTTTCCATAAACGAGAGCTTATATATTAGAAATTATTCCTATAGCTTAATAAAAATAGATAAATTTTTCCTTATACATCCAATCTAATATTTGTTTAATAATTTGAGACTTCGAGTTAACTAATTAGGCATCAAAGGCTGTAAACTGATTTCAACAAGGTGAATGATGCCTCTGCGTCACACTAGAGCAGAGCCAATAAATAAACCGAGTTTTTATATAGGTAGCCGCGTCATTGATGAAATGGCTGCATTTGCTTTGCCAATGATAGCTTGATTAATTATTAGACAATGCAAGAAACACAACGTTTTTCTTGCCTAAATTGTCATAGCTATAAAAGTAAAATTTAGCTTCCAAGGAGATATTATGACAGAATTTTTTAATCAAATTTCCCGTCGGAAATTTATAATTACAGGCGGAGTATCTGCGAGTGCTGTATTCCTTAAAGGCTGTTTGGGCAATCCCCCTGAAAACCTGACCAGTGGAAACACTCAAGCACAACCAACTGCTCAGTCGGTGGCTAATATTACTCCCGAACAAACACCAGAAACTACTACAGTGAAGTTGGGATATATACCCATTGTAGAAGCGGCTCCTTTAATTATTGCTAAAGAAAAAGGCTTTTTTGCAAAGTATGGGATGACTGATGTTGGTCTTTCTAAACAAGCTTCTTGGGGTGCAGCCAGAGACAACGTAGAAATTGGTTCTGCGGGTGGTGGTATAGATGGTGGTCAATGGCAGATGCCAATGCCACATTTAATTTCAGAAGGTTTAATTACCAAGGGAAATCAAAAAATCCCTATGTATGTCTTGTGTCAATTGATTACACATGGAAATGGAATTGCGATCGCAAACAAGCACCAAGGCAAAGGTATTAGTTTACAACTCGCTGGCGCTAAGTCTTTATTTAAGGAATTAAAATCTTCAACCCCCTTCACCGCCGCATTTACCTTTCCCCACGTCAACCAAGATTTGTGGATTCGCTACTGGTTAGCAGCAGGTGGCTTAGATCCAGATTCAGATGTCAAATTGCTCACAGTCCCTGCGGCGCAAACTGTAGCCAACATGAAAACAGGAACAATGGATGCCTTTAGTACAGGCGACCCCTGGCCATATCGATTGGTACAAGACAAAATTGGCTATGTAGCAGCATTAACCGCAGAAATTTGGAAAAATCATCCTGAAGAATACCTTGCCATCAGAGGCGACTGGGTTGATAAAAATCCCAAGGCTACCAAAGCAATTTTAAAAGGAATTATGGAAGCGCAGCAGTGGCTAGATAATTTTGATAATCGCAAAGAAGCGGCTAAAATTCTCGCTGGACGAAATTATTTCAATCTTTCTTCACCGGAAATATTAGCCGATCCATACCAAGGGAAGTATGACATGGGTGATGGTCGGAAAATTGACGATAAATCAATGGCAGCTTACTACTGGAAAGACGAAAAAGGTAGTGTTTCCTATCCATATAAGAGTCACGATTTATGGTTCATAGTTGAAAACGTTCGCTGGGGATTTTTACCAAAAGATTATATTGCCAATAATGCTGCTAAAGCCAAGGAACTGATTAACAGAGTGAACCGTGAAGATATTTGGAAAGAAGCTGCCAAAGAAGCTGGGATTGCTACTGCTGATATTCCTACAAATACATCCCGTGGTGTAGAAGAATTTTTTGATGGCATCAAATTTGACCCCGAAAAGCCAGAAGAATATTTGAAGAGTCTCAAAATCAAAAAGGTCACGATTTAGTCATTGGTCAAAAACAAATGAGTAAGGACAAATGACAACTGACAAATGACAAACAAGTAAAATTTCAGGAGAATACAGCATCATGACAATAGCCCAAAAACGCCCTGCAAGCCCTAGATTTAGTAATAGCTTTATATCGGGTCTGCAAAAGCAATTTCCTGAATTGATACCACCAGCGATCGCGATCGCAATCTTCTTGACTATTTGGCAACTATTTGCATGGACTCCAGGAGCCACATTACCAGGGCCAATACAGGTTGTTCAAGATACTTGGATTCTCATTTTCTGGCCCTTTTATGACCGGGGTGGCCTTGATAAAGGTCTATTTTGGCAGATTCTCGCCAGTCTGAAACGGGTTGCAATCAGTTATACCCTAGCTGCGATCGTTGGTATTGGCTTGGGCGTTTTGATTGGTGTCAATAAAACCATGTCCAAAGCTTTAGACCCCATCTTTCAATTACTGCGGACTGTACCACCTCTAGCTTGGGTTCCGATTTCTTTAGCAGCTTTACGACAAAACGAACCAGCCGCCTTATTTGTAATTTTCATCACCGCCATTTGGCCGATTTTAATTAACACTGCTGTCGGCGTTACCCAAATTCCCCAAGATTACAACAACGTCGCCAAAGTTCTGCAACTTAGCCGCAAAGACTATTTCATTAATATTTTGATTCCGGCGGCATTACCCTACATCTTTACAGGGTTGAGAATTGCGATTGGTTTAGCTTGGTTAGCGATTATCGCCGCCGAAATCGTCATGTCCGGTATTGTCGGAATCGGCTTCTTTATCTGGGATGCCTATCAAAATAACAACGTCAGCGAAGTAATTTTAGCTCTAATTTATATCGGCATTGTCGGCTTAGTGCTAGATAAAATGATGGGTTGGCTTCAAAACAAAATTTTACCAGCAGAGCAAAAATAGTTATTGGGCATGGGGCATGGGGCATGGGGCATGGGGCATGGGGCATGGAAACTAAGAAAGATTTTTCTAATCCCTAATCCTAAATAATCTCTAATTTACAATTCCCAATTCCTAATTCTCAATGCCCAATGCCCAATGCCCAATGCCCAATCCCCAATACCAAATACCAAATACCAAATATATTATGTTTGTAGCAGTCGATCAAATTGAAAAAGTTTTTGAATTAACTGGTGGTGGAAAATATATCGCCCTTAAAGGAATCGACCTCCAAATTAAAAAAGGAGAATTCGTTTCTTTAATTGGTCACTCCGGTTGCGGTAAATCCACTCTATTAAATATGATTGCGGGTTTGGATTTGCCAACTGAGGGTCTTGTCACCTTAGAAGGACAAAGAATCACCAAACCTGGCCCAGACAGAATGGTGGTGTTCCAAAATTATTCGCTATTACCTTGGCGGACGGTAAGAGAAAATATTGCCCTCGCTGTGGACTCGGTAATGAGGGGTATACCCGCCGACGATCGCAATGCCATTATCGAAAAACATATTGACATGGTGGGTTTACGTCCCCATGCAGACAAACAGCCGGGAATGTTATCAGGTGGACAAAAACAGCGAGTTGCGATCGCCCGCGCCTTAGCAATTCGCCCCAAATTACTCTTGCTAGATGAACCCTTTGGTGCATTGGATGCACTCACACGCGGCAATTTGCAAGAACAACTGATGCAAATCTGCGAAGAAAATCAAGTTACCGCCGTCATGGTTACACATGATGTTGATGAAGCGGTGCTGTTATCTGACAGAATCGTGATGCTAACCAACGGCCCCGAATCTAAAATCGGTGACATTTTAGAAGTAGATATTCCCAGACCCCGCAAGCGGATGGAAGTAGTAGAACATCCTAGCTACTACAGCTTGCGAAGTGAGATGATTTACTTCCTCAATCAGCAGAAACGGATTAAGAAAATTCGGGCGCGGAAAACTGCCGATGTTGCCCGTCATGGATTAGAAAAAGTTAACCTAGAAATTGG
Source organism: Nostoc sp. (assembly GCF_036917435.1). Classification (GTDB taxonomy): domain Bacteria; phylum Cyanobacteriota; class Cyanobacteriia; order Cyanobacteriales; family Nostocaceae; genus Nostoc. Next base: position 30,763 of record NZ_JBALDM010000002.1, read on the forward strand.
CTTTTTACCTCTGACAGCTTGCGCCCCCTTAGCAGTTGCGAAAGAAAAAGGCTTCTTTGCCAAGCATGGTTTAGATGAAGTTAACCTGGTGCGCGAGAGTAACTGGCGGGGTATCGTCGATGGTATGAGTGGTGGTTATTTGGATGCGGCTCAAATGCCTTCAGGGATGCCAATGTGGTTAACTTTGGGAGGACATAATAATAAACCTCTGCCCGTTGTCACCGCCCTTACCATGACTCGCAACGGTAACGCCATCACCTTGGCAAAACACTTTTACGACCGAGGCGTGCAAACCTTATCAGACCTCAAAAGATACCTGCTTTGCACCCGCGATCAACGGCACACAATGGGGGTTGTGCATCCCGCATCTATGCACAACTTGCTGCTGCGTTACTGGCTAGCGGCTGGTGGAATTGACCCAGATTGCGATGTAGATATGAAGAACATTCCCCCAGCGCAGATGGTTGCAGACTTAAAAGCCGGAAGCATTGATGGTTACTGCGTCGGCGAACCTTGGAACTACCGCGCTGCTGTAGAAGGTGTCGGCTTTACCATTGCTACCGACTTAGAAGTTTGGTTAGGACATCCCGGTAAAGTTCTTGGTGTGCGGGAAGATTGGGCAGAAACCTATCCAAATACGCACATTGCTTTAACCAAAGCTTTATTAGAAGCTTGTCAGTATTGTGCAAATCCCGACAATGCCCAAGAAATTCGCCAAATTTTAGCAGGGCGAGATTATGTTAGTACCGATTTAGAATACATTCAACTCGAAGATCCAGATAATAATGTCTGTAGCTTAGATCATCCATTGCGGGACTATGCCCATCACCAGTTTTATTCTGAATCTGCCATTAACCGCCCCAGCCGCACCGAACAAATTTGGATTATGAGTCAATTAGCGCGTTGGGGTGACACTCCCTTCCCCAGAAATTGGGTAGAAGTTGTTGAACGAGTATGTCGAGTGCGTGTTTTCAGCACCGCCGCCAGAGAATTAGGTTTGGATATTAGCTATATTCGCCAACCCATCAAACTATTCGATGGTACTCCCTTTAACGCCGACGATCCCATCGCCTATCTCAACAGCTTGAAAATTAAATGTGATTTTTCAATCGCGGAAGTTGTTCTTGATGCACCAAGAAGAAAACTTGCATGATGAAAAACTGTTAACAGAAAGAGGAAGTTGAAGAAGTAGGACATCTTAGGGATTTCCAGGAAATAAATTATCCAAATGAACGAACCACAGAGGCACAGAGAACACAGAGAGAAGAGAAATAGAGAAGATTTTTGTGTCAGTTTTGGGATATTTTTTACCTGGAAGTCCCTATGCAAACTCTCTCATGTCTCTGTGTCCTCTGCGTCTCTGTGGTTCGTTATTCTAATTGTCTAATGAATCCCTAAACTCCATTAATCAGCCTTTGAACTTTTAAGCTTTGTAACCCCTAAAATACCATGCAAAACCGCAACTTTACAGCTACAAACACAATAGGAAAACCATTAGCAACCACTACCCGCCGACCTTTTCTAGAAATTAAAGACGTTACCAAAGTCTACCCCACAAAAAAAGGCCCCTTCACCGTCCTCGACGGAGTTAACCTCAACGTCGAACAAGGCGAATTTATTTGCCTCATCGGTCACTCCGGCTGTGGCAAATCGACACTATTAAATATGGTATCCGGTTTTAACTTTCCCACCTCCGGCGAAGTGTTACTCGAAGGAGAACCAATCACCAAACCAGGCCCAGACAGGATGGTTGTTTTCCAAAGCTATGCCTTGCTACCGTGGCAGACTGCTTTTGAAAACATCTACTTAGCTGTTAACGCCGTTTATCCCAACAAACCACAAGCCGAAAAAAGAGCGATCGTCCGCGATCATTTAGCAATGGTAGGACTGGCTGATGCAATGGAAAAGAAACCAATGCAGATGTCCGGTGGGATGAGACAACGGGTTTCCATCGCCCGTGCTTTGGCGATTCGTCCCAAAGTCTTAATTTTAGATGAACCATTTGGGGCGCTGGATGCCATCACCAAAGAAGAGTTACAAGAAGAATTACTCAAAATTTGGGGCGATAACCGTTGTACAGTGCTGATGATTACCCACGATATCGACGAAGCACTATTTTTAGCAGATAAATTGGTAATGATGACCAATGGCCCACACGCGAAAATTGGTGAAGTCATGGAAATTCCCTTTTCTCGTCCCCGCGATCGCGCCCGCATCATGGAAGATCCTCAATACTACCAATTACGCAATTATGCTCTAGATTTCCTATTTAATCGTTTTGCCCATGATGACGTAGGTTAAACTAGATGCACCAGCAAATCAAATTGCCGATCAGATAGTTGAGCGATATCTGCAACTCAAAGCACTGAATCAACTAGACATCTCCAGAAAAGGCGTAGGGACAATTCATGAATTGTCCCTACAAAGGGTTCCAGGTAATGCATATTTAATTTTCGGAGATGTCTACTCTAATAGAGACGCGAAATTAATTTCGCGTCTCTATTATTCAAGATTAACCAACCACAAAATTGTTGTTAGTTAGTGACAATCCAATTGATAGTTGAGCAAATTTTACCTGAGTAAAACCACCTGCGCTGCCATCTTGGTCAAAGAACAATCCACCTGTAGAATTGTCATAAATGAATCGTTGATCGCCTGTCGTTGCAGATGTGCCGATGGTAAACTGATTAGCTGAAAGTGAACCTATTGATAAACCGCCACCAAAACCAGTAGCTGATACCTGAATCAGTTCATTAGTCGCATTGAAATCATAAATAGTGTCAACACCTTTATTGTTGTAACTATTGAAAACAAAGGTATCAATCCCGCTCCCTCCTATGAGGATGTCATTACCATTGCCACCTATGAGGGTATCATTGCCACTGCCACCATCAAGGGTGTTATTGCCTGTGCTGAAGTCGCTCCCAGAGAGGTCAAGATAATCATTACCATCGCCCCCAGAGAGCAGGTTATTGCCTGTTGAACCGCCAGCCCTCAATGTATCGTCACCTGCACCTCCATTGAGGGTGTTATTGCCTGTTGAGCGAGAGTCTAAGTAGTTGTAGTAGCCCGTGCTGGAGTAGCTGCCAGAAACGTCAAGAAAATCATTACCATCGCCACCAGAGAGCAGGTTATCGCCTTTTGAACCGCCAGCCCTCAATGTATCGTCACCTGCGCCTCCGTTGAGCGTGTTATTGCCTTCTGAGCGAGAGTAGAAGAGGTTCGAGTAGGAGTAATCAGAGCCAGAGATGTCAAGATAATCATTCCCATCACCTCCAGAGAGCAGGTTATTGCCTTTTGAACCACCAGCTAACAATGTATCGTCACCTGCGCCTCCGTCAAGGGTGTTATTGCCTGTTGAGCGAGAGTCGAAGCCGGAAGTGAAACGGAACTTCCTGCCAGAGATGTCAAGATAATCATTGCCATTGCCCCCAGAGAGCAGGTTATCACCTGTTGAATTGCCAGATCTCAATGTATCGTCACCTGTGCCTCCGTCAAGGGTGTTATTGCCTGATGAGCTAGTGGTGAATTCAGAGCCAAAGATGTCAAGATAATCATTGCCATCGCCACCAGAGAGCAGGTTATCACCTGTTGAAGCGCCAGCTAACAATGTATCGTCACCTGTGCCTCCGTGGAGGGTGTTATTGCCTGTTGAGCGAGAGTCAAAGCTGCCATAACGCATGAAGGAGGTGCCAGAGATGTCAAGATAATCATTACCATCGCCCCCAGAGAGCAGGTTATCGCCTTTTGAACCGCCAGCCTTCAATGTATCGTTACCTGCGTCTCCGTAGAGAGTATTATTGCCTGTTGAGCGAGAGTCAGTGATGCCATAAGTGTTGCTGGAGTACTGGCCAGTGGAGTAGTTGCCAGAGATGTCAAGATAATCATTGCCATCGCCACCAGAGAGCAGGTTATCACCTATTGAACCATCACTCAATGTATCGTCACCTGCACCTCCGTAGAGAGTATCATTACCCGCACCACCCCGCAGCAAGTCATTGCCACTTTTGCCATCAATAATGTCATCTCCTGCCTGACCATTGATGACATCATCGGAGTCATCAAAGCCTTCAACATTATTGTTCAGGTCGTTAAGGAAGGTGACTGTATTTTTGTTGAAGATAGTGCTTTGGGTGGAGTCGGCATTGAAGACATCAAAGCTGTCTGTAGTGCTAGTTTGTCCATCAAACACGATATTACCCAAGTCTACAGTTGCTCCTGTAGATGTGCTAAGGTTATCCAGGTTTTCCAGGGTAAAGTTTTGCAGGGTGACTTTAGTATTAAAATTATTTTGAAAGGTGATTTCCAGATTGCTGCCATTCTGGGTAAGCACCATATTTCGAGCAGTCAAGCCATTGCGTTGGAATATTAGGGTATCCACTTCAGCGATGACTCCTGGTGTCGGATTTGTTCCTTGACCTATGCCACCAAAATCTGTAATGGTGTAAACCCCCTTAGAATAATTGTTGTCGTCAAAAATATCGTTACCACCTCCACCACTCAAGATGTTGCCGTTAAGTCCAGATAGAGTATCGTTACCGTTGCTTCCAATGATACTTACCATAAATTTTACCTACCTAAGTTGATTTTTTGAGTAACTTGTGTCTAAAGCGATCGCACTATTAATCATTCTTTACCTGCGCGGTAGGGGCAATTCATGAATTGCCCCTACACTGATAGTTTTGCCTAACTCCTAAATTTATTTCTTGGAAATCTGTAATTTAAGATTAACCAACCACAAAATTGTTGTTGGTTAGTGACAATCCAATTGATAGTTGAGCAAATTTTACCTGAGTAAAACCACCTGCGCTGCCATCTTGGTCAAAGAACAATCCACCTGTAGAATTGTCATAAATGAATCGTTGATCGCCTGTCGTTGCAGATGTGCCGATGGTAAACTGATTAGCTGAAAGTGAACCTATTGATAAACCGCCACCAAAACCAGTAGCTGATACCTGAATCAGTTCATTAGTCGCATTGAAATCATAAATAGTGTCAACACCTTTATTGTTGTAACTATTGAATATAAAGGTATCAATCCCGCTCCCTCCTATGAGGATGTCGTTACCATTGCCACCTATCAGGGTATCATTGCCACTGCCACCATCAAGGGTGTTATTGCCTGTTGAGCGAGAGTCGAAGTTGGTCGTGCTGGAGTAGCTGCCAGAAATGTCAAGATAATCATTACCATCGCCCCCAGAGAGCAGGTTATCACCTATTGAACCACCAGCCCTCAATGTATCGTCACCTGCACCTCCCTTGAGGGTGTTCTTGCCTGTTGAGCGAGAGTCAGTGCTGTAGAGGCTGAAGTCGCTGCCAGAAATGTCAAGATAATCATTGCCATCGCCCCCAGAGAGGAGGTTATCACCTGTTAAACCACCAGCTAACAATGTATCATCACCTGCGCCTCCCTTGAGGGTGTTATTGCCTGTTGAGCGAGAGTCGCTTACACCACGGTACCCCCTATACTCGCCAGAAATGTCAAGATAATCATTGCCATCGCCACCAGAGAGCAGGTTATCGCCTTTTGAACCACCAGCCAACAATGTATCATCACCTGCGCCTCCCTTGAGGGTGTTATTGCCTGTTGAGCGAGAGTCATTGATGACGTAAAGCGTCGTGTAAGAGCCAGAAATGTCAAGATAATCATTGCCATCGCCACCAGAGAGCAGATTATCGCCTTTTGAAGCGCTAGCACTCAAGGTATCATCACCTGCGCCTCCCTTGAGGGTGTTATTGCCTGTTGAGCGAGTGTCCGATTTACCATAGTTCGAGTTGTACCTGCCAGAGATGTCAAGAGAATCATTGCCATCGCCACCAGAGAGCAGGTTATCACCTATTGAACGCCTAGCACTCAATGTATCGTCACCTGCACCTCCGTAGAGGGTGTTATTACCCGCACCACCCCGCAGCAAGTCGTTGCCACTTTTGCCGTCAATGATGTCATCACCTCCCTGACCATTGATGACATCATCTGAGTCATCAAAACCTTCAACATTATTGTTCAGGTCGTTAAGGAAGGTGACTGTATTTTTGTTGAAGATAGTGCTTTGGGTGGAGTCAGCATTGAAGACATCAAAGCTGTCTGTAGTAATAGTTTGTCCATCAAACACGATATTGCCCAAGTCTACAGTGGCTCCTGTCGATGTGCTGAGGTTATCCAGGTTTTCCAGGGCAAAGTTTTGCAGGGTGACTTCAGGATTATAGTAAGAATAAGTATAGTAAGAGTCGTCAAAGGTGATTTCCAAGTTGGTGCCATTCTGGGTAAGCAGCAGATTCTGAGCAGTCAAGCCACTGTGGAATATTAGGGTATCCACTTCGGCAATTACTCCTGGTGTCGGATTTGTTCCTTGACCTATGCCACCAAAATCAGTAATAGTAAAAGTCTGAGTGTTACCGTAAAGGCGGTTAAGGTAGTAAATATCGTTGCTACCTCCACCAATCAATGTATCGCCGTCAATGAGGGATAGAGTATCGTTACCGTTGGTTCCAATGATGCTTGCCATAAATTTTGCCTACCTAAGTTGATTTTTTGAGTAACTTGTGTCTAAAGCGATCGCACTATTAATCATTCTTTACCTGCGCGGTAGGGGCAATTCATGAATTGCCCCTACACTGATAGTTTTGCCTAACTCCTAAATTTATTTCTTGGAAATCTGTAATTTAAGATTAACCAACCACAAAATTGTTGTTGGTTAGTGACAATCCAATTGATAGTTGAGCAAATTTTACCTGAGTAAAACCACCTGCGCTGCCATCTTGGTCAAAGAACAATCCACCTGTAGAATTGTCATAAATGAATCGTTGATCGCCTGTCGTTGCAGATGTGCCGATGGTAAACTGATTAGCTGAAAGTGAACCTATTGATAAACCGCCACCAAAACCAGTAGCTGATACCTGAATCAGTTCATTAGTCGCATTGAAATCATAAATAGTGTCAACACCTTTATTGTTGTAACTATTGAATATAAAGGTATCAATCCCGCTCCCTCCTATGAGGATGTCGTTACCATTGCCACCTATCAGGGTATCATTGCCACTGCCACCATCAAGGGTATTATTGCCTGTTGAGCGATAGTCGAAGTTCGCCGTGCCAGTGATGTAGCTGCCAGAAATGTCAAGATAATCATTACCAGCGCCTCCAGAGAGCAGGTTATTGCCTTCTGAACCGCCAGCCCTCAATGTATCGTCACCTGCACCTCCTTTGAGGGTGTTATTACCTGTTGAGCGAATGTTCAAGTAGTAGTTCGTGCTAGTGTTGGTGCCAGTGATCGTGCCAGTGATGTAGTAGCCAGAGATGTCAAGATAATCATTACCATCGCCCCCAGAAAGGAGGTTATCACCTATTGAACCGCCAGCCCTCAAGGTGTCGTCACCTGAGCCTCCCTTGAGGGTGTTATTACCTGTTGATGTAAAGCTCTGATCGCTCAACATGCTGTAGCTACCAGAAATGTCAAGAGAATCATTACCATCGCCCCCAGAGAGCAGGTTATTGCCTGTTGAACCTCTAGCAGTCAATGTGTCGTTACCTACGCCTCCGTTGAGGGTATTATTGCCTGATGAGCTAGAGTCGTATTGAATACGACTTATGGTATAGCCAGAGATGTCAAGATAATCATTACCATCGTCCCCAGAGAGCAGGTTATCGCCTTTTGAACCGCCAGCTAACAATCTATCGTCACCTATGCCTCCGTTGAGGGTGTTATTACCTAATGAGGAGTGAGAGAGATAGTCGGTTTTACTACCGTTCGCTGAGGTATAGCCAGAGATGTCAAGAGAATCATTACCATCGCCCCCAGAGAGCAGGTTATCGCCTTTTGAACCGCTAGCTAACAATCTATCGTTACCTGTGCCTCCGTTGAGGGTGTTATTGCCTGATGAGCTAGAGTCGTATATACTACCGGCGCTGGTGCGATAACTACTGGAGGTATAGCCAGAGATGTCAAGATAATCATTACCATCGCCCCCAGAGAGCAGGTTATCGCCTTTTGAACCAGTAGCACTCAATGTATCGTTACCTGTGCCTCCATCAAGGGCGTTATTGCCTGTTAAGCGAGAATCGAATAATAATAAATAACTGTTGGAGTCAATCGTGCTGTAGTTGTAGGTGTAGCTGCCAGAGACATCAAGATAATCATTGCCATCGCCCCCAGAGAGCAGGTTATTGCCTGCACCACCCCGCAGCGTGTCGTTGCCACTTTTGCCGTCAATAATGTCATCACCTCCCTGACCATTGATGACATCATCTGAGTCGTCAAAACCGCTAACATTATTGTTCAGGTCGTTAAGGAAGGTGACTGTATTTCTGTTGAAGATAGTGCTTTGGGTGGAGTCGGCATTGAAGACATCAAAGCTGTCTGTAGTGCTAGTTTCTCCATAAAATACGATATTGCCCAAGTCTACAGTTGCTCCTGTAGATGTGCTAAGGTTATCCAGGTTTTCCAGGGTAAAGTTTTGCAGGGTGACTTTAGTATTAAAATTATTTTCAAAGGTGATTTCCAGATTGCTACCATTCTGGGTAAGCAGCATATTTCGAGCAGTTTCGCTAGGATATTGGAATATTAGGGTATCCACTTCGGCAATGACTCCTGGTGTCGGATTTGTTCCTTGACCTATGCCACCAAAATCGGTAATAGTAAAGTAATTGTCAGAGCTATTAACGTTGTAAATATCGTTACCACTTCCACCAGTCAACGTGTCGCCGTAACTGCCGGATAGCGTATCGTTACCGTTGGTTCCAATGATACTTGCCATAACTTTTACCTACCTAAATTGATTTTTTCAGTAACTTCAGTTCTTACACTGTTGCTTGTGCAGTTTCAGGGTACGAAAATTCACTAAAACTTGAGGTTGTTGATACTCTTGAGAAACAGTCATATTTATCGAAAATTGACCCAGAGAATGGGATTCTAGGTAACAATTATCTAACTTAAAGCTAGTAGAAAGACAGTGAAAACCTTGATTTTATGTAGGTTCAATTCATGAATTGAACCTACATTTGTTCGTGCGTAAGTCGTATAACTATCTCAAACTATCTAAGCCTTAAGCACTATACAAATTAATCAAGCTGTGAATTCTAGATAATTGTTCAGTAGAAATCAGTGAACAATCATCAAAAAATCAAGCTTGAATACCTAAAAACCACTTTTGATATTTGGTTTTTGCCAGTGCTTAAGTCCTACAAGCTTCAAAGTGGGAAACAGTTAACTTTTGAGCGGGAAAAATATTTTTATACCTAGTTTGTGAGCTATTCTCCGTAGATATCGAGTTTGAATATAGAGAACATCTCAATTGCCTCAAAATAACTACATGCTCAATATCTTACTTAGATGTCTATATTTAAATATCCGTCTTTGCATACTCTTCACATTATTTGCGGATAAATGTATACACAAATACTAAGCTTTATCAATTCTTTATACTCTTCTAGTTTCTAGGTAATAAGAAAGCAGAAAATAGTAAAAAAGTTTGAAGGAGCGATGCAAAATACATATTTTCCTTGTTGAATGGGGCGATGATGGAGATATAGCGATCGCTATATCTATCTAAGATATCTCTGCAACGAGCATTGTAGATTGTCAAAATTTACAAACGCAGACATTAGCTAATAAATAGCATCTCACATTCTGTAGGTAGGGGCAATATCCTGCCGTTACTCCGTTAGATAACTCACAGAGTAGCCGCAGAGCGCCTAAATAGATTGCCCGTACATTGTGTAGTTTTACATGACTCCTAAGTTTATTTCTTGGAAATCCCTAATTAAGATTAAACAACCACAAAATTATTGTTGCTAAGTGACAATCCAGTTGATAGTTGGGCAAATTCTACCTGAGTAAACCCAGTCGCACTGCCATCTGCGTCAAAGTACAGTCCACCTGTAGAAAAATCATAGATAAATCGTTGATTGCTTGTCGTTGCAGATGTCCCGATTGTAAACTGAGCATCTAAGAGTGAACCTGGTGATAAACCGCCACCAAAATTAGTAGCAGATACCTGAATCAGTTCATTAGTAGCGTTGAAACCATAAATACTATCAACGCCTTCATTGTAACTATTGAAAGCAAAGGTATCAATACCATTCCCTCCTGTAAGGATGTCATTACCATTGCCACCATAAAAAGTGTTGTTACCTAATGCGTTAGATGCAGAAAGAGTATCATTGCCATCACCCCCAGAGAGTAAGTTATTGCCTGTTGAATAATCAACAACCAACTTATCTGCACCAGCGCCACCGTTGAGGGTATTATTGCCTGACGTTTTGCGATAGGTTTCCTCGCCATACCTATCGTAGTCGCCATATTGGTCGTACTCGTAGCCAGAGGCGGAAAGATAATCATTGCCATTGTCTCCATTCAGCAAATTATCACCTGATGAATAGTCAACATTCAAATTATCATCACCTTCACCACCGTTGAGGGTGTTATTTCCAGTAGTCTTATACAATGCTCCTCCGAAGCCATGACCGTAGCTAGAACCGGAGAGATAGTCATTTCCATCGCCACCATCTAGTAGGTTATCGCCTCGTGAATAGTTTACATTTAAGTAATCGTTACCACCACTACCATTGAGAGTGTTTTTACCTGATGTGTTATCAAATCTGTAGCCCTCGAAGTTAGAGGCAAACAGAGAATCATTGCCATCACCACCATCTAGTAGGTTATCGCCTGTTGAAATGTTAGCGCTCAAGTAATCGTCACCTGTGCCTCCATTAAGAGTATTATTCCCATTGGCAAGATTGACAGAAAGACGATCGTTGTCATCGCCACCATCCAGTAAGTTATCACCTTTTGAAAAGGAAGCACTTAAGGTATCGTTACCAGCGCCGCCGTTGAGGGTGTTATTCCCAGATACATAAGGGTCATAGTAGCCACTAGATATAGAGAGAGAATCATTGCCATTACCACCATCTAGTAGGTTATTGCCAGGTGAACTGTCAGCAGTCAAGGTATCGTTACCAGCACCACCCTGGAGGGTGTTATTACCAGACACCACGTTGCCCTCGTAGTCTCCTAATGCCGAGATAAAATCATTGCCATCGCCACCAGAAAGCAGATTATTACCTGGTGTAGCGTCAACATTCAAGTAATCGTCACCAGTACCACCGTCGAGGGTGTCATTACCAGCACCACCAATCAAAGTATCATTACCACTACCACCTCGCAGTAAGTCATTGCCACTCTTGCCATCGATGTAGTCATTACCCCCTTGACCATTAATGACATCATGTGAGTTATCTAAACCCGTAATTTTGTTGTTGAGGTCATTCAGGAAGGTAATAGTGTTCCTATTGAACAGGGTAGTTAAAGTAGAATCAGCATCAAACACATCAAAACTGTCGGTGATGCTGGTTTGTCCATCAAACAGGATATTGCCAATAGCTGGTTGTGAAGAAGTTGCAGGCAGATTCTCCAAGTCTTCTAATTTGAAGTTTTTTAGGATAATTTTGCTATCAGCCACGCCATCAAAAGTGATTTCCAGATTGTTACCATTCTGGGTAAGCAAGAGATTTTTGGCAGTAAAACCAGCACCCTGGAATTCCAGTGTATCCACTTCGGCAATGACTGCTGCTGTGGGGTTTGTTCCTTTACCTACCCCACCAAAATCAGTGATAGTGTCAGTAGCGTCACCCAAATTGTAAATAAATTTATCCTTGCCACCATCACCAGTCAGTATGTCGTTACCTGCTTTACCCTTAATCGTGTCAGCACCATTACTGCCCAGTAAAATATCATCACAGTTGGTTCCAATAATATTTGTCATAACTTTTATGCTTCCTTAATAAATGTTTTCACTAACTTGAAATTTCTCAGCCCGGAGATAGTACTGTTTTAGAACACAATAAGTTGCCGAGAGTTACACTTTCGGCACATTTCTATGTCATCCTTTAGAGATAGTAATTTTATTGAAAATCTACTCTGTTAACTTGCTTATAACTAGTATGCGCCTAATTTAAATATCAAAATCTCACGCACTGTACAAATTAATGACTGTGTGGGTGGACTGAAATAAATCATCATTTCAGGCTTTTTAGAATCATTCTCGATTAAATAGCGTGGGTGGGCATCATAAAAAAGCATCGCCAAATCGAGCTTCAACCCCTGAAAACCAGACCTTGTACTTTATTTTTTGCCAATGCGTAAATCCTAGTGTCTTGAAATAGGGAACAGTTAACTCTTAATAGAGAAGGCGATTTTCATACTCTTGTTGTGGGCTATTGCCTGTGGGTGTCTAGCTTAAAAATAGGGAACATTTAAATAACCTGATATTAACTAAATACTGAATATTTACTTAGATGTCCATACCTATAGAAGCATCTTTGCATACTCTTTACATTAGTTGCCGATATATGTATATGCTAAGAACTTATCTTGGTGTGTTCTTCACATTTTAATAATTTCTAGTTAAGAAAGATTTTGCAGACAGCAGCAGTCACAAGCAAGCCGGAGCGGAAGTTTTCAAAGCAAGAAACTTACAAAATGCTCAATGATAAAAAATATATTTTCCTTTTTGAGTGCTGTGATGCCTGCGGCGAACTAATCGCTGTGCAATAATCGCTATGAGTTACAAAAATTACAAATGCATACATGAAGTGATTTAGCTAAGAAGACTTAATATTTCTTTCCTCCTGCCTTTTTTTGTAGAAGCGGCTGCTGAGTTTTTAGGGGAACGCACAGCAGAAATTAAAAGACGGCAACATGCGATGTCTACGACGGGCTATGCTTACGCACCCAAAATTATGCTAAAAATGCAAAGGGAAGCACGCGATCGCTATGATGAAAATAAAATCCAGTGATTGTAAATTACACATGCAGAGATGATCCAACTTAGCCAAGAACATTTGCAAACCATCCGCACCCATGCCGAAAGCACCTATCCAGAATAATTAGCGTCCAAAACGGTAAAGCTGGATAACTACTAAGTTGGAGCTTTGACGATTGTCATCAGTTCCAAGCAGAGGTAATCAAAAATTTAACGGTTTAGTTTAAATACAGTCACTCGTAGCGGTTTTCGCCGCCACGACGGATGAAAATTCATCTTCCCGAATAGACATTTTTATAAAAGATACAGTTTTTCGATAGGATAATATTCCGCTCTCCCAGATCATAACTGCTATGCTCAACCCCAATCTGGACGAAATCCAGTTGACCAAAGACGATTACGAACGCTACTCCCGACATCTGATTTTACCGGAAGTAGGGCTAGAAGGACAAAAGCGCCTGAAAGCAGCCAGTGTACAGTGTATAGGTACAGGTGGACTAGGTTCACCACTACTTTTATATCTGGCGGCGGCCGGTATTGGACGCATTGGGATTGTCGATTTCGATATTGTCGATACTTCCAATCTGCAACGCCAAGTCATCCACGGAACATCTTGGGTGGGTAAACCCAAAATTGAATCGGCAAAAAACCGCATTCACGAGATTAACCCCTATTGTCAAGTTGATTTATACGAAACTCGCCTAACTTCCGAAAACGCCCTAGAAATCTTGCAACCTTACGATATCGTTGTGGATGGTACTGATAACTTCCCCACTAGATATCTAGTTAACGACGCTTGCGTATTGTTGAATAAGCCCAACGTCTACGGTTCAATTTTACGCTTTGAAGGACAAGCTACTGTATTTAACTACCAAGGTGGGCCAAATTATCGTGACCTTTTCCCAGAACCACCACCACCAGGAATGGTTCCCTCTTGTGCAGAAGGTGGCGTACTGGGGATTTTGCCAGGAATTATTGGTTTAATCCAAGCAACGGAAACTGTCAAAATCATTTTGGGACAAGGTAATACCCTAAGTGGACGATTGCTGTTATACAATGCCTTAGACATGAAATTTCGGGAGTTGAAACTGCGTCCTAACCCGATTCGCCCAGTGATTGAAAAACTGATAGACTACGAAGAATTCTGCGGGATTCCGCAAGCTAAGGCAGAGGAGGCAAAACAGCAGTTGGAAAGTCAAGAAATGACTGTCAAAGATTTGAAGGAATTGCTGGATAGTGGTGCGAAGGATTTTGTACTACTAGATGTCCGCAACCCCAATGAATACGACATTGCCAAGATTCCGGGTTCGGTATTAGTGCCTTTACCAGACATTGAAAATGGCAATGGCGTTGCTAAGGTTAAGGAAATATTAAACGGACACCGTTTGATTGCTCATTGTAAGATGGGCGGGCGATCGGCAAAAGCCCTCGCCATCCTCAAAGAAGCCGGAATTGTCGGGACAAATGTCAAAGGCGGAATTACCGCTTGGAGTCGAGAAATCGATCCTTCAGTTCCAGAGTATTAAAAACGCACCGCTTTTCTTTGAGTGGTATTTTTGAAAGGCAGAGGAACGCAGAGAATAACTTTGCGTTCCTTTGCGTTAAACCTCTGCGTTCCTTTGCGTTTAAAATTATGGCGTTCTAAGATGCGACAGAATCAGCAGTTGTCTTAGCTACAGGTTTAACCTGACTTAGCAAATCGTACAGTTTTTCGCCTTCAATGACTTCTGTTTCTAAGAGTTGTGTAGCGATCGCTTCTAGCAAGTCTCGATTCTGTCTGAGAATCTCTAGGGCTTGTTCGTGGGCTGTTTCCACAATTTCCTTGACTTCGCTATCAATGGCTTTAGATGTGTCTTCACTCACCGCCCGGCGAGGATTACCCCCACCATTACCCAAAAACATTGATTGTTGTCCTTGTTGGTAAGCCAATGGCCCTAAGACTTTGCTCATACCATAAGATGTTACCATCCGTTCTGCCAAGTCAGTTGCTCGTTGTAAATCGTTGGAAGCACCTGTTGTAATACTGTTAAACACAACCTCTTCAGCAGAACGTCCACCTAACAGAGTTGCAATTTGACCCCGCAATTCTTCTTCATTCATCAAAAAGCGGTCTTCAGTTGGTAATTGCAGAGTGTAGCCCAAAGCAGCCATCCCACGGGGAATAATCGAAATCTTTTCTACGCGACCGTTTCCTGTCGTTAATGCCCCGACCATTGCGTGACCAACTTCATGGTATGCAACAATCTTTTTCTCAGTCTCGTTCATAACGCGACTCTTCTTCTCTAAACCTGCGACTACCCGCTCAATTGCTTCGGCAAAGTCTTCTTGAGCAACACTTTGACGCAGATTACGCGCTGCCAATAATGCGGCTTCGTTGACCAAGTTTGCCAAATCTGCACCAGCAAAACCAGGAGTCCGAGTAGCGATCGCTTTTAAGTTTACATCATCTCCTAATTTTACCTTTTGAGCGTGAATCTTGAGAATCGCTTCCCGACCAGATAAATCGGGACGGTCTACCAAAACTTGGCGGTCAAAGCGACCTGGACGCAGCAATGCAGAATCAAGGCTTTCGGGGCGGTTGGTAGCAGCTAAGACAATCACCGTTGCATCGCCAGCCGCAAACCCGTCCATCTCTGTTAGTAACTGGTTGAGGGTCTGTTCTCGCTCATCGTTACCACCGTAGAAGCCGTTACTACTACGAGATTTACCGATCGCATCTAATTCATCAATGAATATAATACAAGGAGCCTGTTTCTTTGCCTGCTCAAACAAATCCCGCACTCTAGAAGAACCGACACCGACAAACAATTCCACAAATTCGGAACCAGAGATGCTGAAGAATGGAACACCTGCTTCTCCTGCTACGGCTTTTGCTAAAAGTGTCTTACCAGTACCCGGAGGGCCAACTAACAACACACCTTTGGGAATCCTCGCGCCAATTTGTGTAAAGCGTCCTGGAGTCTTGAGAAAATCCACAATTTCCACTAACTCAGTTTTCGCTTCTTCTACCCCAGCCACATCTGCAAAGGTAATTTTAGCTGATTCGCCTTCAACATAAACCTTAGCTTTGCTCTTACCAATGGAAAGCGCACCTTGGGGGCCACCGCCACCACCACGGGCAAGAAAGAACTGCCAAATGCCAATAAAAATCAGTGGTGGAATCACCCAACTTAAAAGGGTTGTAATCCAAGTATTTTTGGGTGGAGGAGTAGCAGCAAACTCAACTCCCTTTTGTTCTAGCAGTTTGGGTAACTCTAAATCAAAGATTGGTGTAGTTGCAAACACCTGTCCCGGCTCGGCATTTTCTGTTTTTAGTTCGTAGAGAATCTGGTTTTGACCAACAGAAACGCGATTGACTTCTCCTTCTTGTACTTGATGAATAAACAAGCTGTAAGGAACACCAGTAGGACCAGAAGCAAATAAACCAGGCAAAAATAAATTTAAGAGCAGGAATAGCCCTGATACTGCCAGTAATATATTAGCTACGATCCGAAACCGAGGTGATTTAGGTTGTTCTTTAATTGCCATAGATTTTATTACCAATCCTTAGAAACTGTTGAGAATGTGACTTT
The DNA here is from genome assembly GCF_036917435.1 of Nostoc sp. GTDB lineage: Bacteria > Cyanobacteriota > Cyanobacteriia > Cyanobacteriales > Nostocaceae > Nostoc. The sequence continues at coordinate 47,094 of NZ_JBALDM010000002.1, forward strand.
ATGGAAAAATTAGATATTTCCAGTCTAAAGAGTTGAAGCAGCTTGTACTGTTTCTAACCAATCAAAAATTTGGGCTAACTGATCCAGTGTTACCAGTCCATACTGCCATAGGGTCATAGCCAGGAAGTTGGGAGTTTGCTCACAATGGCGCAAAGCGAGAGAAATTGCTCCATCAGAAATACCCAAGTCTTCTTCTAAAAAATGCACCAATTGATCTGTAGCTTTCATCGCAATGTTAAACAATGTTGTTAAATAAGTTTTATTTCTGAGAGAGCTTGACTTGTGTCATGCAATATTCAGCTTGCATTGTAAAGTTGTTCAATTTGTCTTGATCCTTAAGGATACTACCTATTTTCATAATTTCTCCTGTTTATCAATGTTGCAGCATTTTTTATTTATGTAACTAAACTTAACAATTAAATTAATCTTTGGGAACTAACAAGCAAATACGGTTTACCGTACTCAAAGCCTTAACACCACTGGAAACGAGAAAACTTTAATGCACAGAACTCTGTTCAAAAAGATGCAGAGATTGTGAGATGCAAAGATAAATTTCCATGTTCTCTTCCATATCTCCGTGTTATGTTCCTTTTTTAACGAGGCTCTATATCTCTAGATAGATATAAAGAGAGCGATCGCAAATACCAAATTAAGGGCTACGCCTACGCAAAATCCAATTACAAATTTTGGTATGAGGTCTTGTATGGTTGCAAGCAAAAAAAAGATTATACTAAGAGGCTCTTTGAAAAGTCATGATTGATGTATCAAATATTTTTACCCCACCCTAACCCTCCCCTTATAAAGGGGAGGGAACCGGATTTTTCTTGTTTCCCCCCTTTACAAGGGGGGATTAAGGGGGGTAATAATGTGATTAAAATTACAGCAAACAACTTTTCAAACAACCTCTAAGAATCATCTGTTCTGCTTGAAAGTCTTTTTTAGCAAAGATTATTATCGTTTCTTGAAGAAATTGATGGAAGATCGCTAAAATAAAATATTTCTATTCTCTACCAATAACAATATCGTTAGACTTAATGACTGCATAAGCTTCTTTTCCTTCAGATAGTTCTAATTCTTCTGCGGAAGCTCTGGTGATAATCGAGGTTAATTCTACTTTATGAATAATTTCCAAAGTTACCTCACTATTAACTGCTCCATAAACAACTCGTTTAACAATACCTTTAAGAATATTACGAGAGCTAACTTTTAGTGATTTCTTTTGAAGAGTACTTTCTATGTCAGGCTTTTGAGTGTAGTAGATATCTTCCTGTTTTTCCTGCTGATTTGGTGGTGATACTGTTGCTGGCGAGTGCTGATTGAGACTACGCACGAGTTCCCGCAAAATCTCAGTCTTGGTGCGTTGAGAATGTTCGCAGAACTCTTCTAGAATTTTCCGCTCGTCCTCTGAGGTTTGAAATGTAACCCATCCTTGTTCTTTTCTTGGCATAATAATATTATTATCAATTTTGGTTATCTTGCTGAAATTCTACCAAGTATCAATTCGGTATGTCGTTTTAGTAATAACATTTTTTTTGCGAGAATTGTCTGTGTTTTTAGCAAAATTAATCAACTAATCTTACACAAATAACTACATAAATATTTATTTTTTTATAGTTGCAAAATATTTTGTTGGTTGAGAATGTTCAACTGTCACTGTCTTTATAACAACTAAGATAGTATGATAGTAGTCTATGGTATTTGTTGAAATAGTGATTGTAGGCGGAATCTGGCAGAAAATTCGACTAGCGTAGGCGTAGCCCGTCGCAGACATCGCATGAGTGCCGTAGGATGATTTAACGAGAGTTCACAGCCGGGGGATGAAACATCTAAAATCGCGTTCTCAAGACCTGCGGAGTTTATTTGAAAACAATATCACTATTGAATACGTAGCAGAACCCCTCAAAGCTATGCCAGCCGATGCGGAGATGACAGAAGTGCTGCATTGGATGCAAGCACAAAATTTTGATGTTATCGGCGTTGAGACGGGAGATATTATTAGTGGTTATGTAGAACGCTCTAGCTTGATTCAAGGTAAAGAAGGCAAATGTGGTGACTATCAACGAGTCTTCCATCCCAAAGAACTAATAGCCATTTCCACCCCATTGATGAAGTTGCTACCCATTTTGCAACAAACTCCGCGATTGTTTGTCTTGGACTGCAATCAAGTAAGTGGTATTGTTACCTGTGGCGACTTGCAGAAAGCACCCGCACGAATGCTGTTGTTTGGCTTAGTAACGCTGCTAGAAATGAATTTGCTGCGGCTGGTGCGAATTTACTATCCTCAAGATTCTTGGCAAAAAATCCTCAAACCTGAACGCTTAGAAGTTGCTCAACGGTTATGGCGAGAGAGTCAAGAAAGAAACGAAGCTACAGATTTATTAGATTATCTGCAATTCTGTGATAAACGCGAGTTGATTTTAAATCAGCCAGAACTTCTCCAGCAACTGGGATTAAAATCCAAACGGTTTGGTGAACGCTTCCTCAAGTCTGCCGAACAGTTGCGAAACCGATTAGCTCACGCCCAAAATCTAGTTAGTGGCTCCTCTTGGACAGAGTTGATTTCTCTAGCAAAAGAAATGGAAATGCTGTTAATTCTCTGTGAAGAAGTCGAGTGAAGTTGTCAGCTTGCGATCGCTACGGCGGACTACGCCCATATAAAATTAAGCTTTAACGCGGCTTATTGAGCGAATCACTAACTTGAGTACCCGTATAATTTGGAACCCAACCTTCTGCGATGGCAAAATACCGTATCCCTTTAAAATTCAACGACGCAGTTGGACTGCACCAATGCTCAACATCGGCGGGGATGTATAGATAGTCTTGTGCCTGAACTAAAAGCTGTACCTGACTGCCATCAGGACGCACGAAGCCATAAATCATTTCTCCTGCCAATACGTAGAGAGGTTCAGCCGCAGGATGAGTATGGTAACGGCCGTAGGTTGCGATTAGGTGGTGAAGATTGAAGGAACCTGGATGCACATTTAGCAAGTCACACCAGATAGCGCCATTTTCGTGCTGAAGAAATTCAAAGACACTGTTATGGAGTTCTACATAATAACGTTTCTCAGCTTCAGTTAAAACGTCCTGGTCTAACAGATTGGGGAAGAGTAGCGATGTTCCTGGAGCGTAATGTCTGAGTTGAATGCCAAGAGGCTCAAGTTCACGAGCTATTTCGCCTAAATCGCTCTCAATCGTACCGTCGTCAAGTAGTAGGTTAGCCATGACAAAAAGACTAATTAACTGTTAAGAAGAGTATACTCTATCTTTAAAAGAAAAAACACTATTCCGACTGAGAAACCGGGGATTGGGCATGGGGCATTGGGCATGGGGCATGGGAGGATAAGCGAGATGAGGGAAGTTGCAGTAAATCTTTTCCCAATTCCCAATTCCCAATTCCCAATTCCCAATTCCCAATGCCCAATCCCCAATCCCCAATTAACAGAATAAATTTATCCCCAGAATGATGTTCATTAGTACCACTAGCATCTAAGCTAGTACGGGTGAACTATATATAGTATAGAATGTCTGACTTAATTTTGTTTTGGCATCGGCGCGATTTACGCATTTCTGACAATACGGGACTGGCTGCGGCAAAACGGCGGAGTCAAAAGGTGGTGGGCGTGTTTTGCCTTGATCCGAATATTCTAGAACGGGATGATATTGCTCCTGTGAGAGTAACTTATATGATTGGATGTTTGCAGAAACTCCAAGAGCGATATACTCAAGCTGGTAGCCAGTTATTAATACTCCATGCCGATCCTGTGCAAGCCATACCAGCTTTAGCAGAAGCAATAAATGCCAAAGCTGTTTTTTGGAATTGGGATGTAGAACCTTATTCCCAAGAACGCGATCGCACCGTTATAAATTCTCTCAAAGAAAAAGGCATTGAGTTTCTTAACCAAAACTGGGATCAAATCCTCAACTCCCCAGATGAGATCCGCACGGGTGGTAATAGTCCCTACACAGTTTACACCCCCTTCTGGAAGAATTGGATTACCAAACCGAAAGCAAAACCAGTAGAAACACTGCAAAATGTTGAGGGGTTAACAGAAACTGAACAAGAAATTGCAAAACTTACAGGAGCGATCGCATTACCTTCAGCAAAAGATTTAGGGTTTATTTGGGATGAAGAATTGATTATTGCACCCGGAGAAGCGGCGGCACAAGAACGATTAGAAGAATTTACTTATAAAGCTATTAATGAATACCAAGAACAGAGAAATTTTCCCGCAGTTGAAGGCACATCACAACTGAGTGCAGCTTTAAAATTTGGCGTAATTGGCATTCGTACTGTTTGGCAAGCCACCATAGAAGCGTTAGAAAACAGCCGCAGTGAAGAAACAGCAGTTAATATCCGCACATGGCAACAGGAGTTAGCTTGGCGGGAATTTTATCAACATGCAATGTATAACTTCCCCGAATTAGCTGATGGTGCTTTCCGCGACATCTTTAAGAATTTTCCTTGGGAAACAAATGAAGAACATTTCCAAGCTTGGTGTGAAGGCAGAACTGGCTACCCCATTGTAGATGCAGCCATGCGCCAATTGAATGAAAGCGGCTGGATGCACAACCGTTGTCGAATGATTGTTGCAAGTTTCCTCACCAAAGACTTGCTAATTAATCCCCAATTGGGAGAAAAATACTTTATGCAGAAGCTTATTGACGGTGATTTATCTGCTAATAATGGCGGTTGGCAATGGAGTGCTTCTAGTGGAATGGATCCTAAACCTGTGCGGATTTTTAACCCAGCTAGTCAAACACAAAAATTTGATCCAGATGGGGAATATATTCGGCAATGGGTATCAGAATTGCGTTCTGTAGATACCGAATATTTAGTTACTGGTAAAATTCCACCTTTAGAACGTCATGCTGTTGAATATCCCGATCCAATTGTGGATCATAAAATACAGCAACAGCAGTTTAAACAGCGTTATCAACAGCAAAAAACCTTTAGTACAGGTGAGTAAAATTATAAATTTTTCAATGCTTATTTATAGTATGTCCGGCTAATCAGCCGTACTTGAGAAATTTTCGTAGTCAGGACTTCAGTCCTGATTTGCTTTGCGTAGCGTCTCGTGAAAGGACTAAAGTCCTTACTACAAACCTATGGTTATCTTGAGGGAGATTATATTATGTCTTCACAGGTAAACGAGAAATCGTCCATAAGATGAGCAGGAAGATTAAGTAAATTATACCAACTAGTCCAAACTCAATCAGAGGAATATAGGTTATTTCGTAAATTCTGCCCAAGCCGCGTTCAGTCAGTGCATAAACGGCTAGTACACTCACTAAAAAGGCTCCATAAATAGTACGTTTAGTCAAGATATCTAGAGATAGCCCGTGGAGTTGGGTAAGTACTAAAATACCAAGAAAACCAAAGAGAAATGTTGGCCACTTGCTTTGTCCGAGCATTAGTGATACAACGACACTATGTAAAACCACTGTTATTTCTAAAGCGAATGTCCACCACCGATTTACATGGGTGCGGTTAAAGATCAACGACGATTGGAGCAGAAGCAAGAACATATAGAGAAAACCAATTAAGTGCCCCACAGTCGCTTCCATTGGATGATACCAAAAGGTGTAGATAGCGGCGAAGGAGAAAAAATAGCCGTGGTACAGCTTGATAATTTGCAAAAACTGTTGATGGAATGGAACAGAATTGCCAAAAAATAAACCGCGTCGGGGTGTTTCTAAAATCAGTACGAACACCAGTAGGAGTACAACTGCACCTTGAGAAGCCCAAATTGAAGTATCTTGAGCTAGAGCATCGTACCAAATATAGGTCTGGAGAAAGTGTAAAGCAATGAATGCACCATTGATAGCAAGCATGAGGTAATTTATCGGGTGCAACGCTGATTTGTATTTCAACTGCGATCGCTGCGCCCACAAAATACATGCCCAGATGCTAAACTGATGCCCAAGGTACATGCCCCAAGCTGTCGCTCGACTCCAAAACGTCGGGTTGGGAAGCTTCCAGTAGTACCAGTTCATTCCTTGGTCAGGAAGTTTAATGATACTTGCAGGAATGCTCCCACCAATCCAAATTGCGTAGGTTAGGAGGATGCTGACAATAATGCCTAAAAATAATACTCGGCGACCGGTCATATTAATTCGTAATTCGTAATTCGTAATTCGTAATTTAAGACGTAAAGGAAAAAAGCGTATTGTCCTATAAACGGAAGAAAGATTAACTACGAAACCAGTATTTTCAGGCTACACGTTCGGTTTTTGATTCAGATGCGCTTTTAGTCACTCGGAAACTAAGAGTCAAAGCTACTAGCATTACTAAAAATCCACTCAAGAAAGGAGCAGAACTCCCAAATTTCATAAAACTAATCCCTGCCCATGTTGGCCCACCAATGCGGGCTAACGCAGAGCAAGAACTGGAAATTCCTAATATTTGTCCTTGTTCTTCTGCGGGTGTCATCTGAGAAATCAGGCTGTTTAATATTGGTTGGGTGACACTAATTCCCCATGCCATCAGGGTGGTAGCGACCAACAATAAAACTAAGCTTTGTGAGAATCCAATTAGTAGTAATCCTAAACCTAACCCTAATATCCCTAAGATAAGTAACTTTATTTCACCAAAGTGTTTCTTGAGGAATCCGATAAGTCCTCCTTGAATGATTGTGCTAACAATCCCCATGAAGGCAAAAAGATAACTAACTTGTTGAGGTCCCCAATTTAATTGCTGTTTAGACCATAAGGCCAATGTAGAGTCCATAGCTGCAACAGCAAAGGTAACTAAAAAGTAGATGCCAACAAGCATCAAAAATTGTGGACGCTGTGACAGTTGCAGCAAGTTTAGCTGTCGCTGACGGTAGCGATGAGCTTGCATTTTGGCTTTAGTTTCAGAATTTAGAGATTCTGGAAGTAACATCAAACCACAAAGAAATGCCAATAAAGATAATCCGGCTGCGAACAACGACGGTAGATGAAAGTTAGCGTTGTTCGGATCAGATCCGATCAAAAGACCTCCAATCGCTGGGCCGAGAATGAAGCCAAGACCAAAAGCTGCTCCGATTATGCCCATACCACGAGCGCGATTCAGTGGTGTGGTAATATCTGCTATGTACGCCTGAGCAGTAGAAATATTCCCTGACATAATCCCAGCAAGACTACGAGCAATAAACAAAATCCATAATGAGTTGGCAAAGCCTAACCCTATGTATGCTATTACAGAACCTAATAAAGTCAACAATAAAATCGGACGACGACCGTAGCGATCGCTAAAACTACCCCATAATGGTGCAAACAAGAACTGCATTAAAGAATAAACAGCTACAAGTAGAGTCGCTTCATTAGGTTTTGCGCCGAATTGTTCAGCATACAAAGGCAGTATCGGCAAAATAATTCCGAAGCCTAGCAAGTCTATAAATACAGTCAAAAATAAGACGAATATAGCTCTGTCATTATTTTTACTCTCCATAAATGCAACTCGCTCTGATAGGCAAAATATGTGTAACTTGGATTAATTTTATGCACATCAGGAAACACTTGCTCATCAAAATCTATTAAACGCAACCAGTAATCATTTCAAGGAAAGTATTTGAATTTGAAACTGGTTGAGCAAAATAGCGTGGAACAAACCGACTATAAAAATCAAGCCAATAATACCACTCATGAAAGCAACTACGATCTCATGCTTTCTTATAGCTTTTTGGATCTTAGCGTCTATGATTTTTTCTAATTCTTTGTGTAACATTGAATTAAATTTAGTAAAAGTTGAAGAAGAATTCAGAAGTCAGAATTCAGGAGTCAGAATCAAGACGCTCTCTACGAGACGCTAGCGCGAACGCAGACTCGCTTTCCGCTTTTTCGGTCAGAATTCATTCTGTTAGCGGATAGCTAAGGTTTAGCCCATTCTGGCTCCTGACTCATGAATTCTGTTCGATAAAAATTATGTACTTAGATAAGTTTGAGTATGTCCGAAACCTCTAACTTATTAAATGAAAGCTATTTAGACCCCGTGGGAATATCAAGTGTATTGTCGTCGTTTCAAAACAGCAACTGAAACACCAAAAGCTAGTATTGCCAAGGTATAAGTTGATTCGGGAACTTCAATAATGCTTACCCGATTAATAGCCAAGCCGAATTGGGGAGCAGAACTGCTAAAAACGAGTCGTGAAATGTTTGCAGTGTCACTACGAATGCCCAAGAAAACTGCCGAATTATCTAATGCTAAGGACGAAATATTTGGAACTGTGAAAGTACCCAACAGGTTATTGGCGTTATCAAAAGCGGTGATAGAAGTTTCAACTTGCAATTTACTAGTGTCTATAGCTATCTGAGTCCCCGCACCAAAAACAGGCTGGGCAAAACTAATCGTCAAAGGCTCACCATTCCCTTGAGTACCAGGATCAGGAGTACCAGGAGGAAGAGGGATAAAGCCTGTTGGATCTATACCTCCAAAGAGAATAAAATCTCCTGGAGCGAAGTTACTCCGAATCCCAGGGGAAGGTAAAGTTTGAAAAACAAACGGTGGAGTAACCCGAGGATTATTGGTTGGAGCTATATTTATATCTAACCCTAAACCACCTTGAGATGTTGCTGAAAAAGAGTTAGGTAAAAAAACAGAAAAGTTGGGAGCCGAGGGATTGAAGACTTTACCTAAACTTCCCCAATCAAGTTCATCATTACCTCCTAAAGCACCGCGATCATTTACTAAAAATGTAGCTGCTTTAACTGGTAATGGTAGAAACGTTATTATCGCTGTGATTGCTGATAAATATTTGAGAGATAACTTAAATAATTGATTTGTCGTAAATGCCATCGTTTAACAGATCCTATATGTTATGTATTTCAGAAATAAAATAGAAGTCCTATAGTTTCGTCAACATACAGAACACGGTGAGAGTCAATACTGCTCAGTTAAGCCTAAAAAATAAAAATATTTAATTAACTCAGGTTCTAAAAAAGTGTGTATATCTCGGTTTCCCCTGTTATTTGAGAAGCCTGCGCTGTCTTAATGAGACAGCGCCGGGAGTATGCCACTTAATGCTAAATGTGGGAATTTTTGATATCTAGGGACGTTGCTTGCAACGTCTCTATTAAACCAAACTTTATGGAATTCCTAATTTATGAATAATTAGGGAAGAAACGGTGCTGTTGGGACTAAAAGAGGAATATTTCCTGGCCCTGGCACAAAAGCTGCGGAAGCTACAGACAAGCTCGCTGCACTACTGCTAACACCGAAAACTACAGTTGCCGATGTTAGGGCTTGAACATTAGTTACAGCAACTCCAGTCAATGCGCCACCCTGTGCGAAAGGATTGATAACATTAGCAGAAGCAGAAGCACCAGCATTATTATTTGGAAATAGTGCAACTTGCGGAAATAAAGCAGCCAAAGGCGCGCTGAGGAAGGGTGAATCGCCACCTTGGATATTAGCGGATTCTTCAACTGTTTCTAAAACACTTAAGTCTGAAATAATCATGATGTTCTCCAAATAGCTATTGACAAAGACATTTATTTCGTAAGCAATTTGTTCTTTTGCTTGCTGGACTAACTATATACGTAAGTACATGAAAATGCAAGCCTGTTTTCAACGTTTTTCATCCATCTTTTGAGATATCTATAAAAAACATATATGGTAGTTTTATATAACTATAATTAATCTATTAATTAGCTAAAATAATTATTTCAAATAGTTTATATACGCAGCAAAAATTAGCTAATTTTTCCCTGTATTAGCTAGAAATTTGACTATTTGTTAAAACAGAATTCATGCTGAATTCTGTACTAAGTGGCATCAGAATAAGGGACTTCCAAATAAAAAATACTCAACTAAGTAGGTGGGCAAGAATAAATCAAACTATGTTACGCAATATAAAACTAATTAAATTGGCTCGCAGTAAGGGCTTTAGCCCTTACTACAAACCTTTAATTATTTACGCCCACTTACTTCTTGTGGGGTGGGCATCTTGCCATTGGTGTCAACTTAACGTGAAACCCTTGTGAAAACTGAATATTGAGTTCACTCACTTACCATCACCATCCGCGTTACCCCACCCTAACCCTCCCCTTATAAAGGGGAGGGAACTGGAAATATCATTTCCCCCCTTTACAAGGGGGGATTAAGGGGGGTAAAACGGCTGTGGGACAAAGCTTTGAGCTTAAGTTGACACCAATGGCTTTTCGGCCCACCCCAGAAGATTGGATAATTTATTTATTGGAAGTTCCTAAACGGGTTTAAAACCCCCATTAATTCTGACTCGTGTTAGCGGTAGCGGGGCGTTTAGCCCATTCAGGAGTCTGAATTGTTCTTCAAGCCTGTTTCACCAGTTCTGGAGATACAGATGATCTAACATTCTCTAGGTCTATTAGCTGAGTATGAATTTCGCTTTTTTGAACTTGATGTTGTAACCAACCTGCGAATAAATTATTAATAATTTGTTGACGTAATTCCTCATCTAAATTAGGTTGAATAATTTCTTCCACCCAAATTAAATACACTCCTTTAGAAGTACTAATTGGCTTAAGGACTTGTGGTGGTTCCGCAGCAAATACTACAGCAGCAATTTCTGCTCGAAAATCTCTACGTCGTCGGATTCCTTGATATCCACCTATGCGCCGCAATTCGGGATTAAGGATATATTGACGAGCAATTTCAGGAAAGGTGATTTCTCCTTGTTGAATGGCGTAAAACAGTTCTAAAGCTAAGTCGCTATCTTCAAAAATTACCTCATAGGTGACTGCGGCAATATAATCGAGTTGGTTTTGATAAAAAATAGCCTCTACTTGATGGCTAAAAAGATGTTCTGCTAACTTACGAGAAAGGATAGTAGTAGTAATTAAATCTTCAAATTCATTGAGAGATAGATGATGTTTTGTCAGGCAGTCCCAAGTATCTTGGGCACGGACTAGTTTTTTGGCAAAGCGTAGTCTGTCTCCCTCTTGTTGTATTTCTTGTTCGCTGACTGTGATACCTGCTTGATTGGCAGTGTCTGCAATAATTTTTTGAGTGGCGATCGCTTCTAGCACACCAGGGATTTGCCAAGAAGATTTGATGTACTGAATGATATCGTTCGTAGTAATACTTAAAGTTTGCGACATAAATTCTCCATATTTATAAGTCAGGCTATGGGTTATTGAGATAACTAAGGCTCTAAACTATCTTTTTGTAGTTTTTTGAAAGGATCTAAAATCAAATCAATTACGCGTCGTTGACGGAGAATTACTTCGGCGTTAGCTGTTTGACCAGGACGTAGGGCTATTCGCTTGTCACCATTTTGGATGTAGGGTTTAGGTATAGTGATGTCGAGTTGGTAGGTATCAACGTTGGCTTGATCTGTTTGCCGCACTTTGGAGTCTGGGGAAATCCAACTAACTGTACCTGCGACTATGCCGTATTGTTGAAAGGGATAGGCATCAAATTTGATTTTGACTGGCATACCCACTTGTAAGAAGCCACTATATTGACCAGGTATTTGTGCTTTCAAGACAAATGGAGCGTTTTTAGGGCCGATTTCAGCAACCATTTGGCCAAGTTGCAATACAGATCCCGACTTGGTAACGCTTAGTTGGTATATAGTTCCATCAATGGGCGATCGCACTATTCTCTGCTGTATTTGAATTTTGATAGATGTTATTTGGCTTACAGTTTGAGCAATTTCCGATTGAAGTGTAGCAATTTGTGTTTGCAGGTCTTTGAGTTGTTCCTGACTTTTCATCACCGCCAGTTTCCCTGCTTGCACCACGCTTTGATGGCTGCTTTGAGCTTCTTGCAGTCGGAGTTTTGCTTGTTTAATATCAGCCTCTAACTGATTAATGGTTGTCTGATAACGATTTTGCTCTTCAGTTAAGCCGAATTTTGCTTGTTTGAGGTCAGATTGGGCTTTTTTGTAAAGTCGTTGGCTTTCTTGTTCTTCTTTTTGGAGTTGATCTACTTGGGTTTGAGAGGCTATACCATCGCTGACGAGTTTGCTATACCGTTTGACTTGTCTAGCATCTATATTCAAACGACCTTGAGCGGACTGCCGATCGTTCTCAACGTTGGTAATTTGTTGTTGCGCCTGATTAACTAAGGCTTGTTTTTCTAGCTTCTGTAGGTTATAAGTACTCTCTTTGGCATCAATATTTTGCTGTACTTGATTAAGTTGAGCAACTTTTTCTAATTCTTGAGATCGATTTTGTTGCTCTTGCACACCTATTGACAGCATCAATTGGTTTTTGAGTAGATATAGTTGCGATCGCCGATTTTGTAGCCCTTCTAATTTTGTCTGTGCTTGTTGTAAGTCTGTTCGTAAGAGATCAGAATCAAGTTCGAGCAAAATCTGTCCAGCTTTGACTAGCTCCCCTTCCTTAACCTTCACGGCTTTGACACTACCGCCAGATTGAGAGTCTAATCTTTGAGTTGCTCCTTGAGGTTCAATCCTACCTCTAGCAGTTCCTGTTTCATCCATGCGACTAATTATTGCCCAAGGGATGATGACGGCGGCAAATCCAATGAGTAAGTAGAGTAATGAACGCGTCCATACACGGGGTAAAGCATCGAGTAATTCTTCTGTAGCAGAATGTATGTCTGAAGATTCTTCTACTTTTTTTGTTTCTAGAGGAGCATATTTTTTATCCTCATCGATTTCTTTTTGAGTATCTAATGGATTGGAAGATGGTGAACGCATAATTAATTCAAAATTCAAAATTCAAATAATTTAAAGCCGAGCGATCGCGTCGGGAAGCCGAGGCTTTAACCAGTTTGTCTGAATTGTTGTTGATTGAGATAATAATAATGCCCTTTTTTGGCGATTAATTCTTCATGATTACCAGACTCTAGCAATACTCCACGATCCAAAACGAGGATGAGGTCTGCATTCCGAATTGTTGAAAGACGGTGAGCAATGATAATGCTAGTTCTTCCTTGGAGAATGGTTTTGAAATTGTTTTGAATTATTCTTTCTGATTCCGAATCCAGATGACTGGTTGCTTCATCTAATAAAATTAAGCGCGGATTTCCTATTAATGCCCTAGCGATGGCAATTCTTTGGCGTTGTCCCCCTGAAAGTAGTCCACCGCCTTCTCCTATTTGAGTTTCATAACCCATTGGTAGTTTTTGAATAAATTCGTCTGCTCCGGCTAATTTCCCTGCCTGGATGATTTGTTGTTCAGTGGCTTCAGGATGCGCCATAGTCAGATTTTCCTTGATAGTACCACCAAACAAGAAAGTATCTTGGTCAACTACACCAACTTGCGATCGCAAACTTTTCAAAGCAATTGTTGTTATATCCTGACCATCAATTAATATTTGGCCATCACTTGGTGGATACAAGCCTAAAATCAGTTTAGCGAGGGTAGTTTTCCCAGAACCACTACGCCCAACAATTGCTACAGTTTCTTCTGGTTTAATTTCCAGATTAATATTTTCTAAAATATTACTATCACTTTCTGGATGATAGCGGAAAGTAACATTCTCAAAGCGAATATGACCACGTAAATACTTAAGACTTTGGCGTTCTTGAGTTTGTAAATCTTCTTCAGGTTCTGCTCCTAAAACATCATTAATGCGTTCTACGGAAATCATAATTTCCTGTAATTGATTCCAGACAACTGCCAAGCGTTGGAATGGACTAATAACATTACCCAACAACATATTGAAGGCAATTAACTGCCCAATAGTGAGTTCATGATTAATTACCTGCCATGCACCAAACCAGAGTAAACCTGTACTTGTGAATAAATTAATGGCACCACTGACGATTTGTAGGCGATTATTGATGATTTGAGCTCTAAAACTTTTTTTGACTACTTTATTTAAGAGTTCTTCCCAACGCCAACGCACTGATTGTTCGATGGCCATAGAACGCACAGAACGAATCCCTGTCAATGCTTGAATGAGGTAGCTATTCTCTTGAGCGCTAGCAGTAAAAATTTCCCTCGACATCCGACGCAAGATATTTGTGCTAGCCAATACCAGAATAACAAATGGTGGTAGGGTAACGAGCGCCATTAATGCCATGCGCCAACTGTACCAAAACATCACTACCAGATAAACACAAACTGTCATTAAATCCAGCAGGATTGATAGAGACTCTCCTGTGAGGAAACTTTGAATCTTATGGTTTTCTTGGATACGGGAAACTATATCCCCTACATAACGGGATTCAAAGTACGATAGGGGCAAACGAAAGGTATGTTTGATAAATCCAACCAGCATAGCGACGGAGATCCGGTTGGCTGTGTGAGCTAGTAAGTATTGCCGTATCCCGTTAATGAAAAGACTAAATAAACCAAAAATTAGCATCCCGCCGATGACAGCATTGAGGGTGACAATACTGCCTTGGACAAGCACCCGGTCTAGTAGAATTTGGGTAAATATGGGTGATACTAATCCAAAGATTTGCAGCACCACCGAAGCTATAAATACCTCTAACAATACTTTCCAGTGGGGTTTCACCAACTCAAAAAACTGCCAGGGAGTATTGTTAGCTTCTTGTGCGTTTTTGAGGTCTACGGTAGGTTGCAATAATAAGGTATAACCAGTCCAGCCAGCTAGGAATTGGGTGTGACTGAGAGTGCGTTGACCGATGGCAGGATCGCAAATAGTTACTGTTTTAGGACTAATTTCATAAACAACGATAAAATGCTTGCCTTCCCAATGAGCGATCGCTGGTAAAGATTGTTCTGCAAATTTGTCTAGACTGGCTTTTACCGGTCGAGAAGTAAAACCGAGGGTTTCGGCTACCGTTCCTAGTTCACGCAAAGACGCACCATCACGGTTAACGTTAACTTGTTCCCGCAACTTCGAGAGACTAAAATTCTTCCCCCAATAGCGACCAATCATCACTAGACAAGCTGCACCACAATCAGAGGCGCTTTGTTGAGCATAAAAAGGATATTGCTTAGTTAAATGTCCCCACCAATGTCTAGCTTTTACTTTGGGACTAGGAAAGAAATGGCGTTGTTTTTTTGGCTGAGGTTTTTGTTTTTCTCCTGACTGTGTGCGAAAGGGAACAACTTTGTGTTCCCGACTAACTGGTGCTGCAAGCAAGGGTTTGGGCTGGATTTTTTGAGCAGTCGTGACGGGAATTACCTGTGAGTTGGTGAATACTGCCAAGTCTGGCCAATGTTGCAGTGCTGAAGAATAATCGGCCTTTTTCAGGAGGTATACAACTGAGGGTTGTGTAACTTGCCAGCCTTCTTGTTTTGGTACGTGTATTTGTGTAGCCGTCAGCTTACGTCCATCAAAATTTGCCAGTTCTCCTCGATATAGAATTCCCAACTGGCTATCTTCGTAAAATTCTGGTGGCAAGGAACCAATTTCTAGATCGTGCCGTTCAAATAGAGATAACGCTTGCAATATCGCCGGCAAAGTAGCTGGATGCTGTGGTGTAGTGGCACAATATCTCAGCAATAAATCCCAAAGTTCAGCCCGAACAAGTAGGCGATCGCCAATAGTAGGATACTTGTATATCAAAGCTTGCAGCATTTCTCCTTGAACATAGCAAAGCTTTAATCCATGAGAAGCCCTAGCTGCATAAACTTGCCAATCTTCTTTGGTAAACAATGTCCCCTCACCAAAAGTTGTCCCTATGGTCAGGGTAGTAATTAAATTATCAGTACTATCTAATAACCTAACTTTACCTTCCAGAACAATATAAACTCCTGGACTCGCATTTTGTAATTGCCAAAATTGCTTTGCTAAATATGGTTCGACTATTTCTAACGTTGCCAAGCAGTTTTTTAGGTCTGCTTCTGCTATTTCTTCACCCAAAAAAGAGGTAATTTCTTTACCAAAATCTTGCCCATAAAATATAGAAAGCACTTATTCACCTCTAGAAATATGCTATTGGATTGAAATAAATCTTTTTTTGAGGCAATAATACAGAATTTAATTTAAGGCATGATAAGCATACAGCCAACCAGAAACAACAAGCCTTTTTTACCATCAAGCAAAAAGCTGCATACTATGTATCATGGGACTTACCCACTTTACAAAACAATCATGTTGTGAATCAACGTAAATACGCCATTTCAGATTTTTATTAATCATTCATTGATGGTAAATAGATCCGCGTCATAGGGGAAATTGATGAATTGCCTCTACGACTGATCTGGTCTTTCCAATCATCTATACTTGGTCTTTTCTGTGAATGCGTAAGTCCTATATTATTATTTTGGTTTGTCAGTAATTTCCATAACGCGAATAAATATACTGGCAAATTAACTAGAAGTGTTCAATGTCGATACAAAAGTTTACATGCTTAGTTAAAGCAGTTCTAAAAAGCCTAAATTGTAGTCAAGATAACATCATCTTCTCAGTCCAATAAGCATAACTGATTTTTTGACGCATACTTGTAAATAATAGATTTTATCTAATAGTGTGCGTCCTGAACTTATAACCAGAATCAAATTAACATATTTTTATTCTTCGCACAACAGTATCATATTTCGTGCTATTTTTATTAACCATTTGTTAACATTCAACATTTTTGCAAATTAACCTACACACATTAATTCATTTAAGGATAAATATTGAATTATTGGATAAATATAGCAATCCTAAATGAGTTGTGAAAAATATATATATGTAAAGGAACCGCCATCGCGGAATATCTCGTTAGAGAAGAACGCCAAGAAAAGAAAGAAAAAAGAGATATGTCATTTTTACGAATGATTTAGGACTCTTATATACTTACTTCTTTCATAAAAAATAAAAGTATTTTTATTTTTTATGTTTTTTTATATATATGCTTTCCTATCCATACTTAAAGATTACTTAAAGTTACAGTAAAAAGGCTACAGGCATAACCCAGACTGTACTATATTGGATTTGTCGTCAATAGTCGGAAATATAGCCTTATAAGCTAAGTAACAATGTAACCAAAGTCAGTAAGAATCATTAGATAAAGCTATTATGAATACTTTATCTATTTGCAACAAAACTCTAACACATGGGATAGACAATAAAAATGCTGATTATTCTTATAAACAGATTCACTTTGTGCTGTTTTAGCTTAAGAATTTGAGTTTAAAGACAATCTAAATTCAATGATAGGTCAAGCATCTACTGATATAGATTGGTTTGCAATTAAACGTTTTTATGATAATTGCAAGGCAAAAAAACGGCTCTATATGTACCTTGATTTAGTCTAACAGGTACAACTTTTTTATAGCCTACATTCCTTATCTAGACTGATTTATAAGCTTTTAGTAGCTCTATACAAAAACCTGATTTTAATGCTTTGGTATCAATGTAGGGGTAGAACCAATGATTTCCTACATACATAGCAAAAGCATCAGGAAAATTTCTCGTGCTTAATTATGTTGCTTGTCAGTATTTGCTACTAAGAGAATTCAATAAGACTTTCAACCAAACTACTGTAATAAAATCACAAATAAGGAACTAAATGAAGCAATATATAGGAGTGGTAAAGCACTTTTTGCTGCTGGTTACTTCAGCGATCGCAAGTTCTGTATTAGTAACGCTACCCAGCCAGGCTGCTACTTTTGGTTTGGCTCAAGCAGAAGTAGCATTTACAAACTTAAATCAAAATCCTTTGCAGACTACAACTAACGTTGATACCACCGCTATAGTCACTGCCAAAAATGGTATTTTACAAGCTATAGCTAACGGAGAAGGGTTGTTTATAGTTGATCCACCGATGGCATTCAGTTCATCTTTAAGCGAAGCCTTCGGTGAAGGTAGTGATTACTTAGGGCTAGCAAAAAGTGATGGTCAAGTTATTGGTACCTTTGTTGTCAATGCAGGTACATCTTTTAATTTTGATTTCACAGCTAGTCTGAACCTGCTAACAGCAATAGATAACTATCCAGCAGAAAGTGCAAAAGCAACTGGAGCTATATCTTTTGCATTAATCGACACCGCTAGTCAGAGTATTTTAGACATATTTAGTCTGATAGGAAATTTAAGTACCCCAGGTAATGACGATTTTATTGCAATTCAATACGGAGGAAATTTTACTTTCAGTAATCCAGTTACCAATTATAATTTTGGAGGACAGCAAGAATATGCTAAAGCTTCTATTCAAGGTTCTCTGCAACGTTCTTTTGCTAACACAACAATTGTCAGTTTGGTAGAACTTACAAGTACAAGAGTTACAGTGGCAGTACCTGAACCTTCGACTAATGTAGGTTTACTTTTATGTTGTGGTGTAATTGTCTTTATATCCAGGGGGAGAGCATCTAAATTATCTTGACGATCAAAATTTTAGACCATTAATCGTGAGAGGATCAGGACTTACGCAAAAGGCAATGGAAGCCTTGATTTACCGTAGGGGCAATTCATGAATTGCCCCTACGTCTCGTACTTGATACGTAAGTTCTAAGGATGTTTGAAAAGTATTGACTAAACTACGAACATTGAAGGCAGGATGGTTTAGGCTACCTATGGTTAGGAGTACCAACAATAATGGACATATTTTATAACCTTTACATTTTTGCATATCAAAATTTATGCGATCTATGTAATATTCGCATCTTGCAATGATTCAAATGATAAACTTATGATGAAGCATCATAAAGTTCAACGATCGAAACGATAAATTTTTGATGAAATATATATAAAGATAATTAATGCTAGTGCCGTTTTATATATCTGTAACACTTACCCAGTCTACAAATTAACCATAATATTTATTAGGCAAAATAAATGTTTCAAGTGCTAAACATAATCCTTATTTTGGTCGCCTCCCCAAGGGTTAACTTTGGGTATGCCCTACCCTAGTTGCATTGCTGCAAGTTCTGTTTAACATAAAATATGTTTTGAAGATGCACTTAATTATTAAACGAACCGCCAACTATAGCGTTTCTCGACTTAGTAAGGTACACCCGCAGGGGCACAGCATTACTGTGCCCTTATACCAAGCGATATTATTTTGTACCGCATCTGAATGAGAACCGCTATATGCTAAGGAATAAGAATTAAATAACATACAGTTTATGTTTCTGGCTTACCTCACCCTCAATCCCTCTCCTTATAAAAGAGAGGGAAGCTAGAGACAGGATAAAGTACATTTTATTTAATCCACGTTCCTAATGTCTTTTGGTGCGATCGCTAGGCGTAGCTTGGTTCACCGTCCGAGGAGCATCCTGTAGGGAAGGGGTACGACGCGATCCATTGGTGTCAACTTAGCATGAAAACCTTGTCTCGTTCCCAGTCTTCCCAGTCAGTCTCCGGCTGGGAATGCCGTTTTAGAGGCTCCGCCTCCCTTGCTGGCGGTAGAGCCGCAATTGATCTGCATTTCCAGGAAGAGGCTGGAAACGAGATTTGAAAAGACTTTTAGCTTAAGTTGACACCAATAGACGCGATCGCACCCAGCCCGAAATTGCTAACTTTTCAGCCTTCTCTTCTTTACATAATTTCGGAATACTACCGCAAATGCGCTGATACTTTATTTTCCCGTCTTCATAAATTCAGCAAAAACACCGTTACGCTATTTGTACTTGTGATCAAAACTTAGAGCATCCAGTTTATTAGGGCGTGTTTATGACCAACCCTGTAACGACGTTTATCCAAGTCAATCTGGAGATGGCTCTAGAGGTAGCTCAAGAATTGGAGCAATCTCCATACACTCAACTCAGTGCTTATTGTTTGGAGATTTTACGGGAAATAGGATGTTCTGGTACTGAACTCCCAGTTAACTTACAAACTCGCGATCAGCAACTAAACTTTATCACAGGCTTTGCATCTTATGCATTTGGGGAGGTACAAAGTGTACAGAGCATTAATTGAAGATATCTTTTCTGATCCAGAAGAGACTGAAGAAACCACTTTTCCCGCGACAGATAAAGATTTGTTGATTTTAACAGAAAAATTTTTAGGGTTTGAAATTCCTTCAAAGGTTTTCTTACAAGCTATAGCTATTGCAGATTACGACGGTGCAGCCGCTTTTCGCTACGTTGAGAATTATTTGACTACTCTCAAAAATAAGAATAAACGTAAGCATAAGAAATTACTTGTGTTAGGTGCTTCGACTAGGTTTGATCATAATTGATGTGTTTCTTTACAAGCTAATTAACAACCAATCTGATTTAGATAAGATAATTTGCACTACTAATGTAGAGAGGTTGCAATGCAACCTCTCTACATACATTTGTCCCACATCGACAAAAAATAACATTAATTAACTAATTGGCAAAATGAATTAAGGGACATAATTGAGAGATGGATAGACAATAAACTTGAGCTTGATGATCAAGATTGAGGAATTTTAGCTAAGAATTCAGTGATTTAATTTATCTCTGTGCGAGACAAACTTGTTCATAGCTTTTACCAGCCATATCCCAAGTAAATTGTGTTTCTACTAGTTGCCTGCCGTTGTGAGACAATTGTGAACGCAGATGTGGATGATCAAATAATTGACTAATAGCGGTGATGTACTCTGCCGGTTTATTCGCTCTTAATGCTCGTAATGGATGACTAGCAACATCTACAGCTAATCCTTCTAAGCCGCGATCGCTAGCCACTATCGGTACACCCGCGGCCATTGCTTCTAAAGTTTTATTTTTAATACCAAAGCCAGTCCGCATGGAGACAACGCAGATGGTAGATTTATGTAAATATTCAACCATCGAAGGCACACGCCCAATTACATTAACTCCTGGTTTGCGATCAAGTGCTAAAACTTCTTGTACCGGATGAGAACCAACAATATCGAAAGTTGTATCAGGATAAAGTTTTTGGATTTCTGGCAAAACTTCGTTGCTGAAAAAGCAGACAGCATCAATGTTTGCTAAATTATCCATTGCACCGATAAAAATTAACCGATGTCCATTGGGATCGGTGGTACGGTTGGGGAAAGAAACTAAATCTACGCCATTGGGAATAACAGTAATTTCACTATTGGGATTAAACTCTTGTAGTTGAATTTTATCTTCTTCTGTTGTTGCTACAATTGCCGAAAATTTAGCACAGTAGTTTTGCTCATAACGACGCAAAAGAGGCAGATTAATTTTGTCTCTGAGGGAATTTTCTGAAATGCCTGTTGTTAATTGGTTCCGACAGGTAGCGTAAACAGAACTGTGAACATTGACTATAGTTTTTAGCTGTTTCTGAAAATGCGATTGTATATAAATTTCATTGACACTATGTTCGGAGGTGATTACATCGCATTTCCCTGCTTCCACCCAGTTATCAATCCATGTTTGCATCTCAACTGAATAGCGATTAAGTACGCTGGGCGGTGTCCCCTGTTGCAAAAATCTACCAAATCGCTGTACTTTCTGCAATATTCCGGTGTTTCCCGAATCTGGCGGGCGTTCAAAAATAGCTAGATGATCTACACAATCGCGTAATCCTGCTACTTCTGCATCTATCACATCGCCCTCGCGTTGAGTTACGAGGGTAATACTATGGCGTTGACTCAGATATTTAAGTAAATTAAATGTCCTAACTTGGGTTCCCCCGCGTGTTGGTGGGTAAGGAAAGGTGGAAGAGAGCATTAAAATGTTCATATAGCAGCTACCTTTGTTAATTCAGCAGTGATGTTAATATTGTGTTTGCCATGTTATACAATTTTTCCGCATGTCAAAGTAAAATCAGTTGGCTGACAATATAGCGGTTCTCGGTTGAGTGAGGTACACCAGTAGGGGCACGGCAGTGCCGTGCCCTTCGCAATTAATGTTGTACTGCATCTGAATGAGAACCGCTATAGTTTTTAGCCAGATTGGGATAATTGAGAATGCTGCAAAATATCAGTCAACCCAACTTTGGAAAGCAAATTCTGACAGTTCCGAGTTCTGAAGCTCAAATGAATAAAAATTTAGATTGTTTTGGCCCTTATACAACTGCCAATGCGCGGAAGTTGGGTATGAATGTCTGCATCGTGTCCAGGGATTATAGTTCATTTGGGGGATTTGCTGAAGCGATCGCAGAATTTTTTACTCTCACTTCCAATTCCCACTAAGCGCTTCAGGATGTAGAGCAATCAACCACATTTAACTCTAGACTCGCAGCACATAAACCCGTAGGATCAACAATGTAGTTCACATTTAACTAGGGATTGTTACATGGCAACTTATAAAGTCACACTAAAGACTCCAGATGAAGAAAAAACAATTGAAGTTTCTGATGATGATTACATTCTAGAGATTGCTAACGAAGATAATGAGATGGACTTGCCTTACTCCTGTAATGCTGGTTCTTGCTCAACCTGCGCTGGTAAGCTGATTTCAGGTACAGTTGACCAATCAGATCAAAACTTCTTAGACGACGATCAAATAGATGCGGGATGGGTTCTTACCTGCGTTGCCAAGCCCACTTCTGACTGTGTAATCCAAACTCATCAAGAAGATGAGCTTAACGGTTAACTAAGAAAAGAGCAAGTTTTTTAGGGTGCATTAGAACATTCGTTCTAGCGCACCTAAAATCTGGGATTATGTCATACTTTCGGCAATAACACACTCTAGAAGATTTAAAACTTTGCACTTTCCTAAGAAAGCTGTATGAGCTAAGTAATTTATACTAAAAAGCGCTCTCCAAAAAGGAGCGCTTTTTATTTCGTTTAATAAATAGCTAGCAGATATGAGGAAATTAGCCAGATGATGCTAGATTAACTTTGACGACTTTGTTCTTTTTTTCTTCAGCTTTGGGTAGCGTCAGATTCAAGATGCCATCTTTATAAAAGGTTCGGTAAATTCGAGAAAAAAGACTTGTAATCTATAAAGATATTATTATATACAAACAAGAATTATAAGTTATGAAACTAATATAGGAATCATATTTGATTATTGAAAAAATATAAGTATCTGTAGGGTGTGTTAGACGGAACGTCGTAACGCACCATCCCAAGCTTATGGTGCGTTACGCTACGCTAACGCACCCTACGAGGATTTCAAAAATCAAATACTAGTCCTATATTAATTAGAACGAATTAGATTTATCAATGAACTCAGGGAGATTAATTATGTTATTTAGAGTATTCTTTTAATCAATCATATTAAGCAACCCAGTTGTATTTTATTACTTTCATAGAGATAATAAAAGACGACTAACAAAAACCTCAGAAAAGATATGCCAATCAGTTGGATTTACCTCATAGCCGCAATCCTTTTTGAGGTTTCAGGCACAACTTGTATGAAGCTATCACAAGGATTTACTAAATTAGTGCCTTCAGTTTTAATATTTGTTTTCTATGGACTTTGTTTTAGTTGTTTGACCCTTGCTCTCAAGAGAATCGAAGTAAGTGTGGCGTATTCCGTCTGGGCTGGATTAGGAACTGTCCTAATTGCGCTCATTGGTATTATTTGGTTTCGTGAGTCTGCCACAATTATCAAGCTTTTGTCAATTGCCTTAATAGTTGCAGGGGTAATTGGCATAAATGCAAGTGAATGAAAAGTTAGATCCCCGACTTCTTAAAGAAGTCGGGGATCTGGACACGGTGAATTTTCGTTATATAATCTCCGGTTATTGAACCTCGCGTGACTTTTAGTCATGCGATTCCTGCTTCAACGATCTCCACCTGGATTGCTCCAGGACTTACAAGTTCTCCACGGGCATTTTTAAAGTCTCCCTAGCACCGACGGCGACTCTTAAACAAGTACTAGAAAGTATGTTTAACCTCAGTACCTTAAAGATTTTACCTACCAGAGGAGCGATACAAAAGTATCTATTTCTCAGTAGAACCCCATATCTTTAGTTGTCGTGGTTCAGATAAAGCTTGGTTTTCGCTATGCATATATTTTACCAGAACATGGAGCGCTTAACTCGTGACTTCAAGTCATGAGTGTGCGGCTTGCAAAAATCAAAATTTATTAAACCCAGTAGAGCGACGATAAAGTAACCAGATAAATAGCGGTGAACCCAGCAACGCGGTGACAGAACCTACAGGTAATTCTACTGCTCCTAATCTAGAGAGTAAATCTGCAAAAGTCAGTAACCATGCACCTGCAAGGGCGGAAAGTGGCAAAACAAAGCGATGATCTGTACCAACAATGAGGCGGACACCGTGAGGGACAACAAGACCAACAAATCCAATCAAGCCACTAATGCTGACTGCACCTGCGGCTAAGAGAGTGGCGACACCACCAATTAACAAGCGCGATCGCGTCAACGAAACCCCTAAACCCACAGCCAAATCATCACCCAAAGCCAGCACATTTACCGATCGCGCCAGTAAGCATCCCCCGATTAATGCAACGATGATATACGGGCCAGCCGTCGAAATTTCTTGCCAACCCCGTCCATTCAGGCTACCAACCAGCCAACTAAGCGCAATTTGAATTTGGCCGTCTTCAGCTAAAAGCAGCAATGTACTTTGTACAGCACCAAATAAAGAACTCACCGCCACCCCGCCTAAAATCAACCGTTCAACCGAAATTCCTGACCCCGCGCGACCGAGTAAAATAACGATCGCAGAAGTCAAAATTGCTCCCATCCACGCAGCTAGAGGAATTGCGATCGGGAATATTTGCCACACAATCATCACAATCACAATTAATCCAGCACCCGCAGAAATGCCCAAGATAAATGGATCGGCAAGACTATTGCGTAACATCCCTTGCAGTAATGCTCCCGACATTCCCAAAGCCGCGCCAACAATCAGAGCAGCCGTAATGCGCGGGAGACGTAAATCCCAGAGAATTGTCTGTTTAACCGGATCGCCTTTGTGGAGTATGGCTTGCCAAAATTCCGACATACTTAAGGGTACTGCTCCTTGAGAAAGCGATAGCACTAGCGTTACAAACAGTGCTGCACTAAGGAGTAAAACAGCCCAAATTACGCGGTGTTCAGTAAAAATTGTCTTAAATGGTTTAGCCAAATTCCGGTCTGGTATTTTCATTAACTGTAATCTGTCCCAAACAAAGCTGTATTTACATATATAGCGATATAGCGGTTCTCAATTGCATTGAATATAGACCTAACCCCCAGCCCCTTCCCTGCTAGCGTTGGGGAGTGAGATTCAAAGCCTCTCCCCTTGTAGGGGAGAGGTTTGGAGAGAGATCAAAATATATTGCATTCAAAAGAGAAGCGCTATAGTTTCTCTTCGATAATGAAGCCAGAAAGCAAAAATTTGAGCCTCAGAAGGTGAACGTTGAACTTCAAAAGGTGAACATTGAGCTTCAGAAGGTGGAAGTTGAGCCTCAAAAGGTGAACATTGAGCTTCAGAAGGTGAATGTTGAGCTTCAGAAAGTGAACGTTGAGCCTCAAAAGGTGAAAGTTGAGCTTCAAAAGATGAACGTTGAGCCTCAGAAGGTGAACGTTGAGCTTCAAAAGATGAACGTTGAGCCTCAGAAGGTGAATGTTGAACCTCAGAAGGTCAACCTCCACCTTCTGAGGCTGAATCTTTAAGTTTTAACTTTTTATGCCCAATGCCCAATGCCCAATTCCCTAAGTTAGTTCCAACCCCCCTTGATAACCAGTAACGATACGTCCACCATCTTTAAGGATGTGAACTTCTATCTGATCGCTAGCCCAAGTAATCTGGTCTTGAAAAGCCGGATTTAACACCCGAACCCGTTGATTACTAGAAGAAACTGGAGAGTTAGGAGAATTAATTGCCAGAGATTCTACAAAAGGCCCGTCAATCAGAATATCAAGTTGTTCTAACAATTCTTGGGAACCTGGTGGCGCAGATTGAGACTGTAGTTGCTTGAGAGTGAATCCAGAAAAAGACATTACATTTAACCCAGCAGCTTTTACTTTACGCGCTAAAAAAGCCAATGCAGTTGCTTGCAAAAAAGGTTCTCCACCAGAGAATGTTACACCAGTGTTGTGGGGATTGCTGAGAATATTTTCGGCAAGAGTATCAACAGCAATCAATTGGTTAGCCTCAAATGACCAGGAGTTAGTATTAAAGCAGCCGGGACACTCACGGAGACAACCTTGTACCCAGACAACTGCACGACAACCAGGGCCATTAACTTCTGATCGATCGACGTAACCCATAATGTTGAGATAGCCAGAGGGAATATCCATGAGTGCTAGCGATGGGTCAGTTGGCTTAATTTCCATCTCTTTAACTCCTTTTAGCCATTGCCTGTTAACCGTTAACTATAGCGAATCGACCGTTAGATAACTGTGACAAATGACAAAAGACTAATGATTAATCTCTGAAAAACTTGATGGGATTTTGAAAAGTCCGCTTTAACTGACTAGACTAAAGTTAGTTGCCTAGCTAGTATTGATCCTCCTATAGATAAAATCGATGACTCAACAAACTTCTAGAATTTGTATCCTTGGCGGAGGCTTTGGTGGTCTTTATACAGCCTTGCGCTTAAGCCAGTTACCTTGGGAATCTACGCAAAAACCCGAAATTGTTTTAGTAGATCAAAGCGATCGCTTCCTATTCTCCCCTTTACTTTACGAATTACTCACTGGCGAACTGCAAACCTGGGAAATTGCCCCACCCTTTGAAGAACTTTTACAAGGCACTGGGGTACGTTTTTATCAAGGTGTCGTCTCTGGAATTGACATCGACCAGCAACGGGTAAATATACAAGAAGGGCCACAAATCCCTTACGATCGCTTAGTGCTAGCACTAGGAGGTGAGACACCACTAGATTTAGTCCCTGGTGCGACAGCCTACGGCTACACATTCCGCACCATCTCTGATGCCTATCGTTTAGAAGAACGCCTGCGATTTTTAGAAGAATCCGATGCTGAGAAAATTCGGATAGCAATTATTGGGGCTGGCTACAGTGGTGTCGAGTTAGCCTGTAAGTTAGCCGACAGACTCGGTGAAAGAGGACGCTTTCGGATCGTTGAAATCGCCGATCAAATTCTGCGAACTTCCCCAGAATTTAATCGGGAAGCAGCAAAAAAAGCAATAGAAGCCCGTGGCGTATTTGTCGATTTAGAAACCAAAGTCCAATTAATAGAGCAAAATAGCATCTCTCTAGAGTACAAAAACCAGTTAGACAAGATTCCCGTAGATTTGGTAATTTGGACTGTGGGAAATAGGGTTGCGCCCGTAGTGAAATCTCTTCCCCTCAAGCAAAATCAGCGTGGTCAAATCATCACTACATCCAATCTGCAAGTTATCGATCATCCAGAAATCTTTGCTTTAGGAGATTTAGCAGACTGTCATGATATTGAAGGGCAGCAAGTCCCCGCCACAGCACAAGCCGCTTTTCAACAAGCTGATTATACTGCTTGGAATATCTGGGCAAATATCACTAATCGTCCCCTCCTTCCCTTCCACTACCAACAGTTAGGAGAAATGATGGCATTGGGTAAAGACAACGCCACCCTTACTGGTTTGGGAATTAAACTAGATGGGCCATTGGCATCCGTTGCCCGTCGGATGGCTTATTTATATAGATTGCCAACTTTAGACCATCAACTCAAAGTTGGTTTTAATTGGTTAGTGCGTCCCATCATAGAAACACTTTCTCGGTAACTTAATTAAAATTGGGCATTGGTCATGGGGCATGGGGCATAGGGCATAGGGCATAGGGCATAGGGCATAGGACATGGGGAAAGGGGAGATGAGGGAGACATAACCAATGACAAATGACAAATGACCAATGACAAATGACCAATGACCAATGACAAATGACAAATGACAAATGACAAATTCAAAATCTTCAAACTTTAATGGAACAACCGAAAGTTATTTTTTTAGATGCTGTGGGCACACTCTTCGGTGTTAAAGACAGCGTGGGTAAAGTTTATAGTCAGATAGCTGAGGAATTTGGTGTTACGGTTCCAGCCGAAACATTGAATACAGCCTTCATTCAAAGCTTTAAAGCAGCACCGCCGCCGATATTTCCAGATGCAGAACTGCAAGATATTCCCCAGCGCGAGTTTGATTGGTGGCGGATAATTGCGCTGAACACTTTTGAAAGTGCAGGTGTTCTCAAGGAATTTTCTGACTTTTCGGCTTTTTTTAGCGAACTTTATATCCACTTTGGCACTGGCGAACCGTGGTTTGTCTATCCTGATGTCTTACCAGCTTTAATTAACTGGCGGCGGTTGGGAGTTACTTTAGGTGTGCTGTCCAATTTTGATTCGCGGATTTATTCTGTATTGCAAAGTTTGGGATTAAGAGAGTTTTTTACCTCCGTCACCATTTCTACCCAGGTACGTGCAGCTAAACCCGATCCTCAAATTTTTGCCATTGCTTTAGATAAACATAAATGTTCCCCAGAGGCAGCATGGCATATTGGCGATAGCATTGTAGAAGATTACCACGCAGCCAAAGCAGCCGGACTCAGAGGCGTTTGGATCAATCGGGGGAATTAAAGGCTTTTCTAAATTGTCAAAATATTAACTGGATCGCAACTGAAAAAATCTTTCGATTATATGGCGGTTCCCATTCAAATGCGGTATAGAATTATATCGCTTGGTGTAAGGGCACAGCAATGCTGTGCCCCTACCGGTGTACCTCACGCTTGTCGAGAAACGCTATAAGCAATCCAGCATTTTTCTACTTACTGCCAACTTGCCAAGCGTGTAGAACCATCTTCTTGGATCTATCACAACTTGGTAAGTAAGTGGGTCAAATTAAATATAAAACCTCACCCTGCCTCCGGCTTCCCTCTCCGATACTTTGGAGAGGGATTGAGGGTGAGGTTTGATCTTATATTTAATTACGCTTACCTACTTATTACTTGTGATAAAACTCCATCTCACAACATAATTAGAAGAAGCTTTGCTCATTCTAATTGCAGAGAAATAAAACCTCCAAAAAATTATGTCCCAGGTAGTACCTGAGACATGATTTTTGCAGTATTAAAGATGGCGATTATAAAGATTTAATTGTCTAGTAAAGTTATGGCGACTTTAGAGACTATATAACACCTCGTTACTAACAAAAGAATTAGTCTCTAAATGCTAAACTGCCATCACAGATATAATCAGCACGAGCCCAGCCAGTTATTTCACCTCTTCTGACTCTAAACCAAGTGAAACCATCTCGACCATTTTGACGATCTAGCACGCTAATATTCGTCTTGTTGGAAAGTTCTAAAATCTTGCTATTACCCTTTCCAGGCCCTGAACGTACTGAGACACTACCATCGGAGTCATTCGTACAAACATGAGCATTATAACCTTCATTAGATACGTAATTTCTACCACCAAAACCGGGCCCAACTTCTTCTGCTGCTGCTGGTAATATCGCAGTGAGAATTAATCCACCTACAAGGAAAGCCTTAAACATGATTGATACTCCTTTTATAAAAAACGAATTTTGAAATTGAATCAAAAAAATAGAAAATTAGCGAATGGCAACATCAAGAAATTGAGGTCTGTAAATATGTACGTAGTCCAATACCTGACTCAAATCCTCACGGTTTGTTAATGCCACACATCCTGATGTCCCATCTTCACCATTGTTTTGGTTAAATGACGGATCGTAATGAATACCCAAAGAAGAACGCCCAGTACCAAATAAGGGCTGTATAGGAAGAAAGCGATCGCCTGCTTCAGGAATTGAGCCGCGAGAAGTTGCTGTAGCAACTTTGTATCTTCCGTCAGGTAACGGTGCTTCTGTTCCAGAACGGTTACGATCTCTGTCCTGGGTATACGCTCTACCAGATACGCTTATGTATCTACCAACTAACTGGCCATTTGCGAACAAGCTCAATTCATAAAGAGGATTTCCTAGTGAATTTACCTGTCTTGTTGGCGTTAGAGTCATGTAGTTACTATTCCTCTGATACCCCAGTTCGGTTGATACTCTTTGTGACTTTTTGTTATCCTTATTTAACTCCTGAATAGTTGTGATTTGTGACATATCAGACATAGAGATTTCGCGGAACGCAGAATTATTTGTTTCGCCAGTTACAAGGGATTCTATAGTATTAGAACTATTGATTTTCTCTCCAGTAACCGATGCTAATTTATCTGCCCGATTTTTGAGATTCTCAGATGATTCTAAAGAATTGATATTTGTTGGTACTTTAACTTCTGTATTGGCATTACTACTTGCAATAGCTAGACAGGTTAAAGACATCAGGATGGATCGAAACAACATTAATGCTCTTTATTTTTTTGCTTTCTACGACTATAAACTGCCTTTTTATACTAGAACATGAGGAATAACTCTGATTTTTATTGGATGGTAGTTTATCCAAAATATAGACATTTTAAATCATTTTTTAGTATTTTATAGCTAGTAACACGTAAACAAGATTCAACTTAGATACAACAGAAATAAGTATGTTAATCATTCTTAGTTAAAGAAATATTTTGTCTGGCAAGGATTAGAAAAGTATGATGTGTAAACAAATCAAGACTATTTTGTTTTTTACTGGTAGAATTTTTGATAAATTTTAGTTGTGAATATTCATATTTAATACTTATGTAATTGAACTTGCTAGGCATATTTTTTTGTATATTCACCTACTTAGGTATTGATGATTTCTGGAGAAAAAATTACTATTGGGCTACTATTTGATTTTTGAAATAGACCGGCGTTTTGTTAGTGGAGCGTTACAGCACTTACGGCAGCTATGAGGTACATCCTCAAAGCTGAAAGCTATGATAGGAGAGGGGCAAGAGGAAAACTGTATTGCATAATAGCCGCAAGCGCTGTATAGCGGTTCCTATTCAGATGCAGTACCAACATTAATAGCGAAGTGTAAGGGCACAGCACTGCTGTGCCCCTACGGGTGTATCTCACTCAACCGACGCTATATGCACCTTAAAGATAGCGATTTGTTTTAAAAATCAAACCGGATTACTATATCGTTTGGGTAATTCCTGTATATTATGGAGATAAAAAACTACTCTCAGAGCGATCGCCTAATGAAAAACAAGAGAGATAGTGAAGAGGTAAAATTTAAAACATCCACCTCAGATACTCGTTAATCCCAATTCCCAATTCCCAATGCCCAATGCTGCCCCAACACCCGTATGATCTACATATCAGGAAAACATAACAGCCAGATTTTTATAGCAAAACATGGGCAGTATTTGGGAAATCGATTTTTACTCACGTCCGATTTTAGATGATAATCAGAAAAAAATTTGGGAAGTCTTAGTCTGCGAAAGCCCCTTAGATATCAGCACCAAACCAGATTCTTTGTTTCGCTATGCTCAATATTGTCCCAGTAACCAGGTAAATTCGGGCTGGTTGCGGACAGCATTGCAAGAGGCTATTAACCAAGCTGGAAAAGCACCAATTAAAATCCGCTTTTTCCGCCGCCAAATGAACAACATGATTACTAAAGCCTGCCAAGATATAGGCATTCCCGCCCAGCCTAGCCGCCGCACTTTGGTTCTTAATCAATGGTTAGAACAGCGCATGGAAGAAGTGTATCCTCAAGAACCAGGGTATCAAGGGGGAACTAATCCCTCAGTCCGCTTGGAGAAACCTTTGCCGCAACGTTTACCAGATGCTTTGGAAGGGCAACAGTGGGTATTTGTGACTTTAGATGCTGCGGATTTTGCTGATATGCCAGAGTGGGAAATTGGTTTTAGTGAAGCTTTTCCTTTAGAGTTGGCGAAAGTTTCACCCGAAGCCCGGATTCCTGGTATTTTGATTTTCTCACCGAGAGCGTTACCCTTGGCTGGCTGGATGTCTGGTTTGGAGTTGGCTTTTTTGAGATTTGACACCAGCGAAGAGGCAAGATTGCTTTTAGAAACTGGTGTAAATGAAAGCTGGATTGTGGCAAATCTCAAAAAACCTCAACTCTTAACAGAGGCTAAAGGTTTTGAGGAAGCCAAGCAAAAAGCTAACGGAGTGCATTTTATTGGTGTCCAGTCCGATCCCAAAGCACAATCTTTTGCTGGTTTTTGGCTGTTACAAGAGGTTAATCTTTGAAATTGGGCATGGGGAATTGGGAATTGGGCATGGGGCATGGGGCATGGGGCATCGGCCATTGGGAATGACAAATGACAAATGACAAATGACCAATGACAAATGACGAGATCCGTTGAGACATGACAATGATTTGGGATAATTAACTGCGTCCATCAATGTTGATTTGCGGTTTCAAATGGTAACTGTAAGGAAATGCTGATGATTTTTGGATAGTTGTCTGCGTCCATTAGCAGAAAGCCCGATCGCAGGCTTTTAGCGATCGCACTTTCTCCAATGTGCGCTGATATACGATTCAAAATCCACCATTCACTAAGGGTCATGGGTTCTGAAATTTTGTCACAAGATACACTAGCCGAACAGTTGCTGGAACTAGCTATAAAATCTGGAGCAGAAGCTGCTGAGGTGTATCAGTCGCGATCGCTTTCTCGTCCAGTGTTTTTTGAGGCAAACCGACTCAAACAGCTAGAAACCAACCAGTCTGAAGGTACAGCACTCAGGCTTTGGCGAAACGGTTGTCCGGGACTGACGGTAGCTTACGGTTCTGTCTTAGCCGAAGTCATGGTGGAAAAAGCTCTGGCATTAAGTCAACTGAATGAACCGGAAACTGTAGAATTAGGCTCTAACTTTCAGCCCTCTTACCCAGATTTAGGGGAAAGTGTACCGATAGAGATTTTGGTAGACTGGGGCAAAGAAGCGATCGCACTCATTCGTGATGTCTATCCCGATGTTGTGTGTAATGGTGACTGGGAATGTGATATTGAAACTACCAGAATAGTCAATACTAAAGGTTTAGATTGTCACTATACTGATACTACTCTCAACTGCTATGTATCAGCAGAATGGGTACGTGGCGATGACTTCTTAAGTGTTGCTGATGGTCAAACCAAGCGGGGGGAACTCCACCCTGAGAGATTAGCTAACCAAATTTTACAACGGTTAATTTGGGCTAGAGAAAATGTCTCACCCCCTACCGGTCGTGTCCCGATTTTGTTTACTTCTAAAGCCGCCGATATGCTTTGGGGTACTGTGCAAGCCGCTTTGAATGGCAAGCGAGTCTTAGAAGTAGCTTCACCTTGGACAGAACGTTTAGGTAAAGCAGTAGTTGCACCCAGTCTCACCCTCTACCAAGATCCAGAAGCTGGCCCTTACAGTTGCCCTTTTGATGATGAAGGGACTCCGACTCAATCTTTAGTATTTATCCAAAACGGGACTTTACAGCATTTTTATGGCGATCGCACCACCGGTCGTCAACTCGGTACTGACACTACTGGAAATGGTTTTCGCCCTGGTTTGGGTAGCTATCCTACTCCTGGCTTATTTAATTTTCTGATCCAGCCAGGTTCGACATCCCTACCAGATTTAATTCAACAACTTGATGATGGCTTGATTGTCGATCAAATGCTGGGTGATGGCAGCAGTATTTCTGGAGATTTTTCAATCAACGTTGATTTAGGCTACCGCGTCCAAAATGGTCATGTAATTGGGCGCGTTAAGGATACTATGGTTGCAGGTAATGTTTACACAGCCCTTAAGCAATTGGTTACACTGGGCAACGATGGTGATTGGAATGGTTCTTGTTATACTCCATCTCTAATAGTAGAAGGGCTATCCACCACAGGGAGAAGCAATTAAAGAAGGCACGGAGCAGGTACTACATCCTACACAAAGTTTCAACAAGTAATCTTGGTGCTTAAGTCCTAACCATACCCAATAATATAATTCAATAACACAATATCTTGGATATTATGTGGCATCTATCCATCCTCCAACACTTTCGACAACTGCTGCGGCCACAACGTCGTTTAGCCATCTTTGAAGCTTGTCTAATTGGCTTAGTTTCGGCTCTTGGAGCAGTCTTACTGAAATCGGGCGTAGGCTGGCTAGGTGCATGGCGAGTGCAGACATCATTACTACTACCAGCTTGGTTTGTGCTACCTGGTATCGGCCTCACCTGTGGATTACTCGCCGGATGGTTGGTGGAACGTGTAGCACCAGAAACTTCTGGAAGCGGTATTCCTCAAGTCAAGGCAGTGCTGGCCAATGTACCAATTGCTCTAGATTTACGGGTTGCTTTGGTTAAGCTAGTAGGCGGGATTCTGGCATTGGGTTCTGGGCTAGCTTTAGGGCGAGAAGGGCCAACAGTTCAGTTGAGTGCAGCCCTAGCATCTCAACTCAGTCGGTGGTTTCCGACTTCGCCAGATCACCGCCGCCAGTTGATTGCTGCCGGCGCAGGAGCCGGATTAGCGGCTGCTTTCAATACGCCGATCGCAGGTGTACTATTTGTGGTAGAAGAACTTCTACAGGATTTCTCTGGCTTTACCCTTGGTACTGCAATTCTGGCCTCCTTTATTGGTGCAGTCGTCTCGCGTGTATTAGGTGGCCGCAGTCTGGATCTCAATCTGGCATTAACTGCTTCCAAGACCAACTTTTTTGTTCAAGATATTCCTTTCTATTTGGTGTTGGGGATTTTGGCTGGGTTGCTGGGAGCGCTATTTAATCGAGGCATTATCGGTAGCTTAACTGTTTACCGCCGCTCTCTCCGTTTTGGATTACCTGCTCGTGTGGGACTCGCTGGGCTAGTATCTGGGATGATTGTGGCGATGTTACCGCTAGCATTTCGAGATAACACGGGATTGCGGGAAATCTTAATTACGGGTGAGGCTAGCTGGTCAATAGCTGCGATCGCCTTTATCTCCCAGTTTATCCTAACCTTGGTAGCTTATGGCTCTGGTGTACCAGGAGGATTATTCGCTCCCGCTTTAACTCTGGGGGCTGCCCTTGGCTACTTGGTCGGTATCGGAGAACACAGCCTGCTGCTTCCTCTGGGGATACAGAGTGGATTGCCAATTACCTTTGCTTTGGCAGGAATGGGCGCATTTTTTACGGCAGTCGCCAGAGTCCCAATTACGGGGATCATAATTGTGTTTGAAATGACTACAGATTTCAACCTGGTGTTGCCCTTAATGATTGGCTCTGTAACATCCTATCTAGTTGCCGAAAAGCTAGTGCCAGGATCGCTATACGATAAACTTTTGGAGTGGAATGGCATCACGCTCCAAAAAGAATCTCCTACAGAGGGGATAATCACAAAGTTAACAGCCAAAGATGTGATGCAACAACAGGTAGAAACTCTGGATGCAGAGATGCCTTTGGATGAAGCAATGCAAGCTTTTGCCCGTTCCCATCATCGCGGCTTCCCCGTGGTAGAAGATAGCAAGCTGGTGGGGATTGTCACGCAATCAGATTTGTTGAAAATTCGCGATCGCAATTTAGCCAATGATATTTGTTTAAAAGAAATAATGACACCTGTCCCGATGACAGTGACACCAATCCACACTCTGGGCAATGTGCTGTATTTACTAGATCGCTATCAAATCAGTCGCTTACCAGTGGTAGATGGACGGAAACTGATCGGAATTATTACCCGTGGAGATATTATTCGCGCCGAAGCAGATCATCTTAATGGTAACAATGGCACTCCTGGAGTGCGGCCACAACCTTCTTATGTAGTTTACCAAACGCGATCGCCTAGCACTGGTAGCGGTAGATTATTAGTCCCAGTAGCTAATCCCGAAACCGCAGGTATTTTATTACTTATGGCAGCAGCTATTGCCCGCGATCGCCATTATGAAATAGATTGCGTGCAAGTGATGCTCATACCCCGCCACAGTTCCCCGTCGGAAACAGAGGTAAGAACCGCAAAAAGTCGCCGCTTGCTACGACAGGCGGAAGTTTTAGCAAAAAAGTGGAAAATTCCTTTACACACGCAGATTCGAGTTACTCACGATGTCGCCCAGGCAATTTTGGAGACAATCAAGGAACAACATATCGATCTAATCTTAATGGGATGGAAAGGTAACACATCTACCCCTGGTCGGATTTTTGGCAGCGTTGTAGACACCGTAATTCGCCAAGCTACCTGCGAAGTTGTATTAGTAAAATTAGGCAAACCCCCCCAATCCCCAGTCCCCACTCCCCAATCCCCAATCCCTACTCCCCAGTTCAATCGCTGGCTAGTTCCAATGGCTGGTGGCCCCAATTCCCCGTTAGCGATTAAGTTGTTACCTGCTTTAATTACATTGGGAAACAATCCGCAAATTCGTTTAACACAGGTGTTTAATCCGTCTGAACTCAAGCCGGATATGTCAATTTCAGAACAAGCTATTCGCCACTTGATGCGGCGGCGAAAAATATCCAGTACTGTAGTTGCTCTCCCAGTGCAAGCTGATTCAGTCGCTGAAGGTGTGATTAACCTAGTGAAAACCGAAGGTTACGATGTTGTAGTTTTAGGAGCTTCCCGCGAAGGATTATTGCAGCAGGCGATTCAAGGTAATATTCCAGAAGCGATCGCATCTGGTGTAGAAAGTACAGTAATTTTAGTTAGGGGTGCAATTAACAAATAAATATTGAATCTTCCCTTTTTTGAAAACTAACTAAATGTATACAAAAAATGTTTTTTAATTGTAATTAATGTCCACTAATTAACTTTGCCAAAGTTGCATTAAAATGACTAAAATCAAAAGCTTCAATAGTTCTTTTTTGCAAGTATTCTGCTTGGTAAACTACTGGGTTAGAACAATTACCTTGTAGAATTTGAATTAGATTATCAGCAATTTCCTCTACATTATCAGGGTGAACTAAACATCCTAACTCGCCCTCAGCTAACGGATCTATAGAACCATCTCCATTACCCGCTAACACAGGTTTACCACAAGCTAAAGCTTCTAGATAAACAATACCAAAGCCTTCTCCTTTACTAGGCAAAGCAAAAACATCACAGAGATTGTAATAAGCACACAATTCTTCATCTGGTATAAACCCTGCAATAGTTACACAATCTTGTAAATTTAAGCTGGAAACTAAAGCATTAATTCGAGGTAAATCATCCCCTTTACCTGCAAGAATAAAGCGAACATTAGGGATATGCAAGCGGACTTTAATTAATGCCTGAAGAATTTGGTCATAACCTTTGTATTTTGCCATGCGTCCCATGCGTGTTACTGTTAGAATTACAGGCTGTTCACTTGTTAAGTTATATCGTTCCAGTAAGTAGGGAGGTTTCGGATTTATTTTAAATTTATTTGCATCAAACGTATTAGGCAAAATTACTATTTTATCTGAATCAATACTTATGTCTTCAAGCAAACGATGACGAGTGTAATTACTAACACTAACTATTTTATCTGCTTTTTTTAATGCTAATTTTGTAACATTATTTTGAATATCCCAAACTTCTAAGCCATGAGCAACTACCCAGTAAGGAGTTCCAGTCAGGAGTTTTAGAACATAACAAGCAATGGCATAGTTAACATGAGTTGAGATTACTACAGTCGGACGTATAAAAATAGCCGAAAGAATTATTTTGGTGGCAAATAAAATGGGTTGCAGTAATCTTGGCAAATCTCCAAAATAATGAAATATTGTTGAAGTTAAAAACTGCAAGTTTTGTGGCCGTCTTAAATTGTGCTTATCATACTTGAGAAACACATTATACTCACCTTCAGGATATAGATTTTGTAAAGCCTTCAGCAGAAATATTGAGTAAACTTGAATACCTCCTTTAAAATCAAATATATTCGGAAATATTAAGTAAAAATGATGTTTATCAATCTTAGGCTTCTTGAACATCGTAAATAATTTCAGGGTTTGATTGCATGACTAAATTATTTCGAGAATTTATAGCTGCTGCTATAAAATAAAACTCAATCGTTGTAAAAGTATAGTCTTCAGTAAAAACATCTGGGATTTGAGATACTAAAAACATAATCAGTGGCACAGTAATTAGAGGATTAGCATACTTGATTTGAAGTGCTATCTTTGTTAAAAAATTAGTAAATAACAATAATCCAGGAACTCCTTGTTCTACTAACACATTTAAAAATATATTATGTGCGTGATAACCTTTATGTCCCCAAACTTTTATTCCTATCGTTTCTGGAAAAACTCCTATGCCAATACCAGTAAGTGGCCTTTTAATAGTTTCGTTAATAGCTGCCTGCCACATTGCAAATCTTGAAAATCCTGTTCCTACAATATTAGGAGGCATTTTTACACTTGGATTTACTAAATTTGAATTTTTTAAATGTGGATTTTCTAAAAATATATTAATTAGTGGAAATATTTTACTATCTGTCAAACCAATTCTCTCTGTAGAAATTGGTATGGTTAAAATGCATAAAAATAACAAACTAATTATATAAATCATTTTTCTAATACTAATAATTCTATATGCAAATAAAAGAAATATACTTAGTATTAAAATTACCCAACCATTTCCACTAGCAGATAAAGCTAGAGAAATTATAAAAATTAATTCACTTACATGTAATTCAATTTTAGAAATCTTATTCTGTTTTTCTAAAATCAAGCTTAAACATAAACCAATAGCGACTATTACCCCAAACTGATTGGGGTTTTGCATAATTGAACCAATCTCGGGATAAAAACTAGGGAATTTTAATAACTTAAAAATCCAGCACTTTGGAAATAAAGCTTCTATAAAACCCAAAACTGCAATTATTTGTAATAAGTACAATATCCAACGATAGTAGAACGTTAAAAATGGTGTTTTTATATTTCTAAAAGTTAACACCAAAAAAGCGAAAAACAATATAAAGTAAGTTGAGTATTTTATACTACAAGCAATAGCAATAGTTGGGAATTGGCTGATTAATGACGATAACCACATCCATAAATACATCAGGCTTATAGATATCAAAATATTTTTATGCTTCTTAACAACTTCTGGTATAGATTTTAAAGATAAAATAATTATTCCAAAGCTAAATACAGGAAGTAATAAATAATGAATACCAATATTTATTCCCGGAAATTTAACCCGCCCTAGAAGGGAAGAAAATAGTATGAGGAGGAAAAATATATTAATCATAACTTTAGAGTTGGGGTATAGTTGCTTTACAACGAAAAACCTAGATTCAACCCTAAATTTGAGAGTTACTCATAGATTTTGATATTTTTCCAGCTAAAATTATGAGTATGTAAAAAATACTATCATGTTATGGCCTCTGGTAAATAAAAACACAAATAAAGCCTGCAAATATAAATCTGCTTAAAGTTGTATTTACGATCGCGTCAATAAGTATTTTGGTATAAATTGGTATAAATTATAATAATGTGCATGGCAACTTATGACACACTAAAGTTAGCGATCGCATTAAAAAAGATCGATTCGAGAAGCTCTATTGATAATTAACATTTTTACGAAAACTTGTCTGTGTTATCTAAGTAATTGCTACACTTCTCATTGAATCGTCTGCCAAATTTTGAGAATGTTCTCACCACTTCCACCGCCAGCAATAGTTTTTCCATCAGGACTGATGGCGATCGCATAAATATATCCAGAACCCGTCTCTAAAGTGCTAATTTCCTTTCCTGTTGACGGATTCCACAGTTTAATTGTCTTGTCACTACTACCACTGACAAGAGTCAGATTATTTTGACTTCCAGCGTGCAAAAAGGCAACAGAATTAACCTTATCATTATGTCCCTTTAAGGTGCGGATTTCCTTTCCTGTTTTGAGATTCCACAATTTAATTGTTTTGTCTTTACTGCCACTGGCAAGGGTAACACCATCAGGAGCAAAAGCAACTGAAAGAATCGAATCTGGATTTCCCTGTAAAGTGCGGATTTCCTTTCCTGTTTCTAGATTCCACAATTTAATTGTCTTATCCCAGCTACCACTAGCCAGGGTTTTGCCATCAGGACTAAAAGCTACAGATGGAATACCACTAGTATGTCCCTGTAAAGTACGAATTTCCTTTCCTGTCTCTAGATTCCACAGTTTGATTTTCATATCCTTACTAGCAGTACCACTGGCAAGAGTTTTGCCATCAGGACTGAAAGCTACAGAAGTAACTCCGTCAGTATTTCCCTCTAAGGTGCGGATTACCTTTCCTGTCTCCAGATTCCACAATTTGATTGTCTTATCTGCACTACCACTGGCAAGCATCTTGCTATCAGGACTAAAAGCAATAGTCCAAATCCAATTGGAATGTCCTTCTAAAGTGTGGATTTCTTCTCCACTGGCTAGATTCCATAGCTTGATTGTCTTATCATCACTGGCACTACCAAGAGTTTTGCCATCAGGACTGAAAGCTACGGAATTCACATCGCTGGAATGCCCTTTAAGGGGTTTGGGAAAATAATTTTCTAAGGCGTTTTTTGGCTGAGGAATCGGCTGAGAGATTGGCTTAGAGATTGGCTGAGAAATTGGCTGAGAAGATTCCTTCCTTGGAGTCTGGAAATACCAAACTCCCCCCAATCCCAACGCCAAAATGCTAGAAATTAACAGCAGTTGACTTTTTAACGTATTATTTAGTTTTCGTGGAACTGGCCCTTTGTTTGCTGGGGAAGCTGCAAATGTTGACGTAAGTACAGTTACTGGCAGTGATGACAATGGTGGTAGCCCTGGTGTCAAGTCAGCGATGACTTCATCAGGCGATTGGTAACGCTTTTCAATATCTAGTTGCAACAGCTTATCTAAAACTTCACCCAACTCTATAGACACATAAATCTCATTCCTACCTGGACTGATTAAATATTGTCGCCAAGATGCAACCCAACTATAGCCTTGCTGTATCCACAGCTGAGATGGGCGAACTCCAGTCAAAAGATGAAAACAAGTCGCCCCCAAACTGAATAAATCACTGCTTGGGTAAGCTTTGCCATCCTGCATCTGTTCCAATGCGGTGTAACCATGCGAACCAATAACAGTGCCCATTTTAGTCTGCACTGTTACCGTCAGCTGCTTGGAAGCTCCAAAATCAATTAGCACTAATCGCCCGTCATTTTGACGACGAATAATATTTTGTGGTTTGATATCCCGATGAATCACTCCCCGGACATGGATAAACTTCAGTACCGGCAGTAAATCTAGCAAAAGTTCCCGAATCTCTGTTTCGTTATAGTTTCCCCGTGTCTCCCATTCCTTAAGCAAGTTTTTTCCATTGATAAATTGCTGTACCAAAAACAGATAGCCATTTTGCTCAAAATAAGCCAATAAGGTTGGAATTTGCTGATGTTCAGCGAGTTCTTGCAGGCGACTCGCTTCTTGTTTAAATAGTTCAGTGGCCTTTGTTAGTGGCCCAGTTCCTTGAAGTTTTGGTGCAAATTGCTTTACAACACAGCATTCATTCAGCTTATGTACATCTTCTGCTAAATAGGTTCTACCAAATCCGCCCTCATCTGACAACACTTGACTGGGACGATAGCGACCTCCTAGCAGAGGTATTAGTTCTGCTTTACAACTGTGGCAATAGTTGTTTTTATCGGGATTTAGGGGTTTTTGGCAATCGGGATTCACACAACAGAGCATACTGGGAATCCATTTCAAGGAGTACATATTCATCTTAAGTCATGCAGTTTGACACTCTCCGGGCTAAAACCACGGAGATTCTTGGTTCAACGAGTCCACTTAGATGAAACCCCTTGCGGTATCTCACCCAGAGGTGCTTCTCTCCTCAAGCGTTAACTTTCGGTATGCCCTACCGTAGTTGGATGACTCCAAAATTTGTTTGTGTGTAAATACTGGTCGTCTAGTCCCCATGAAAATTTTACCTATTCCTGGACAGGAGCTAGAACTATGGAATAGAACCCTATATTTTCAATTGTCAAGGTGCAGCGTAGAGCCGTTAGGCAACATCGGGTTTTTATACAGGTTGATTACCCTTCCTGTTAAAATCAGTGTAACATCAAAGCACCCGTGCATAGTGCATCTAGCTTTCATCGTCTGCCGAAAGTACGAAAAACGCAACGATGTTGCTGTTTCTCAGGTGTTTTTAGCGTCTTTCTTATAATCTCTGTTGTTCGTTAATATCACTGAGATAGTATATAAATCCCCAGTTTCCTTACCTCATCAGGTATTGAACAATTTAAATAATTGGAAAAAAGTTATGCTTGAGCAATGCCTTTTGAATAATTGATTGGTTTCAGCAGGTAGGAGGCAGGAAAAAACCACGCTTAATTTTTTTTAATTCCGGCAACAAGACTTTATATGTTGTAACACTTTCTCCTGGATATAATTCCTCATTTTAAACTGGGCAATGACCCAGAACGAAAGTTTTGATTAATACTTTTTCCTCTAGCAATCCTCTCGATTTAGTAGTCTGGCAGCATTTAGCTCAGTTTGGCAAAAATATATTGGTAAAAATCCGAAAAGCAATAATTTCAGCTTGTAGCTAGGTATATACTTACAAAATTGATATTCACTCTGGTACAGCTAGGCAAAAATCCAGCTAAAATCTCAAACAAGACTCTGGGCAAAGTCCTCTTGTTGAAATTATGTATATTTTCGCTCCAGTGTATTAGTAATTTGAATTAAACTATCAATTTATTGAATCAAATTTTGTCTATCTATATAAATACCAAATCATTAGCGAAATCAGGAGCAGAATTATGCTGTTAGAAACCAAAAACTATCGTCGCAAATTAAGTCATATTCTAATTTGTTCTTTGAGTAGTACTTTGTTAATTACAAGTAATCTGCTACCCATAAGTGCCTTGGGAAAACCTCAAAACTTTCAAGGCTTCATAATTGCTAAATCACCAGATGAGAGACAACCAGAAGCTGTAAAAAAAGCAATTGAGCAAATGCCTGCTGCTACTCAAACCTCAATAGCTCCAAGACGCAAGACATCTATTGAGTCACCAATACAGAATCGTCGTATCTCTTCTAATACAGGAACTTCGCAGCAAACCTCTAGCGCTTCAGATGATGACTCTACTTCTAGACCATCTAGACGTAGAGCTTCAACTTCTAATTCAAATACAAATCGCTCTAATGGTGGCTCCAGCAGAGTTCGCAAGCCAAGTTCTAATGTAGCTAGAAGTGGAAACAGAAATATCGCCCATGCAGCAGTTTCTTCACCTGCGACACCAACTTATAAAAATATTAACTTTGTCGATGTCGAATTGGGTATTTTAAGTAAGAATGACTTTCAATCTCAAGGTAGATATTTTCATTTCTATGAGTTTGAAGGTAGACAAAATCAACTAGTTCAAATTAGGCTGATTGGCAGTAAGGATACACGCAGATCAAATAACTTGAGTTTAAATCCTTTGTTGTTTCTGCACGATCCCAATAATAATATCATAGTCAAAAAAGGTGCTTTGGATAAGAGCAGTGGTGGCGATGATGCCTTCATTTTTGCGCGGCTACCTATGAACGGTACTTACAAAATTGCAGTTACTAGCCGCGATTCTGGAGAGATCGGTCGCTATAGTTTGGCTCTGAGGAATGATAGAGCTAGCTATACTTTAGATGAAGCAGGCCAACTAAGTGCCAATAGTTCAACCTTGAAACAAAATGGAGGCGCTTACAATGTTTCTAATTTCCAAGGAAGAAAAAATCAGCTGATAAGTATTCGTGTAGATAGTGTTGATGAAGAATTTTCTCCTTACGTAGCTTTGCTAAATTCTCAAGGAAAGACGATCGCCATCGATAGAGACAAAAATAAGGATGGTGTGTACAGCGCTTTAATTGATCGAGCTAGGTTGCCTGAAGATGATACTTACTATATAGTTGTTACTTCCAAGAATCCACAAGAACGCGGTAAATACAGATTGACTATTTTCTAATAATTTAGTTTGCCTAAAAAACCTGTCCCTCTCCGAGTCGGCTACGGTGTACACACAAGTCTTGGTGAGGCAGGCTATTTGCGGTTAAGTCTGATAGCTTCTAAGAAACTGATCTACAGCCAGTTGTGGTGTATAAATATTTTGGTATGTGCATCCGGGAAATCTTTTGAAAGTTTGCACTCTTTGCGGTTTTGATTGTTTTCACATTTACATAAAAAAGCCACCTAATTGTAGGTGACTTATCTATGATTACAATTGGATAAAAATTACTGAAATTTTAAACAGGGATTATTGATCAATACAACTGGGAATACCTAAAACGGCGCAGGGAAAATTATAACCTAATGCCTCAATCATCGGATGATTAACAGAGTTGCAACCGAGAAATAGAATATCGGCAGCTTCAGATTCAACAACTTTGTGAAGTTCCGTGGAAATGCAGCCAAACCGCAAATGAGATTTGAAAGAACCCTGCCATTCTTCAGCCAGACTTCGGGCTTGCCAGAGAATTATATCTGCTTGTTGTAGTGGAGTTATCACTGTCTGCAATTTGGGTTGAGTTAATACCTGGGTGACAGACTTTGATACTTCACTAATTTGACATTCTAATGAAGGCTGTTGTGGAAAGCTTAAGATATTTCGATATTGATTGCTTTGATTGTCTTCTAACACATAAACGGCTTGAACTGTAACTTGTGCATTAGTAGCTAACCGGGTTTGATGGGCAATCCAGAAGGCAATATCTAGTGCCGTATGACTGTTGGGAGATGCGTCATAAGCAACAATTAAGTTAACTGCTT
This sequence comes from Nostoc sp., assembly GCF_036917435.1. Taxonomy (GTDB): domain Bacteria; phylum Cyanobacteriota; class Cyanobacteriia; order Cyanobacteriales; family Nostocaceae; genus Nostoc. The sequence continues at coordinate 91,159 of NZ_JBALDM010000002.1, forward strand.
TTGATTCTTGAGGTTTTTGAGAAAAAGGTTTTTTTGGTTCTGGCAGCAGTACCATTTGTTCAATTAAGTCATCTCGACCTGTGGCACTTTGCAGACGTGCTAACATTGGTTTGATTTGCACAGCTTTACTTCTCCCAATGAAATGAATTAGTAATGAGAAGCACGGGGACAAATTTTAGATTTTTAGATTTTGGATTTTAGATTGAGTGACGATAACCAAAATTGCAAATCTTAAATCAGTCAAGGAAACCCCAATAATAACTGTATCACAGCCAAAATCTTGGGGGTTCCTTCCATTGCCTACGGAGTTAGCTGACGGGCTAAGACTGGAAGGTGTCTCTCGTAAGATTAGCCCCAAACATTGGTTCCTCCGTTCCAAATCCAGCTTTCATGAATTTGAATTAGGCTACCCACTAAAAAAAATGATAATCTAATTTACTAGTCTTGGGCAAAATAGCGATCGAGGAAATTCAGGGCGTGGTTGCGGAGTTCAAAATATTCTTTTGAGTTTCGCATGGCGGCGCGATCGCGGGGATGCTCAAAAGGAACTTCTAAAATCTCTCCTATAGTAGCAGATGGGCCATTGGTCATCAAGACGATGCGATCGGACATATAAATTGCTTCGTCTACATCATGGGTAATCATCATCACTGCTTGACGATTATTTTCCCAAATATCCAATACCTGCCGTTGCAATTTACCACGAGTTAGCGCATCTAATGCCCCAAAAGGTTCATCCATCAGCAACATTTTGGGACGAATTGCTAAGGCTCTGGCAATACCTACTCGTTGTTTCATTCCTCCAGAGATTTCATCAGGATATTTGTCAGCTGCCGCCGTCAAGTTTACCATTGCCAAGTGTTCATTTACAATGCTAATTTTTTCAGCCCGATTAGCATTTTTTAGCACTTCATCCACAGCTAAACGGATATTCTCTCGTACTGTTAACCAAGGTAACAGCGAATAGTTCTGAAATACCATCATCCTTTCGGCTCCTGGCTGACGAATTTCTTTTCCATTGAGCCTGACTGAGCCGGATGTAGCTTTTTCTAAACCAGCTACTATCTTTAATAGGGTTGATTTTCCACAACCTGAGTGACCAATTACAGAAATATATTCATCTTCATCAATCGTTAGATTAACCCCATCTAAAACGACAAAGTTATCTTTATCAGGTGTCGGATAAGACTTAACTAAATTTTCAATTTCTAAAAATCCAGTGCGGGGAAGAACTCCAGTCTGGGTATTAATAGGTAATGAGGTATATTCCATTATCAAAGGCTCCCGAAATAATTTAGTCAATCAATTTTGGATTAATTGCGACTTGTAACGAAAATCTAAAATCTAAAATTGCCATTTAAGACATAAAAAAGCGAGTAGGAGCATTAGCCCTGATAGCAAAACTATTCAGATAGCCCACAGGATCGCTGGGGTCGAAGCCTTTCTTATCTATAAATACTTCTGGTGGTTCGACCTTGTAATCATCCTTTGGACATTTGATGCCCATTTCAGATGCTATCTCACGATATAAATCTGTTCTCCAGCCCTGTTCGGCTAGTTTCTCAGCATTTTTAGGGAATTCCTTAATTTGTCCCCATCGCGCTGCTTGTGTCATCAACCAGAGACTTCTCGATCTCCATAAGAATGTTGAGTGTTCTCCTGGCTGTTTGGGAAGGTTGTCAGGAATATCGAAGAAAATCGTGGTGTCAGCAGCTTTGATGGTGCGGTCTTTACCATCAAAGCCGCCATAGTTGTAGTTTCCGAGAATTCCCGGACTGGTGAATTTCGCAATTGGGGCATCTTTCTTTTTGGGTCTAGCACCTGTAAAGGAACGTTCTGTAAGCAGTTCAGCCACTTCTTGGCGATTTTCTACTTTGCTGCAATATTGGCAAGCTTCAATCATCGCCTTGACTAGAGAACGATAGGTTTTGGGATATTTATCGATGAAAGATTCCATCACCCCCAAAAGTCTATCTGGGTGTCCTAACCAGATTTCTTTGCCTTGTGCAAAGGTAAAACCGATGTTTTCATTGCCGGTTATTGCTCTTGTATTCCAGGGTTCTGCAACCATGTAAGCTTGCATTGCACCAATCCGCACGTTTGTCACCATTTGCGGTGGTGGAACGATGATGACGCGAAACTCTTTTAAAGGATCAACTCCGGCGGCGGCGGATAGGTAGCGGACAAAGTATTCGTAAATGGCGGAACTTAATACTACCGCCCAGACTCTGTTTTCTGGCGGTTGCTGATCAAAGTAGCCTCGAAAATCCCTCCCAAAGGCTTCTAAAGCACCATCGCCATATTTTTCTTGATATTCGTACCACGGACGCAGCCCAAAATCCCACATGGCTTTGTTCATTGTCATGGCGTTACCGTGGCGGTGGATGGTCATGGCTGCACACAAGGGGGCGTGACGTGCGCCTTCTGCACCAATTCTGGCGTTGGTGACAGCACCAGATACGACGGGTGAGGCATCTAGGCGACCAAAAATTAAACCGTCGCGGGAGGTAGCCCAGCTAGCCTCGCGGTTAAGTGTGACGTTCAAACCATATTTGCGGAAGAATCCTTTTTTCCAGGCGATCGCAAATGGCGCACAATCATTAACGGGAACGTAACCAATGGTAAGATCGGATTTTTCTAGGTCTTGCGATCTAATTACTGGTTGTACAGCTAAGGCTTCTTCTGTTAGCCCTTTGGCGGATCTATCTCCTGAAATTGCACAGGAGGATAGGGTTATTCCGGTTGTGGTGGCTCCTATTCCCTTAATAAAATCTCGTCTAGTCCAGTTTATATCACCCATTTTTGTAGCTCCATTGGTGATTAGTTACTCACGCTTCACGTGCAGAGTCTGTAAAAAATAGCCGAAACCCTTATTTCCAGGTAGGGGTAATTCATGAATTGCCCCTACCATCTGTAGGTTTCTGTAAGTCTTATGTTAGTTGGAAGTTTTTGGACGATGGGTTACTAATTCTTCGATTTTACCCACGGCGTAATCCAAAATTAACCCAGTTAAGCCAATTATGAACACAGCTAAAAAGACTGAACTTAGGTTTAAACGACTCCATTCATCCCAGACAAAAAAGCCGATACCAATACCGCCTGTAAGCATTTCTACGGCGACGATTACTAACCAAGCTATGCCTAAACTAATTCGCAAACCTGTAAAAATATACGGTAAACTTGCAGGCCAAATAATTTTGGTAATCCGCCTCCACCGAGGCATTTCTAGCACTTGTGCCACATCTAAATAATCTTTGGGAACGCTAGAAACTCCTAGAGCGGTATTAATAATTGTCGGCCATAAGGAGGTGATAAAAATTACAAAAATGGCGGAAGGCTCTGCTAAATTGAAAATTGCTAAGGCGATGGGCAGCCAAGCTAAGGGCGATACGGGCTTAAAAATTTGAATGATGGGATTGAAGGCTAGCATTGCCGATCTAGACATGCCAATTAAAAACCCCAGAGGAATCGCTACTACTGCACCTAACAGAAAACCCAGTAATACCCGGCGTAGACTTGCTAACAACAACCAACCAATTCCCAAGTTGCCAGGGCCTCTTTGGTAGAAGGGATTTAAGATGTAGTCTAGATTAGCGATTAGCGCTTCTGGTGGAGTGGGCATTAATTCATGGTTGGCAAGTGCAATAATCCACCACAGCACAATTATTCCCAAGAAGCCCAATACTGGTAAAATGAATACATCTCTAAGGATGACAGGTTTTGTCTTTTTCCACGCGGCTTGTGTTGCGATCGCAGCGATCGCAGCCAAATTTAGTTGAAATATCATTTACAACCTCAACAGATTTAAGTGCAGGTACAAAAATCCGAGCAGTACCAGCCTTGGACACCGATGAGATCGGAACATTATAAAAATGCCGTCTCTTCAGTCTCCTCCCAATGCCTACGAAGTTAGCTGACGGGCTAGGGCTGAGAGATGCCCTTCTTTTTAAAGTGCTGAGTAGCGAGTGCTGTTAGCGGTAGCGGGGCGTTTAGCCCGTGCTGAGTTAACTCTTCACTTGTCACTCTAAACTCCTCACTTTCTATAAGATACGCCCCACAATTTGGTTCCTCCGCTCCAGCGTTATGCACTGTGACACGCTGAATTAGGCTGACTTACTCAAATAGATACTAAATTATGGACAATATAACATTGATGCTCAGTAAAAGCCATTGCTCTGAGGATAAATATTGTTTATTTTAATACCGTAATTAAGCTTCTCTCGTTGATTTTTGGGAATAAAGAAAATTTATATTTTTAGTTGTGTTGTAAGTGAACTCCTTACACAGAAGGCTAAACAATATAATCGAGTCAAGCATCAATATTGTTATATACTTCCTTAACTTTTCTTAATAGAACATAGATTATACTGAAGAAGTTTTAGATACGGATAGTTAATCAGTAAAAAAAATATGTAGAATCTATTTCTTTTGGTACTTGAATTTAATCTCTAAGCTTGGTAAAAATCCACTCAATCGCTAAACTAATTGGATATGGAAGTTTACTCGTATATCTCCTAGCTGAATTTAACATAATGGATTTTAGTCAATTGCTGGCTGAAAAAACTGATATCATCCTAGATAACTGGGTGATAGCTGTTCGCAAAGATAAGCTGATTGAAAGTGCTGACGATCTATCCTACACAGCAATAAAAAATCATATTCCAAATGTTTTGAAAGCTATGGTAACGGTGCTTTCAAAATCTAAGGATAATGATATTCAGTCGATAGTTACTGCCAGTTTTGAACATGGCACTATTCGAGCAGAACAAGGTTACGATCCGGCAGAAATAGCTAGGGAATATCATTTGCTGCGAACAGTAATATTTGATGCTCTACAAGCAGATTTAATAGAGGGAACGCCTGTAGAAATAATTCGTTCTATGCGTTTGATTGATGCTATTATAGACGAAGCGATCGCTCGATGTTTCAAGAGTTATGTTGAGGAACGCTTGCGAGAATTACAGCAGTTACAGTTATCACTAACCCTCCATAATGATGAACTCACACGCTTAATTAGCGCCAATCAAGAATATCTTTCGCAACTAGCCCACGAGTTGAAACATCCTCTAACTTCCATTATTGGTTACTCGGATCTATTTTTACGTCAACAACGACGCAAGACTGAAATTAAAGACAACTATACCAATTTAGAACATATTGAGCGGGTACTACGCAATGGTAGACAATTACTCCACCTGATTAACGATGTACTAGAACTTTCGCGGTATGACGCAGGACAGATAAAACTCCAACTAACATCCACCGATGTAAGTGAATTAATCAATAATGTGTGTGAAATGTTGGAACCTTTAGCTGCCGGGAAAAATTTAAAAATTGTAGTGGATTGCGATCGCGCTCCCAAAGAATTAATCACAGATGCTTTTCAATGCCAACAGATTGTTACAAATCTTATTAGTAATGCGATTCGCTATACAGATTCGGGGACTATTATTATAATGTGCCAGGTGTTGGAGAATCAGAGATGTGCGATCGCAGTTTGTGATACTGGAATTGGCATTGCACCAGAAAATCAAGAGCAAATATTTGAACCCTACTTTCGCGTCAGTTTTAGCGATCGTCCTTATCTACCCGATAGTACAGGATTGGGGTTAGCGATCGTTTCGCGCTTAGTAAAACTACTCCAAGGTACAATTAACTTAGTTTCTGAGGTGGGAGTTGGTTCTACTTTCACCGTGATTTTGCCTTTAGAAGTAAAGATGTGAGAAAGTTTAAAGTATGTTTTGAGACTTATAAAATAGCATATCCCGTGTGTTCCCTGACATTCTGATTTGGTTTCTGTGGCAAAGTGTAAGATAAAAATCATCTCTATAACAACAAACCTTGTTTTTTCAACTTAGCTAATCCGTCTTCAGCAGCCTCTTTTTCTGCATCTTTTTTATTACGTCCTGTACCCGTTCCAAATGCTTCTTTGTGTCCATCCACAAATACCTCAGATTTGAACTCTGGTGTATGAGATTCACCACCTATTTGTCTTGTATTATATATCGGGGGAGTAGTGATACCCCTGCTTTGCACCCATTCCTGAAAGCGGTTTTTTGAGTCTACATTAGAGCGAGATACAACAATATTTTCAGGTACAGAATCAAAGAACTGTTTTACAAAATGACGAACTGGTTTAATATCGAGTTTTTGATCTTCATAATAAGCACCAATGATTGCTTCAAAAGTACTGCTAAGTAAATTAGGATTTTCACGGCCTCGATCTCGAATAGCACCATTCCCTAATAGCATCTTGGAATTTAAGTCTAAATTCTCAGCAAACATTGCCAATTGCTTCTCATCTACCAGTGCAGAACGACGACGAGTTAACTCATCTTCTCCCTTTTCTTGGTATTTATTATAGAGGTATTCGCCACTTAAAAAATTAAGTAAAGCATCACCGAGAAATTCTAGGCGTTCATTATCCTTGCTTGTGGGATGTTCATTGACATAAGAGCGGTGAGTAAGCGCTTGATCTAAAAGTGTTGAATTATCGAATTTTGGAAGTTTGTACATTTTTTTGTTTGCAATTCCTAGAGGAGTTAATTACCCTAAGTTTACGTAGAATTTGATTACTGTCTCAACCGTAGGTTTACGTAAAATTTGATTATTGTCTCGACCGTCTGCTCAGGTCTATGGTAAAGTTATCAATAGTTTAAATCATCTTCTAACTTTTTAAAAAGTTATACCTTATTGTGCGCGATCGCACTATATAAAATACCTAAAATTTTCTTAATATCCTTAATATAATATTCACTCAAATCAATCGAAACTATATTACCTTCAAGCTTGAGAAATTGCCAGAGTGTACCTATAGTAACAGCACCATATACAGCTTTAATCTGATTTCCACCTCTCTCGTTAAACAACTGAGCAGCTACCATTTCAGCAATACATTGTGCCAAGCCAGACCTTAAATTCTCATTTTTACTTTCTACTAAGACAACTACCGGACTACGTACAAGCAACTGCTCTGAAGAAAGACTTAAAATAAAATCACAAAACCCATTTAGCCCTCGTTGACTATCAACAGTAAAATCAAGTCCAGAAAACAAACTTATTTCATAATTAAATTTACGTCTAATCTCTAACAAAATTGGACTAATTATCATTTCACTTCGAGCTTTTTCTGTACTGATAGCTATAGCTAAATCTACATTCTCTTTCAGAATGGTAGATAATAAATCACTACATTCTTGATCCTCCACAGTTGCAAATAGTCCAGATGACTCGTGGATAACTAAACCAAAAGAATCAATAATTTCAATAAGTTTGAAATCACTATAAGCCATAAAAATTACTCCTTATAAGGCTCAGATCCCCGACTTCTCGAAGAAGTCAGGGATCTCGTTGTTCACGAATAATTCAGGATTGCTATATAACAAAGTTTAAAAATTCAGCTTTGGCGGAAACACTTTACTTAAATCAAGAGATAAATCAGGAAAACAGGGAAAATTTATCAACTGATTTGACAAGAAAATTCGCTTATTTGAATAGCCATACTTACCTTGATTATCCTGATATGGTTCACTATAACATTCCAAATAATTATCGAATAAATTGAATATCCAATAATCAGAAATACCTGCTTTAGCATAGAGAGGGATTTTAATATCTTGGTCATAAGCTAAAGAAGAATCGGAAACTTCCATCACCAATAACACATCAGCCGGTTTAGGATGAGATGATAGATAATCATCAGCACGGTTTTGAACAATCGCAAAATCAGGTTCAGGTTCACTATTAGGTGGCAAAGCAATCGGCGCTTGAGATTGCAAAGTAGCCTTGTCTCCCAGTATTTTGGGGAGTTCCTTCAACAGTTTTCTTAAACAAGTTTCATGAGCTTTACCTTTGGATGCCATTTCAATAATTTCCCCGTTGATTAATTCAATGTGGTCATCTTCATGGAAAAAGCCCAATTCTCCAAGTCTGTGGTATTCATCTAGCGTGAAGCGTTTAGCTTGAGCAATACTCATAACCTTACCTTTCTCTCATTGCCATAATACTTATTCTAAATGTGCCAGAAATTGGTATGCTAAAGGCCGAGACTCGCTATGAAAGCAAACAATGCCTGCGCCTACTATCAATCCCACGATCACTGCTTTTCCCTTGACAGCCGTAATCGGTCAAGAAGCAATTAAATTAGCCTTGCTGTTAGCAGCCGTTGATCCTGGTTTGGGAGGAGTAGCGATCGCAGGTCGTCGCGGTACGGCAAAATCTGTAATGGCTCGTGCTATCCATGCTCTACTACCACCCATTGAAGTCGTCAAAGGTTCAATCAGCAATTGTGACCCCAATCACCCAGAGGAATGGGACGATGAACTTTTGGCGGAGTACGCAGACAAAGATATTCAAGATGTTCCCGTCGAAATCATCCCCGCGCCTTTTTTACAAATTCCTCTAGGTATCACAGAAGACCGACTATTAGGTTCCGTAGATGTTGAAAAGTCGGTAAAACAAGGTGATACCATTTTTCAGCCCGGTTTACTCGCTACAGCAAACCGTGGTGTACTGTACGTAGATGAAATTAATTTATTAGACGATCAAATATCAAATCAGCTTTTAACAGTATTATCTGACGGACGTAACCAGATTGAACGGGAAGGGATTAGTTTTCAGCATCAGTGTAAATCCTTATTCATTGCCACCTACAATCCAGAAGAAGGCGGATTGCGGGAACATTTGTTAGATAGAATTGCGATCGCACTTTCTGCTGACGGTGTACTCGGTTTAGATCAAAGAGTAGCAGCAGTTGAAGTTGCGATCGCTTATTCTAAATCTCCCCAAGATTTCCTCAAGCAGTACAACGAAGATTTAGATTCCCTCAAAACCCAAATCATCTTGGCGCGGGAATGGTTGAAAGAAGTCATTATCACCCACGAACAAATTGCCTACTTAGTGGATGAGGCTATTCGCGGAGGAGTTCAGGGACATCGCGCCGAGTTATTCGCCACGCGGGTTGCTAAAGCCGCCGCAGCTTTGGAGGGACGAACAACAGTCAACGCCGAAGATTTACGCCGGGCTGTGGAATTGGTGATTGTACCACGCGCCACAGTTGTGCAGACACCGCCACCCGAACAAGCGCCGCCACCACCTCCACCGCCGCCACAACAGAATCAAGAAGAATCCCAAGATGAATCTGAAGAGGAAGAACAAGAGGAACAGGAAGAAAAAGAAGAAAATCAAGAGCAAGAACCCCCCAGCATCCCAGAAGAGTTTATCTTTGATCCAGAAGGGGTAATTCTTGATGATAACGTGCTTTACTTTACTCAAATGGCGAAGCGGCAAGGTAAATCTGGTAGTCGCAGCGTCATATTTTCCGATGACAGGGGACGCTACATTAAGCCAATGTTGCCCAAAGGTAAAGCGCGACGCATTGCTGTAGATGCTACCCTGAGAGCAGCTGCACCTTATCAAAAAGCACGCAGAGAAAAACACCCAGATAGAAAAGTTATTGTCGAACAGCCTGATATTCGCTCGAAACGCCTAGTACGCAAAGCCGGGGCGTTGGTAGTATTTGTGGTAGATGCTTCTGGCTCAATGGCCTTGAATCGAATGCAATCGGCTAAAGGTGCGGTGATGCAACTGTTAACAGAAGCTTATCAAAACCGCGATCAAATAGCATTAATTCCCTTCCGGGGAGAACAGGCAGAGGTATTATTGCCTCCCACACGTTCTATTGCCTTAGCGCGGAACCGTTTGGAAAGGTTGCCTTGTGGTGGGGGTTCGCCCTTAGCGCATGGTTTAACTCAAGCTGTGCGTGTTGGCTTAAATGCCCAGATGAGTGGAGATATTGGGCAAGTTGTCCTTGTAGCAATCACGGATGGACGGGGTAATATTCCCTTAGCGCGTTCTTTGGGTGAACAGCTAGAACCAGGAGAAAAGCCAGATATTAAAGGAGAATTATTAGAAATTGCTGCCAGAATTCGGGCTTTGGGGATGCAACTATTAGTAATTGATACGGAAAGTAAATTTGTATCTACTGGCTTTGCTAAAGAATTATCGCAAACAGCAGGTGGTAAATATTATCATTTGCCAAAAGCGACAGATCAAGCTATTGCTGCTATGACCAAAGGTGCGATCGCTGATTTAAAATCTAGATAATTAGTCAAAAATCTTTCTTTGAACTCTTAACTCAGCACTCAGCACTCTCAAGAACCAGTAGGCATTACCTGTGGTTGCAAATAGCAAATCAAATCTTGGATTCCCTTTTGCAGATAGCGCGTTACCGTCATTGGGCTAGTGCCAATATTTTTAGCAGCATCTTTGCGAGAAAGTTCTTTCAAAAACACCATTTCAACTGCCATGCGGGGCTTTTCTTCCAACATGTTGATTGCACCTTGCAGTTGTTGGCGTTCTTCTTCTTGTTGTAAGAGGACATGAGAACGAGGACAAGGAAGTGCTTCACCCAAGGTTATTTGGCAATCAACATAGTTAACTGCCGTTGCATCTAAACTCAAAGGCATCCGATTTTGAGCAGCTAACTTGGTTTCTTGCCATTCTTGCACAGATACCCGGAGTTCGCTGGCAATTTCAGCATCCTTGGGCTGACGACCTAAAGACATTACCAAATCCTTGCGAATCTTTTGCCCTTCATTGTATAACTCTTGCCAACGACGGGGGATTTTTAATAGAGTACTGCGATCGCGCAAAAAGTGCAGCATCTCACCACGAATGTATGGCACTGCAAAGGAACTAAAAGCATATCCTTGGCTAGGGTCGAAACGCTCAATAGCCCTAATTAAACCAAAATAACCGATTTGTTCTAAATCTTCATAAGGTTCATTACATTGATGGCTGAATTTATGAGCCATCTTCCGTACTAAGCCAGTATGTAACTGTACAAGTTTATTACGAAGTTTAATAGAAGGATTCTGGTGGTACAAGTGTAATAATTCTATACCATCAGTTCGTAAAGAGGACTCACTTGTTGCCATATACATTTCCTTGTTTTAACTCCCATTCCTCAGAAAATGGAGTTGCGTATATTTTCTTCTAAGCTGTTATTATTTTGCTTAGTCAGGGAAGAATAAGCTATCGTCGTTTCACTGAACTTATGAGGGGTCTAACTCCACAATTCAGTATTTGTACGCATGATTTTTCTAACCTCTATGTTGCAGCTTATTTTTATTTTTTACATAACTCTTGAATCGCAGATAATCTTTATCTTTTGCAACAAAAACTAGCTATTTACGCTGAACAATGCATAAGTGACCTAATAGCTATCTGTCATACTGAGCGCAACCTAGTTAGATACTGAATTAATCGCAAAAGAGACTGGGCAATTTTATCTCTTAGTATGCCCTGTCAATTAATAAAGGTCGGGAATCCAAATTAGAAGTTGGGTTGATGAATCAAACCTAAGCTATAAAAACAGAATTCCGACTCACTTTTGTGGGAATTTGTACTTAGGAACGTGGATTAAATAAAATGCAAAACTTTATCCTGTCTCTAGCTTCCCTCTCCTTTATAAGGAGAGGGATTGAGGGTGAGGTAAGCGAGGGACATAAACCTAAACCTGTGTGTTATTTAATTCTTATTCCTTAGTTGGGTATTAAGGGACGTTTCCATTCAATATCGAATCCTTGGCTGTTAACCGCAAAGATTGGTAAGAATAGGAATAGGCAGAACGTTTTCTCTAAAAAATAGTTTTTCAATATGAGCAATACCAGTAATTTTCGTGAAGCTATCCGTGAGGCTAAATCTCACGCCCTTGTTGGCCCAAACGTGATAGCCAATGCCCTCCCCTACGTCGGTGGTGGATTAGTGCTAACGGCATTAGGAACCTACGGCGGTTTGGGAGTTATCCGCACTAACCCCGGAATATTCTTTCCCACCTTCATAGGTGCGGTGATTTTGGAGTTAATTTTGTTCTTTGTTGCCCAAAATGTTGCCCAAAAAGGTAACAAGGGTCTTGCCCTACCTCTGTTGGCAACCTACAGCCTCTTATCTGGATATACTCTCAGTGGCTTGGTATTTGTCGCTTTGAGATCCCAAGGTGTTGGCATTCAAGGCATTGGTTTAGCTGCCCTTGGTTGTGGTGTTACTTTTATTTTCGCCCGTCAAATTGGTTCAAATCTCTCTGAACAAGATGGGATGGCTTTGACGAAAACCATCAATCTTGGCGTTATCGCCTTGGTGGTTGTGTGCCTTGCCCAATTTGGGTTTGCCATGTTTGGTATTTATACCCCAAATTGGTTAGAAATTGCCATCTCCGGTTTAGGGGTATTTCTGTTTGTTGGGGTTTCTGTTGTCGATTTTTATATCTTGCCCCGCACTTACAGCGATGACCAATATTTACCTGCTGCTTTATCGATGTACTTAACCTATATCAACTTGTTTGTCTTTATCTTACGGTTGCTAATTGCCATAAATGGCCGCGATTAAGCTCTCGCAAGTATAAAAACTTAACAAATTATCAACCGTGGTCAAGCATTAGCAGCCACGGTTTTTTGTGGGATGAAAAACTAGAGCAATTTGTAGTAATATACTATCTAGTAAGTTATCAACCCCAGAGAGTAAAACCATGCTGGAACTCTTGAACATCAAACGCGAAGTAGAAAGGTTATCTAATATCTTGGCTAAGGCTGAAGGCTGTCTTTGACGTTCGAGAACTGAGTGCAAGAATTGATGACTTGAATCAATTAATTTCTCAATCTACTTTCAGCGATAATTATGTCACTTTCTATCAGACACTTCAAGAAATTGATTCACTCAACGCTAAAAAGAAACAATATCAGCGATCGCACTTTATTCTAGAAGAGATCAAGGCTGCACTAGAACTACTAGAATTATCTGCTGATGAAGAATTGCTGCAAGAGGTGCAAACCAACCTTAGCCAACTCCAGCAGGAACTCCAAATAGTAGAAATACAACTATTACTGTCCGACCCCTGCGACCAAAAAGGTGCATTTGTCACTATTACTGCTGGGGTTGGTGGCGTAGATGCTGAAGATTGGTCATCTATGTTATTGCATCTGTATTACCGTTGGGCAGTAAATCATAATCATAAAGTACATCTAGTGGAAGAGTCACGGGGTTATTTAGCTGGGGTCAAATCTGCCACCCTAGAAATTACAGGGCGTTATGCTTATGGCTGGCTAAAATCGGAACAAGGAACTCATGCAAGAATAGAGCGAATTTCTCTTGTTCATGGCAATGGCAAACGGCATACTTGCCTAGCCAGCGTAGAAGTCAACCCGATTCTAGATGAGTCTATTGATTTTGAGATTCCAGAGAAGGATTTGGAAATTACTTTTTGTCGCTATCGGGGGAATGTCAACCGCACAGAAACATGGGTAAAGATGGTTCATATTCCTACTGGGATTAGTGTATCTTGTAACCAAGAGCGTAGCCAGATGCAAAACAAAGAGAAAGCCTTAGCTATTCTCAAGAGTAAACTGTTTGCGATGCCTACGGCTGGCTACGCCTACGCACTAGCCCAAAATGTCCAGCAAGTTGATGAAATTCAACTTCGGCTAATAAAATCTCTATCCAGCAAGCTCATCCGTGAATATATCTTACATCCTTACACCAACGTGAAAGATTTACGCACCAATGTAGAAACACCTGCTGCAACAGAAGTCTTAGACGGCGGGATTGATATGTTCATCAAAGCCTATCTGCAACAACTAAATCACACTACTTCAGTGGACAAAGAAACACTTGATAATTTCAAGTAATTTTTGTAACTTAATATAAGTGGTGCAGAGAGAAATTGCCCAACTACAGCTAGAATTAATAAACGTAAGTAGAATAAAGAGCAATTTCCTAATCCAAAGCGCTCTATCTATCATTCAGCAAGCATTATGGATGTCCTAGAACTCAAACGCGAAATCGAAACGTTGTCTAGCCGCCTGGGTAAAACCCAGGACTATCTTTGACGTACCTGCACTGACAGCCAAAATTCAAGACCTCGAAAAAATATCTGCACAGCCAGAATTCTGGAATGACCAAACCCAAGCCCAAGAAACATCAAAAGAACTCAACGACCTGAAAGCCCACCTCCAGCAATACGATCGCTGGCACGCTAATCTAGAAGATACTAGGGCAGTTGTTGAGTTATTGGAGTTAGAAACCGATGAGGCACTACTCCAAGAAGCCGAATCTACTATCACTAAGTTGAATCGTGATCTTGACCAGTGGGAATTACAACAGTTACTTTCTGGCCCTTATGATGCTGAAGGTGCTGTACTGACGATTAGTGCTGGCGCTGGTGGCACAGATGCTCAAGATTGGGCATTTATGCTCATGCGGATGTACACCCGTTGGGCTGAAGATCACGGCTATAAGGTAACTTTAGCTGAAGAGTCGGAAGGTGATGAAGCCGGAATTAAATCGGCAACCCTAGAAATTACTGGTCGCTATGCCTATGGTTACTTGCGTTCAGAAATGGGTACACATCGCTTAGTGCGGATTTCCCCTTTTAATGCCAACGGCAAGCGACAAACCAGTTTTGCAGGGGTGGAAGTGATGCCGCAGATTGATAACTCTGTGCAATTGGATATTCCAGATAAGGATTTGGATATCACCACAACTAGGTCTGGTGGTAAAGGTGGGCAAAATGTCAACAAAGTAGAAACTGCGGTGCGAATTGTTCACCTTCCTACGGGTTTGGCTGTACGCTGTACAGAAGAGCGATCGCAGCTGCAAAATAAAGAGAAAGCCCTAAATCGTCTCAAAGCAAAGCTTTTGGTCATAGCCAAAGAACAACGCGCCCAAGAAATTGCCGAAATTCGTGGCGATATGGTGGAGGCTTCCTGGGGAAACCAAATCCGTAACTATGTATTTCATCCTTACCAAATGGTGAAGGATTTACGTACAAGTACAGAGACAACGGGGATTGGCGATGTGATGAATGGTGAACTTGATACATTTATTCAAGCTTATCTCCGTCAAGAAAATAAATTAGTAGAAAACAGCCCATCATAATTTGGGATTATTTACGAGTGCTAAGTAATGATTTTTAACATTACTTAGCACTTGTTATTTATGTTTTGAGAATTTCAGATTGGTGCTTAGGTGTAGCCTGTCGTAGACATCGCATAGGATTTCGTCTTATTGGGGCGTTTTTCGAGAAATTTCTGAGCAATATAGATGCGATCGCAATCCCATAGCAAGCCCAACTGTTACAGTTATAAAAGAGTCCGCGATCGAACTAACTATGAGCAACTCACCTTCAACAGAACCTCAACCTAGCTACGTAAAACTCGCTATGCGAAACATGGTGCGGAAGGGTGCAACTTCCCTAAAGCATTTTGGGTTGACTGCCATAGGGCTTTTAGCTCTCCTTGTTGGTCTTGCTTACCTAACTCACTAACCCCAAACCATAAAGAGTTTTGAGTAAGGAGACTATGTGCCCCTAAGCGTTGAACTATATGTAGATGATTCTTTTTACGATTTGTCCCCGACAACATCTGTAAAAATTGCAGACACCGATCCCCGAATTCCTCCTGAAACTTGGGAAAATTGGTTTAATCACTGGTTGGAAATACTTAACCCTCAAATTCCGCCAGCGCCAAGTTATGAAATCGGGCTGCGTTTAACAGATGACTTGCAAATTCAAGAAATGAATGCTCAGTATCGTGAACAAAATAAACCCACAGACGTTTTAGCTTTTGCTGCCTTAGAAGTGGATTTTCCGCAAAGCAAAGAAATGCTTGCTTCTGTACCATTATACTTAGGTGATATTATTGTTTCTGTAGATACAGCACATCGTCAAGCTCAACAGCAGGAACATAGCTTACAAACAGAGCTAGCCTGGTTAGCTAGTCATGGTTTGTTACACCTCTTGGGCTGGGATCATCCTGATGAGGAAAGTTTGGGGCGAATGTTAAAACAGCAAGTAATATTGCTGAACGTCATAGGTATTGCTATTGACATGGAATAGCAGTAGTTATGTGTGCTTAGTGTTAATTTTGGGTAATACTTTTATAATACTTCTGTGGAAAATTGCTTAAAGATTGCCTCAAAGTTAATTCTGCCATTAAGATCGGCGAATATTCCCACTGTAGCAACTCTATCTTTTGTATTTTTAAGTCTATGTCCCCAAAAATTTCTCCATCACCAACGCCTACCTCGTTACAAACACTGGTGTCTAACGAACGGGAATTTTCCTGGAAAGTAGCCTCTAATCTATTTGTTAGTTTTAAATATGCCTGGGCTGGAATCAGCTATAGTTTTCAAACTCAACGGAATTTTCGCATCCATGTAAGTGTTTGTGCAATGGCGATCGCTTTAAGCGTTTTTTTGCATCTGCAAGCCGTAGAAATCGCAGTAATTTGTATAACTAGTGGTTTAGTTTTGGCATTAGAATTACTAAATACAGCGATCGAGTCTCTTGTGGACTTAACCGTTAAGCAGACATACCATGAACTGGCAAAAATTGCTAAAGATTGTGCGGCTGGTGCAGTCCTTGTCTCTGCCTTGGTAGCGGTGCTGGTAGCGGGGACACTATTGCTCCCTCCTTTGGTAAAGTTAATTATATCGGCGTTGTAAATATGATTTGCAACGCCGAGTATCCCAACCCAGGCATCAGTCAAGTGACTTGGTAAGAGGATCGCAATCTATCCGATCCACTTTGGAGAAAATATTATAAGTAATTCAAAATTTAAGAAGTGGTTTGTTGTACAGTAGCCACTTTATATTTATACGTCTACATCAGCGTTATTTTTATATCTATAGGACTTACATAAAAAATAGCCCAAACCTTGATTTTCCGGTAGGGGCAATTCATGAATTGCCCCTACCGCGTGTGGTTTTGCGTAAGTCCTAAATTTAGCGAAAAAATAGTATGAGTAAATTAACGCTCTTTTATTACTTTGAAAAAATAAAATATTTGTAGGTTGGGTTTCACGTTGTTCAACCCAACAAAAGCAGGGATTATTGGCGTTGGGTTTCGTTCCTCAACCCAACCTACTTATAGATTTATATAAACTAGTGACAACAAAGGTTTCTGATTTTTATCTCGTGAGAGTCATAGAAGAGCGTTAATGAGTGCTAAGAACCAGGAGTGATGAGCTTTGATTATAGTTATCGACAATTACGACAGCTTTACATATAACTTAGTACAATATCTGGGAGAATTGGCAGCAGAATTCCCAGTAGCAAATGATATTAAAGTTTTTCGTAACGACAAAATATCCATAGATGAAATTCGGGCATTAAAGCCGGAAGCCGTGGTTATTTCTCCTGGGCCAGGTCGCCCGGAAGATGCTGGTATTTCCCTAGAATTGATTAAACAGCTAGGCCAAGAATTGCCAATTTTGGGTGTCTGTTTGGGACATCAAAGTATTGGTCAAGTATTCGGTGGTAAAATAATTTCTGCTCCAGAGTTGATGCATGGCAAAACCTCTCAGGTGTCTCATACTGGAGTGGGGGTTTTCCGAGGATTAGAAAATCCTTTAATTGCCACCAGGTATCATAGTTTGGTCATCGAACGTGAGACTTGCCCAGATGTGTTAGAAATCACCGCTTGGGTTGATGATAACACCATCATGGGAGTGCGACACCGGAACTATCCTCACATTCAGGGAGTCCAATTTCACCCAGAGAGTGTCCTGACATCTTCAGGAAAACAGTTATTGCGAAATTTTCTGGAACAGTTACAGTCGAGAACATAATTAATGAAACGACGACAGTTGATGGGCTATGCTGGGGCGGGTGTGGTAACAGCTTTGCTTACTACCTTGAGTTCTGAATCTCAAGCTGACGCACAATCTAGCGGTTTATCAGTTCAGTGGCTAGGTCATACTTGCTTTCTTTTTACTGGTGGCGGTGCGAAAATTCTCGTCAATCCATTTCGGTCAGTCGGCTGTACTGCTAAGTATCGTCCACCAAAAGTTGCAGCAGATTTGGTACTCATTAGCAGTCAATTGCTGGATGAAGGTGCTGTGGATGTACTACCGGGAAATGCAAAACTCATCTATGAACCAGGTGTTTATGAGTTTAAAGGTATTAAGTTCCAAGGAATTGCCATAGACCACGATCGCAAAGCTGGTAAGCAGTTTGGTTCAAATACCGCTTGGAAGTGGAAGCAAAGTGGAATTGATATCCTCCACTTAGGGGGATCTGCTGCACCCATTTCTATTGAGCAAAAAATTCTGATGGGACGACCTGATGTACTATTTATTCCAGTAGGAGGCAGTGCAAAAGCCTACAATGCTCAGGAAGCAAAGCAGGCTATTCAAGTATTAAATCCCAAACTGGTGATTCCAACCCATTATCGGACACAGGCGGCTGATACTGCCAAGTGCGATATTTCACCACTTGATGATTTTTTGACTTTAATGCAAGGTATGAAAGTACGGCGTAGCAACGGAGATAGTATTTCCATCAGCCCTAAAGATTTGCCAGCAAATGGGGAAATTCAGATTTTGACTTACAAATTTTGAGAAACAGGAGATGAGGCAATACGCTTCGGTTAAGGTTATTTGATGAAAAATATAGATCCCCAAGAGGCGATAAATCGCAGTCTCTACGAAGCACTGATTATTGTAAAGACGGCGATTTATCGCGTCTCTTGCCTTAACCGAATAGCATTGGGAGATAAAGCAGTTCAGCAAACCCTAACTAACCCTAACTAATAGACCTCTTGCAGAAGTCCCTAACACCTCACCCCCAAACCCTCCCCGCTTGCGGGGAGGGGAGCGTTTGTGTGAGCAAATGCGGGGTGGGGTTCTTAATTTTTGATTTATGCAAGAGGTCTAAGGGACTTCCAACAAATAAATTACCCAATCTTGTGGGGTGGGCAACATGAGCGCCCGTAGTTAAAGGCGGGCAAGATGCCCACCCCACAATAAGTAGTTGAGTATTTTTTATTTGGAAGTCCCTAATGACTCGTGATTCTGCCAATTTTAGATTTTTCCTTCAATCCAAAATCTAAAATTAAATCGACCCCTATTTCTAACTTTTAGAACGTATACCAGCCTGCACCAAGCTTATCTGCATCGCTGATTGGATTCTCAACGGCTGTTGTCCCATCTATAGTCCAAATGTTATCTGAACCTGCTGTCTGGTCGCGCCAGTAGATATCGGTCTTACCGTCGCCGTTGAAGTCGCCAAGGGATGGTGTCAATGCCGCGTTATTAGTTGGTAAGAAAGCTTCGGTAGCAACTGTTGTACCATCCATCAACCAAGCGGTGTTCGCACCTGTGGTTCCATTGTGCCAGAAGATATCAGTCTTGCCATCGCCGTTGAAATCACCAATTTTGGAAGTCCAAGATGAGTCAAGTGTTCCCAAAGCCCCTTCTGTGACTAAGATACCATTCATTGTCCAAACCTTGTTCTCACCTGTTGTAGCATTTCTCCAGAGAATATCGGTCTTATAGTCGCCGTTGAAATCACCAAGGCTAGCAGTCCAGGCGGCATCTTGAGATTGCAGCGCAAACTCAGTCTTTTGCGTACCATCCATAAACCAAGCGCTGTTAGCGCCAGTTGTGGCATTGCGCCAGAAGATATCACTCTTACCATTACCGTCGAAATCAACAATGCTAGGGGTTAGTGCTGCGTCTGTTTTATCTAGAACAGTTGCACTCAGAACTGTGGTACCGTCCATCTCCCAAATAGCGTTCTCACCGGTTGTACTATTGTGCCAGAAGATATCGGTTTTGCGATCGCCATTAAAATCCCCGATTTGAGGACTCCAGGCTGAATCAACGCTAGTTAGAGAAGCTGTATTAGCAACTTTTGTGCCATCCATCAACACAATGCTATTCTCACCGGTTGTCTTATTCCGTAATAAGAAGTCGGTTTTGCCATCACCGTTAAAGTCAGCAATTTTGTAATCATAAGCAGATAGGTCAAATTTACCCAAAGAACCCTGTTCAAGAACTTTTGTACCATCCATCAACCGAATGATAATTTCACCGGTTGTAGAATCGACCCAAACTTTATCTGTTTTGCCATCACCGTTGAAATCAGGAGTAATCGCTGCACTAGTTAGGTAAGGATTAGGATTGGGATTTGATGACGTTTTGACAGGCTGGGTCGCTGGTTCACTTTGTATTGCTAGTGAGGAACTCTTATTCCCAAATCCCAAATTAAAATCTAAATTCTGAAGAGAAGATGTCAATATTTCTGATTTTTTGAAAGAGTCTGATGCCCATCCAGATGTATTTAAAGATAAGGGTGAGGAATTTGTATTTGCAGGCATGGTGTATTTTTATGATTGGTTGTTATATTCTTTTAACTTTTTTTGGAAATACTTTTCTGTAACCAAATAACATTTACTATGACTTCAATATTTCTTTATGAGTATTTTTTCTTTGTAAATGTTGCTATTTAAAGATAAATATCTACCTGTTGTAAAGCATTGTCATTATTTTTTCAAGCTCTATATAAGCAATTTAAAAATATTTTTTGTTCTTTCTGTATATGATGATTTGCAGATAAAATTTTATGGGTTTATCTATTTTTCTTGACATCTTAAATGTTGAATTACAACATATACATTTGGAGAATTGTTACTCCGTTACAGAATATATTTACACCAAGAAATTCTGATGTGATTAGATGATGGTTTATATAGCAAGATCCCCGACTGATTTCACAAGTCCGGGATCTGAGGTTTTTAAGTAATTGATTATTCACCAATGATTTATGACTTGAGTTGAAACAAATATTGGTTAGAATAACTTAGATTAGCAACTACCGAGAAGCATGAACTGTGCGATCGCTAGTTACAAAAGTGTAAAATAACACAATACTTTAATACATACATCAGCTATGCAAGCAGAATATCGGCAGCGTCGTGAGCAGTTAATGGCAAAAATTGGTGATGGTACAGCCATTTTTCGCAGTGCGCCTATGGCAGTGATGCACAACGATGTCGAGTTTGTTTATCGCCAAGACAGTGATTTTTTCTACCTGACTGGTTTTAACGAACCAGAGGCGGTAGCAGTGTTAGCACCACATCATTCAGAACATCGGTTTGTGTTATTTGTCCAACCAAAAGATCGCGAAAAAGAAGTATGGACTGGTTATCTTTCTGGAGTAGATGCAGCCAAGGAAATGTATGGTGCTGATGAAGCGTACCCCATTAACGAGTTAGATGAAAAGTTGCCCCAGTATTTGGAAAAAGCCAGCCGCCTTTATTATCACTTAGGACGCGATCGCACTTTCAACGACCAAATCCTTACACATTACCAAAGTTTACTGCGAACTTATCCTAAACGCGGTACTGGGCCGATCGCTATTGAAGATACTGGCACTGTCCTCAATGCCATGAGACTAATTAAAAGTGAAGCAGAATTGGGGTTAATGCGTCAAGCCGTGGCGATCGCAACTGAAGCACACAATTACGCCCAAGAAATCACCGCACCAGGACGTTATGAGTACGAAATTCAAGCAGAGATGGAACGCATCTTTAGAGTCCGGGGTGGAATGGGGCCAGCTTATCCTTCCATTGTGGCTTCTGGGGTGAATGCTTGCGTACTCCACTACATTGAAAATAATCGGCAAATGCAGGATGGAGAATTACTGCTAATTGATGCCGGTTGTGCCTACGGTTATTACAACTCCGATATTACCAGGACATTTCCTGTGGGGGGCAAATTTACGTCCGAACAAAAGACACTATATGAGATTGTACTAGAAGCGCAAAAACAAGCGATCGCTCAAATTAAACCAGGTAATCCCTTTAAATTAGTTCACGATACCGCAGTGCGTGTTATCACCGAAGGTTTAGTTGAACTTGGCATCCTCAAAGGTGAAATTGATAAGTTAATTGAAGAAGAGAAATATAAACCATATTATATGCACCGCACCAGTCATTGGTTAGGTTTGGATGTTCATGATGTGGGAGTTTACCAGCACGGTGAAGATAAACCGCAGATTTTACAACCAG
This sequence comes from Nostoc sp., assembly GCF_036917435.1. Lineage (GTDB taxonomy): Bacteria > Cyanobacteriota > Cyanobacteriia > Cyanobacteriales > Nostocaceae > Nostoc. The sequence goes on from NZ_JBALDM010000002.1 coordinate 113,003, forward strand.
GTCAAATTTTGACAGTAGAACCGGGATTATATATTGTGCCTGACACCAAACTAGCAGAAGACCAACCAGAGACCGATCCTCGATGGGTTGGTATTGGTATTCGGATTGAGGATGATGTGTTAGTTACATCTGATGGACATGAAGTGTTAACTGCGGGGGTTCCCAAAGCAATCGATGAATTGGAAAGATAAAAAAGGGGGATGGTGTGTACTAGTCTGTCAAGTTTCAATTGTTAGGTAATCAAGTTCGTAGTAAGGACTTCAGTCCTTATTTTCTAAGCACTAAAGTGCTTACTACAAACTTTTCATTACTAGCTTGGACATTATACTAACCATCTCCAAGCTAAAATTGTGGACAAACCATCAGAGTCGTTGTCAGAATTCCTAAGATTTTGTCTATTTCTTTAATAAAGTAATCGTTCTTATCGATAAAGATGGTATTTTCACAAAGTTTGAGAAATTTCCAATCTGTTCCTGTTGTAACTACACCATAAATTTCATTGATAATATTTCCTTGTTGCTGGTTAAATAATTGAGATGCAATCATTGTTGCAATACATTGTCCTAAACCAGATTTAATACTCTCATTTTTAGCTTCCACAATAGTCACGACAGGGCTAGTAATATCATATTGCTCTGGTGAACAACTGAGAATAAAATCACAACGTCCTTCTAAACCTTTAGAAGCATCTACATTAAACTCTGATCCAGAAAATAGACTAATTTGGTATTTAAAAAAGCGCTTAACTTCAATTAAGACAGGCATAATAATTAGTTCAGAACGAGCTTTTTCTGTATTTATTGCTGTAACCAAAGGTAGATGCTCAGAAAAAATCAAATTTAGATATTCACTAGGTGAAACTGTCTGCACATCTGTAAATAAATCTTGATTTTCAACAAAGATTAATTTAAAGTCTGTTTTTACTTTGCTAAGATTAAAGGCGCTGTACGGCACTGTATCACCCCTCAATCACGCTTAACTGCATAGTATCATCTTGGAAGTAAAGTCCAGCAATGCCGTTCGCAGAGCGTCTCGTAGAGAAGGCGGCAAGTTAAGAAAGTAAGTTTGATGATATCTTCAGATTAAGAACAGCCTTCAACAAATTCAACTTCCGGCAGCTTACCTGACCGAAACTGAGTGACACGCTTACCGTCAGTCTCGAATACTACACGATAGTTCTGGTTAGCACGGTCTTTCGGGATAAATGTTAAGTAGTGTCCACCTTCGACGTATTTATGAGGTGTGACTTTAATTTGTCCTGGATAAAGAGACTTGATTTGCGCTTCGGTGTCGCCAATTTTTGCACCTTTAAGGGTAGTAATCTCGGTATTCTGCCGCACATCTACTCTAGAAATGCGACCTTTTGTAACCATGAACGAAACATTTTTGGGTTCATTTTGTGGCTTAATGTAGTAGCAACTGTTGTTCGGTGAATCGCCCACTAACTTAGTACCAGCAGCCTTTGCCGCTTGAGAAACAGTCATCCCAACTCGTACTGTACCGATTCCATTGATAAACAGTTTTGCCTGATTTGTCAGTTTAGCTTTTGCTACAACTGTGCTGATAGTTAGAAAAGAAACTGCCAACGTTAAGGAAGCAAGAGTCAATAATTTAGTTTTACTATTCATAAATTGTCTAAATAAAAGTAGGTGGATTTTTCTATGGAGTAGCTGTGCTACCAGTTTCGGATTTTCAAGTTGGTGATTGGCGAAATTCTGATATTACTTCAATCAAACCAATGATATTACGGTTGAATTCAGGTAAATCTTCTGCGGGTATCCAATATTCTTGATGTATAGAACCGCCTACAGTTTTTACGGAGTAGCGGCTTAAAAACTCTGCACGCACCTGAAAACGTGTTACATAGCCGATGTATCCTGTGTCAGTACTTGCTGCATTCCAGTTACGGGCAATTTGTGCGGCGTATTCTTCATTAAGTACCGGGTAGAAAATAGGCTGTTCAGGTAGTCGAGGAGGAAATTCGCGATCGCCACTTTCCCTAATCAAAGCCAGTTCTTTTGACCCAGTGGGACAGACTACTCGCCACCTTCTGCCAAGGTTCGCCATCCCGTATCCGCATTACTAGCCCGTGCATTGCTGCACCATAACCCGGTTCACTGTCGTATTGTTTCGCAAAGCTTTCTGCCAGCCCGTCTTGGTTAATTTCCCCATATTCTTGAAGAATTGCCACAATCGAAAGCGCCATTTGGGTGTCGTCGGTATAGTACCAAGGTGATGCTGGGATGGCACGGGCGATAATCAGGCTTTCTGCCACATCTGGATGGAGAAAAAATCGCTCTCCAAAAGCATCACCCACCGATAGACCTTCAAGGGAGTTTTGAGCGCAAAGGAGGCGAGGATCTTTTGTTGTTGACACAATTCACTCCTGGGCTAAAAAAACTGTGTATTCTAATTGTATTACAAAGGTTACATAAAATAATGGGGATAGTTAATACCATCCCCATTGAGATTGAGCAATAGCTCAAGATTTTTCCTTAAAAATTTACAGTTGCGGTACGTACTGTTGTTTATCGGGAACTTCAGCGTACTCAGCCACAATCTGGCGGAATTCTTCGCCGTCAATGGTTTCTTTTTCGATGAGCAAATCGACTAAGCGATCGGTGACAGTGCGATGATCGCGGATAATCTTCTTCGAGTTTTCGTAGCATTCTTCCACGATCGCTCTGACTTGTCCATCAATGCGAGAAGCGATGGATTCGGAATACTCAGATCGAGTTGTCCAGTCACGACCCAAGAATACTTCACCCTGCTGGCTTTCCAACGATAGCGGCCCTAAATCAGACATCCCGAATCGAGTCACCATTTGCCGGGCCATTCCCGATAACTGCTGCAAATCTCCACCAGCACCAGTTGTAACTTCAGCAGCCCCAAAAATCACCTCTTCGGCGGCGCGGCCACCCAAAGCACCAGTGATTCTAGCTTTCAACTGAGAACGAGAAATTAACCCTTGTTCTTCGTTGGGAGTAAACCAAGTTAAACCTTGTGCTTGTCCCCGTGGGATTAGGGTGACTTTCTGCACTGGATCGTGGTCTTTTAACAAAGTCCCAACTAAAGCATGTCCAATTTCGTGGTATGCAATTAAGCGCTTGCTCTTGCTATCTACCAAAGGAGTGCCTTCCATCCCAGCGACTACCCGATCCACGGCATCATCAACTTCGCGGAGGGTGATCGCTTCTTTGCGTCTTCTAGCAGTGAGAATTGCCGCTTCGTTGAGTAAGTTGGCTAAGTCAGCACCAGTGAATCCAGGAGTGCGGCGAGCGATCGCATTTAAAGATACGCTAGAGTCTAGTTTCTTGTTGCGTGCATGGACTTCCAAGATTTCCAAACGCCCTTTGATATCGGGTGCATCAACTGTTACTTGTCGATCAAAACGACCGGGACGCAACAAGGCTGAGTCTAATACGTCGGGACGGTTGGTAGCAGCAATAATAATGATGCCTGTGTTACCTTCAAACCCATCCATTTCGGTGAGCAACTGGTTAAGGGTTTGCTCTCTTTCATCGTTACCGCCACCAATACCAGCGCCCCGTTGCCGTCCTACTGCGTCGATTTCATCGATGAAGATGATACAAGGGGCGTTGTCTTTGGCTTTCTTAAACAAATCGCGGACACGAGATGCACCCACACCAACGAACATTTCTACAAATTCCGAACCGGAAATACTGAAGAAAGGTACGCCTGCTTCGCCAGCGATCGCTTTTGCTAGTAAAGTTTTACCAGTTCCAGGAGGCCCAACTAACAGCACTCCCTTGGGAATCCGTGCGCCTACAGCCGTAAATCTTTCTGGCTGCTTCAGGAAAGTAACAACTTCTTGTAGTTCTTCCTTAGCTTCTTCAATCCCAGCTACGTCGTCAAATTTGACTCCGGTTTTCGCCTCCATTTGGAAACGCGCCTTGGATTTGCCAAAGTTCATTGCTTGACCTGGGCCGCCAGGGAGGTTGCTAGAACGCCGGAACAAAAAGAACAACCCGGTAATCAATAAAACTGGAAAGACGAGATTGCCCAACAATCCCCAAATTGCCCCATCATTCCGCATCGGGTGAGCATCAAAACTAATATCTTTTTCTATGAGCTTTTTGATTAACTCAGGAGCGTTAATAGGCAAATCTACCCGCCACCTTTGGACACGATTTTCAAGGTCTGGATCGCGGGCTTCGATAATAGCTGTTCTACCGCCTTCGTACAGATCCACACTGCTAACGCGATCGCCATCTAAGTATTCTAGAAAGCGACCATAAGTCATGCGGGTATTAGCTGTATTCTTACTCATGTCATTAGGAGCGCCTGCAAAAGCCCCTTGCCAGAAGAAAAAGCCAATTACCAAAGCAGGCAATGTCCAGAGTACTACGACTTTCCAAGAGAATTTCATCTTAATTTGCCTCTAGATGCCTATACAACTCATCAGCATTAGCAACCGAATGTTAATCACTCTGTCACTTTAAGCTAGTTAAACGGATGTCTATAAATCCATTTTGTTTAATTTGATCTCTTACATGCACTGCCGTAAGCCAATTAGAGCATTATGGCAATGCCAACAAGAATCTTAATCAAAGTTAACTTAATTTTAATACAATATCGCACGAGAAAAGGGAGAGCAATGGAATCCAAAGCCACAGAGAATTTATCCACAATTCTCGTCGTGTCGTTCCACCCCTTGATAATCATCTATCTAGGGGAAGTTAGGAAGTGGGGAATGAGGAGCAGGCAAAGAAGAACTATGGATTATTGCCCAATGCCCAATGCCCAATGCCCCATGCCCAATGCCCAATGCCCCATTCCCAATGCCCAATGCCCCATTCCCTACTTAACTTCTGTAATTTTTAGAGTGTAAGGGAGATACTTACCTTTTTCGTAGGAACCAACCCAAATTTGGTAATTTCCAGGCAGCCATTCACCAACAATGCCGGCATTTTTGCCATCAAAATCGTCATTGCACCAAGTACCACCCGGCCCCTTGATAATGATGGTGGTATCTTCAGGACTTTGCACTTGTAGCTTCAGGTAGTCAAATTTACTTTTTAGCACTAATGTGTGGTCTGGTGTTTCATCCACAAATCCGGTACAAGGGCCAGTGGCTGTTTCGCTTCTCCCACTGACTTGACTCTCAGATATTGAACCACCACTCATTCCGCGAACTGTCAGGGGGTCTGGCGAAAACTGAGGACCAATAGTTACATCTCCAAATATCGTTGGCGCTTCTTGAGCATCCGTCACAGCGTTAACTGTCGATGTGATTAAGAGCGTAACTATCATCAACGATAATCTCATCCCTCTATTGAGCGCTTTTGTCGGCATTGTAATTACGTTCGCTTCTAAGTGTTCTTGAAGACATGAATTTTACACACCAAGTTCCCGACATGAGGAGAATTGACTACCTATTTTAGATTTAAAATTGGGGATAATTCATTAGTAATTAGTTAATGATTTTTTGTTCTTATAGTTGCTCTAGCTTATGGACAGGGGCGCACAAACGTGCGCCCCTAAATAAAATATTTCTAAAATCTGGAAGTAATTGCTAATTAGCTTCTGTTATTGCCCTACTCAAGCGCGACTTGTCTAAACCAATCTGATTCAGTAGTAACCAAGATTGAATGAGGTCGGGGCCATGAACATCTCCAGTTAAAGCTGCTCGGAGCGATCGCATTACCAAGCCTTTTTTGACTTTTTGCTCTTTCACCACTTGTTTGATAATGTCTTGGGCGGCGGCTTCCGACAGTTGCGGCTGATTTTCTAAAGCTGTGACAATCGCCTCAAGGACAGCAGTAGAACCTTCTTGCTTAAGTTGTGTACTGCCTTCTTCGCTAAATTCAACTGTGTCGCTAAAAAATAGTTGGCTTTGAGCTACTCCATCTACTAAACGAGTCAAGCTTTGGCTAATTAAAGTTACTAGCTGCTCTAACCAAGAGCGATCTCTTCCATCAGCAAATTTATACCCGGCGGCTTCCCAATAAGGTATGAGTAAATCTGTGAGTTTATCTACTGGCGTATTGTGGATATATTGACTATTTAACCAATCCAGCTTATCCCAATCAAACTTTGCGCCTGCTTTATTTACACGCTCAAAACCAAACTCCTTGGCTGCTGTCTCTAAGGTAAATATTTCTTGCGTCGAGTCTGGTGGCGACCAACCCAGCAACGTCATGTAATTCACCAAACCTTCAGGAGTAAAGCCCATTTTCTGGAAGTCAGAAATGGAAGTGACACCATCCCGCTTAGAAAGCTTGCGTCCTTCTATATTCAAAATTAGCGGTGTGTGAGAAAACTCTGGGATTTTTGCACCCATTGCTTCATACAGCAAAATTTGCTTGGCGGTGTTGGCAATGTGGTCTTCTCCCCGAATGACATGAGTAATTTGCATATCGATGTCATCTACTACAACCACAAAGTTGTACAGTGGTTGACCGCTACCCTCTTCTGAAGCGCGGGCGATGACCATATCACCACCTAAATCGCTACCTCGCCAAGACATTTTTCCTCTAACTAGGTCATTCCAGACAATTTCTCGCCCATCTTCAATTTTGAAACGAATCACAGAAGAACGACCTTCTGCTTCAAAAGCGGCGCGTTGTTCTGGGGTGAGGTTGCGGTGACGGTTATCGTAGCGAGGAGCTTCGCCACTAGCTTTTTGGGCTTCTCTTAGCGCCTCTAGTTCTTCGCTAGTGGTGTAGCAGCGATAGGCTAATCCTTGATCTAACAGTTTTTGGACTGCTTCTTTATAAATATCCAGGCGTTGGGATTGGAAAAATGGCCCTTCATCCCAGTTAAGTCCTAGCCAGCGCAATCCTTCAAGAATATTGTCGGTGTATTCGGGACGCGATCGCTCTAAGTCTGTGTCTTCTATTCGCAGTATAAATTTCCCGCCGTGGTGACGGGCAAATAACCAGTTAAATACAGCCGTTCTAGCTGTACCAATATGTAAATTTCCGGTTGGACTCGGCGCAATACGGACTCTAACAGTCACAGTTAATTCTCTCTTTCGCAAAAATGATAAATGTAGCTTATATTCAAACCCCAAATTCTGGGTCAATCGTTTTGGGGAATTCAAAATCAAAAATCACCAAACTTAACTTCGGTGATTTAATACTGACAAATTTATAACGGGACTGACGGGGCTCGAACCCGCAACTTCCGCCGTGACAGGGCGGTGCTCTAACCAATTGAACTACAGTCCCTTGTTTTGGTCAACTTTGCTATTATCACCATTTTTTTTCTGCTTGTCAAGTATTTTGGAGTTAGTAAGTTAGGAATTATTTTTATCCCATTTCTCCAAGGTGCGAATTTACCGTTAAATAGACCTTGATAATGCAACCTGGGGCTTAGATTCTAGATGCTGCAATATCCGGGATTGCATTTGTTTATACTGCTGTTTTAATAGCTGTTTGCTCACTTGGGGCACAGAAACCGGTGGTAGGCTATGAGTTTGTTGCACCCAAGTTTTCAGCATTTGTCGCTGAGTTGGCTCAATGCGACTGCTAAGAACATTGGCGCAAGAATGGGGTGCTTCTAGGGTAAAGAAAATCAAAGGATAGTGTTCATTTTCAGCCAGTAGACTTACCAGCCTAAGATTTTGGGAACTTTGCATATCTAAGTAGCACGGTAGCCACTTAGGAGCCAACTGACGATTGTAGAGTACAGTTACCCACAACAGCATTGGGTGCGGCGATGTCATAAAGATAAACTGGTTATGACGGGTAGAAAGAGCATAGTTTTTGATTTCTTGTTTAGGCAACATCAGCCATAGTGCTGTCATAGATCCTTGTGCAGCATCTATAAGCTGGGGAAAAACTATTTCTTGAGTTGGTTTATTTTCAGGCCACAAAAGTTGCCGACAGCTTTGTTCTATTGCAATTGGTAATCCAGAATACAAAGGGCGGTTCAGGATGGAATTAGAGGATATATTTGTTGGTAAACTAGTATCATTAGATTCTTCTAAGCTATTTAAAACTTGTAATATTTGAGCGATATTTTGGGGGCGATCGCTTGCTTTTTTTGCCAGGCAAGACACGATTAAATTATTTAGCTTCTGAGGTATTTTCAGAGTAGGTTTAACATCTGCGATCGTTTTTGGTGCTTCAAAATGATGTGCTTTATACCAAGCACCAAAATAATCAGTTTCTGGTTCCCAAGGTTTTTTGCCTGTGAGCATTTCAAACATCATCACACCCAGGCTATAAATGTCAGAACGACTATCCAATTGTTCTCCATCTAGCTGTTCTGGAGAACAATAAGGTAAAGTGCCATTAAATCCCCTATTTGTACTAGCTGTTGATGTATAGTTTAGAAATCTAGCAATCCCGAAATCAAGGATTTTAACTAACTGACCCAATATCGGATCGGGAATAACTAATATATTCGCAGGCTTAATATCTCTATGAACCAACGGACAAATTTTGCCGTCAATATTAATGCCTTGGTGAGCGCACTGTAAACCCAAACAAATTTGGCGAGAGAGAGTCAAAAACATCGACAAGGGTAGCGGAATTAAATCCTTCAAACTCTTGCCACATAAATATTCCATGACGTAGTATGGTTTTCCTTTCTCATTTACACCATAATCATACGCCCGCACTATATGTAAGCTCTTTTGACTCAAAGCTGCACTCATTAAGGCTTCACGAGCAAAGTCTTGTTGCATCTTGCTATTGACAACAGTCTGAGTCAAAAACTTGATGGCAACTGGTATCCCTCCTAATAAAATATCATTTGCTAAAAAAACTTCACCCATACCACCGCTACCAATTAATTGTTTTAATTGATAACGATTAGCAAGCAAGCCCGTACTATTTGGAGATATAAATGGGCTTTGATTCACTTTTTTTACCTCTGCTAATGAGTCTATTTAAAGTTAGCAATACATACATAAGAATATAGTTAACTAAGGTTGACAAGAATTTTCAGAACGCATTTTTAAGAACGCGATAAAAGTTTAAAAAAAATTTCAACTAATTTATCTATCCAACTTTTCAACCTTTCTTTCTCAGCTTTTTGATCTGCGGCTAACTTTTGCAAAATATCTAATTTTAGTTTTTCGTACTCTGTTCTTAAAAGATTTTTTGCTTGATTAGGCAAAATTAATTCATTTGACTTTTGACTCATATCTAACCAATCTACAATTTGCTGGCGCTGATTAGCTGTGAGGCTTAAGGTTGTTACATGAGAGCAACGGTTTGGTTCTTCTATGGAAAAAAATAGTAGATGATAGTAACCTACCTCCGCTAAACTACGTGCTATATTCTGTCCTTTATTATCTTTCAAATCTAGGAAATAAGGTAGCCATTTAGTCATAGAAGGCTGTTCATCATATAAGACTGTTACCCACAAAAGCATCGGATATACATTAATTTGACTAATGAATTCCGTGCCATGTATTTTATCCAAAAATTTTGTAATCTCTTGTTTAGGCAACATTGCCCAAAAAGTTGGTATAGGTCTTTGAATAGTTTGTAGTAAGTGGGGAAAACCAATTGCACCAACTGGTTTATTTTTAGGCCAATTTTTCTGCAAACACTCTTGTTCTGACAATAAAGTTGCAGGTACTAATTGAACTGGAGGTGATAGTTTAATAAGCTCATTACTATTACTAGATACAGCACCATTAAACTGAATATTAACTTTTTCTAAATCTTCTAATATTTGGTTTATATTTTGTGGGCGATCGCTAACTTCTTTAGCTAAACAACTCATCAATAGTTTTTCTAATACCTGCGGTATTTTGACTTTTGGATTAACTTCTTCAACTGTAGGTGGCATTTGAAAGCGATGCGCTTGATACCAAGTACCAAAGGAGTTACTTTTTGTATGAAATGGATGTTTTCCTGTTAACATCTCAAACATTAGTACTCCCAAACTGTAAATATCAGAACGCACATCTAGAAGTTTGCGCCCTTCCATGTGTTCTGGTGAACAGTAAGGTAAACTGCCAATAAAAGAATCTGTCAGAGTCATTCCACTTCGCTCTGTTAAAAATTTGGCAATGCCAAAATCGAGTATTTTAACAATTTCTCCTTGTTTAATATCTTCACAAAGAAATATATTTTCGGGCTTGATATCTCTATGAACAATGGGATAAATCTCTCCTTTGAGGCTAATACCTTGGTGGGCACATTGTAAGCCTAAACAAATTTGATTACAAATCGTCAAAAACTTTGGTATTGGTAAGGGCTGAATTTTGAGAATTTGTTTGAGATTTTTTCCTTGGAGATATTCCATTACATAAAAGGGGGTTTTATCTTCAGTAACGCCATAACTTAAGATGCGAACAATATGTTTGCTTTTACGCCCCAATTGAGCGCCAATAAAAATCTCTCTAGCAAAGCGTTGTGACATTTGCTGATTTGCCAAACTGAGTGATAAAATTTTGATTGCGATCGGCATACCATCTTTAGCAGTATCTTCTGCTAAATAAACTCTACCCATCCCCCCTTTGCCAATCAAATCTTTAATTAAATAGCGATTATTTAAAAATTGTCCAATGTAATTGTCTAATTCTGGTTTTTGCCCTACCATATTCTCAATTTCTTTTTGTGGCATAAAAATCATTTATGAAAAATATTGTTGGCAAATTAGTTTAATAACTCTAGCTAACTACTAAAATTCAATCTAAAAATATAAGTTTTGTAGGCAATTAATCATATACTGCCATCATGATTAATCTGTCTGCAAATTTCCCTACACATTGTGTAACATATTTATTAAGGAATACGGTTGAGAAATTACACGGAAACTACAAATAGGCTAGATAAATTTGCTTAGTAGATTCAGTGAATACACAGGAATAAGCTTAAAACATATAAATAGCAGTAAAGGGTGATACCTCTGTACAGTTAACGGTTGAGATTCGGCAGTAAACGGCGCAATAATCTCATCAGTGGTGTTTCAATTTTCATTTTAAAAGCTAGTATCTGGGTACGTTGCAGTGAGTTAAAATTGTTATCACTGACGAGAATTAATGATTGTTGACCATCAGGTAGTTTAGGCCCAAGAGTTAAGCCTTCGATGTTGTCTAGTAATACATCTAGGGTTCTCAAATCTAACAGCAGTTTTTTCTGAACTGGTTTAATATTTGTGGAGTCAATTGCTAAAAGGCTATCAATCTTATGAATATCATCAGCTTCTTCTAAAGAAACCTGAAACAGGGAAATAGCAAACCCTAAACCAGTAAAAGACCTTTCTAAACTTAGGAAATGTCCTTGATTATCGAGAGCAAGTAAATCAGGTAATCCACTAGCGAATTTGCCAGTTAAATTGAAAAATGGTGAAACTGGTTCAGTTTTGTAAAGAAATTCCTTTTCTGGCTGGCTGTTCAACAAGTTGTATTGTACAATCCGACATGGACTGCCAATGTTAGGTTTAGCTGCGACACCATCTTGAATTAGAGCATTTTCGGTGGCTGTAAATAGATGCTTTTTATCGGGTGTGATGGTGAGACTTTCAAAAGCCAAATTGTTACGGATACCTTGTTTGCCACTTTTATCTGGCAAAAATTTGTTTGGAATAGGAAGTGTTGTAATTTCCCTTCCAGAAGATATTGAAAACTCTTTAATGAAAGGATTAATTAGTTTTGCGGCATCGCCTTCAGAAGAAATAAATACAGTTGCTTTATTAGTTAATGCAATACCTTCTGTATCGGTTTCACCAGGACGAAATGGTTGAGCATTTTCATTTAATAATGTGGTTACGCTCACAGGAACAACTTTACCTTGTTGTAGAGAACCCTTGCTTAAGTCGATTTTCAGGGTATAGAAACGGGCATTGGCTTTTTGCCCACGGTCATCAGAAATAGCATAATAAAGGTTGTCTTTTGAATTATATGTAATTCCAGATAAACCTCCAAGTTCAGTTTTTTTAAAGATTAAACCTTTTGGTAAAGTGGCTTCTCCGATAAATTCTATGGCACTAATTTCAACAGCATTTGATGGTAAAATTTTGAATGAAAAAGTGATGATAAAAATAGTTATGAATAAGAAAATAATTTGTGGCGGCGCAAATATTTTTTTTATTAGCTGCATAGAGTTTTTATGAAAGTATAAGTAAAATCTTGATTGTAATGTAATTTATGAACCAATTAAGCGCTGATAAATATCTGCTAAAAATCAAAAAAGATTACATCAACCTCAGCCTAAACTTGACCAAATTGCAGAATTTAATTAGTACAATTCAAAGTACTATTGACAATTGACAAGCAAAAAGCGATCGCAACTTAGAAAACTTCATTGGTAGCACAAGTATCGGACTAGCAACCAGCAAAATCGCATCTTCAGTGTTACTTACTCAAATAGCAAAAGACCATTTTTATTTACAACAGCCTTTTTGTGGAGGGTTGTTGCTGGAGTGCTAACCAGTATAATAGCCTGGATATTCTTTAAAAAAATTCGCCGCTAATCACTCTTAGCTTTGTGTCCTTTGCGGTTCGATATCTTAAACCATGTCCACTCAACCTACAATCGAAAGCATATATACCGATGGCGCTTGCACCGGGAACCCTGGCCCTGGGGGTTGGGGAGTTGTCGTCTACTTTAGCGATGGCTCGATCCACGAAATGGGCGATGCATCCCCTCATACCACTAATAATAAAATGGAAATGCAAGCTGCGATCGCAGCCCTCCAATACCTGCAAACATCTCAACAAGCCCAAACCATTACTCTACATACCGATAGCGAATACCTAATTAACTGCGTTACCAAGTGGGTGAAAGGCTGGAAAAAGAAAGGCTGGAAAAAGTCAGATGGTAAACCCGTCCAAAACCAAGAGCTTTTAGAAACTCTTGATGAACTCAATACGCAACAGGTAAAATGGCAACACGTCAGGGGACATTCTGGTAACATAGGTAACGAACGTTGTGATGCGATCGCTCGCTGTTATGCTACTGGCAAAATCCCTCCGTTACAACAATTAACTCCCACAAGTTTTTATAAATCTTTACCTGCCAAAAATGACCTAAATGTAGCAAAAGTAGCTGATTATGAAAAAAACTCTCGAATAATTAACCAAAGTCCGCAACAAATCAGTACTTCTGCACCAGAAATAACCGTTATGGAACCATCAACTGGGCCAAATGCGGCCACTACCGATGAAAAACCACCAGAAATGCGGGTTTCGCAACTCCGTAGCTTGGTCGAAACTCTGCGTATCGCTGACGAAATTTCTGAAAAAGGCTACTTAATCACCAGTTCTGAGTTAGCAGACTTGATGGATGTCCACGCCAGCGCTGTTACCAGTCGGGGAGATCAGTGGCGCTGGCGAAATTGGATAGTGTCACGGGTACGCCGTGAAGGAAATCAAATTCTTTGGGAACTAGAACGCGGGGATCAAGTGGGAAGCGAAGAGGAGTAGGGAATTGGGAATTGGGAATTGGGAATTGGGAATTGGGAATTGGGAATTGGGAATTGGGAATTGGGAATTGGGAATTGGGAATTGGGAATTGGG
>NZ_JBALDM010000003.1:0-23846 GCF_036917435.1 Nostoc sp.
TTTACACCTAGTGCAGGCAAAAGCGCTCCTAGCCAAGCAACTGGAGGAGCTTCTAGAGGCGACCTTTTTACACCTAGTGCAGGCAAAAGCGCTCCCAGACAAGCAACTGGAGGAGCTTCTCGCGTTGGTAGTTACGACTTAAATCCTTCAACTGTAGGTGCAGTAGGCCCAGCAGCCATAATCGCACTCCTACCCCAAAACTTCTATGGCACAACAGTGTCTGAACGTCCCACAATTCTGGTATATCTCCCAGCTTCTAATGCAGAAGAAGCTGTGTTTAGCCTCAAGGATGAAGCTGGTAATACACAGTATCAAATGACCATTCCTGTTGCTCTCCAAGCTGGGGTAATGGCTGTCAAATTACCAGCTGATGCACCCGCTTTAGCTATTGGGAAAAACTACCATTGGTTCCTAGCTGTCAAACTTAATGGCCAGCTAAGTCCAAATACACCTTATATCGATGGTTGGGTTCAACGCATCCAGCCTAATGCTGAACTGGCAACAATAATGCAGCAAAAAGATGCTCTGAAGCAGGCGGAGGCTTTTGGTAAACATGGCGTTTGGTATGACTGTGTAGAAAAACTTGCAGCCTTACACAGCGCTCAACCTACCAACATGACTCTTACCAAACAATGGGAAGAACTCCTTTCTTCAGTTAGCTTGAAGGAAATTGTTACATCTCCGTTATTAGTATCTGCGAACTAATAGCAATTTGGGCATGGGGCATTGGGCATTGGGCATTGATTATTTTCCCTCTACTCCCCAATCCCCAGCCCTTAATCTCCAGTCCCCAATCCCCAGTCCCTATGTGGCGAAGATTTCAGAGTTTTATCCAACGGACTCGTAGCGTTTTGATTATTACTCCCACTGTTGCTTTGACTGTCATTGTCGGGCAATCGTTGGGATTTTTCAATTTACTTGAATGGAAAATTCGTGATGAATGGGTTCGTCAGCGATCGCTGGATACGATCGCTGATGAAATTGTGATTGTTACAATTGATGAGCGCGATATCCAATCGGTACAGAAATGGCCAATTCCAGATTGGGCGTTAGCAAAATTACTAGAAAAGATTCGGGCGCAGCAGCCCAGAGCCATTGGCTTGGATCTCTATCGAGATTTACCAGAGGGAAGCGGACATGAAGAACTTGTAAAAATTTTCCGCAGCACTCCCAATTTAATTGGCGTTGAGAAAATCACCGGAGAGCGTGTCAATCCGTCACCAGATTTGAAGAAACTCAATCAAGTCGGATTAGCAGATTTAGTCTTGGATGGCGATCGCTTTGTCCGTCGCGCCCTCCTAACGGCAACTGATGCCAAAGAGCAATATACGCTCAAAGCTGGGCTGGCAACTGTTGTCGCACTCAAGTATTTAGAAGCCGACAAGATTAGTTTAAAAAATATTGACCCTAAGCAACAAAAGTTTCAGTTGGGTAAGGCAATTTACGTACCACTAAACAATCAAGAACCAGGCTACTTTGATGCTGATTTAGGCGGCTATCAAATTTTTCTCAATTGGCATGGAACAGAAACGGCATTTCGGACAGTTGCCATGCGCGATGTCTTAGCAGGGAAAATTCCAGCCAATCTAATGCGCGATCGCATGGTGTTTATCGGATCAATCGCCTCTAGTACCAATGACTTCTTCAACACACCCTTCAGTATCTCCTGGATGTCTGTCGAAAAACAGATGCCTGGGGTTGTTGTCCATGCCAATATTGCCCATCAACTAGTGCAAGGGGCAAAAACAGGGAATACAAACCTGTACGGCATTTCTGGCGGGGCTGCGTCACTCTGGATTATTTTATGGTCTGCGATCGGTTCTAGTGGTAGTTGGTTCTTATCCAGTCGCAGGCTGCGGATTCCTGGTAGCAAAATTCTCTGGGCAACTATAGCCATCAGTGGCGTGTTTGTGGGAAGTGGCTATGAGATGTTTTTACATGGCACTCTAATTCCAGTCACACCCGCTTTAGCCGCATTCATCAGCACTGTGATAGCAACAACAAATGCTTATAAACAGAGGCAGTTAGAAGAAACGAATCAGCAACTAGAAATTGCCAACGCTCAACTATTAAATTATTCCAAAACTCTGGAGTTCAAAGTTGAAGAGCGAACTCATGAACTGCTTGAGGCAAAGCTTGCTGCTGATGCTGCTAACGAAGCAAAGAGCGAGTTTCTGGCAAATATGAGCCATGAACTACGTACACCACTTAATGGCATCCTTGGTTTTGCTCAGGTGCTAGAAGTATCGCCAAACATGACAGAGAAAAATCTCGAAGGTGTCAGCATTATTCACCAATGTGGAACACACCTCCTGATGCTAATCAATGACATTCTCGACCTTTCAAAAATTGAAGCTCGGAAATTAGAATTAGTTACCACGAATGTACATCTGACCAGTTTTTTACATGGTGTCACCGAGATTTGCAGTATCCGAGCCAAACAAAAAGGGATTGCATTTAATATCTTAATCAGCGATCGCCTACCAGTTGCCATTGAAGTGGATGAAAAGCGACTAAGGCAAGTTTTGATCAACTTACTCGGTAATGCAATCAAATTTACAGATAACGGTAGCGTCACTTTCAAGGTAGATGTCATTAGTCAAGAGTCTCAACAAATGACACACCAGAAAATTCGCTTCCAGATTGAAGATACAGGTATTGGGATGTCACCAAACCAACTAGAGAAAATCTTTTTGGCTTTTGAGCAAGTAGGTGAAGCAGGGCGGAAATCTGAAGGTACTGGCTTGGGATTAGCAATCAGTCAAAGAATTGCGGCATTGATGGGCAGCCAAATTCAAGTACAGAGTCATTTGGGTGAAGGTAGTATTTTTTCGCTAGATTTGATCATATCAGTACCAGTTTCCCATGACTGGGAGACAGAAACAATGCCAACGACGGATGTAGCAGCAACCCCAACCCATCAGAAAATCACCGGGATTCAAGGTACTGCACCTCAAATTCTCATTGTTGATGATGATGCTAACCACTGTTTTATGTTGACTAGTTTGCTCCAAGAAATTGGCTGTCGAACCCAAGAAGCACGCGACGGCAAACAGGCGCTACAGATAGTAACTGAACATCACCCGGATGTGATTCTCCTTGATTTAGCTATGCCTAATATGGATGGCTTTGAATTCATGGTTCACTTACAAGAAAATCCACAAACTTGTTCTATTCCAATTATCGTCTCTAGTGCCAGCGTCTTTGAGGAAAATCGGCAACGGAGTTTCCAGGCAGGGGCTACAGCATTCTTACCGAAACCTCTGCAAATTGATGAATTATTTAATGCACTGGGATTACTGCTAAAAGTGGAGTGGATTTATGCTCAATCTACACATCAAAAGTCATCTTACCAGCCTGAAGAGAAAGCTGATGCTAAATTGGTTCTGCCATCACAGGATGTTTTGCAACAACTTTATCATCTGGCAATGATGGGAGATATTCAGGCAATTGAGGGAATTATAAAAGAGTTAATTAAGCAAGACAGTCAGCTAACTCCTTTCGCAAATGAGTTGAGCCAATTTACTGCCAACTTCCAAACCGGAAAAATTCGTAAGTTCCTTAAATCTTTTGTAATAACTGAGTCACGTCAATAATGATCGAACCTCTTTTGAAGCCAATGTATATTCTTTTGGTAGATGACAATCCCAACAATCTGAAAGTGCTATCAGAAGCGATTCAGGGTTGTGGCTGGAAAACACTCATGGCAACCGATGGAGAATCTGCCATCGAACAAACAGAATACGCTATTCCCGATCTCATTCTCCTGGATGTCATGATGCCGGGTATTGATGGATTTGAAACTTGCCGCAGGTTGAAAGCTAATTCCATCACTCAAAATATTCCGATCATTTTTATGACTGCCTTGGCCGATGCCACCGATAAAGTGAAAGGACTGGAAATTGGTGCAGTTGACTATATTACCAAACCCTTCCAGCAGGAAGAAGTCATTGCTCGATTAAAGTTACATCTAAAAATCTCCCATCTGACTCGTACCCTTGAACAAAGAGTACAAGAACGTACTATAGAATTAACTCAATCTCTACAAGAATTACAAAATACTCAACTACAACTAATTCAGAGTGAGAAAATGTCTACCCTTGGACAACTGATTGCAGGGATAGGTCATGAGATTAATAACCCAATTGGTTTTATTAGTGGAAATTGCTCTCATATTGAGGAATATATCAAGGATCTCCTGCGTTTGGTAAATCTCCAACAAGAAAAGCTACCACATTCAGATCCAGAAATTGAAGAACTTATTAAAGAGATTGATTTAGAGTATTTGATTGAAGATTTACCAAACATTTTGGGATCGATGCACCAGGGAATTGGTCGTCTTAGGGACATCAGCCTTTCTCTCAGAACCTTTGCTCGATCTGATATCTCATCTATGGTAGAGTTTCAGATCCACGAAGGAATTGATAGTACCTTAATGATCTTAAAACATCGATTGCAAGACCAAGGAAATCGCCCGAAAATCGGGGTTGTCAAAGAATATGGTAATTTGCCTCCAATTACTTGCTATCCTGGACAACTGAACCAAGTATTTATGAATATTATCGCTAATGCTATTGATGCATTTGATGACCTCTATCAAAACGGCTCAGTTCAGAATATTACTGCTGCTACACCTCACACCATCACGATCGCTACATCAGTAGAACATCAGCAAAAAACTGTTTCAATTTGCATCGAAGATAACGCTTTTGGTATGCCTCCTGAAGTGCAAGCTAGAATTTTTGAACCATCTTTTACAACTAAGGCTGTAGGTAAGGGAACTGGGCTAGGATTAGCCATCAGTTACCAAATTATTTCTGATAAACACAATGGACAAATCCACTGTTCGTCAACTTTTGGACAGGGGACAAAGTTTATGATTATTTTGGCAATTTAAGGGGATAGAAAGAGAAAACTCCGCTCCTTTTCCCGGTTCGGATATTACACTTAATTGTCCTCCATGTTTTTCGACAATAGAGTGAGTAATCGATAATCCTAAGCCTGTTCCTGTGCCAATCGGTTTTGTTGTAAAAAAGGGATCAAATAGGCGCTGTTTTACTTCTTCAGACATTCCAACTCCATTATCTGAAATTGTAATATTTATTGTATCAGCATCAGTCATTTTGGTACGAATTTGAATCGTGGGGATTTTCGTTAGTATATGTTCAGTAGTGAATGATGAATCCAATGCATCAATAGCATTGCTGAGAATATTCAGAAATACTTGATTAATCTGACTGGCGTAGCAATTAACTTCTGGTAACTGTGCATATTCCTTAATCACATCAATTGTGGAACGGTGTGTTTTCTCTTCTAGACGGTGCTGTAAAATTAATAAGGTGCTGTCGATGCCTTCATGAAGATTGACAGTTTTCATTTCAGCCTCATCCAGGCGCGAGAAATTGCGGAGAGAAAGGACAATTTGGCGGATGCGATCTGCCCCCAGCTTCATTGATTGCAGCAATTTTTGCAAGTCTGACTTAAGGAAGTTTAAATCTATTGCCTCTAGTTCTTCTTGAATCTCAACAAATGGTTGAGGATAGTAATGTTGATACTGCTCAACTAAATGCAGCAAATTTTGGCAATATTCATTGGTATAGCTGAGGTTGCCATAGATAAAGTTAATTGGGTTGTTAATTTCGTGGGCAACACCTGCTACCATTTGTCCCAATGAAGACATTTTTTCAGTTTGAATCAGTTGGCTTTGTGTGTGTTGCAGTTGTTCTAAAGTTTCTAAGAGATGCTGATTTTTATCATTTAACTCCAGAGTTCTCTGCTCCACTTTTTGCTCCAAAGTATGGTTGTAGTCCTCTAGTTGAGCTTTTGCTACGGCTAGATTGTTATACAACATGGCATTTTGCAGCGAGATGGCAGCTTGTGCTGTAAGCAACCGCAAAACCTCAAGACGTTTCTGGGTAAAGGCTCCAGTTGTCAAACTATTTTCTAGGTAGAGGATGCCAATAAGCTGGCCGCGATTGTGAATAGGCGTACATAGCAAGCTTTTGGGTTGCCATATAATCATGTAGGGATCGTTAGCAAAGGTGGTTTCTTTACGGGCATCATCTAGTACTAAGGTTTCGGAGGTACGTGAGACATAGTTCACAACCGTTTTGGGAATATCGTGACTGTCGCAAAGAGGAAGGGAGTGGAGGTTTTCGTAGGTAGGCGTAGCCTGTGCTAGAAATTGTTCCTCTTCAACCATTGCTTGGCTGGTTTTTTTAGCCGCAACTACCCAATTATCCTCTTGAAGCAGCAGAAGGACTGATTTTTCAGCCCCAGCATTTTCGATTACAACCTGCATCAGGGTTGTCAACAGTTTTTCTAACTCAATTTCTCCAGCCAGTGCATGAGAGGCTTTCATCACTGTTGCTAAATCTAATGCTTCAGTCCCCGTGGAATTACTGTGATTCAATCCGATTGTAGTGGTGAGGGTTGAAGAACCAGTTTCATCCTGTTGAAAAACCTTCAGCAATAATTGAGAATATTGGCGTTCTAACTGGTTAACTTTGGCAATCGCTCCCCAACTGAAGTAAGCATAATAGGCATTTTCTAAGTAAATTTGAGCGATACCAATTCTTGGAGAGGCTACGCCAACGGTGGGGTTTACCAACGCTTCTTTGTTCCATTCTAAATAAAATCGGGCAGCTAGTTCATTGCCAAGGGCTTCTTCCTGAATATATCTATTGACTTTTGCCCCTGCGATCGCGCGATCGTAATGATCCACTGCCTCTGTCATCAGTCCCAAAACTCGGCATTCTTCGGCTTTCACTAGTTCAAATTTGTGCAAATAATTCATGGGTGCGTGGTGCGCCCATGTCTGCATTTTTTCCTGGTTTTCTCTCACCTGTTCTAGTAATATTTCTCGGCGAGAGGCTGTAGCTGTAGAATATTCTGCTAAAGCCGTCAGGGAATCATAAAAACAAAACATCGGCACACTGGCATAGCCAGTACCTGCAACTAAATATTCTCTCGCTTGAACGGCTGTTTCCACTGCTTGAGAGAGGTTTTCAAACAAATAACAGAGAATCAATTTGTGCAGGAAGAAATAGTGAAGTCCTGTCAATTCATTGGCTTGAACCAGTTGAGTCACAAATTCTGCTTCGTTCAATGCCTCCCCTGTTAAAATACAGGGATTCTCAGCAAGCCCTTGCAAATTCAAAACTGTTTGCCAAAAGATACGGCAGTAGTTGAGAGTCGTGACTTGCTGAAAGTTTTCCAAAATATGACTGTAAGCCCGGATGTCTTGTTCTAAGGAGTTTAACTCTCGACCCAGGAAATAGGAATACTGGCAGATGTCTTTGGTATTGAAGCCTACGTAGTATACATTACCGGTTTCTAGAGCAATCTTGTAACCTTCTTGCATTAACTGCAAAGATTTTTGCAGAGGAGACTTCAAATAGGTGATGAAAGCACCCACAACATAAAACACTGTGGGTTTGATGTCGCTAATATTAAATTTGTCAGTTAGTGCCAAGGCAAGATTACCGAATTGATCGGCTGTTTCAATATCCTGAAGAATTCCGCTTAACAGAATCCCATAGCAGGCATAACAAAAGGCAGAAAATGGAGCATTGCCGTACTCAATAGATACTTGGACTTGAGACAAGATCAGTAGTGGAAATAGATTTGGATTGGCAATGTAAACGGCTGGAGCAACTTTTGCCACAATTCGGGTAACTGCTAGCTTATTTGCGGCTACCATTACAGGTAAGTCAAGCAATCCTGCAATATCACGACCATTAATTAAGGCAGCAGTTTCTTGAAGGGCTTGCTGAATATCTTGCGGAGTGGGTGTTTCTGGGAAAACCACGCCGAACTGACTCATTCCCTGACGGGCGATCGCGATCGCTCCCAGGACATCATTTTTAGCTGTATATGCCTGGATTTTGGTTTCGTAAATGCCGACTTCATCCAGTGGAGTTTTGGCTTGCTGGATCACTGTTTGAGCCAATTGTTCCATCTGTTCATAGTCGTTACCAAGATAAGCAGCATCGGCGGCTGATTCGTGCAGTGTCAGAGTCAATTCATACTGACTTTGCCAACAGTCACATCTCAGTAAACGAATCCCGGTAGTTAAATACTCAATTGCTACTTGGTAAGCTGTGGAAGACTTGGCTTTCTTTCCGGCCAACAGGTTGAGTTGTGCTAGTTGCTGGCGATCGCTTTGGGATGCGATCAGTTCTATACCAATATTCAAATGGTTGACAAGTTCAAAAATCAGCGATTCTTGCTCAGTTTCCGGGGTATTGCTCAACAGCAGTTGACCAATCTTGAGGTGAGTTGCTGGTTTCTGATGCGCCGGAATTAGTGAATAAGCAGCTTGTTGAATGCGATCGTGGAGAAATTTGTAGGTAACAGCTATTGATATGTTGTCATTTGTCAAATCATCTATGACAACAGACTCATCCTGAAAGAGTGTATACCCTTCCCCACTAGGTAAGATTAATCCATCCTTGAGGGCTGGCCACAAATCTGCTGCGGTTTGGGCTAGAGATTTTTCATAAACAACCGATAGGGTTTCTAAATCAAACTGATTGCCGACACAAGCAGCCAGTTTGATCGCATTCTGAGTCTGTGGTAGTAATTTTTGGAGTTGCAGCACCACAAACCCGACAATATCTTCTGTAAAAGAAAGTGTCCTAATTTTAGCAATATTGCACTGCCAATCACCTGTTCGGCTGGCAAAGGTAATCAGCCCATCTTCATGGAGCGATTTGAGAAACTGGTTAGTGAAAAATGGATTACCTTTGGTCTTTTGATACACCAGATTGGCGATCGCATCTGCTTGTTCTGTTGAATATTTTAGGGTATCTGCAATTAGTTGATTCAGGTCGGTTTGGGTAAGGGCAGAAAGGATAATACTACTAACTGTAATCCCTTCTTGACGCATTTCCTCAATGGTCAACATCAGAGGATGTGCAGAAAAAACCTCATTATCCCGATATGCTCCAATCACTAGCAAATAAGACTTGCTGGCTTCACTCATCAACAGATGCATCAGTTTTAAAGAAGCCGAGTCTGCCCACTGTAAATCATCGAGGAAAATAACCAAGGGATGTTCTTGAGTTGTAAATACTTGAATGAATTTCTGAAACAGCAAATTAAAGCGGCTTTGAACAGCAGTACCCGATAATTCTGGGAGGGGGGGCTGTTTGCCAATGATTCGTTCCAGTTCTGGAATCACCTCAATAATCACTTCACCACTTTCACCCAAGGTAGATAAAATTTGAGTCTTCCACTGGTCAATTTGAGCATCACTCTCTGTCAGTAGTTGGCTCATTAAGTCTCGAAATGCTTGCACCAAAGCAAAAAAGGGAATATTCCGATTAAATTGATCGAATTTGCCCTTGATAAAGTATCCGCGCTGACGGGTGATTGGTTTGTGAACTTCGTTGACAATTGCTGTTTTGCCAATGCCAGAGGAACCTGCCACAAGCATCATTTCAGCAGTTCCTTGACGTACTCGTTCAAATGTTGCTAGGAGCGTTGCCACTTCTACTTCCCGTCCATAGAGTTTTTCGGGAATCGTAAAGCGATCGCAAACGTCCCTGTACCCTAGCTGAAAGGGGATAATATTTCCACTTTCCTGCAATTGCTCCAAACAAATTTGCAGATCGTGCTTTAGCCCTAACCCACTCTGATAGCGATCTTCAGCATTCTTTGCCATCAGTTTCATGACAATATCACAGAGAATTTGGGGAATCTCTTCTTTATTCCTTAAAGGTGGTGGTTGTTTCGCTAGATGACAATGCACCAATTCCATCAAATCATCCGATTGAAATGGCAATTGCCCTGTTAACAGTTCATAGAAAGTGACTCCGAGTGAATAGAAGTCAGTGCGGTAATCAATTCCCCGGTTCATGCGCCCAGTTTGTTCGGGGGAGAGATAGGGGAGAGTTCCTTCTAAAATAGTTGGGCTGGTTGAAACTTGGTTAACTCTTGGTAGCAGTGAAGCAATGCTAAAGTCAATGAGTTTGACCTGCTTTGTGGTAGGGTTTATGAGGATATTGGCAGGTTTAATATCCTTGTGGATGATTTGGTGATGGTAGAGATCAGCCAGAATATCGGCAAGTGCGATCGCAATCTGTAAAAACTCAGTCAAAAAATCAGGATGCAGATGTGAGGAATTTTCCTGATTTCCTGTCTCGCTGAATCCTTTGCTTCTAAAAGTGGTGTATTCCTTCAAAGGAATTCCGCCAAAGTCTTCTAATATCAGGGCCGGTCGATTTTGACAACTCTCCAGGCTATATATCTGAACAACCCCAGGAACATTTAAGATTTTTGCAATTGAGTACTGATTCCTGAATTGAGCCAACTCAATCAGACTGGGATAAGAATTTTTAAGAAGCTTGATCGCAACAGGAGTTTGATCGGCCTCTCGCCAACCTCGGTAAACCAGGGTGCGAGCGCTAGTGTAAATTCTTTCACCAATCCCATAGCCGGGAACATCGACTCGATTCTCTACCATAAAACTTGCTACTGGATAACCTGAGTTCAGTTTTCCCTAATTAACTCGAAGTATCACAATTGATTATGTAAATTTTATTCAGGTAAAAAATTGAGAAGCCCGGTTGATTTTGCTCAACCGGGTATAGTCGCTCTATTGAGGTTGTGCTTTACCAATAAGTAAGTGGGTAAAATTAAATATAAAACCTTACCCTGCCTCCGGCTTCCCTCTCCTTAGTAAGGAGAGGGATTGAGGGTGAGGTTTGATCTTGTATATTTAATTACGCCTACCTACTTACCCTTCCTTGGGTTTAGATAGATGTTAGCGATCGCTCTGGTTGGTACACTTTAACAAAAGGTTCTTGGTAAGAATGGGTCTTAACATAAACTAAAAACTCATTGATCAAGTCTGTAAAATACACAAACGCCACATCAATCAACTCAAGTGCTTTTTGACGAACCTCTTCCGACACCTCAATCTCTCTCATTATTTGGAAAGAAGCGGGAGTATGAAGAGTGTGGGTATTTTCTATGTGGTTATGACGCATACCAAAGTAACGGAACTCTGCTTGAGTCATTTCTTGCAGTTGTAGAGCCGCAGACATGGTTGAACGGAAAAAGACATTCGCTGTCACCTCAGATACCTCAATAGCAACCAATCTGATAATGGGATCTGCTCCACGAGTATACCGCTCAAACAGAGGAAACATGGAACGCGAAACCTTGGTATCATCGCTCCAAATGAATCGCACCGCATCACTGAACCGCATCTGATAGTCAATCCCCATCTTCTCCATGTCTTCGAGTAACCATTGCCAATGGAAATGTTCTTCATGCGTGTGCAGATTTACCATCTCTTGAATGTAATTAGTCGTTGGCTCATCTCTGAGAACTCGTTTGCACAACTCGCTAAACTCCAGTGCGAGTGGAGTAATCACAGGGGCAAATGCCAGTCTCTGCCGTGGATCAATGGACTCGTCTTCCATATATTTAAAGAACGGTAATTGGGCATATTCCTGGTTCTTTTGGTTAATTAATTCCAGAATTGATTTCATTTCCATGCTCCTAATGTATAGATAACGGACTTGTAACCGACTTGATTATGTATTCAGCCATAGCACTGCTCAGGCAACACCTGAGAGAGTACTTATTGAGAAAATCTGAAATTTGTGAGGTTAAAATACTGTCACAGCGATCGCTAGCAGAATAAACAACGCACCTCATAAACTGTGACAAAAAAGGCTCGGAAAACTCCTTGCAAATTTGTGCGAATAGGCAATTAAAACGAAAAATAACCTATTTTACGATGATGCCATAAGGTATACATCAGAGTACTTTCATTTGCATCATCTATTTTCAGATCGTAACTTGGAATATTCCTTGTTATGAACCGTACTATCACGAGTAAAAATAAATAGTTATGATAAATATTATTGTTAAATATAATATTGCGAACTCAGTATAATACAGCAGTTTTCCTTTGTATGAAGTATGAAGCTAGGGGTTTGGAGGTAAGAGGCAAAAGATAGAAACAATATTTTTTGAGTTTTTACTACATCATTTAGTTGTACGCCAACTGCTTATGGACTTTATGACGGTAAACCATAAAAAGACTGAATTAATTTCTAGGAACAGCAGCACAAGTTAATGATGGTTGGATATGGGTATTTGGTCGAGTCGCAATTAATTCAATTTTGCCCTCAGCATTACGATGCCAACTAGTGGCTTGAACAAAAACCTCTGGATATTGGGGTATTTGGGCTGTGATTTCGCTAGTTTTACGGTATGCCGCCAAATTGCGGATATCAGACCAAGTGCGTAGGTGTAGCGCGTCATAGACATCGCTCCCAACCTGCTGATTAGGATTTTGCGGTATACCACCCCGTCCTGTGGCCACAAAACTACTACCTTGATTTGCAGAACAACCACTGGCAATTTGCTGCGAGGAGTCAGTTACATTCTCAGGTAATGGTACTAAACCAGAATTAGGATCGACATCGGGGCTAGTAATTTGCACATTTCCGTTAACTCCAAATTGAGAACTGGCGGTAATATCGTTTTCGTCAGTCCGTTGGGGACGATATTTAAATCCAAACATTCCCTGAGTTGTAATGTAAATATTGCCACCTCTTCCTTGAACAGCATTGGCAACAATATCACTGTTTTCTAAGCCCAGAATAATCGGTGAATTGATGAGAATATTACCACCATTACCATTGCCGCCTGCGGTGGCAGCAATGTTGCTGCCATGACGCAGGATCAAGCCCTCTTGCAGTTGCAGATTGATATTGCCCCCGTTGCCGGATCGGGTAGATGCCGCAATGCTGCCCCCACCTCCGAGTTGCAGCCGTTCAGCATTCACGGTTAAACTGCCAGCATTACCCAATCCTTGATTATCAATCCAGACGATTCCGGCATTGCGAACGGTCAGCACAGGCGTATTCAGGGTGATTCTTCCTGCATTGGCAACGGAATTTGGATCGAGGAAAGCAAGAACGGAAGCACCAATCAACGTCCGCCTCGTCCCGTTGACTTCGATCGACTCTGAGGCATTCACCGTCAGCGATCCAGAATTTCCAGAGCGGACGCTAGAAACCGACACAACCCCACCTGACTCAACTGATAGCGTCCGCGTGTTCAAAGTTAGATTGCCTGCATTCCCCGTACCCGACGCTGTTGTTGACAGGGAAGTGGGAACCGAACTTCGCGTCCCACCGTTGATCTGAATAGAATTGGCACTCACGCTAACATCTCCGCCAACACCGGAACTGGTGGGGCTAGCTGACACTCTACTCCCGGAAAAGATCGACAGGTTCTGAGTGGTGATGTCAACATTGCCGCCCTTGCCGCTACTATTAGATGATGCCAGCAGCAAACTGCCGGAGCTAAATTGATTAGAGTCATTGGCGGCAAAGCCGTTGACCAGCATCTGACTAGCATTCACCAAAATGTTGCCGCCCGGAGATGAACTATAGGTGCGACTCAGCACAAACCCGCCCCCATCGATTAGAAATTGCGGTGCGGCGATCGCAATATTCCCACCAGCACCATCGGCAACGGTTTCATTCACCAAAGCGCTGGCAGCCTTGAAATCTGGAGACTTGCCAATAATTTGCAACGACTCTGTGGCATTGACGGTAATATCCCCTGCCGCCTGATTGCTGCGATTTTGCATCAACACCAGAGAACCGTCGCGTAGACTGATTTGTTTTCCTTGCAATTGGATAGAGCCACCACTGCTGTTAGTTAAGTTTTGGGTCGAAGCTAGCGATCGCTGCGTCATCTGAATATCGCCAAAACCAGAAGCATCGCCATAGCTGAGGACAAATCCTTGAGGGTTGGAATTGAGGGCGACAACGCCACTGGTGACGCTGCCTAACTCGATCCGTCCTCCCGATGCTGAGAGTAAGCCGCCAGTCAGGGCAATATTTCCACCCACTAATGCCAGCGTGTTTTCGGGTTGCACTTGCAAGCCTTTGGTGCCAAGGTTCAGCCCAGATACCTGAAGCAAGTCACTAAATTGCCCGGTGTGCCCGGCACCTTGCACTTCAATTGCTCCAGGATTACTACCCATCTGCAAACCAATTGGTACACTAATCGTCAACAACGGTGAGGCACCGGGATTATTCGTACTAAATTCCGCCCCATCAGCAAACTTAATACTATTCGCTGTTGTTCCCACAAAAGACCCGCCAATATTCAACGAAGCATTTTGACCAAAGACAATCCCATGAGGATTAATCAAAAACAAACTTACCGGGTTATTGCTATTGAGAGTTTGAATTAACCCATCAATATTGGAAACATTGCCACCCGTCACCCGACTAAATATAGTTGTAATATTGGGCGTATTCCCTAAATTAAAGGTTGCCGAACCGCCAGTGGGTACAGAAAAATTAGTGAAACTGTGAAATAAATTATTACCTTTTTCAATCCCATTAAGAATATTAAAGTTATTACCACTTTGATTGACAATGGTGTTTGTAGTGCCATCAGATGTTACCTGAGCCAAAGCCCTTCGCATCATCCCTGGAGTCAATAACCCACTTATTAATATCAATAGAAAGGGTAGAACTCTCATCAGCAAAAACTTCCTTTACTTGATTTCAAGTTATAGTTCCCGTTCAGGGCATGATTGATAACATGATTAAATTTTAGGAACGGCAGCACAGTTTAATGGTTGTTGCACCTGAGTAGAAGATGCAACTAATTCAATTTTTCCCTGTGTATTACGATGCCAAGATGTAGCTTGAACAAGAACCTCTGGAGATTTAGGTATTTGGGCTTGTACTTCTCTGGTTTTGCGGTATGCAGAGAGATCCGCGGATATCTGACCAAGTGCTTAGGCGTAGCCCGTCCTAGACATCGCTCCTCACTTCCTGAGTTGGATTTTGCGGCACACCACCCCGTCCCGTCGCCACAAATCGACTGCCTTGGTTTGCAGAACAACCACTAGCTATTTGCTGCGATGGATCGTTTACATTTGCTGGTAATTCTACTAAGCCAGAATTGGGATCGACACCAATGTTATTAACTTGAACCGTACCGTTTACCCCAAACTGCGAACTGGCATTAAAAAGTAAAAAGTAAAAAGATAATCCCCATAAATAAATTCAGGGGAAATGATTAAGGACTTATTATTTCTTGCGCTATGCGTCTCGAAATAAATGTTTTTATTTCGTTCCATAAATAAATTTAGCGAAAAGAACTGTCAAGCGGGTCTCCCGCCGTAGGAAACTTTTCAAGACAGGGGCTTCAAACCACTGCTCTTTTTCTTTATGAGTGCCTTTTTACTTTTTACTTTTGCCTTGTTTGGTGAATATCAATAGAAAGGGTACTACTTTCATCACCAAAACTTTCTTTACCAGATTTAAAGTTAGTATTCCCGATTGATCGCATCATTAACTTTTAGGAGCCGCAGGGTAGGTTAACGACTGTTGTACCTGAGTAGAAGATTTATCGACAATTAACTCAACTTTGCCTAACTCGTTGCGATGCCAACCCGATATTATAGCCGGATGCTTTATGAGGCGCACATCCGGTTCTGAGAGGGCAGGATTATAGTTTCCCGCAACTTAATATTTGTCCTCTCTACACCTTCCTGCGTTGTTCATGCCGCTCAACAGCGTTATCAATCAAATAGGTCAGCCCTTTAAAGGTCATTCCACTAGGAGAGGGAAGGCTTGGAAAATCATCTTTTTCACCGCAGAGTTCATAGGCAGCTTGGATGGCGGTGGGAAAGGTTCGGAGGGCAGTTTGCCAATCCATGTCAGGAACATTTTCAACGCTGCTTCTGTTTAAAAAATCCCCAAAGTATCTTTGGTCTTGTCTGTTGTTGCGATCTGCAATCAGGAAACCTAAGTTAGCGATTGCACCTAAACCCTCAACAAAAATACGATTATTAAAGTCATCATAAAGCTTTAGAAAGCTCGTCCCAAGTAGAGTAAACCCTATTTTAGCATTTTGATTGTCAGGTCTTTTCATAGAAACTTGATCCGCAAGAGTTAATGCTGATATCCAAACTGCTAAAGGGTAGTTCTTTTCATGACTTTCTGCATTTCCCCATTCGGCAAAGAAACTACGATGCCCACGGGCTTGGCTGGAATTTTTTCTAAAAAGTTCAATAGCTTGGCTTATATCTTCTGCATCTCGATAGAGTTTTGCCAAGTTTACCAGTCGGTAAGGATCATCAGGGTCTTTTTCACATATTCCTTTAGCGATTTTAATTGCTAAACTAAATCTTTGAGATTTCTTGAAATGCCCTGGGAGGGAAAAATCCCATTCTTGAAGTTCAGGAATATGTTCTCCTTCAACTCTCGCAGCAATTGCTGCCTTAGCTAGATCCACATACAATTCATCCACATCCTCTCCAAACTGCTCAGAAAGAATCTCCACAACTGCTTGAGCGATAGTTTTGTGGCGTGTCAAAATAAAATTGCCCGCCTGGATTGCTGCCGCCTCTTTACCAAGAGGAAACAATACTTTTGATTTTAGTTCTTGTTTCTCACACCTCAGAACCTTTGCTAAAACTGGTTTGGAGAGGAACATCAACCCTTCCGCGTGCATCGCAGCAATATAGGCAAACGCTTGCTGCAAGTTGCTACCCCCTGGAATTTCCCGTGTGGCAAATCGATTCAATAGAACCAAGAGATGGTCTTTGAGTTTATCCCCCAGCCGCATTTTCAGCATCGCGCCAAAAAACGCTCCTTCTCCTGTTGTAGACTCCTGTTCCGCAGAATCCATCAATAATTGCACCGCCATTGCCTCCGGTCTGCCGGATAGTTGCCCTAACCCCTTGTCTCCATACTTCTGCCACGCTTGCACCACCACCGTTGCATCCCGACGACTCAGCCCTGAAATGCATTTCTGCTGAAAATTAGCAATCGCAGACCAATCTCGTGGTGGTTTAGCTTCCTTCCCACTAGCAATCCAATCTGTATCTCGGCAGGTCAACAAAAACTGCACATCGTCCCTCTGCTCTTTACGCAAAGCCCTCACCGTTTCAAACGCTCCACCAGCAATCCCATCTGCATCATCGCTGGCAATCAACCATTTTCGCCCATCCTTCGGCAACGCCAAAATCTCTGTGCCCAACAGGTTAGCATCTACGTCATGCCGCCACAATACTTGCCAGGACGGATCGAACTCTACCAAGGTAACTAGTGTCTGAAATACCGCCGTCGATTTGCCTTCTCCCCCCGCCCCCAGCAGCAAAACAACCGTGGGTTTGTCTTGCCCTTGTCCACTTTTGAGCGCATCACACAGTTCCCTGACAATCTCTCGCTGGGGAATAATCTGAGACAGGACAATCCGCAAACTAGGAGTGCTGCCATCAAAATATTGCAACGCTTCCTGCTCTGATAATTCATTTTTCTCCAGCGCAGCCCGACGACTAGCTAGGGTCTCATGATTCTCAAGGTTCCAGCCTGTTGGCGGCATCACTTTCGGGAAGGTCGATTGGTTAGAAACTGTTGGTGATTTCGTAGCAAGTTGCTTAGTTCCAGGTAAAGAGAAAACCCACCAATCCGCATTTTTTAGTTGTCGCTGTGGATGAAACGCTTCACTACTCAACACCCATCCTTGATGGTCAGCAGACCAGTGACGCGGTTGCAACCGAATCTGCTGCTGCTCCAGATCCAATTCTCCCCACAGCAGCCCATTTTTCCAAACTTCATCATCCCGTGCCTGAAATGCTGCCCCCGCCTGAATGTTCAAAAAAGGTTTGCCTCCGCTGCTTTCGTCCCCTTTTGCCCTGGCTTTATGAAGATGACCATGCAAGTACAAGACACCATGTATGCCAAAGATTTGTCGAATTCGTTCTGCGTCCTTCTCCAGAAACCAATCCAGTGGATGATGCCCCAACACGATCCGAGCATCGCAATCTTGCAACTGTTCTAGTGCTTCCTTCACTAAATCTACCCCAGGTGTCAAATTTCCCTTGTCTTTATCGTCCTTGGATAACCAAGCCGTGTTGATGCCAACGATGCCAAGCTTCATATTCCGAATTTCTAGCACTTGAGAAAAGGTACCCGCAGGAGAATCGAGCCAGTTTTTGGGAGCACGGCTGTCGTCATTTTCTAGGTAAGCTCTCACCCCAGGCAGTAGGAAATTTTGACGCTTTGTCAGACCAGATTTTGTTGCATCAAAAACTTTACGGTCAGCTTGACAAATCTCATCCCGTGCCAGAAACTCGATCTTGTCCCTGTCTACGTCATGATTCCCCGGAACAGCTAGGATAGATCCCTGCCAAGCCTTCCCAAAAATTTCGTAGAGTTTTATCAGAAAATCATAAGCAAAAGTCTCATATTCTTCTGCTTGACCGCGATTAGCAATATCCCCTGTAATAAAAACTATATCTGGCACCCAATCCTGCTTTTGCTTCTCTTCAATATGCTTGAGGATTTCTCTAAACATATTGTTCTGGGCGTAACCATCCTTGCCTACATGAAAGTCTGAGAGATGTAAGTAGCGAATTGGCAATACCATAGCTATTAAAGTGCTTCAACAATAAACGTTTGCATTTTCTACTCACTAGTGCGAAATGCAAATTTATACTTTATTCTATCCTCATTCATACTTTTTGTATCAAATGTCTAACATACAACCTTCTAACTTCACTCCACCTTCCGAGTTTGAGCTAGATACGCTCAGACAAGAATATTTTTTCTTACAAACTATAATCGAAGACTACAATAAGCAAATTTGGGTGATTAAAGCTCTTGGAATTACAGGTACTGGTGCTGTGATCGCTCTTGCCTTACAGCAGAAGCAAGGTCTGATTGTTCTGCTAGGTTCAGCGATTCCTGTCTTCTTCTGGGTTTTAGAAAGTCAATGGAAGCATTTTCAGCGAGGATTTTATCCTCGTGTAATTGAGATTGAGGAAATTCTACTAAAAGATTGCAAGCTAAGAAGTCCTGCTATTTTTGGAGAGTGGTGTCGCTCGTTTAAACGAAATACAGTCTCCAAGCGTAAAGGATATGTTTGGGATGGGCTACTTAATCCTAGCGTTTTCATTAGTTATATTTTAGAGATTGTTTTCCTTTTACTAATCTGGCGGTTTGTAACCTTCACCTAAATTAGGTGTTGAGTCGATGCTATGACATAACCTATTCCTCCTGCCTTCTACTTCAATATCGGGACTGATTAGTTTGACATCGCAGCACAGGTTAAAGATGGTTGTAAGTTGGCTGGTTGATCTGCAACTAACTCAATTTTTCCTTGGGCATTACGATGCCAAGAAGTTGCTTGCAAGAGAACCTTTGGTGATGTAGGCGTTTGCGCTTGTAAAGCTTGTGCTTTGCCGTACGCAGAGATGTCGCGGGTGTCAGACCAAGTGCGTAGGTGTAGCCCGTCGTAGACATCGCTCCTGACTTCCTGTGTGGGATTTTGCGGTATTCCACCCCGTCCCGTGGCTATAAAACTACTACCTTGACTACCCACACAACCTGTAGCAATTTGCTGCGATGGATCAACTAAATTACCAGGGAGTTGCATCAACCCGGAATTAGGATCGACATCAGGGCTATTAATTTGGACATTACCGTTAACTCCAAATTGAGAACTGGCGGTAATATCATTTTCAGAAGTAAGTTGAGTCCGATATTTTAGACCAAAGATCCCCTGAGTGGTAATTTGAATATTGCCACCCTTGCCTGCAAAAGCATTGGCAATAATATCGCTATTTTCTAATCCCAGAATAATCGGTGAATTAATAGCGAGATTACCACCGTTACCAGTACCATTAGCGGTTGCCGTAATTGTACTGTTGTGCCGTAAAATCAAGCTATTAGCTTGCAAATTAATATTGCCACCTTCCCCCGATTGAGTAGAGGCGGTAATACCTCCTTGGCGATCCAGTCGAATGGCATCGGCATTAACGAGCAAGTCCCCGCCATTCCCCACCCCAGCATTACTAACACTAACCAACGCGCCGTCAGTGACGCTTAATTGAGGCGTGTTAATGGTGACGTTGCCCGATGCCCCACTCGGCACAGGAGGTAAGTTGAACTGTTGTTGTAAAGCGGGATCGAGAATCGTGGCAGCAGACTCAATGGTACTAGGGCTGAGAGTACCAGGCCCCTTCCCCTGCACCTCAACGGATTCGGTGGCATTCACGATCGCACTGCCCGCGTTGCCTCTGCCCACAGTGGATGAACCGATTCTGGCTCCCGCTTGGATTATCAAATGTCGAGTATTGAGGGTGAGATTACCAGCGTTACCAGTGCCAATGGTTGCGGAAGAAATGTTACTGGGCTGAAGAGAAGTCGGTTGCACACCAATTACAGAGAGCCTTCCATCCACGTTGATTGTCACATTCCCAGCATTGCCTGTAGCTAAAGTTACAGAGTTAATCGTCCCACCCTCCAAAAGCGTCAAAGACCTAGTTGAGAGGGCGATCGCCCCTGCCGCTCCCGATCCATAGGTCTGGATGAAAATGCTGCTGGACGTAAGAGTCTGTGGAGAAAACCCATTAACTTCCGTAGAGTCTATAGCTTTAATAGTAATCATGCCACTGCTACCCGCACTATATGTATCAGAACGAATTACCCCCCCTTGCTGTAGGCTCAACCGTGGAGACTCAACCACAATCGCACCACCCTCAGATGCTCCTAACTGAATCGTCCGTAACCCAGTTGAAAGGCTGCCATCGGGAGTAGTGCCCAGAATTTGGAATGAGTCTGTTGCGCGGACTTGAATTCCCCCACCGGGTTGTAAGCCGAAGCTTTCAATCAACAGAATGGAGCCATCCTTTAGGCTGATATTTGCCCCTTGCACTTGAATACGTCCGCCGCCAATGCCGCTAGCATCTAGCATTGACTGTTGGGAAAGTTGAATATCTAGAAAGCTGGATACCCCACTATAGTCGAGATCCCAGCCTTGAGAGCTAGGAGTTAGACCGACCCGGCCAGCCCCGACACTAGCGATCGCCACCTGTCCTTGTTCTGCCGTGAGCGTCCCACCTGTTAAGCTAATGTTGCCGCCAATCAAAGCCAGAGTTTGACCCGGTTCGACTTCTAACCCTGTGGGGGTAGCACTTCTGATCGGGGGGCTGTTGTAATTGGGTGTTATGAGTTGGTATCCGTTGCCTTGCACAGTAATAGGGGCGGGATTGCTACCCATTTGCAACCCCACAGGTACACTCATCGTCAACAAGGGTCTACTGGAAGTATCTACAGCGCTAAACTCTGTGCCATCGGCAAACTTAATACTACTTGCCGTTGTCCCGATAAATGAGCCGCCAATATTCAACGAGGCATTTTTACCAAAGACAATCCCCGCCGGATTCATTAAAAACAAACTCACAGGATTATTACTGTTGAGAGTTTGAATTAATCCTTGAATATCAGAAATATTTCCACCTGTAACCCGACTAAATATAGTTGTAATATTTGGCATATTCCCTAAATCAAAGGTTGCCGAACCGCCAGTAGGCACAGAAAAATTAGTGAAGCTATGAAATAAATTATTACCTTTTTCTATACCGTTAAGAATATTAAAATTATTAGCGTTTTGGTTGACAATAGTGTTGGTAGTACCATCTGATGTTACCTGGGCTAAAGCCGATCGCATCATCTCTGGAGTTAACAACCCACTTATTAATATAAATAGAAAGGCTATGACTCTCATGACAAAACATTTCCTTATGGCTGACTTAAAATTAGAGTTCCCTAAATGGCATGATTAATCACATCATTAACTTTTAGTCACAGCAGCACACGTTAATGCTTGTTGCAGATGGGCAGGAGATGAAGCCGCAATTAGTTGCACTTTGCCTTGCGTGTTGCGATACCAATCTGTAGCTTGAATCAGAACTTCTGGTGATTGAAGAGTTTGAGCAGTTGTATTGCCTGTTGTCCTACATGCAGAGATATCGGGGATAAGCTAATCAGCATTTAAGTTGCATAAAAGCAGGGCTGAAGCTAGGCTGTTGACTTTGTGCATTTTTCGGGAATTTTTGGGAAAATTATTCGTGTTATTAACTGGTTCCCAGCCTGGAGGCTGGGAACCAGTTCCGAGAGGCTCCGCCTCCTCTTTCTTGATGAGAGGCAGAGCCTCTCGGAATACATTCCCAGCCTCCAGGCTGGGAACGAGGCTACATAAGTCTTTGGGCTTTTCTTAGTGCCATTCGGTACAGAGTCAACACCCTAGACCAAGGG
Organism: Nostoc sp.; assembly: GCF_036917435.1. Taxonomy (GTDB): domain Bacteria; phylum Cyanobacteriota; class Cyanobacteriia; order Cyanobacteriales; family Nostocaceae; genus Nostoc. The sequence continues at coordinate 22,104 of NZ_JBALDM010000003.1, forward strand.
CGTAGGCGTAGCCCGTCGTAGACATGGCGCAGCTTAACAAAGTGGCTCTACAAAACACCATTAAAAATCTGATTAGCAGTCAGTTTCAAATCTGGAAAAGTATGAGATATAATACATTCCAAATTTCTAAATTGAGCGACTTGATATTCTCCATCAACTAGATTATAAATAGAAATAGTTGGCTGTTTAGGATTACCAATAAATTTTCTTGCTCCCAAAGCTGCATAATCAACAATCCAGTATTCGGAAATCTTCATTGCTTCATAATTGCCTAACTTGGTGTAATAATCATCTTCCCAGTTTTTACTCACAACCTCGATAATTAAAGGAATGGATTTACTTTGAGTCACGGTAGATTCTTTTTCCCACAATTCCTCGTTCTGCAAATTAGCATCGTTGATTAAAACCACATCTGGAGAGTAACCAGATGATTTTCTGGGTGGTTTGACTAAGGCTGTTTTGGGGATAAAATATGGCAATTGCAAATGCTTATATTCAACGGTAATTTCTCCTGCTAAAAATCCCGTAACTTTTTCATTTTTTCCACTTGGCTGAGACATTTCAACAATTATCCCATCGTGTAATTCGTAACGCTGACTAGTGTTTTCCGGTAGCCATAGGATAAATTCTTTAAAGGTAAGTAGTTTGGGTAAAACTTCAGTCATATCAAAACCTCCGCTTGTTTTGAATTTAACATTTTCATCGGTGAAACTGATTAGTTTGACACCGCAGCACAAGTTAACGATGGTTGTTGCATCTGAGCAGAAGATTTATCTGCAACTAATTCAATTTTGCCCTGGGCATTACGTCGCCAACCTGTAGCTTGGACAAGGACCTCTGGAAATTCGGGTATTTGTGCCGTAACTGTGTCAGTATTGCGGTATGCAGAGATATCACGGATGTCAGACCAAGTACGTAGGCGTAGCCCGTCGTAGACATCGCTCCCAACTTGCTGATTGGGATTTTGCGGCACACCACCTCGTCCCGTGGCCACAAATCGACTACCTTGATTTACAGAACAACCACTGACTATTTGCTGGGATGGATTGGTGACATTCGCTGGTAGTTCAACTAAGCCAGAATTTGGATCGACACCAATGGTATTAACTTGCACAGTACCATTAATGCCAAATTGGGAACTGGCCGTGATGTCATTCCGTGGCGTGAGTTGAGGGCGAAACTCAAGTCCAAAGATGCCCTGAGTGCTAATTTGAATGTTGCCGCCTTGACCTCGAAACGCATTCGCCACAATGTCGCTGTTTTCAACTCCGGCAATGATGGGGGTAGCGATCGTCAGGTTCCCGCCACTTCCACTGCCTCCAGCAGTGGCATTAATTGAAGACTCTTGACGCAGCAAGAGTAAATTGCTAGCGTTCACAACGATATTGCCGCCTTCGCCTGATGTCGTGGTTGCAGTCAAAGAACTGCCGTGATTCAGGAAAACCCGATTGGCATTCACCTGTAGCGTGCCGCCCAACCCTACCCCGTCAGCTTTCACGCCGATTATGGCTCCATTGTCCACGTTAAGAGAGGCGGTGTCGATCGAGATAGTCCCGGCATTACCTGACGGAACGGCTGGTAGCCCCAATTGTTTAACCAGGGCAGGGTCAAAGCTGAGGGCGGATGAATTGATGCCGCTGGGATTGAACCTAGGCTGTTGACTTTGTGGGTTTTTAGTTAATTTTTATCATACAATAATCATGTCGTCTTTGAACGAGGTAAAAGTTAATGGAATTTAAAAGT
>NZ_JBALDM010000004.1:0-23123 GCF_036917435.1 Nostoc sp.
GACTAATATCGGTCGGAGTTGGTTTCGTCGCCGTCCGCTCACAATCCCCACCCTATGAGTACATTGAGGGTGGGGACTTCCGCGACTCGTTAAAAGTAAAAAGTAAAAAGTAAAAACCAAAGCTTGAAAGTTCTTTCTTTTGCCTTTTTATTCTTCCTCTACTGGGAAAAACTCTTTAGTTCTTTCCGAGTATGACCAGGCAATACCATCAGGGTCTTTACTGCGACTCCATTCAGGAAACTCTGGATCATTTCGCCGTTTATAAACCGTACTGGAATAAACACTTAGCCGTTTGGCAAGTTCAGATTGAATGAGAGAGCCAAAAATTAACTGTTTTTCCAGCGATCGTTTATCTTTTTCATGGGTTAGCTGTGGTTGTGATTCAGTTTCTGGTTGTTCCTCCTGTGGGATTGGTGGTGGTGCTAGGAGCGATCGCGCAGTTTTAGTTACTGGTTGAGCCGGAAGTTCTTTGACAGGCTCACTACTGTCAAGAATATTGCCGAGAATACTGGCAGTTATAAAGTAATAAGACTGTCCTGTATCTTCGGAATTCACTATACTGGCACCAAATTCTGAGGCTTTACCATCCAAGTAGCGTTTTGCCGTTGTTCCGGGAAAATTGCCCTTGATTGCCAAGTCCATTGGCGTAAGTCTGCCCTGATTTTCTCGAACCAACTGATGAAAAATTGGGTTAACTCGTATAGTCCACTGTTGCCATTGATATTCCTGCCAAATCTTGAAGCCAATTACCAGCACAATTAACGCTAGTAAAATTCTCCAGGTAGCAACCAGGAAAATAATCAAAAACGAGATGGGCAAAAGTAGAACGAGAAAAGCCTTGCCGTTATCTTCTATGGGTTTTTCACTCATGCTGATTTTTGCCAAGTGAATGTTGGGAAATAGTAATATATATCTTGGCAAAAATTATGACACTTTTTTGTATCTTTTGGCAAAGTTAAGGCAAAATTATCGGCAAAATCTTTACTGTGAGAGTCTTGCAAGCCTTCTTAAACTGGAAAATTTGTAATTTTTCGGCGATCGCATTGGTGAATTACATATACAAATCATGGTTTGCGCCAATCAAGCGATGCCTTCTCTACGAGACGCTACGCGATCGCACAACGAGAAGGTAAAATTTGCTGGTTGGATTAGAATGATCCAATTCCCAATGCCCAATGCCCAATTCCCATCAACAAAAAAGGGTTGCTGCCTGCAACCCTAGTTAGGGACTTCCAAATAAAAAAATACTCAACTACTTATTGTGGGGTGGGCAACATGAGCGCCCATATACAAAGGCGCTCATGTTGCCCACCCCACAAGATGGGATAATTTACCTCTTGGAAATCCCTTAGTCAACTAAACCATTCACATTAAAAATCGAAGGTTGTACGAAGTACACCCACATACTGCGTATCATTTCTACTATCGTTTTCCGGGTTAAGAATCACCCAAAAACCAGGAGTTACTGAGATATTATCGTTCAGGCGGTAGCGATAGAATGCTTCTATATGGTAAGCGGTGTCTCGGTCTTGACGGACATTACTGTTAGAAACATGTGGCGGTATACCGAAAAGAATTCCCGGCAAATTACCCTTACCACCCACATCGGGAAACGACATCCCAATCGCCCCAAACCAAGCATTGGCACTATCACCATTATTCACGAAGAGAGAATCTGTTCCACCCCTACCATTAGAAATATCACTGAAACCAGAGTTCTTCGCATTTGCCCAGACATATCCACCCCAAGAGTGAACCTGAAAATTTGGGGAAAAGCGATAGTATCCCTGTACACCAACAATACTATTGGAAGTAGCAATGTTGTTTCCAAAGGGAGCGTTTGATAGGGCGCTGCCCCTGCCGGCGTTGACATCTACAGTGCCAGCAGGGTTATAACCATGAGAATAGGCAACACCAATAGCTCCTTTTTCGCTGTAATATGCCAGGTGCGCCAGAGCATTGTAGCCGCCATCAAATAAGCCATTTTGCGCTGATGGAACGTTCGGAGTATTTGCCAAATAGCCCAAGGTGAGAATCAAGTTTTTACTGATACTCAAGTTAGCGGCTGCACCACCACCACCCCGCTCGAAGAGAGGACTGTTTTTACCAAATAGTGAGGGAATGCCATTACCATCATCTGCGATCGTGGCAGGAGTGATGTTATTTGTGATGTCGTTATAACCAATACCTGTGGGGCCAACAACGAAGGAAAGGGAATCACCAACGGGGAAGTAGTAACGGATGTGGGGAATTATCAGTGTATTGTTGCTGTCATTGTCGAAATTCAGGCGTGTCATCCCAGTGCCTGTGGCTGCCGCAATTTGACTTGTACCATTGGAATTTGTAAAGTTGCCAAATTCTAGCCGGATTCGCAATAAATCCTTACCGGTGAAGCTACTCTCTAAGTTAAGGCGACCCCGGTTTGCAAAATAAATACTGGAATCATCGCTTTTTCCACCCACTCTATTACCAAAGGTATCACTAATGGCGGTAATAATTTGAGCATTCAACTTAGTAGTGGTGGAAAATTGCTGCTCCTCTAGCGTTGCGGTATGTGCCTCCAGCGTATCCACCCGGCCACGCAGAGTTGCTAATTCTGTCGCAAACTCTGTCTGCAAATTTCGCAGCACTGTTAAATCTTCTTTCTTAACTAAATCATTAGTACCCACAGCAATTAATTCATTTACCCGGTCTAAACAGGCATTTAAACCAGCCGCAAATTCATAACGACTCAAGGCACGATTACCGCGATAGGTTGCATCAGGATAACCTGCAATACAGCCATAGCGTTCGACCAGTGATTGCAGTGCTTGGAATGCCCAATCGCTCGGTTTGATATCGGAAAGCTGGGAAACAGAATTTACTTGTCCCTGCAAATTTCTACCAGCATCTGCTGGACTCGAATTTTCTTCTGGAGGTACTGCCCAAACTGCTGGAACTGTCAACAATAAGATAAAGAAGCTATGAGAAAGGACTTTGATCATTGACTTATTAATTGAAAATGGTTAAATTCTGACTTTGTAACTAAAGAGATTACAATTGAACAAAAGTTTATAAACAGTACATCAAGACTTACAAAAACAATAGCTGAAACCATTATTTTCAGGTAGGGGCAATTTATCAATTGCCCCTATGAATTGTAGTTTTGTAGAAGTCCTAATATTTTGAGTTTAAGTTTTAGGTTACTTAAAGCAACGCTATAACTTTCTGCTCATTGCTGCTTTTAATAGCCGCTTCTATAATTCGCATTACATTAATTCCGTCTTCGGCGGTAACAGCAATTGGCTGATTATCAACAATAGATTTATATACTGCGTCGTAATAGCCTAAATAACTGCCCTGTGAGCTTTTTACTTTTTCCCGAATTACTTTTGTGTCTTTTTCTGTATGCAGTAAGCCATATTCACTTTCTGGCTCTGTATACCAATCAAGTGTATTAGGCTTGATACCCGCTATTAAATACTGTTCTTGGGCATCGGCTCTGCTTTTGAGAAAAGAACCCTTAGTGCCATGTATGATGTAGGCAGGTGCAGGCTCACGCACAAGAAAACCTGCTTTTAACTTGACGCGCAGTTTGTCGTAGTAGAGTATTAACTCGAAATAATCATCTACCTGCGATCGCAGCCTTGTGATTCGGATGTCTGCGAAAATAGCATCAGGCATCCCAAATAAATGCAAAGCTTGGTCTATTAAGTGCGGCCCTAAATTGTTTAAAATTCCTGCCCCTGGACTCGGAACTTCTACGTGTTGTTTGTGGCTGAGTGCTGGTTTATATTTTTGAAATTGAAATTCTGCTTCAATAATATCACCCAACAAGCCTTCTTGTAGAACTTTTTTTACTGTTTTAAAATCACTATCCCACCTACGGTTTTGATATATAGATAATTTCTTTCCCTTTTTTAATGCCAATTCATGCAGTTGTTGTGCTTCTTTCACTGTAGTGGTAAATGCTTTTTCTACCACTACATGTTTATCTGCTAACAAAGCCTGTTTAGCATAATCGTAATGTGTATAAGTTGGTGTATTTACCACTACCAACATTACTCGATCATCTGCTAGTAATGCTTCCAAAGAAGGATAGCTTTTTACTCCTGAATAATCTTCCTGTATGAGCTTTTTGGTTCTTTCCCAGGAGCCTGCTAATTGAAATCCGGGATGCAAATCAATGAATGGCGCATGAAATACTCTACCAGATAAACCATAAGAACAAAGAGCCGTATTGAGAGTTTCCATCTTTTTACTGATTGACTGAAGCGAAAGCTTGTATTTAGTTGTTGTTGGATATTCCAGATAAAGTTTGTATCATTAGGGCGCTCATGTTGCCATTGGTGTCAACTTAACGTGAAACCCTTGTAAAAACTGGATATTGAGTTCATTCACCACTCACTTCCCATCACGATCCGCGTTACCCCACCCTAACCCTCCCCTTATAAAGGGGAGGGAACCGGATTTCTTGTTTCCCCCCTTTATAAGGCTACGGTGTACACACAAGTCGAAAAACACAATATACATAGCTTCAATCTAGTAGGGTGCGTTATGGACGTTAGTCCTAACGCACCGAAAATCTAGGATGGTGCGTTAGCCTCCGGCATAACACACCCTTGATATCAGAATTACCAATTACGCCACAGAGGTATTAAGTGGATGTAAATTACATATCTTCTAACTCAATTCCTTTGGTTTCTTTAATAAAAAAGAGGATAAAAAAGAATGAGGTAGCCGCCGCAATTGTATAGAGTCCATAGGCAGAACCTAGACCGAAATATTGCAGTATGGGAGGGAATGTTGTGGAAATAACGAAATTCGCAACCCATTGGATTGCTGCTGCAATTGAAAGTGCAGCCGCTCGAATTTTATTATTAAACATTTCTCCCAATAACACCCAAACCACTGGCCCCCAAGAGAAACCAAAGCAAAATACATAGAGATTGGCTGCAATCAGAGCCAGAGTTCCGGCGCTTCCGATGAGGGCGGGGTTTCCAGCAGCATCCAGAGGAGCGTGGCCAAAAATATAAGCCATTGTCCCCAAGGTAAAGGTCATGCCAATTGACCCTACTATGAGCAAGGGCTTGCGACCAAATTTATCCACGAAGGCGATCGCAATTAGTGTTGTAATAATGTTGACAGCACCTGTAATCACCGTGATTGTCAGAGAACTTTGTTCGGAAAACCCGACTGCCCGCCACAAAACGCTGCTGTAGTAGAAGATTACATTAATCCCAACGAATTGCTGGAATACAGATAAGCCGATTCCTATCCAAACAATGCGAAGAAGTCCACCATTTCTGCTTAAAAGATCGGAAAACTTGGGCTGGCGTTCACGAAGTACTGTCTGCCGAATTTCTTCAATTTTTGGCAGCACGTCACCACCCAAAATCTTAGTCAGAACGTTAACAGCTTCTGGCTCTCGTCCTTTGGCAACTAAGTAACGAGGGGATTCAGGAATTGTTAAAGCCACCATTCCGTAAAATATCGCAGGCGGAACTGCTGTCCAAAACATCCAGCGCCAAGCTGCAACCCCAAACAAAAATGGCGAGTCTGCTGAACCTGCTGACACAGCGATAAAGTAGTCGCTCAATAAGGCGACGAAAATTCCCACTACGATCGCTAATTGTTGCAGAGATCCTAATCTTCCTCGCAAATGGGTGGGAGAACATTCCGCAATGTAAGCTGGCGCAATGACGCTAGCAACGCCGATTCCAATTCCACCCAAAACTCGCCAAAAGATAAAATCCCAGATTGTGAAGGCAAGCCCAGAGCCAATGGCACTGATAGTAAACAACCCGGAAGCGACCACCATTGCATTGACTCGACCATAACGGTCTGCAATTTGTCCGGCAAAGAAGGCTCCTGCGGCAGACCCCAGTAATGCTAGGGACACTGCCAGCCCTGTTACCCAACTACTGGTGTTAAAAGCTTTTGCTAGAGATAAAACCGCGCCGTTGATTACAGCAGTGTCAAAACCGAACAGAAAGCCGCCGAGTGCCGCAGCACCAGCAATCAAAATGACATAGAATGTGTTAGTTTTACGCCGAACAGTAGTAGAAGACATAGTTTATATATTGGGCATTGGGCATTGGGCATTGGGCATTGGGAATTGGGCATTGGGCATTGGGCATTGGGCATTGAGCATTGGGCATTGGGCATTAATTTAGCTATTCTTTCTCCCTCATCTCCCTCATCTCCCCAATCCCCTTTACCTTCTAGAACGTCTGCGGAGTCGGTCAATCATTACTGCCAAAATAATTACTAGTCCTTTGACGACTAGTTGCCAGAAGTAAGATAGGTTCAACAGAGTTAAACCGTTGTTGAGAATAGCAATGATTAATGCACCTAAAAGAGTGCCGCCAATGGTACCAATACCACCTGTAAAGCTGGTTCCACCTAGAATAACAGCTGCGATCGCATCTAATTCATAACCTTGTCCCAATATGCCACTGGCACTATATAGACGGCTGGCGCTCATGACTCCTCCTAAGCCTGCCAGTAATCCGCTAATGCCATAGACAAATAGCAATACCCGATTAACTTTAATCCCAGTTAATCTGGCTGCCCGCTCGTTACCACCGACAGCATATATCTGCACTCCTAAAACAGTTTGCCGCAACACAAACCAGCTAGCAATTACTGTCAGTAGTGCAATGATGACTAGCCACGGCAGAGGCCCGACGTAACTATTACCCACCCAAGCAAAATTAATGTCCCGGTTAATCAGCGTTGTACCCTTGGCAATCAAGAAGGCTACACCCCGTAAGGCTGTAAGTGAACCTAACGTCACAATAAAGGGTGGCACATCTAAGAAGGTGATGAGAGCGCCGTTGACTAAGCCTAAAAGTAATCCTGCTAGCAATGCAGCAGGTACAGCCGCCCAACTTAAAGCTGGGAGTAGTGATACCAGCAGTCCAACGACGGCAGAAACGGCCAATATTGACCCAACTGATAGGTCAATACCTCCGGTGAGAATTACAAAGGTCATTCCTGTCGCCAGCACAATATTGATTGATGCTTGACGCAAGATATTAACGATGTTACCGCCCGTAAGGAAGTTGGGAGAAAGGAATGCAAATAAGATGCAGATAATTACTAGAATTGGCAGAATACCCGCAACTTCCAGGAGAGTGCTGATTGATTTACGGTTGCGGGATGCGGGATTGTTGGCTAATTTATTGGCCGGTGGTCTGACTGTCTGACTCATAATGCTGATACCTCCGATGCTCCAGTTGCATAGTGCATAATCTTTTCTTGGGTGATTTCTTTGCCAAGACTGCCGTCCAGTTCGCCTACGAGTTGTCCCTCTCGCATTACTAAAACGCGATCGCTCATACCGACAATTTCTGATAGTTCGCTGGAAACCATTAAAATAGCAACACCTTGCGCTGCTAATTCGCTCATAATTCGGTAAATTTCGCTTTTGGCACCAATGTCTACGCCGCGTGTTGGCTCATCTAACATCAATACTCTGGGTTTAATGGCTAACCAACGCGCTAGCAGTAGCTTCTGTTGATTCCCACCAGAAAGATCCAACGCTCTAATTTCCAAATTAGCTAGACGGATATTAAAGTTTTCTACCGCGTCTGTTGACAACCGATTAACTGAACCCCAGTTAACAATTCCAACCCTTGCATCTTGCTTGAGTGTGTTGATAGCAATATTCTTGCGGGCACTCATCTCTAGAAATAAGCCTTGGTCTTTGCGGTCTTCTGGAACGTAGCCAATCCCCGCAGCGATCGCATCACTGGGCGAATTAATTTCCAGTTTTTTGCCATTTAAAAATACTTCACCACTAGCCTTTCGGTCAGCACCAAAAATCAGCCGGGATAATTCTGTGCGTCCTGCACCAACCAACCCCGCTAAACCGAGAATTTCCCCCGCATGAAGTTGAAAACTAGCTGGCTCAATCTTCTGACGTGCGTCGCTCATATTTCTGACTTCCAGCACGACGGGGCCAGGATTCATTTGCCGTTGATGTTCATAAAAGTCTTGCATGGAACGACCGACCATCATCTGCACTAATCGCTGTGGAGAAATTTCACTGCGTGTCAGACTGCCAATATATTGACCATCGCGTAAGACGCTAATGCGGTCAGCTAAGGCATAGATTTCTTCCATGCGGTGGCTGATGTAAATAATGGCAATGCCATCGCTGCGTAGTTTGCGAATTACCTCAAATAAATGCTCACTCTCGCGGTCAGAAAGTGCTGCTGTTGGCTCATCCATCACCAAAACACGGCTGTTGTCTTTCAGTGCCCTGGCAATTTCGACTTGTTGCTGTTCTGCAATTGATAAAGTACCAACTATAGTCTGGGCTGTAAAATTGGCTCCAAGACTTTCTAACACTTGCTCTGCTTCTTGTTGCATAGCTTTGCGGTCTAAAAACTGACCTCGCCGCAACTCGCTACCCATAAACATATTTTCGGTAACGGTTAAATTAGGTGCAACATTCAGTTCTTGATAAATAAGATTAATACCCGCCTTGCGTGCTGTCGCCGGATCGGTAATTTTCAGGGGTTGACCATTGATGCGAATTTCTCCTTCATCGGCAATGTAAGCCCCAGCCAGGATTTTCATCAATGTACTTTTACCTGCTCCGTTTTCACCCATCAGGGCGTGAACTTCTCCCGGATAAATGGTGAGATTAACATTTTGGAGCGCAGATACACCATGAAATCGTTTAGTAATCCCTTGCATTTCTAATACAGGGGTGGTTGTAGGTGCATCAGGAAATGAGGTTTCAATGTTTGTTGTCATGAACATCTCCTGTAAAAAGAGTTTAAAAGTCGCAATTTTGAGTTATCTTATGTGCGCTCAATAGTTCTCGCGTTACCCCACCCTAACCCTCCCCGTATGTATTGGGGAGGGAACCGGATTTCTTATTTCCCACCTTTACAAGGGGGGATTAAGGGGGGTAATTCGACTTGTGTGTACACGGTAGTTTTATTTGGGTAATTGAGCGGACTTGATATTAGAAATTTATAGCTGATGTGAAATTAAAATTATCACAAAATCATGTTTTTGAAACTGATTGCTATCTGAGAAAGTTCTGAATATCGAAAGGCAACATATCAGAACTTTTTACAGTTGCACATATATACATCATGGGTATGTGCAAAAACTATGTCAATGTGTCAAAAGACTCAATTTAAATTGGCATTATTTTTAATAATTGCAACTTTACAATTATTATTATTATTTCCAGCCCTTTTCTGTGCTGACATTATCTTTTGTAATCAGCTTAACTGGAATCAAAATGGTGGGATTGCTAGGTTTTTTCCCATTTAAAATGTCGTTGCCAACCTGAACTGCTTTTTCGGCCATCCCTCGCGGATTTTGAGTAGCGGTGGCAGCATATAAACCATCTTTAGCTGCGATCGCAGTTATTGCTTCTGGCGCACCATCAACCCCGACAATAAAGAAATCTTTACGTTGTGCTTGGTTTGCTGCTAGTTCTGCGCCAACTCCACTCGGATCGTTGATGGCAAAAACCGCATCAATTTTCGGGAATGTTGTAAGCAAATCGGTCATAACTCTCAGTCCTCCATCCCGACTACCCTCTGCATTTTGGTTTTTGGAGAGGATTTTGATATCGGGATATTTGGACAGTACGCTCTCACAGCCACTAACTCGCTGAACTACCGAGTCTACTGGCGGGCCATTAACTATTACAACATTGCCTTTACCTTTGAGGCGATCGGCAATATATTTGCAACTAACTTCTCCAGCTTGAACATTATTAGTAGTGATGGTGGCATCCACACCTCCTTCAGCACCAGTATCTACTGCAATGACAATTCTACCGGCAAGTTTTGCTTTTTCAATTGCTGGTTTAATACCACTTTTATCAGCAGCATTGACAATAATAATGTCAGTATTGGAAGCAGTAAAATTTTCAATTTGATTGGATTGTTGATTCAAATCATAGGCACTGGAAACTACAGTTACATTGACATCTTTACCCCCAATTTTCTTTGCTTCGGCCTCAGTTGCTTGTCCCATGAGGACGAAGAAAGGGTTACTTAAATCGCCAACGGTGAAGGCAACGGATCGTAATTTGGAATTTCCAGTGGCAGTTTTAGTCTCGGCACTAGTATTTGTAGCAGGTTTCGTATCGGTGTTAGTAGCAGTATTGTTATCGGGAGAGGCATTTGTACAGCCAACAACACCACCACTGATGATACTTAGTATGCTAGCTGCGATTACGCGAAGCGTAACACCAGAGGCGATCGCAATTCTTTTCATATTCACATATCTCCTAGATGTCTAAAAACAGAGTCAAGTATTGTAACCCTTGTGTATCAAGTCTTCCTGCGTATGTTGTAATTACGAATTATTCTTACCAGCCTTTGTAGTTGCTGAGGTTATCTCTAGTAACCAAGTTGACTGGAATCAGAATATTAGGTGACTCAGGTTTGTTACCTTGAATGATGTCGTTGCCAATCTGAACCGCTTTTTCGGCCATACCGGCGGGATTTTGCGCCGCAGTTGCAGCAAATACACCATTTTTGTCTTCCATTGCTTTGGTTGCATCTGGCGAACCATCAACCCCAACAATAAAAAATTCTTTGCGTTTTGCTTGTCTAGCGGCTAAGTCTGCACCCACACCGCTTTGATCGTTTGTGGCAAAAACTGCATCAATTTTGGGAAAGGTTGTGAGCAAGTCACTCATCACTCTCAAACCTCCATCCCTTGTCCCTTCAGCATTTTGGTCTTTAGAGATGAGTTTGATCTTAGGATATTTGGATAATGACTTCTCACAGCCACTGACTCGCTGATTGATTGAATCCATCGGCGTACCGTTAAGGATAACCACACTACCTTGACCTTTGATGCGATCGGCAATATATTGACAAGCAATCTCTCCAGCTTGGGTATTGTTGGAGCTAATCATTGCATCTACATCTGCATCAACGGCTGAATCTACGGCAATGACAACCTTACCTGCAAGCCTTGCTCGATCAATTACTGGTTTAACTCCTTTTTTATCAACAGCACTGAGGATAATTAAATCAGTATTGGCAGCAGTAAAATTTTCGATTTGGTTGCTTTGTTGGTTCAAATCAAAGCCGCTAGAAACCGCATTAACTCTGATATTACCACCGATTTTCTTAGCTTCTATCTCTGCTCCCTTCTGCACTGCATTATAAAAAGGGTTTCCTAAGTCACCCAAGGCGACACCAATTGTTTGCAATTTTCTATTTGGACTATTTACTTTAGTCTCTAAGCTAGTGTTGGTAGCAGTGTTAGTACCAGTATTAGTAGCAGAGTTGTCATTTGGAGCGCTATTTGTGCAGCTAACAACAGTGAAACCTAAAATGCCAACTATGAGCAAAATTCTCTTCATATTCGTTTTTTTCTAACAACGGATTTAAATTTGATAAAGGTCAGCAGAATATAAATATGCGAGTTCATCACAATATCAACTAGGTCTAATAAATTCAGCCCTAACCTAGTCATGCTGATGGTCTTGTGAATATCAACTATCATTAAATGTCTTGTGAACTGACGTGATTTGAGTTGCTAATATTCGCTTTTGTAAACTAGATATTTTATTTTAAAGCAATTTCTTGACGGTTACTCTACGTCAGAGAATCACATTAGTTTTGTTGTAAGAATACTTTTTTAATGTGCCTACAATGAAACCACTCTTTAAGTAAAACTCTAGAGATTGATATTCTTAAAAGTGTGAACTTATACTTGTCTTTTTATTAGTTTATCCCGCCTCAGTACAAAAATGAATTTTCTTTATCGAACTTTACAAAGTCAACAAAGATTTTTAATGTCTCTTTAGTCAAAACTCTTGGAACCGTAGTATTTGCAAATATTAAGTATTTTTGAGATTAGGTATAATTCAAGAAACTTAACATTTATCTTTCCAAGCTTTATAATCCAGTTTGGACATTAGAGTATGACCAATTTCAGATTTTAAGTTTTGGGTAATGTTGAAGGATTCAAAATTCCAAGTATAAAGCTAGCTTTATAGCCACTATATAAAAATCTCAAATCTCTTTCCCAGAACAGCTATCTTTGATATGGGGGTAATCTCAAATCCAAAATTGATTGACATCTCCTAGCATCTCCTAGAGAAATGAGGCGTTATTAGCGCACAGCAATAGCCAGTTATGAAGTTTCATCAGTTTAAAACTTTAACGTTGCGGGTAAATATTTAGCCACTAAATCTTCATAGTATGGTCTTAATTTTTGCCAATCAGGTGGAGTCGGGTTTTTTGAATACAAATCATAAGGATTGAATAAATTTACCCATTTAAACATTTCTGTATCGTGTTTATCCATCAAATGTTCATAAGCGTTTTCCCGATGTTGAGGATAAAATGAGTGATAGCGAAGCATATACAATGCAGGTTCAGGTAAATAGTTTTTCATCATCTGATAAAAATACTCATCATGTCCCCATGACATATGTACGTTACTCAATCCGCAATTCGGCTCGTAAATACCATATTTAGTGTTGTAATTGGGATTATTGTAGTCAGGGTTTTCTTTGAAAAACTCCGAGAAAACAATTTTATCAGAAAATGCACAACCCACAGGATAAGTATCACCGACAGTAGCCCATTGAGGCTCACCAAATAGGCAAAGCACCTTCCCCATATCATGAAATAAGCCGGTAAGTACCATCCAGTCAGGATGACTATCAGCGCGAATGGCTTCTGATGTTTGCAATAGGTGCTGTAACTGATCCATGTCTGTATCAGGATCTGAATCATCTACTAATTGATTCAAAAATTCAACCGCATCCCAGACAGACATTTCTTTTTTATCAAACTTGAGAAAATTATTTTCTTTCTCAAGGACAAAGTTATATGTTTGATTAATATGGTTTAAGCGATAAAACTCTTTCACCGTTTCTCTAGTCGGTGTTTCGTAATTTCTGTACGCTTCAGTCGTTTTACCTTCTTTAACTATGCTGTCTGGATTGGGATAGCGATTGAGTAAGTCTTCTTCCCACTCTTCTAGCGAATGTAACGGATTGTATTGAGCTTGTTCGATGGAATTCTTTAGAGTTTGAGACATGTCTTTTTGCTCGTCGACATTGATTTTTAAATCGGATTTTGGCACTTTATGCACACCTGTGCAAAAGCTGTTATGTATTTATTTTTGCACACGTGTGCAAAACAGTGTGTTAAGTTTTTCTCTATTTGCATAACTATGTACAACATACTTTGTTAAGTATTTTTTACAATCTACTCAGATCAAATAAAGTACACGAAATGTAGAGCGCAGACTTAAAACCAAGTAGTTATGCGTTCTGGGTAGCGACAATCTTGTGCCAACAGATGAATTATCTGTTGGATAGATTTTTGAATAAATAGCTTTATACACACCTGTGTAAAATCTATATTAAGTTTTTTTTCAGCTTTCTCTAAATGAGTGTTAAGTAAGTAGGCGTAAATAATTAAAGGTTTGTAGTAAGGGATTTAGCACTATTCTCAGGGCTAAAGCCCTTACTACAAGCCAATTTAAGACGTGATTAATCTTAATCTTGCGGTGTAAGCAATAAGCTAAATGCTCAAAGCCTTTCTAATGTTCTGCACAATGATTTGGGGTGGTTGTGCAACATCCATAGGTATGGTGTCTAATGGTTCTTCGAGAGTATCAAACTGGCTATTGAGGAGTTTTTCGCTCATGTAATGATTGCTACGCTCTTGTAAACGTATTTGAATTAACTCATAAGAGCCTTTCAGGTAAACTAACTTAGTACTTTCGCTATCCAATACCAAAAATTGCCGATAGCTGTCTTTTAAAGCCGAACACGCCAGCACGACATTTTTATTTTCTTGCAACCAATGTTTTATCGCTGTTTGCAAATCTTCTAACCAAGGTATTCTGTCAGCTTCACTCAACGCAATACCGCACCGCATTTTCTCAACATTCTCTGATGAATGGAAAGTATCAGCGTCACTAAACTCCCAGTTCAATGAGTCTGCTAGCAGTTTTCCTATGGTAGTTTTGCCAGAACCAGATACACCCATGATGATAATAATCATATTTTTCTGAGGAAAAGTTAAGTTATTGAGGGAAGAGGTAGGACTAAGTACAGCTTTGCGTAAAATCATGGCGAATTGAGGGTTGAAATTTAAACGCAAAGGGGCGCAGAGGTAAGCGCAAAGGTACGCAAAGAATTTGCTACGAATTAATGAAATACTGTACTAAGTAAGTAGGCACAATAAAATCACACTATCTGAAGAAAAATGAACTAAGCTAAAACCCTTATGCCTATTGCTTGTTGCCTTATCCCAACGACAATTATTTACTGAATTGTATGCAAATGTGAGTTGTATTAAAATCTCTTGACAAATAACGATTATTTTCTATAATACATACAAATGCACACGTGTGCAATATTTAAAACCTAAGATAAAAATGAATAAACGAAGAATTTCTATTGAAGATATTGCTCGGAGAGCAGGCGTTTCTCATTCTACAGTTTCGCGGGCTTTGCGAGATAATGCTCTCATTAGCCCGAAAGTGCGAGAAGAAATTAAGCAACTGGCGCAGGAGATGAACTATGTGCCAAATGCGATTGCTCAAAGTTTGCAAAATAAACGTACTAATACTATTGGTGTAGTAGTAACTTCCATTGCAGATCCTTTTTTTGCTGAGGTAGTAGACGGAATTGAACAGATAGCTAGACCAGCCGGTTTGAGTGTTTTGTTAAGTGCTTCACACCGAGATTTTGAGCAGGAAATGGCAGCTATTGATACTTTTCATCGTCGAAGAGTAGACGGAATCTTGATAGCCGATTCACGAATTAGCAAACAGCATACAAAGCAACTAACCCAAATTGCTGTACCAACAGTTCTGATTAACAGCCAGACTGAAGATCAATCGGAAATATTTCACTCAGTAGCAATAGACGATCGCTTAGGTGCTAGATTAGCCACAGAGCATTTAATTAGTCTGGGACACACCAGCATTGGTTATCTCGGTGTGAGCGATCGCAGCAGGTCGAATCAGCAGCGCCTAGAAGGATATAGAATGGCTCTTGCTGAAGCTGGTCTACCACAAAATCCTGATTGGGTTGCAATTAGTGACGAATATGATACCAGAATAAGTGATGTCGCCACGGGACAAAATATGCTATCTAAATTGTTGACTGCTGAGGTAACAGGCATCTTTTGTTACAACGATATGGTGGCGGTTGGCGCTCTTTTAGCTTGCCAAGAACTAGGTATTTTAGTACCACGAAATTTAAGCCTGGTTGGATTTGATGGTATTGCTTTAGGTCGTTACGTTACGCCTGCACTTACAACAGTCAGCCAGCCGATGTTAGAAATTGGTGGCATAGCCATGCAAATGTTACTCGATTTATTAGAAGAAAAAACTGTGGAAAACCGCGTTTTATCTCCCTTTTTAGTAGAGCGTGGTAGTAGTGCAGCATTAATAATTCGTAATTCGTAATTAAATTTATTTCGTGATAGTTATAGAGGAGCGTTAATATGTTAACCAAAAAACCGAGTTTATCTCCCGATCGCTGTTTTTCTCCAGAACCAGTTCAAAGACGACTAGCCCATCAATTTTTCGACAGCATATCTGCGTTACCTCTGGTCTGTCCACACGGCCATGTAGATCCAGCCTTGTTAGCTAATCCAGCAGCCAGTTTTGGTTCACCGACAGAATTATTTATTATCCCTGACCACTACATTTTGCGGATGCTTTATAGTCGGGGCATACCTCTGGAAGCTTTGGGTATACCTACTCGTGATGGTTCACCAACAGAAACGGATCACCGGAAAATCTGGCAATTGTTTGCTGAACATTTTTATCTATTCCAGGGTACTCCCTCCGGGTTGTGGCTCAAAGACGAACTAACTAATATTTTTGGCGTAAATAACCTAAACTCTCGCAATGCTGGACATATCTATGATTACCTAGAAAATTTGTTAGCCTTGCCTGAGTTTTCGCCTCGTGCTTTATTCAAACGCTTTAACATCGAAGTGCTTTGTACTACCGATGCAGCCAGTGATAACCTAGAGAATCAGCGATCGCTCCACCAAGAAGGTTTTACTCAAATTAGACCGACTTTTCGACCAGATGCAGTAGTTAACCTAGATGCTCCTGGTTGGCGAGAAAATCTGGCAAAATTAGAAAGCAGTATCGGTAGAGAAATTAGCACTTACACTACTTTTGTCCAAGCTTTAGAAGAACGTCGGGCTTTCTTTAAAAAAATGGGTGCGACAGCTACCGATCAAGGTGCAGCTACGCCTTATACTACACGCCTTTCCGACCAGGAAGCAGAAGCTATCTTTGCTAGAGCATTAAACGGCAAACTCAATCCAGGAGATGTGGAGCAGTTTACCGGTCATATTTTTATGGAAATGGCTCGGATGAGTGTAGAAGATGGCTTGGTGATGCAAATGCATTGTGGTGTTATGCGTAACCATAATCCGGCTGTGTTTGAGAGATTTGGATCTGATAAAGGTGGTGATATTCCGCTAAATATAGAATGGACTCAAAATCTGCGTCCATTGTTGTCAGATTATGGGAACGATCGGCGCTTCCGCTTAATCATTTTTGGCATGGATGAAAGCACTTACAGCCGAGAGATGGCTCCGTTAGCTGGTCATTATCCTACTGTATTGCTGGGGCCACCCTGGTGGTTTCATGACAGCATAAATGGCATGGAACGCTACTTTAATCAGGTAATGGAAACTGCCGGAATTTACAATACTGCTGGGTTTAATGATGATACTCGCGCTTTTGTTTCGATTCCGGCTCGTCACAATGTTTGGCGGCGGGTAGCTTGTAACTGGTTAGCTGGGTTGGTAACACGGGGATTGGTTGAGGAAGAGGAAGGGTATGATATGGCCCGCGCTTTAGTTTACGACCTTGCTAAGAGTGCTTACAATTTTGCGTAAAATCGTGGCGAATTGAGGGGTGAAATTTAAACGCAGAGGAGCGCGGAGGGAAGCGCAGAGGTACGCAGAGAGTTAATGAAATGTTGTACGGGGGAATGGTTGATGTCAGAGTTGATTTTAAGTAAACTTTTTAGCTTAAAGGAGCAGGTAGCAGTAGTTACAGGCGGTTCTGGTGTGCTTGGTGGAGCAATGGCACGGGGTTTAGCCCTTGCTGGAGCGCGAGTAGTCGTTCTGGGTCGCAATGAAGTACGGGCGGGTGCTGTAGTCGCTGAGATTACTGCTAATGGTGGAGAAAGTATGGTTGTATTGGCAGATGTTAGCGATCGCTCCCAATTAGAAATAGCTAGAGATGAAATTATACAGCGTTGGGGTCAAATAGACATCTTGGTAAACTCGGCTGGCGGTAATATTCCGGCTGCCACAATTACCCCTGATGCGACTATTTTTGATATGCCTCACGTTGCTTTTGAGGAAGTCGTTAGTCTAAACTTACTCGGTACTCTACTGCCCAGCCAAGTTTTTGGTCAAGCAATGGTCGAAAAAAAACAGCCCCACGGTTGTATTGTCAATATTTCTTCTATGTCTGCCATCCGAGTGATTAGCCGAGTAGTTGGTTACTCAGCCGCTAAAGCCGGGATAGATAACTTTACTCGCTGGTTAGCCGTCGAACTTGCCCAAAAGTATGGGGATGGAATGCGAGTAAATGCGATCGCGCCAGGTTTCTTTATTGGCGAACAAAATCGAGATTTACTCCTAAATTCAGATGGCAGTTTGACCGGGCGCGGGCAGAAAATTATCGAGCATACTCCCGCCGGACGTTTCGGAAAACCAGACGAATTACTCAGCACTTTGATTTGGTTATGTAGTCCTGGTTCTAGTTTCATCAATGGGGTAGTCGTGCCAGTAGACGGTGGGTTTAGTATCTACAGTGGAGTTTAATTTATGTATTCACTGGCTGTAACTAACGGAACACTTTCCGACGAGCAAGTTTCTGGGCTAGTTCATCAAGCTTTGGCAGACCATCATTTAGATGGACAGCGTATCCTAGTCTTGATTCCAGATAGTACCCGCACTGCTCCCATCCCGCAAATGTTTCGATTGCTGCATCAGGATTTGAGTAAAAGGGTAGCGGCTCTAGATTTTTTGATCGCTCTGGGTACACATAATCCTATGAGTGAAGAACAAATCAATCACCTAGTTGGGGTGACACCAGAGGAACGAGAGACAATCTTTAAAAAAGTTTGTATCTTTAACCACCTGTGGAATGAACCAGATACCTTTATTTCGTGTGGAGTAATTTCGGCAAACGAGATAGCAGATATTAGCCGGGGAATGCTACATCAGTCTGTTGAAGTCCGGGTTAACAAGCTTGTAACACAGTATGATTTAATCATAATTTGCGGCCCCGTTTTTCCCCATGAAGTTGTCGGTTTTTCTGGTGGAAATAAATACTTTTTTCCCGGTATTGGTGGTCAGGAAGTAATTGATATATCCCACTGGTTGGGTGCTTTAATCACCAGTTATGAAATCATTGGGACATCGGGAATAACACCAGTTCGACGCTTAATTAATCGAGCCGCTAACCTAATTTCTACGCCAAAACTTTGCTTGGCGATGGTAGTCGCACCTAAAACAAATCAGCTAGCTGGACTTTACATAGATAAACCAGAGCCAGCCTGGGAAGCTGCTGCAAAATTATCCGACAAACTGCATATTACTTATGTAGATAAGCCTTTTAAACAAGTGCTTTCAGTAATGCCCCAAATGTATGACGACATTTGGACAGCCGCTAAAGGAATGTATAAGCTAGAGCCAGTAGTGGCCGATGGAGGCGAGGTAATTATATATGCCCCTCACATTACCGAGTTTAGCTATACACACGGCGAAATTTTGTCCCAAATTGGCTATCATGTGCGGGATTATTTTCTCAAGCAGTGGGATCAATTTAAAGCGTATCCCGGTGGAGTGTTGGCTCATAGTACTCACTTAAAAGGTATGGGTACATTTGATTTTATAGAAGGTGAAAAAGCGCGGATTCGTGTCACTTTAGCGACAGGTATTTCTGCGGAACGCTGTGCTGTTCATAACTTGAACTATCGAGATCCGGCTACCATTCGACCTACAGAATGGGCTAACCGTGAAGATGAAGGGATCTTGCTTGTGCCGAAGGCTGGGGAGATGTTGTATCGGATAACATTAGCGTAACTGTAGAGAGTCCGCAAAGGTAAGGGACTTCAAAGGAATAAATTATCCAATCTTGTGGGGTGGGCATCTTGCCTGCCCAGTTCAATAGGGCGGGCAAGATGCCCACCCCACAATAATAAGTAGTTGAATATTTTTTTATTTGGAAGTCCCTAATTACAGCAAATTGCAATCAATCGTGCCACAAAAAGAAATAATCAAAGCCAGTGATATAATTCATTTTGTGATTTGTTTTGTGGCGGGTTTGGTCTAAAACTGCTGTAAGTTGAGTCAATTTTTTGACGTTACTGACAGGCCGATCGCAGAAGCACAGAGGAAGCTTTGTAACAAAATCTGTAACAGCATTACTATTTGAGCTAGTACTCGTATAGATTGATGGGAAATCTACGGGTAATCCCGGAATTGAAGGATTAATGCTGCTCAAAGATATACGAGATTATCAAATTCTCTTTCTTGGCTTGTTCTTAGTCTTGGGAATTGGTACACGAGATTGGACGCTGCGACCAGAATTAATTGGGGTAGCGATCGCCACCAGTCTCATAACTCAATGGATATTGTCATTAGTTACTGGCAAAGAACAAATGGCAAATCTTCGCAGTGCCTTAATTACATCCCTGGGACTAAGCCTGTTGTTACGGGCTGATCACTGGACGACAATGGCAATAGCCGCAGTAATTGCGATCGCTAGCAAGTTCCTCTTCCAAGTCGGCGATAAACATTTCTTTAATCCCACCAATTTTGGCATCATATCTGCCTTGATTCTGACCCCCGATGCTTGGGTTTCGCCGGGACAATGGGGTGAAGAGTGGTGGTATGGGCTATTATTTGTCGGCACTGGCAGTATGATTTTGCAGCGCGTTGGTCGTTGGGATACCACAGCAGCCTTTTTGGGTTCCTACTCCTTACTAGAGGCGATTCGTAATCTCTGGCTGGGTTGGACTTGGGATGTTTACTGGCACAGATTGATGAGCGGATCTTTGCTGCTATTCGCCCTATTTATGATTACAGATCCGCGATCGATTCCCAATTCCCGAATTGGGCGGGTAATTTGGGCAATCTGCATCGCCGGATTAACTTTTATCCTGCGAAATTATTTCTTTATTTCCACAGCAGTTTTCTGGGCGCTGTTTGCCCTTGCGCCATTGACGATTCTGTTAGATGTTCTGTGGTTAGCCCCAAGGTTTTCTTGGCAAGAGGCAGATGAAGAACTCCTAACTCCTGTACAGACGCGATTGATCGCGTCTCCTAACTCTTGTACAGACGCGATTCATCGCGTCTCTAATTAAAAATGCAGAGGTATAAAATGAGATTTTTTCGACTCTTAACGCCATTATTATTGACAATTGTAGCTGTTTTATGCTTCGCACCCGCAGCTTGGGCATTTTGTGGATTTTATGTAGCTAAAGCTGACACAAAACTCTATAACAAAGCTTCTCAGGTGGTAATTGCACGGGATGGTGAACGCACCGTCCTAACAATGGCAAACGACTTTCAAGGCGAAGTCAAAGATTTTGCAATGGTTGTACCAGTGCCAACGGTGCTGCAAAAAGAGCAAGTTCGCATCACTGAACGCAAAATTATCGAACGTTTAGATGCTTTTAGTGCGCCGCGATTGGTAGAATATTTCGATTCAGATCCTTGTGCCCCAATAGGTAATACCGATTGGATGGATGCAGCACCAGCGCCATCAGCCAGAAGTGAGGCGCAGGGTGCAAGTGGCAATCTTAGTTTGGGTGTAACAGTCGAAGCACGTTTCAACGTTGGCGAATACGACATACTGATCCTTAGTGCTAAAGAATCTGGCGGATTAGAAACTTGGCTCAAACGCAATGGTTACAAAATTCCTAGAGGTGCGAAACAGTTACTCAAACCCTACATCCGCTCCTCAATGAAATTCTTTGTTGCCAAAGTCAACTTAGATAAATTCGAGAAATCTGGCTACCAGTTTCTTCGTCCGCTACAAATTTCCTACCAGTCACCCAAGTTCATGCTGCCAATTCGTTTGGGCATGATCAATGCCACGACAGAGCAGGATTTGATTGTCTACATCCTCTCACCCCAAGGACAGGCAGAAATCACTAACTATCGGACAGTGAAAATCCCCTCTGACGCAAACATTCCCTTGTTTGTCAAAGATAAATTTGGTGAATTCTACAAATCAATGTTTCAAACTGCTTATACCAAAGAAGACAGGAAAGTTGGTTTTTTAGAATACGCTTGGGATATGGGTAGTTGCGATCCTTGTTCAGCCGATCCTCTAAGCCAAGAAGAACTGAAGCAAGCAGGCGTATTTTGGCTAGATGATAATTCTGGAAGTAATGTACCAGTATCCCCAAGCTTTCGTCGTCCCTCTCCTAGAAGTAGCGTCTTCATCTCCCGGTTGCATGTCCGCTACACCCGTGACAAATTCCCTGAAGACTTGATATTTCAACAAACTGCTAACAGTGAATCTTTCCAAGGGCGTTATGTTTTGCAACATCCGTTCAAAGGGGAACTCAAATGTCAGGCGGGTAGAGAATATAAGCGATCTTTGCCCAAGCGTTTTGAACAAGAGGCGCAAACTCTGGCTAAACTAACCAACTGGAATATCCAAGACATTCGCAACAAAATGAAGCTGAGTGTTGGTAATCTGACATATTCTTGGTGGGAAAATTTATTTTCTTGGCTGGGATTATATTGAGGGGATTGGGAATGGGGAATGGGGAATGGGGAATGGGGAATGGGGAATGGGAAAGAAGGAAAGGAGCAGGGGGCAGGGGGCAGGGAGATGAGGGAGATGAGGGGAAATTATTTAACAAGTTTCTTCCCCAATGCGCAATTCGCAATTCCCAATTCTCAATGCCCAATGCGCAATTCGCAATTCGCAATTCGCAATTCCCAATTCGCAATTCCCAATTCCCAATTCCCACTTCCCAATTCCCAATTCCCAATGCCCAATGCCCAATTCCCAATGCCCAATGCCCAAAATCTTGACGAAAGGTAATTTTTTGTAAGGTTATTATACGCAATACTAAGATATTCTTGCTTTCTTTCTGCCCCAAGATTGTCATGGTTCAATTCGATGAACAGCTACGCCGCTTAGTTACCGAAGCCTGTGGACACCCACTTGGAAGTCCTCAGCGTCAAAAGCTGCTCACGCAAATTATTCGTTTGACAGCAAATAGACTCTGGAGGGAAAGTACTCCCTACTATCAAGATGCACTACAACAAACTTGGTTGTATTTCTGCCGCAATGTTTGTGAAGGTTTGACAGGTCAAATCTATGACCCCACCTATGGCAGTGTCATCACCTGGCTGAATGCTTACCTAAAACGGAGACTACAGGACTTTTACATTAAGCAGAACCGGGAACAAGCCACAACAGTGCCGCTTCGGGTTCGTCAGTCTATATCAGGTGGAACAGGTGAAACAATCGATCCTATCGATAACCTTCCTGCTACCCCCCAAGCACCTCCCATTCTGGAAGATTTGGAGATATGGGCTAAGACCGATTCTGAAGGTGAACTGTGCCGTACTCATATTAAAGGGCGGCCAGATGTGAATTGTCAGGTGTTAATTCTTAAACGCCTACCCCCGGAAGTTAGCTGGAAAGAATTATCTGAGGAATTTGACTTGTTAATTCCGACATTAAGCAGTTTTTATCAGCGCCAGTGTCTACCACGTTTGCGTAAATTCGCTGAATCGGAAGGATTCTTTTAAACAAGAAAGGAGGCAGAGGTTTAGAGGCTATTTATAAAGTAAAAATAAAATCTCTGTAAGATCAAACCTCACCCTGAATCCCTCTCCTTAGTAAGGCTACGGTGTATACACAAGTCAGAAGAACTTCATCCACCAGAGATTTACGGTGGTTACGCTGGCGTGACAAAGCTAAAACCCATTTGTTATTTCGGCGAACCCATTTGTTATTTCGGCGAACCCATTTGTTATTTCGGCGAACCCATTTGTTATTTCAGCGAACCCATTTGTTATTTCGGCGAACCCATTTGTTATTTCGGCGAACCCATTTGTTATTTCGGCGAACCCATTTGTTATTTCGGCGAACCCATT
>NZ_JBALDM010000005.1:0-14093 GCF_036917435.1 Nostoc sp.
CTAATATCGGTCGGAGTTGGTTTCGTCGCCGTCCGCTCACAATCCCCACCCTATGAGTACATTGAGGGTGGGGACTTCCGCGACTCGTTAAATATGAAAAAGGTTATGAATTTTAACTCCTAACTCCTCACTCAAGAAGCATACGCCAGTGGATCAACAAGTCCCAATTCGGCAAAAGCTGCTAGCCGCAAGCGACAAGAATCACATACACCACAGGCAACATCACCACCTGCATAGCAAGACCAAGTTAGCTCCCAAGGAACTCCCAATTGATTCCCCAGTTGGATGATTTCAGTTTTTTTCAAATTTATTAGCGGTGCAACAATCTTAATTGGTTGTCCCTCACGCCCTTGTTTGGTTCCCAGACGAAAAACTTCTTGCATTGCCTGGATATAGTCAGGGCGACAGTCAGGATATCCTGAGTAATCTAAGGCGTTGACACCGATATAGACACGTTGGGCTGCGATCGCTTCGGCGTAACCAAGAGCAAAGCTTAAAAAGATCGTATTACGAGCCGGAACATAAGTGACAGGAATATTTTGAGACATTTCATCCAGCGATCGCTCCTGGGGTAAATCAATCGCGTCATCGGTAAGTGCGGAACCGCCCCATTGCCGTAAATCAAAATTCACTACCTGATGTTTTGCGATCGCAGCTTTTTGAGCAATGTTAAGGGCTGAGTGTAACTCTCTTCGGTGTCGTTGCTGGTAATCAAACGAAATAGCATGACATTCACAGCCATCGGTCTTAGCTTGATACAGAATTGTGGAAGAGTCCAATCCCCCAGATAACAGAATTACAGCTTTCATCTCAGTTGCAAATTTTAGATTTCAAATCACCAAATCACACCTCAACAAGATGCCAGAAGGCAATGCCAAGGAGAAAATATACTTAAGTCTTACTGAATGTTTTAAAGTTCATGAAAAGACATATATTTTTTGTAGGAAGTATCAAAGACAAAACAAACCCGAACTATCTATACAAAAGATATTTAGATTACGGGAACCGATCGCAAACTTTGAAATTCTTCATAAACATAGGCTCTATGTTACCATCTGGATGGTTTTAGACGGATCGTAACTGGCTTTCGAGTATAAACGCCAACGGCCGTAGCGTCTCTATATTTGGTGGTTGAGGAGAGAATAATAGTGCAAGATAGCATGTCAGTGGCAGAATCGAATCTATATACACAGCGCAACCAGCCACGACCGATCCGCATAGGCGTGATCGGAGTGGGTAACATGGGACAACACCACGCTCGCGTGCTGAGTTCAATGAAAGATGTTGAACTGGTCGGAGTGGCAGATATTAACGTCGAACGAGGATTAGAAACTGCCAGCAATTACAAGGTGCGTTTTTTTGAAGATTACTGTGACCTGCTGCCCCTTGTGGAAGCAGTTTGTGTAGCTGTTCCCACCCGTCTGCACTATGCCGTGGGTATCAACTGTCTGTTAGCGGGAATTCATGTTTTGATTGAAAAACCCATCGCAGCCAGTATTTCTGAGGCAGAGTCTTTAGTAAATGCCGCAGCTGAGTCTGGATGTATCCTGCAAGTAGGTCATATTGAGCGTTTCAACCCAGCTTTTAAAGAACTAAGCCAAGTTCTGAAAACCGAAGAATTGCTGGCGCTAGAAGCCCACAGAATGAGTCCTTACTCAGATCGGGCAAACGATGTTTCGGTTGTACTGGATTTAATGATCCATGACATTGACCTACTTTTGGAACTAGCTGCTTCTCCAGTCACGAAATTGACTGCTAGCGGGACTCGCTCCCTAGACTCTGGTTATTTAGATTATGTAACCGCCACCTTGGGATTTGCTAATGGTATTGTTGCTACTCTGACCGCCAGTAAAGTCACCCACCGCAAAATTCGCCGGATTGTCGCCCATTGCAAAAATTCATTTACTGAGGCAGATTTTCTCAAGAATGAAATTTTGATTCACCGACAAACCACTGCTAATTCTCTCACCGACCACCGACAAGTACTTTATAGGCAAGATGGTGTAATTGAAAAAGTCTACACCAGCAATATTCAACCCTTAAGTGCAGAATTAGAGCATTTTGTCAACTGCGTACACGGTGGCAATCAACCCTCAGTAGGTGGTGAACAAGCTCTCAAAGCGCTGAGACTGGCAAGCTTGATTGAGCAGATGGCGCTAGAAGATCGAGTTTGGAATCCATTAGACTGGCAATCGGAACCAAGGGTACAATCATTGACCCCGACAGCTTAGAAGAAAACGGGATGAGGGGCATGAGGGAGATAAGGGGGACAAAGTACAATTTTCTCCCTACTCTCCCACAGCCGAAAATTCACAAAAAAACCTTAGAGTATGTTTTTAAATTTGCCATCAAGTCTTTAGATCCCCCTTAGTCTTTTTATACAACTGACTAAAGGGGATCTAAAAAATTAGGCAATAAAACTTAGTGGCTTGTTTCATGAATTTAGGTTTGCAGTGAGCCATTTAAGTAAGTGGGTCAAATTAAATATAAAACCTCACCCCGCCTCCGGCTTCCCTATCCTTACTAAGGCTATGGTGTACACACAAGTCATTGAATTACCCAAAACAAAAGAAAAACCTCACCCTGTCCTATCTTTAATCCCTCTCCTTAGTAAGGAGAGGGACAGGTTTTACGTAGTAAAACCAGGGTGAGGTTTCTTAGAGACTTGTGTGTACGCCGTAGCCTGAGTAAGGAGAGGGATTGAGGGTGAGGTTTGATCTTATATTTAATTACGCCTACCTACTTACCACTCAATTTAAAGAGTTTTCTAAACCTCTAAATTAATGAAACAGACCCCTAGCTGACACTCGTCGTACTCTGTTTTTCGATTACAATGCCAACTTTTAGTACAGTCAAGTTGCTTAGACTTTAACAAGCAGCAATAATTAACTTTTAAAAAAGCTAAGGCTGAATCTTAGTAACAAGACTAGTACAGCAATTTCAGGAATTGACTCAATGCTTGAATGGATAACTAATACTATTAACTATTTTGGCCATTGGGGAATCGCCCTACTAATGTTCCTAGAGAACCTATTTCCCCCCATTCCTTCAGAATTGATTATGCCACTGGCTGGATTTACAGCAAGTCCATATCAACCAGGAGGGGCAAAGCTGAATATCTTTGGAGTGTTTTTTGCAGGACTTTTGGGTTCTGTATTGGGCGCACTTATTTGGTATTATCCGGGTAAGTTTTTGGGCGAAACCCGTTTGAAAGCTTGGGCTGACAAGTATGGTAAATGGCTGGCTATATCCAGTAAAGATATCACCAAGTCCAAAGAATGGTTTGATCGGCAAGGTAGAAAAGCAGTATTAATTGGTCGCCTTGTACCAGGAATTCGCACCTTGATTTCTGTTCCCGCAGGGATCAGTAATATGCCCTTGCTACCATTCTTGTTTTACACAACAGTAGGTAGCGCGGCTTGGGTGGGTTTGCTAACATACTCTGGATACGCCTTGGGTAGTCAGTATGAACTTGTGGACAAGTACCTTGCTCCTGTATCAAAAATCGTACTTGGGGGTTTGGTTCTAGCATTTGTTTCTTGGATATTCAAGCGCCAGTTAAGACGTACTAGAAGATGAAACACGGACGCTTTTGGTTTGAAAGCAGTGAAAGCAGGGGTTACATCTGGCCAAAATTAGCCTACACTATGCCAAATAATACTAGATGTGCGAAGGCAAAGCTCATCGGAGATATAGCCCAAATTAATTTTGGCGTATTTCTAGCTACACTTGACGCAACCTAAAATTTCTGGTTGCTCGCATTTTTGTAAGATGAGCATGACAACTTTTTACAGTTAAGTTTGAACTAGGAGCTTTCATGACAGATCAACCTTCCGCCGCTAACCCGATGAATAGTGCTGCTATACCCATGAATAGGCAGCCGTTAGCATCGACGACTCCCATAAATGCTGTTAATAATAATCCTCCCTCCGGTGGTATCAAGCCAGGCGGTGGTTCTGGGAAAACCATTCTCAGTGTTGATTTAGGTAGAACTTCCACAAAAACTTGTGTGAGTCGTGAACCCGGTAGTGTGGTGTTCGTACCTGCTAACGTCAAGCAGATGTCAATAGAACAAGTCCGCGGCGGTGTTTTTGAAGCTAGGGCGACTGACCCCTTAATGGATTTGTGGCTGGAATATCAAGGAAATGGATATGCTGTTGGTCAACTAGCAGCAGATTTTGGGGCGAATCTAGGAGTCGGACAATCTAAGGTAGAGGCTGCACTAGTAAAAGTGTTAGCAAGTGCTGGCTACTTCAAACTCAGAGACGATATCTCAGTTGTACTTGGTCTGCCTTTTCTTTCCTTAGAGCAATTTGAAAAAGAAAAAGCACAGTTGATTAGCCAAGTAGGTGGCCCTCATGTGTTGAACTTCCGAGGCGAATCTATATCGTTGAACGTCAGTAAGGTATGGGTAATGCCAGAAGGCTACGGCAGCCTGCTATGGTCTGAAGCTCAACCAAAGAAAAGTCCCACCAGTCCCGATTTTACAAAAATATCGGTGGCGATCGTCGATATTGGACATCAAACCGTCGATCTTTTGATGGTAGATAACTTCCGTTTTGCCCGAGGTGCTTCTAAGAGCGAAGACTTCGGGATGAATAAGTTTTATGAATTGGTGTCTGCCGAAATCGAGGGAGCAGATAGTCAATCTCTCGCGCTGATTTCTGCTGTCAACAAACCCAGAGGTGAACGCTATTACCGTCCTAAAGGCGCTAGCAAGCCCACCAACCTAGATGATTTTCTTCCCAACCTCACAGAGATGTTTTCGCGCGAAATCTGTAGCCGTGTGCTAGCCTGGTTGCCAGAACGCGTTACCGATGTGATTCTCACTGGCGGGGGTGGTGAGTTCTTCTGGGACGACGTTCAACGTCTACTCAAAGAAGCAAAGATTAATGCTCATTTAGCAGCACCTTCACGACAGGCGAATGCTTTGGGGCAGTATATTTATGGAGAGGCACAATTATCCTCCAATCGCGCTGCTAGGGCATAAAGCTGATGTTCCAATGGTCAAAAAAGGTAGTTAAATCCGTCACGTTCAACCCAGAGCTTGCTGATGAAAGCTTGTTAGCGCAAGTAGAAAGTTATTTGGAAAAACAACCAGACAAGACTTTCAGCGACCTCTGTAAAGAAGCCTTGTGGCAATCTTTATGTGTACCGGAACCTGTACAACCTGCTCCACAAACGGCAGCTACAACACCGATTGATCAACAAATCGGTGAACTGCAACGTCAAGTGGCTGGACTTGAGGAACGTTTTTTTGCCAAGGGATCTAATCGTTTGGAGGCGATGGAACACCATCTTTTGCAACTTTCTCAACAAGTTGCACAACTGGCAATTATAGTCAACGATCGCTCGTTCATTCCGTCTCCAAGTCAGTTAGAAGTAGTAAATAATACTTCTTATACTGTTGCTACCCCTCCTCAAGAGGTTGACCCCGTAATCAGTCGCCTTAGTCAGTTTCTCGATGATTTTTAAGAAACGATCGCGTTTGTGAGCAGTTTTTGCTCTTCTCAACAATCCTTAATAGTTAATACTATTAAGGATTATTAATGTTCATATATTTTTTTAGAAATGCGATCGCATCTAATCAAGTTATACAGAGCGATATCCATAAAATAATTTTTATAAATGATGTTTAATGTGAATTAAGAATTGAAAACCAATATTGCAAGCTCCTCTATTAGTTGAGCCTCAAGAAACAGTTAATTTACCAATCGTTTTCAGTGGTGTCGATAACAGTTCTGTCTTCTAAAGTCAAATGTATAATCCCGCCAGTAAAATTGACGGTATCTACATTTTTAGCTCCAGTCAGGTCGGGACTAAATGCATCGCTAACTCTAATTTCAGCACGAAATAAATTAGCCCCTCTCATATTAGTACCATCCAACTCAGCGCATTCCAGCCAAGCTTCGGTCAAGTTGGCTCCACTCAGGTCGGTATTGGTGAGTTTGCTCTGGTTCAAATTAGTACAGGTCAATTTGGCATTACTCAAGTTGGCTCCTTCCAAATTAACTCCCCTCAAGTTAGCCTGAGTCAAATCGGCACCACTAAGATTAATCCCGCTCAAATCGGAAGTAATTCCCTGACGGTAGGGTTCGTCATAAGCTCCAACGTCAAAATTAACACTGACTCCACTAAGATTAGCTCCTTTGAGATCGACCCCGCTAAAATCTCTCTCCCCAGCAGCGTAACGTCTCAACAATTCTTTACCGTTCATAATTCGCCTTTTGCATTAATTAACAGATACAAAGATAGCTTGCTCAACCTCTGCTCTATTTTCTTAGATTCCACATTTAGTATCAACTTTAAAATCACCAATTTCCCCACTAGACAACTAGCCGAAGCCCAAATAACCAAAGCATTTCTGAGTAACCGGTTAGCGCTCTTTTATGCGTCTGAAAAAATCAAATATTTATAGGTTGGGTTTAACTTTGTTCAACTAAGAAAATCAAGGATTCTTAGTGTTTGGTTTTGTTCCTCTGTTCAAGCTACCCCTAGATTTTAAAAAAT
Organism: Nostoc sp.; assembly: GCF_036917435.1. Classification (GTDB taxonomy): domain Bacteria; phylum Cyanobacteriota; class Cyanobacteriia; order Cyanobacteriales; family Nostocaceae; genus Nostoc. The sequence continues at coordinate 6,511 of NZ_JBALDM010000005.1, forward strand.
TAATCACAGATTTTGTCTTAAGTATTATTAGTACATATTTTTACTAGATTCTTTTTTTACTTTATACACTGTATAAATGCTAAAATCCTCAAGTAGACAGTTAGGATACCTAGATGCCAGTTGTAGCTAACTCAATCAAGTTTGGTACAGACGGCTGGCGGGGCATTATTGGTGACGAGTTCACCTTTGAACGCCTAGCCCTGGTCGCGCCAGTCGCCGCAAAAGTATTATATAATACGTATTTTTCTAGCGTGGGTAGCCGCACAATAATTGTCGGTTACGATCGCCGATTCATGGCTGAAGACTTTGCTCGTGCTGTTGCCGATACAGTCTCTGCTGTCGGATTTGATGTGCTACTGAGCGAAAGCTTTGCCCCAACCCCAGCTTATAGTTGGGCTGCAAAAGAACTCAATGCTTTAGGTGCGTTGGTAATTACAGCCAGCCACAATCCTGGCACATATTTGGGGTTAAAAGTCAAAGGTTGTTTTGGTGGATCAGTGCCGCCAGAAGTTACAAAAGAGATAGAAGAGCAGTTGTCGGTGGAAGTACCACTAGCAGCTACCCCAGGTAAGCAAGAAAAATTCGATCCCTGGCCTAGTTATACCCAAGCGTTAGAAGCTAAAGTTGATATTGCCAAACTTCGGGCTGCGATCGCATCTGGCAAATTAACGTTATTTGCCGATGTCATGCATGGGGCTGCGGCTGGCGGATTGGCCAGACTACTAGGTAATCAAGTCAAAGAAATCAACTCAGAACGCGATCCCCTATTTGGTGGCGGTGCGCCGGAACCCTTACCTAAATACCTTTCAAAGTTATTTGGAGTCATCAAAGCTCACCGAGAAACCGATAAATCAGGTTTAACGGTAGGATTGGTATTTGATGGAGACTGCGATCGCATTGCAGCAGTAGATGGAGAAGCAAATTTCCTCAGTTCCCAAGTATTAATCCCAATATTAATCGACCACTTAACCCTACGGCGTGGCTTTAGTGGTGAAATAGTCAAAACCGTTAGTGGTTCTGACCTAATGCCCCTTGTAGCAGCACTACATAACCTCTCAGTCTTTGAGACAGCAGTTGGTTATAAATACATAGCTGACAGAATGTTAGTAGCAAAAGTGTTACTGGGTGGCGAAGAGTCGGGAGGAATCGGCTATGGTAGCCATATTCCCGAACGTGATGCACTGCTATCAGCATTGTATGTGCTAGAGGCGATCGTAGACTCTGGTTTAGATTTAGGTGAGTATAATCGCTACTTGCAAAAACAAACAGGGTTTAACTCAGCTTACGATCGCATTGATTTACCCTTAGCAAACATGCAAGTGCGATCGCGTCTTTTGCAACAACTGCAAACTCAACCCTTAACCGAAATTGCCGGATTAGCAGTAATTGATTGTCAGACAATTGACGGCTACAAATATCGCCTAGCTGATAAAAGCTGGTTAATGATTCGGTTTAGCGGTACTGAGCCAGTTTTACGCCTCTACTGCGAAGCCCCAACAATTGAGCAAGTGCATCAAACTCTTGCTTGGGCGAAACAGTGGGCGGGGTAAAATTCATTAATTAGTCATTAGTCATTTGTCCTTTCTCCTTGGTAAATTACTAATGACCAATGACCAATGACCAATGATAAAATTACTTGTAGTAGCCACAGGAAATCCAGGTAAGTTACGGGAAATGCAAGCTTACCTGGAAAATTCTGGTTGGGAATTAACTCTCAAACCGGAAGAATTGGAAATTGAAGAGACGGGCGAAACTTTTGCCGCTAACGCTTGCTTAAAAGCATCACAAATTGCTCAAGCTACGGGAAACTGGGCAATTGCTGATGATTCGGGCTTGCAAGTAGATGCCCTAAATGGCGCACCAGGGGTTTATTCTGCACGTTATGCTAAAACCGACTCAGAACGGATTGCTAGGATCTTGAGAGAATTAGGTAACGAGGTAAATCGACAAGCTCAATTTGTTTGTGCAGTAGCGATCGCTCGTCCTGATGGTGCGATCGCATTACAATCTGAAGGTATTTGTCGTGGTGAAATTCTTCACACACCTCGTGGTGATGGTGGTTTCGGCTACGATCCAATTTTTTATGTACAAGAGTTGCAATTGAGCTTTGCTGAGATGACACGGGAGTTAAAAAGGTCAATAAGTCATCGAGGCAAGGCTTTTACAGCTTTACTTCCGCAACTAGAGAGAGTTAGCAGTTAAGAATCAAGAGTTATAATTTATGAAATATACTAAATCTTCATTCATTTAGTCCTGACTCACAACTCCTTTAGAGACGCGATTAATCGCGTCTCTACTCCTAACTTTTTTAAACCGCTTCTGTGTTCTTTTCGCCAGTACGAATCCGAATCACTTGCTCAACAGGCGAGATGAAAATTTTACCATCGCCGATTTCACCAGTGCGGGCAGCAGCAATAATTTTGTCTACCACCATATCAACTTGATTGTCGTCAACAACAATCTCCACTTTGAGTTTTTGCAGAAACTCCACAGTGTACTCAGAACCGCGATACCGTTCAGTTTGACCTTTCTGCCGTCCAAACCCCCGGACTTCAGAAACAGTCATACCGACGATACCAGCGTTAACCAAAGCAATTTTTACCTCATCTAGCTTAAATGGGCGGATAATAGCTTCTACTTTTTTCATCTTCTTGACTCCTGACTTCTACTAGCTTCGTTTATATATCTAACCAGATCCACTGTCTGAAGCTGTAACTAGCAGTGCTTTTCCTAAAAGATATGTAATAATTACCACTTTCTTAAAGTGTATATGCATTGCCTGATGCTTGAGACATGAGAACTAGCAAGGATTTATTAATTAGATAATCTGTGAGGTTATAACATAAAGAAGTTACTGTAAAGTTAGCATTTTATGTAGCTTTTATAACCTAAAAAATAGATAAATTCCGCTATCTAGCAGATATCTTCAGATATTTAGAGAGTGATTGCAGAGAAATTGCTCGGTAGCCTGTTGCTGACTGTAGGAGTATCAACTAACGTTTCTGATGTTCAAACAAGGGACGCACAACGAAATATCCAGCGCTAAAGGCAGTAAGCATGATTAACAAGATGGTGATAATTAACCACCAGCCATTGAGTCCCTTAGCATCTGGCTCAGTAGTGGAATAGTAACTTACTTGTTGCTCTTCTATAAAAACTGGTTCTTGTATCGGGAAATTCATTTCCATTACAGGTTTAGAAAAGTTTTGGTGGCGGTTTTTTTCGGGTGGTGTCTTGGGGACAATAGGTGGATATAGATGAGCAACCTGCTGACGTGGAGGTGCTTGAGTTCCTGGCTGGTTGGCGACGCTTTTCACACTGCTAAAAGCTTGGGCAGCTTGCTGATAATTAGGCGTAGCATGGGAATCAGCAACATTTTGCAAATGAGAAAAAGATTCAACAACTTTGATAATTTCTTGGCGTAATAGTTGATTTTCTTGTGCTAGTTGCTGATTTTGGGTAGTGAGTGTATTTAATCTCGCCTGTGCTGCTTGTAACTCTGCTGACAATTCCCTGTATACAGATAGTGGTACAGAGGGAGGGTAGGGTTGAGTAGTCGGCGTTGGCGAGTTTTTGTGAACAGAACCTATGGTTGTTCGCATCAGGGGCTTGGTATTAAAAATCAAGGTAAGTAGATCGTACAGAGATGCTAACAGAGATAGTCAGCCCTGAAACTATGCCCAAGAATAATAGAAAAATTCCGAAAGGGCAAAGATTTGCGATTGGGAATTGGGAATTGGGAATTGGGAATTGGGAATTGGGTAATCTTCCTAGTTCTTAGTCCCCAGTCCCCAGTTCCTAATCCCCACAATTGGAAAAAAGTGTCCTATAGGGCCTTGCCCTTTACCAATATCTAGGGCGTAAGTGAGTGCAGTAGTCACATACTCCTTTGCCTGTTGCACTGCTGGCCACAAGTCATTTCCCTTAGCCAGATTAGCAGCGATCGCAGCCGATAGTGTACAACCAGTACCGTGAGTATTTTTTGTCTCTACTTGTTTTGTAGTCAAAACTTCCAACTTGTCCCCATCAAACCAGATATCAACGCCACGCAAATCCCCCCGCATACCACCGCCCTTAACTAAAACAGCCTTCGTATGTAAAGTCTTGTAAATAATTTCAGCAGCAGCTTGCATATCCTCCAAGGAATTAATTTCTAACCCGCTTAAAATCTGAGCTTCGTAGCGATTTGGTGTGATGATAACTGCCTTGGGAATTAGGGTATGGCATAGAGTCTTCACAGCATCATCATCAATCAATTGTGCCCCTGTACGTGAAACCATTACTGGATCAACTACTAGATTCTGAATTTGTAAAGCTTCCACCTGCTGGGCAACAGCAAAAATAATCTCCTGATTGAGCAACATACCTGTTTTAGCAGCTTGTACGCCAATATCCTCAACAACTGCCTGAATTTGCGCCACAACAGCCTCTGTTGCCATAGCATCGGCCCTTTTCACTCCTAGAGTATTTTGTGCCGTGACGCAGGTTATGGCGCTAGTACCGTGGACACAATGAAAGGCAAAGGTACGTAAATCAGCTTGAATTCCTGCACCGCCACCACTATCTGAACCAGCAATAGTTAAAGCAACAGGTATTCTGGGGTTTATTTCAGTGTTCATATTATGAAAATTAAGTAAGTAGGCGCTATCAAACCAAACTATCTCAAAGATTAGTGAACTAGCCTAAAACCATCCGTAATAGGTCAAAATAAAGCGAATTTTGTTAATCAGCTAAAATACTCAAAATATTTGTATTGAAAATGATAATCGTAAGTGGAGCAAGATGCAAATGCTGCTCGGTTCCTTGCCCGTATTTTATTATCATTATGTTCATTTTATAAAAATCTGCGAAAACCAGCTTTGAGGCTGGATTTCGGCTTTTTTCTTGCACCCTATTGATCAAGGTGCAATTATCTTAACCTCTCACCAATTAACGACCATAGATTATTGAAGGATAATCTAAAATCTAAATTTTTTAAACTCCCCAGGCCGGATTCGAACCAGCGACCAATCGATTAACAGTCGATCGCTCTACCACTGAGCTACTGAGGACCACTCACAATTTATAATCCTAGGGCTAAAAACATTATTTGGCAAGTACTTTCGCCAATATTTTTTTATATGCTTAATTTTAGATAATTTTTCCAGCCAAAATCCATTCAGAAACTTAAGCAGAGACTCTTAAATACTAGATATTTACTGTAATCCCATTCGTAATTCAGCCAGACGTTGCCGCGCCTTAGCATCAATGGCATTAGCTAAAAACCTACTCTTAGATTGTTTGCGCGTATGATATTTCTGTCGCATCCGGCAGACGGTAGCTTCTACTTCCCCACAGAGTTGTTGTGCCGACAACCATTCAGCCCCATACCCCTGTATCATCAACTGCTGTGCCCGATCTGATGTAGCAACAATCACACGAGAAATCAAAGATTGCGCTATTTGATGGCGAAAAGAAGCACAGGATTTTTCAATGTAAGTATCTGCTGTCTGCCCAAAATCAGTGTAATACACTGATAAAAGCTCAGTAATTATTTCTTTATTGCTAGAAGAATTCTGATACTGAGCATCAAAAACTACCTGAGTTGAATAACCTTGAAACGCACTATAACCAGTCATTGCTTCCACAAGTTCGCCCCGTGCAGCCTCTAATCCAACGTTATCACGCGTTTTTTTAAGGCAAGGCCAAGCGCCTATTATATTGTAGCCGTCCACCAACAAAACGGCTTGGAGTAAGGAACGGGACATGGTTTTTAATCACAATTTTCTAGAGTTAACAAAATTCATTCATAAGTTTTATAATAATTGATGCATTGTCTGTAACACTATGCTACATAGAATAAAAAATACGGTAGCCTTATAAAACTGCAACCTAATACCATTTGAGATTTTAGATTGAGAATTCTTTCTCTTAAAGGGTTCTATGATTCCATCTGTCCCAATCAGTTTTCAATTTGTATGAATTTGGTATAAATATAGACGTACCAACTGAAAACGCACCTTTGTTTAAAAGGTGCGTTTTCAGTTCTTTTTCAGTATTAAAAATGAAGAGTGCTGAGTTAGAAAACTACCTATGAAAGACACAGCAGTTATCAGTTATAAAAGAAAAGTATCAGAGCTTTGGATTTTACTCAGCACTTAGAACGGACTAAACGCCCCGCTATTCGCGTACAGCACTCAGACCTATATTTAAGAGGCTTCGCTGTGTACCTCCATCAGACGTTGTTTAAGGCGTTGGGCTTCACCCCTATCTACCAGAGAGCCTTTTTCTAGCAAAAAAGCGCCGTCACAGTAATTTAACTCGTCTAATCGATGTGTTACCCACAAGGCTGTGATCCCTCTACTTTTGACAAGACGACGGACACTAGCAACTAAATCCAACTGGCTATCTGGATCTAGTAAAGCAGTGGGTTCATCTAATAATAAGACTTCACAGCGACGAGCGATCGCACCTGCGATCGCCACTCGTTGTTTCTGTCCCCCAGAGAGTGCATAAATAGGTCGTCGTTGCAGGGTAAGCAAATTTACTGCCCCAAGCGCCTCCTCAACTCTTGCTCTAGTGGCAGCAGGTGGCAACTTTTCTTCCACCAATCCAAAAGCCACGTCAGCACCAACTGTTGGCATTACCAGTTGATGATCTGGATTTTGGAAAACAAAGCCAACGGGATGCAAAACCCGAATTTCGCCAGATTCAGGAGCTAATAACCCCGCCAGCAGTCTAAGTAACGTTGATTTTCCACTGCCATTTGTACCCAAAAGCATCCAAAACTCACCCTTGGGTACTTCTAAAGAGCAAGATTTGATAACTTTCTCTCCATTCGGCCAACTAAAATTTAAATCCTTGACCTCAATGCCCACTTGAGCCATTTGTCAACCTTTGTTACTCAGCAGCTACAGCGAAAAATCCAGGTGGTCTGCCACCACCAGGGGTTGTACCATCTTTCTGAACAATCTGCACCCCAGAAATTTCACTAGCACGGACAGCAATTTTTTTCTCTGTCTTGCCCTCGCACTTGAGTTCCACAATGTCAGGATTTCCAGAACGGATGGCTGCCAAAATTAGCTGATAGACAGCCTCAGCATCTTCTGCTGACTTACGTTGTACCGAGATAGGGAAAGCAGTGTTTCTGATGCTTAAATCGATGGTAAACATTTAGCAATAATCAAATTTAACTTGTGGACTCATTTTAGCGTCAGCTGACTGATTCTAGGAAAATGGGCATTGGGCATTGGGCATTGGGCATTGGACATTTTTATTGTTCTCATACTCCCCACTTCCCATTCACCACCTTATCTAGAACAAAAATTAATTTTTATTACAAAACCCCTAGAAAAATTAACGATTTACGCCTAATATGATTAAAGGTATGTAAAAAATTGTAAACTTGGTTAACAACCCGGTTAACTTTCTGCTCATAGAAGGCATTTTATACAGCCATCTATAATACAGATACAACCTGTACTTATAAACATTTGGAGATTTGCTCTAATGACCATCGCAGTTGGACGTGCGCCCAGTAGAGGGTGGTTTGACGTTCTAGACGACTGGCTCAAGCGCGATCGCTTCGTATTCGTAGGTTGGTC
>NZ_JBALDM010000006.1:0-174366 GCF_036917435.1 Nostoc sp.
AATGCACGAGCGCAATGCTCACAACTTCCCTCTAGATTTGGCTGCTGGTGATTTTGCTCCTGTAGCTCTAACCGCTCCTGCTATCAACGGTTAATCATAATCTTAAGGCGTTATTCATAGCGTCTCTACAATTAAAAAAAGCGCCCTCTGTTAATAGGGGGCGCTTTTTTATTTGAAGATATATTAGGCTATTTTAATTATTGAAACCTATGAAACCTATAATTAACTGGTCACATGATCTTTGTAAGTCGGACTCAATTGCAGAGTTAGCTTTTTATTCTCAAACTCTTCACCAGTAATTATTCCAGCATCTCTAGCATTCTGAAGCTGCTTGATTTTACCCGCAAGTTGAGATTCTCTCTGAATCGCTGCTTTCTTGCTCTCATACTCCTCTTGTGTAATAATTTCGGCAGCCAAAGCAGCATTGAGCTTAGAAATCTGGGCATCCAATTCCGAATTAGAAGACTCTCGCATCAATTCAGCCTTCTTCATCTCAAATTCACCTTGACTCAAAATTCCTGCATTGAGCAAGCTCTTGAGTTTTACCAGCTTTTCTTCAGTCCCGGCATTTTGCTGAGTAACCCGCACTTGACCTTCAATTTCTAGCTTTTTGGCATTGTACGCAATCTCATCAATGAAACCCTGATCATAGGCATCTCTAAGCTGCTTAAGTTTCTCTTCTAACGTGTTTTGAGTCTTCAGAACAACTAATTCTTGAACAGACTTAGCTTTTTCGCCAAACATAACCTTCTGGTCGATAAAATTCCACAAATCACTCTCAATCTTCTTCGACCAGCCTGCGGCAAGACCACTAACAAGCAAAGTAGCACCACCTGTCAAGACTGCTGCAACACCGCCAGCAGTCAAATTCGATGCCCATTCTCCAGTGCTGAGTTCCACAGAAAAATCTTTCGGTTGTCCTTGAATCAGAACGTTGAATGCTCTAGATGCACCAATTGCTTTTCGCCACATCTCAGTTTTTGCAGCTTGCAAGAACCAAGTTCCGTCTGTTTTATTAGTTTGTATTTGATAGCCTTGTCCACTAAACCACGTTTCAATATCTCTCAACAAGGCATCTAGATCACGGTCTTTATCTTGATAGGTCTTCTTAGTCATAGTATGTCTCTTCTCAATGCTTACTATGTAGCCAGAGATTTTTCAGGCTGTCTTGCTTATGATTCCCTATATATAAACTGCACGAACTTTTATGAAGTGATTTTCTGTAGTTACACTATAAAGCGAAAAGACTGAGAAGCTTCACAGAGAGATACTTAATCAAGACTTACGCAAATAATAGCGGAAACCCTGATTTTTCAGTAGGGGCACTTCATAAATTGCCCCTACAGCGTCTAGTTTTGCGTATTAATGGGGTTTAGATCAATTCCTAGAAGCAGTTCAGGTCTACCAGTTGAGGTTATCGATTGTTTATACCCATGTTTTAGAACCTAGCAGACGCAGGGCTGTTTCATTCGATCTCTTAGATATTTTGTCAAGAGTATGAGTCAGAAACTTGCTTGATTTGGTCATCGAAAAGCTACCACCTCAACGACTAAATTTCAGTGCGATGTCTACGACGGGCTACGCCTACGCGATTTTCTTGCCCAATCAGATTTTTTAGTCACCTGACTTTTTTGCTTGAAACGCTTGTAAATCAGAGCCTTTTAGAGAATGAAACGGCCCTGCCTAGCAGACGGGGTGTGTAGAGCCTGTTTGACTTCTAATAAATTAAATGACTACTCCAAAATTCTGTAAGAATGTCATCATAGTTAAGGTAAAAACATTCTGGAGATAAGACAACGGTTTACGCACGCCCTTTAGCACGGTTAATTGAGCAATTACAACGCCTGCCGGGAGTTGGCCCTAAATCTGCCCAACGACTGGCTTTGCATATTTTAAAGCGTCCAGAAGCAGAAGTAGAAGCTTTAGCACAAGCTTTAATTGAAGCAAAAAAACAGATCGGTTTGTGTTCTGTTTGCTTTCATTTATCTGCTGAACCTGTTTGTGAAATCTGCCGCAATGCCAACCGGGACAACAAAACTATTTGTGTCGTAGCAGATCCCCGCGATGTAATTGCGCTGGAAAAAACCCGCGAGTATAAAGGCAAATATCACGTTTTGGGTGGGGTGATTTCTCCAATTGATGGAATTGGCCCAGAACAGTTAACTATATTGGCTTTGCAACGGCGAGTAAGTCAGCAAAAACCCCAGGAAGTAATTCTAGCAATTAGTCCAAGTGTAGAAGGAGAGACAACAACACTATATATCGGTCAGCTACTGAAACCATTCACCAAGGTTACACGAATTGCTTTTGGTTTACCTGTAGGTGGTGATTTAGAATATGCTGATGAAATAACTTTGGCAAGGGCATTGGAAGGACGTAGGGAATTAGATTAGACTTAATTCAAAGGTTTATAAACTAAAAGTAAAAATTTTGAGGTAGGGGCAATTCATCAATTGCCCCTACCTCAAATGATTAATTCGGTTTACCTGTAATCGTAAATGCTGCCCAGTAGTAAGGATGATTATAAAGATTTTTATCTGATGCCATCTTACTATTTCTATATAGTTGTGTAGCTAAATAAGTTTGAATTCGTAATTCTTCAGGATGAAGATTATTCAAGATATCTTCATACCATTTTGTCAGTTCTCCAGCCGTTAGTTCTTTCAGCCATAGTGTTGCTTCTGCTAAGGCAGTAACTGCTGATTTATTAGGCTGTAATCTTCGGTAAAACTCTATCATTACCAAAGCACTAGCTGAAGATTCTACACTCCAGAGAGTACTTACTATATGAGGAACGCCCTGACTCATTAAACCACTAGCTAAACTTACATATTCGCTGTTGATAATGTGGTTGCCAGTACTTAAATTTTCACAGGCAGAGAGAGTAATAAGGTTGTAATTTGATAGATTTTGTTGACAAATTTCATCTAGAGTAAGCTTATCTTCGCCTGATAATGCTAATTCTGATTTTTTGGGTTCAGCCAAATTATTAGTGACATGACCCGTAAAATGAAAGATATTATAATTATCAGACAAGGCATTTTCGACAATATTTTTTGTAACTTCTGCTCCCTGAATTCGCTGGATATTATGGAACATCTGGCTAACAACTTCAGACTCAAGTTTAGCAAATTTTAGTGTAGGATAACCTGCACTTTCAGGATGTTCAACACTGAGCAATAACTGATTTTGCCACTGCCAAATATCTTTAGTTCTGATTGATAAACCTGTTTGGGCACTAGGTAGATAGGTAACGGTAAAATTTGACTCCACATTCGGTAACTCTTCCTGAGATGGGGAAGAGAGATGGAAAAGCGTATGAATGGGCAATCTATACAAGTCGCGGTGAGGAATTAAAACTAGTTGGGTGATGCCTTCGAGTTCCTGGGCAATTGTGGAAATATTCAAGATGCCATACAACTGCACCAGCTTCTGTTCCATATCAACTCGCCAAGAATGCTGGTTTTTACTTTCTTTGTCTTGGGTTATGGTGCGATATTTTTGGTATTGTTGATGCCAATCTTCTAGCCAAGTTTCAAATTCAATTAGGCGTTGTACTGCTTCGGGTAAAGGTAATTCATTGAGACGGATAGCGTCTTCTCCTAAAGGTATTCCCCCGGTATCTTGCATGGGTGTAAACAGGAGAATCGGCGATGGCGCTTGGTCTTTGAGAATGAAAGTATGTAAGGCTACTGGGCTAATATGCCAGTAAATAATTGCTGTTGTGGGATTGAATAGTTCTTGAATTGCACTATAATGGGGCGAGTAGATATTATCATTCCAGCCAGAAAGCAGCCTGTTTAAACAAGCATTTTTGCCTTGTTCGGCAATTTCCCAAGCTTCTACTAAATCACCAGATTCTACTGCTAAATCAACTGCCAATTGATCGAAGCCTGCAAATTTTAAAGCTAGCTGTTTTTTACTTTCGTCTGAGCGAGTTTCTTCACTCAGCAATTGTCGCAATAAATCTGTACCGCGTTGCAGCAATTCTTGGACTTGTGTTGTTTGTCCCAAACCCATCAAGACTTTGCTTAGAGATTGTAAAACCTCTAAGTGGAACTGGGGAAAATATTCTAGTGTCAGAGTTAACAGCGCTTGATGGTATTCAGATGCTGCTTTGCGCCAATAATCGCGGGGATTGGGATGTTTTTTACCTTGTTCGTAGTAAGTATTAGCGATCGCCAAATGCAATCTCCCCCAGCCTTCTGGGTGGGTATCTGTCCGCAGATGCTTTAACCCTTCTTCGTAGCTGGCTAATTTTCCTTCGTAGCCAACCTGTTGTAAGTCGGGATTTATCGCTGTAATACTACTCGATAAATTCAGCAATGCGTCAGAATCTACTAAATGACCGATCGCAGTTCCCCGACCAATCCAAGCTTCCCAATAATCTTGTTTAATTTCCAAAGCGTTGTCATAACAAGCGATCGCTTCGGCAAATTGTTCTAAATAAAACAGCGCTACGGCCTGATTATACCAAGCTAGGTGGAAGTCGGGTTTAATAGCGATCGCTTGCCGATAGGATGCGATCGCTTCTTGGCGACGACCTAAGTTGTCTAACGCTATACCTCGGTTGTACCAAGCTAAGTAGAAGTCGGCTTGAACTGACAGTGCTTTATCCCAGGAAGCGATCGCTTCTGACCACCTTCCTAAATTAAACAGCACTACACCCCGATCTATCCAAACTTCGTGATATTCAGGGTTAATTTCTAGGGCTTTATCGTAGGATATAATCGCCTCTGCAAATTGTTCGCCTACAGCTAGGGCTATCCCTCGGTGATACCAGTTTTCCTGGTCTTCTGGTTCCAAATACAGGGCTTGGTCATAACTAGCAATCGCTTCGGGTAGCCAACCTAATTTCAGCAGTGCCAAACCTTTGCTAGACCATGCTTCTTGGTAGTCTGGCTTAACTTCTATGGCTTTGTCAAAAGATGCGATCGCTTCTTCAAAATATCCTAATTCTCCGAGAGTTCCGCCCCGGTTATACCAAGCCTTGTAGAAGTCGGGTTTTAATTCTATGGCGGTTTCGTAAGATGCGATCGCTTCTTCAAAACGTTCTAAATGGAACAGCGTCAAGCCTCGATTAAACCAATACTCTGAGAATTCAGGTTGAAGTTCGATAGCTTGATCGTAAGATGCGATCGCGCCTAACAAATCCCCTGTTTTTGCTTGCTGAAGACCTTGGTAAAACCACCCTTGAGCGTGGGTAATCGGATTATCGCCATGTCGCTCAATAATACCAGGAGAATTACTGCTTTGAACTGCCAAGTTAGAAGCAAGTTGCTGGACTAAATTGGTACTCTGATCCAATCTCACCCACAACTCATCTAATGCATTAGCCACATTTGGCTCTAAATTTGTCAAAGCGTTATCCCAGGTTTCCACAGAGGGAGAAGTTGTTAATTCACTTCTTTGCCTAGTAGAAAGGAGATTTGCTCCTGTTGGATTTTGAAGAACTTCTTCATCATCGAACCTTAGTTGCGTTAACAAGGTGATTGAATCTTGCTTTGCCGGGAGAGGGAGATTTTCGAGTATTGTGGTTTGGGCTTCTTCGCTTTCATACTCCAACACCAGTTCCTCTAAATTCTCGGTGAATCTTTCCTCAAAAGAGGTATTTTCAGGTGCTGACGCCATTGGCTCAACATCTGGCGCGTCATATTCCCATAACTGCTCATCTAAGCTACGAATTAGCTCTTGCTCAGGCAAAATTGGGATAATTTCTTCATCAGTTGCGATTTCTACAACATCTGGCTCATCATACTCCCATAACTGCTCCCCTAAATTGCGGATCAGTTCTTGCCCAGGAGTGGTTTCTATGACATCTGGCTCATCATATTCCCATAACTGCTCACCTAAGTTGTGGATCAGTTCTTCCCCAGGAGTGATTTCTACCCCATATTCTTCAGGAGTGATTTCTAAGTCCTCTTCGGGATAATTTTCCTCATACTCTATCTGTGTAGGTGAGTTTTGCATGATTCGGATGCCAATGTCATAAGCAACATCTCCAATTCTGCCAACACCAAGTTCCCCCAATTGCACCATCTGGGCTGCTAAAAGAGGATTCGGTGTAGGTGAAGCTAGCAAGCTTTCGCCAAACATCACCAACCAATCTATCCAGCGTTCAGCCGGAATCCGATTTTCGACCCGTTGCAGATACCTCAATGCCCACTGTCTTCCTCGTGCTTGATGCACGCCTTCTAACAATTGGATAAACAATTGTTCTAGATCGGCATTGGTTAGTTCTGGTAGTACACCCACCAGATTGCGCCCTCTCGCACCCTTGAGAGAACTACCCTGCTTACTTTCAATGAGGCGCTTTAAAAACCTTTTAAGCGACTGCGATATCCGCCTGAGCATCTGCCACACTATTGGATTTTGTTTTTCTAGATTGTAGCCATCGTTGTGTTAAAAAAATCATCAATTACGTAAAAATCCATTAGATTGTGACGGCGCTTCCGTCGCAGGTTAGCAAAAAATATACAAACATTCAAGACTAAAGCATTACAACGTTACAATTCCCCGATTCGACTAATTTTCTGCTTGCTCTGTAGTCGATTGACCAGCAGGATATAATTGATTGATCAATGCCTGGACAAGCACTTGTGGATCATCTGTCTCAACCGAAAGCTGTTCAGCAATTTGCTGGCGTAAGTTTTCATCGTCCTGCAACATCACCAACAACTCTTCTAGGGTGACAGTTTGGTATTCTCCCTCTGGGGCGTTCTCTAGCACATCTACTGACTCTGATATCGGGGCGCTTGGCTCAGAGGGTAAAATCGTGCTAATGCCATCTGGCCCTTCATATTCCCAAATTGGTTCGCCTTGATTGCGTGTCAACAGCTGCATCCCCATACTATAGGCAACATCTCCGACTTCTCCGATGTTCAACTCACCTAGTTGTACTAACCGCGCAGCTATTTCATTATTGGGTGTAGGTGATGCTAGTAATTTTTCGCCAAAACGCCCTAACCACTCAACCCAGTCTTGAGTTGTAATCCGATGTTCAATATTATACAGCCACTTTTGCGCCCAGGCTTCCCCTCGTGCTTGATGTACTCCTTGCAATAGCTCGGTGAAGAGAAATTCCAGATCGGTATCGCTTAGGGGTGGTGCTGGTTCTTTTGGGATATTCCCTCTAGATTTTGAGACATTCTGTTTTCCACCGAACAAGCTCTGAAAAAGCTTTTTGAGCCATTGAAATAGCCGCTTGAGCATCTGCTGCACCATCGAATTTTGCCTATCCTAAAATTGTAGCGATCGCACTGGACTATAGCGTTAGTTCAGTCAATAAAACGTATTTTTCTCTTGGGCATTGGGGATTGGGCATGGGGCATGGGACATTGGGCATGGGGGAATAATTATTAGAATTCCTGTACAGAAGCGATTCATCGCGTCTCTCCCTTATCTAGAACAAATGTACTAAATGCTATGCTATAATTCCGATACGTTGATGTTGGAATCATAGTTAAGAATATGATCTGGTTGCTTGCTTTCCTGAGTGCCAAAATTGACGGCATTAGTTGAGTGTAAGCGCTATGGCAATATCGATAAACAAAGCAGGTACGAGAGTTTAAAATAATTGAATTCTAAACTCGACTCGGTGCTACTAATTCACGTTGAAAGGCATTGAAGTCTATTTTTCCATGTCTTACGAACCCCTGCACCACAAATATCGCCCCAAAAGTTTTGCTGAACTGGTGGGACAAGAGGCGATCGCTACCACCCTCACGAATGCGATCGGTACATCCAAAATCGCCCCCGCCTATTTATTTACTGGGCCAAGAGGTACGGGGAAAACTTCTAGTGCGCGGATTCTGGCGAAATCTCTCAATTGTCTCAAAAGCGATCGCCCCACTGCTGAACCCTGCGGCGTGTGTGATGTTTGTCAGGGAATCACCAAGGGTTACGCCTTAGATGTAATTGAAATCGATGCCGCTAGTAACACTGGTGTCGATAATATCCGCGAGTTGATTGAAAAAGCCCAGTTTGCTCCTGTGCAGTGTCGTTACAAGGTTTATGTAATCGATGAATGCCACATGCTCAGTACCCAGGCATTCAATGCGCTACTTAAGACCCTAGAAGAACCACCGAGACACGTAGTTTTTGTGTTGGCGACAACAGATCCGCAAAGGGTGTTACCAACAATTATTTCGCGCTGTCAAAGATTTGATTTTAGACGCATTCAATTAGAAGCGATGGTTAAGCATTTAAGTGCGATCGCATCTTATGAAAGCATTCATATTTCACCCGACGCTGTAACCCTGGTAGCCCAACTTTCTCAGGGAGGGTTACGGGATGCCGAAAGTTTACTCGACCAATTGGGTTTGTTGGAGGGTGAAGTAACACCGGATAGAGTTTGGGATTTGGTGGGGACAGTAAGCGAACAGGACTTGCTGGGGCTTTTAAATGCGATCGCTCAAGATAAACCAGAAGCAGTTCTAGACAGTACCCACAAAACTTTAGATCGTGGTCGAGAACCCCTAACTCTCCTCCAAAATCTCGCCGCCTTCTACCGCGATTTACTCATTGCCAAAACTGCACCCAACCGCCAGGATTTGGTTGCTTGTACTCAGCAAACCTGGGCAGCGCTGGTTGAGTTTGCCCGATACTTCGATATGAGCGTGATTTTAGCAGGACAGGAACACCTGCGAAAAGCTGAAGTACAAATTAAAAATACCACTCAGCCGCGTTTGTGGTTAGAGGTAACATTACTAGGATTGTTACCCAGTGCGACGAATATTCAACCACAAGCCCCAACTGTCGCGCCGCGAGTTACCTCACCGGCTGTGTCTCCTAGCTATCCTCCAGCAGTTCCCCAAAATCATGCAGTCTCTTCTTTACCGATAGCTGAACCGCAAAAAAATCATAATTCTACAAACCATCATGTAGCGACTGCTCAAAATCATCCCGTTGCTTCATCTCCAGTAGTTGAACCGCAAAAAAATCATAATTCTGCTGCTAACTCAGTTTCACTACCAACCCCAGAACCTGTAGCTTTACCAGTCTCACCTGCAAACATTGAACCAGTAACTTCAGAAGTTGTTGGAGAAGCACAATATGATTTAACTCAGGTTTGGCAACAGGTGCTTGCTAACCTCCAGCCAAAATCAAGGCAAGAAATGCTCCGCCAAATGAGCCAACTTATAGAGTTCGACGGTGTTGTAGCTCGAATTGCGATCAGACAGGCGTGGTATGACAAGGGTAAATCTTATCTACCTATGATTACGGCGGCTTTCCAGCAGACTTTCCAGCGTGAAATCCAGATCAATATAGAAAAAGGAATTTCTTCAAACTCTACTTCAGCTAAAAAAAATCCTCCCCCAAAAGACTCTAGTCGCGTTCAGCAACCAGCTACTCCGACTTACAACCAGCAAATTTCGCCTCCAGCGCCAGTACCACAGCCAGCAACGCCACCACCAGCACCACTGAAAACTGAGCCGATTGCAAGAAATGGAAATGGGACAAATGGAAATGGGGCAAATGGAAATGGAGCAAATAGAAATGGAGCGCAAACTTTGCCTCCATCGCCACAGCGAACACCTGCAACTGATTGGGAAGTTGATGAAGTAGCGATCGCGGCTCAACGTCTAGCAGAATTCTTCAACGGACAAATTATCCGTTTCACAGAGGATTCAACAGAATTCTCTGATTCCATAACTACACCTGAATGGGTAGAAGAATCAGAAGTTGATGATGAATAAAAAATTGGGCATTGGGCATTGGGAATTGGGGAAAGACCTGAGAAAGTTCTTCTCTACCGTTCTACTCTTCTACTCCATCATCTCCCCATCCCCCATGCCCCATGCCCTATCCCCCATTCCCAGTATGCAAAGTTTTCACCCATTTTAGGCGCTTTGGCCTTACCGACATGCGGGCAGTAGTACTGCTCATTACGACTAGCCAGTGCAACATATATAAACTGCCACGCATAGTTTGCACTAGCATCAGTAAATATGTAGAAAGTGAGAATTTCGGATCTTGACGGATGCGCCTTAGACCTGTATACATTCCCACCATCGACATGGTAACGGACAAACCTGTAATGGGACTTAACATTGGTGGACGATGACGCGCGATCGCCATTAATAAATCTGGGACTGCTGCTGTGGGTAAGATATACATAATCAGCATAAAAATCAGCAAATCCCAGCTTTTGCGCCATCCCATACGGTTTTTGAGAATTAAATCCCAGTAATCCAGATAGCGTTGATAACCGCCTTCTGCCCACCGGCTGCGCTGATGCCAGAGTGCGATCGCACTTGTCACACCTTCTTCTTGCACTGCTGGATGGAAAACACACTCAATATCCCATTTATCCAAATGTAAGCGGATTGTCAAATCCAAATCATCGGTAATGGTTTCCTCATTCCAGCCACCGCAGCTTTCCAAGGCTGAACGCCGGACAAATTGACCATTGCCCCGCAGTTCGCCAATACCACCAAGGGCAGTACGCTGTTGCTGAAACCAGGTATCAAGGGCCATTTCGGCCATTTGCCCCTTAGTCAAAAAGTTTTCTTTGGCGTTGGCAATCGCTTTTCGCACCTGCACCGCCCCTACTTTTTCTCTTTGAAATAAAGGTATTACTTGTTGCAGCATATCTGGTGCAACTTGGGCATCAGCATCAAATACTGCTATAATATCGCCCTTTGTCAGAGGCAACACCTGATTCAACGCCCCTGATTTGCCGCCACTAGCTTCTGCTGAACGCCTGAGTACTTTCAGTTGGTCGTGTTTCTGCTCTAGTTCTGCTAACAAATTTGGCGTGCGATCGCTGCTATTATCGTCAATAATCCATACTTCATATTGCCCACCTGGATATTCCAGATTACAAAGATTTTTGACTAATTTAGCAATTACTGCCTCCTCATTTTTCGCAGCTACTAGCACAGATACAAAGGGCAAATCTCCCTGTATTTCTTTTGGATAGCGACGGGATTTAGTAAACACTACCACCAAAGCATGAAATCCTAGAATGGTGGTCAGTCCTAGAATAAATATAGAAGCCCAAGAAACTAAATGTAGAGCGATCGTCCCACTCCAGACAACGGTCAAGACTAAAGCTGCCTTACGTCTACGACCTTGAAACCGGGATGGTAGAGACATAGGATCTGTCTCTAACACTGACTCCTCATCTACTGATAGGTCAGACAACAAGGAGTTGAGCGGATCAAGCTCTTGATAAGAATCTTCTTCGGGCCAGGAATTCGCTGGCATAGGTTAGGTTGCTTGATTCAAAAACCAGTATTTGTCTACAGTTAGTAATTTTACGGACAAATATCCCTAAGCTACTTTTCCCGATATTAATCGGAATGGGCAAACTGCAATACCCGCTATCCCTAAGCCAAAAGCTGCTGGGACTACTTTTATTCCTACTTCCACTCTGGGTAACTACTTAGCTTAACCACGTTTCCAACTCTTAGACAGAGGCTTGATTCCTTTGATAACCACTTGGGCAGGAAGCTTGTAGAGTAGAACTTTCTTCAATGAGAACTCCGGTTTATGTAAAGTGATACCAAGGTAGCAGGAGCTTTTTGTTGGGAGAAATAGCAATAATAACATCCACAACTTTATAGTGGGGATTTTTCATATTATGTTATTGCGCCCAGCTTCGAGCAAAGTTAATGCAGCCTTATTGTAACCGAAATTTTAATATTTCTTAGCAGTAACTTCATTTATGGGGCATTGGGTAAAAGAGGCAGAGGGAAGGGTGCAGAGTAGAGGAATTTTATTCCTGCTTCCTACTCCCTCTTTCTACTGTGTGCTTTAGACACATCTTTTGGGAACACTACTAACATCCACTAATATCCCTAGTTGCCAACTAACTTGAGGAATATTTAACAATGTCTATTGAGCAACTCCAGCCTGCTACTCAGCAACAAGCCAGTGTTTACTTACCTTACGTCCAGGGTACTAAGCGCAATTTCTTACCCTATGCCATCAGTCTTTATCAAAAAGGGGTCTTGGAAGGACACCGAAAGATAGAAGCTAGTGAACATATACCCTTCGTCGCCTCCTGGAATGTTGCTACTTTACCCTCAGACTTAACCCGTTGCCGAATTCAGTTTGATGGTAACGCAGACCTGAGTTACGAACTGATGATGGCTAGTTTCGAGTTTATTAATTTTTTAATTGAAGTTATGGACAACTATAAACGTCATCGCCTAACCGATTTTTCACAACCGTTTTACCGCAAGTTATTGCGTATAGACGATTGATTAAAATCAGCCGGACTTTTACAAGTTCGGCCTGGATTTAAAATTGTTTATTCTGATGCCGACATCAGAAAAGAAGAATATTGCTCTCTTATTCTTACTTGCGATCGCGGAGCGTGTCGAACATAATCGCTCCTCATATCCAAAATACGATGAAAAAGCGATCGCACTCTAAATCTTCGATTTCAGATAATTTATGAAAGACGTACATGAAAGTAAAAAGAACTTTGCATCAGCAATAGTTAGATCAGGCTCAGTCAACATAGCAAACCCTTGTAACTGTTGCCCTACCGAATAGCGTTGTTGCTGCAACAAGATAATGCCAGCATGATTTCTCTCTGTGGCTAAAAACTCGTTATGCAAGTAGCAGAAGTCTCTTCGGTTGTAGCTATAGATGGCACGCCCTTGCTCTGTTGCCCAAATTAGCTGCTCATCATCAGAATAGCTCTGCCTGCTCACATCGGCGACTGTGACAACATCCAAGTTTGCATTACAGAAAGCTTTGATTAGGGACTTTTCAAAGCTGTCCTCATCTAAATACAAACGAATTTGGCTCACTGTCTCTTCGCCGTGTATTCAGCTTCCAAACGATCGTATTCTTTAATTTCTGCGGCAATCTCCGTGTCAATTACTTCCTGGTTAGCATAGTAGTAAGCTAGCGCTGCATAAACTTGTGCCAACATTAGCTGTGGTCTTTGGACAACTATCTCTTCCGGTTTCATACCTGCGTTGAAGTCGATCGCAATGTTGTGTACCGTAATTCGATGTCCCACAATCCGAGGGCGACCACCACAGGTTCCGGGTGTGCTGACAATTAGCGTGCCAATGTCGGTAATGGTTTGCATAGCTTGGTTACTAAATTTTGGTTCTATAAGCAAGTGAGCAATTTAAAACTTCTTCTAATCTAGAAATATAAATGTCCATTTATTTATTCAGCTGCCCACAGCAAAATAAAACATTTATCCCTAATAATTAGGAGTCTAGCACTAATCCAAGAAAATCAAATATCCTGCTTACATTGAAGACGATAAACTTTTTATAAGAGTAATTTTTGCAAAAACTCGAATTTCCCAACATTTCAAAGCAGGTATGGGGCAATGGTGCGATTAAAACCGTGGCAGTGGGTCGTCTTAGCAATCCCGATCGCGTTTATCATTATTTTCTTACTGGTATCCGCAGGTTCACAAATTCACGCTTGGGGTATTAGTTGGATTTGGGCTGTATTCACCCTTTTATTTGTTGGTTGGCGTTGGCTACTCGTAAAATGGACTCAACCTGCTGTTAAGCAAGTGGAAGCTGTATTAGCCCAGGTTCAAGAACAACTCGAATCGACAGCAGAGGATATAGTAACAGCACCAGTAGGAAGTGATGTCACAAAGCTTGCAGAAAGCGCACTCCAAGAGATTCTGCAAGCGGCACAAAGCGATCGCCCAATTTGGGAAGACTGGCCAACTTTTTGGAACCGATGCCAAGATTTGGTAGTAGCGATCGCTCATATTTACAATCCTCAAATTCAATATCCTCTACTGAACATTTACGTCCCCCAAGCTTACGGGCTGATTCGCGGAACGGTGGATGATATGGATCAGTGGATGCAAAAATTATCTCCCGTCCTCAATCAGGTGACGGTTGGGCAAGCATACCAAGGATACGAAGTCTATCGGAAGTTGGAACCATCGGCTCGAAAATTCTGGAAAGCTTGGAGCTGGGCACAGTGGGTATTAAATCCGGTGGCGGCGGTGGCAAAACAAGCCAGTCAGGGTTCTAGTAACCAGGCAACTCAGCAATTATTAGGAAATTTGAGCCAGTTATTCCGAGAAGCTGCCCTGAGAAATTTATGTCGGCAAGCGATCGCACTCTACGGACGCAGTACATTACCAGTTTCAGCAACTGTAGTATCCACAGCGAGTTTACCCAAAGCCAAAACCCAAACACTCCGAGAAATCTTGACTCAAGCTCAACCACCCGAAGCCGTTGAGCAAAAACCTGTAAATATTCTGCTGGTAGGGCGCACCGGTTCAGGAAAAAGTAGCCTGATTAACACCCTATTTCAGGCAGATTTAGCAGCCGTTGATGTTTTACCCAGTACCGATCGCATTCAAAATTATCAATGGCAGACTCAAAACGGGGAAAGTTTGACGCTTTTGGATAGACCTGGTTACGAACAAGTCAACCGTGCCGATCTCCGAAATTTGGTGCTTGATTATGCTATTGATGCAGATTTGCTGCTATTAGTTACCCCTGCCCTCGATCCTGCCTTGCAAATGGATGTAGACTTTTTGCAAGACATCAAAGCAGAAGTTGCAGATTTACCAGCAATAGCGATCGTCACTCAAGTAGACCGTTTGCGTCCCATCCGCGAATGGCAACCGCCTTATGATTGGGAATGGGGTAATCGCCCCAAAGAAATTGCCATTCGAGAAGCTACTGAGTATCGTGCAAAATTGCTGGGAAACTTCTGTAATCTAGTTGTACCCGTGGTTACAGGTGACAGGAAAACAAGTCGAGTTCCTTGGGGAGTAGAGGCGCTATCATTGGGATTAGTAGATGCGATCGCGCCTAGCAAGCAACTCCGTCTCGCCCGTTTTTTGCGTAACCTTGAAGCCCGTACCGTTGCCGCAGCCAAAATCATCGACCACTACACCTTCCAGATGGCGACAACACAGGGACTAACGTCATTGCTCAAAAGTCCCGTCCTCCAGTTTGTTTCTACCATATCAACCGGATCGCCAGCCCTAGCATATATGCTGGCAGAGCAAATTCCCGTGGAACAGTTGCCGATTGTAATTGGCAAACTCCAAATGGCTTACGATCTTTTCTCGCTCTTGAATACAGCTAACACTAACCCGCTCAACTTTGAATTGCTATCCCTCTGGCCGCTACTGCTAGAAAATTCTACTTCACCCGATCGCAACGCCTGGGCATTTGGTCACTCCCTAGTAGAGTACTGGACTCAAAATCTAACGGTTGAACAACTCCGGGCGCGATTTGAATATTATCTATCAGTTGCAAAATAATTTTATTCGTCATTGGTCATTGGTCATTGGTCATTAGTACCAATAATCAATGACTCCAAATTCCACAATTTGCATTCGCCTCTACGGATAGTTAAAAATATTTACTTAGTAAGTGCAAGAATATTTATACCCATAAAGAGGACATAATAAATGCAGTAACATTTCGTACTGTTAACATTAAACTTAAGATTACGATTAACAGTAAGTGTCTGCTGAACCTACCCGCCTTACCTAAGTTTTTGCATAGACATCCCTTTTTTGCGGAGTTATTTATGAAAAATATATTACAAAGCTCCATCTCTCAAGAACAGAATTCACATCAGAGCTATAGCATCTCGTCTTATAATCGGCTACTTGTGGTCGTGAAAGATTTGGCTTGTGTAAGGACTATTGAGGAAATTATTGAGATTGTGCGTTTGGCTGCGAGGGATCTGACCAATGCTGATGGAGTAACTTTTGTATTGCGGGATGGTGAATGTTGCCACTATGTTGATGAAAACGCCATCGGGCCGCTTTGGAAAGGTATGCGTTTTCCGCTTAAGTCTTGCATCTCCGGTTGGGCAATGCTCAATAAACAAGCAGCCGTAATTGAGGACATTTACCAGGATGCAAGAATTCCTCTTGATGCATATAAAGTAACTTTTGTCAAGAGTCTAGTGATGGTTCCGATACGGATTGCCGATCCATTGGGTGCCATCGGAGCCTACTGGAGTACACCACACCTAGCCACACCTGAAGAAATAGAACTGCTTGAAATTTTAACCGACATTACAGCAGTGGCGATCGCAAACGTTCAACTTTTCCAGAAACTTACGAACCAAAACGCGCTGAAAGACAAATTTATTGCGATGCTAGCTCACGAGTTGAGGAATCCCGTCGCCCCCATCTCGAACGGGGTTCAGCTACTCAAGTTAAAGCTAGGCGAGACTGGTGCAGTCGGAGAAACAGTTTTAAAGATGCAACACCAGATTAAGCACCTCTCGAAATTAATCGATGAGTTACTTGATGTATCGTCCATCACTTATGGGAAGATTTCATTAAACCTTGAGAAAGTTAATCTGGTGGAATTGGTTCGCCAGAGTCTTAATGACCATGCACAAGCAATCAAGGGATCGAACCTTAATATAGTACAAGACCTGCCAAACACACCTCTGTGGGCTTATGTTGACCCGACGCGGTTCTTTCAAATCTTTGGAAATCTTCTTGATAACGCCTTAAAATTTTCAAACCCAGATGGGACGATCTGGATTTCTCTGTCATTTCTTCGCGGTGAAAATGGCTTAGGTAGTGTAGCGGACTTATCTGTAAGAGACTCAGGTATAGGGATAGAACCGACAATCTTACCAGAACTCTTTGAACCATTTACCCAGGCCGATCGCAGTTTAGATCGTTCCAGGGGCGGACTAGGTTTAGGACTCTCGGTAGTAAAAAGTCTTGTAGAACTTCATGGTGGCAATGTTGAAGCCTCAAGTAGAGGGATCAATTTGGGAGCAGAATTTAAAGTAACTCTCCCTGCATGTGAAGAGATGACAACCTTGGATAACAACCTGGAGATTATAGAAGCGGCTAACAAATCGTTGAAGATTTTAGTCATTGAAGATAATGACGATTCAGCTACAACATTAAAAGCAGTGCTTGAGTATTTGGGGCATGAAGTTTCCATTGCCAATAATGGAATTTTAGGGTTACAAACGGCAAGAGAACTTGAGCCTCATGTAATTATTTGTGACATCGGACTTCCTGAAATGGATGGATTCGCCGTAGCACAAGAACTGAGTAAAGACTCCAAATTTACTCACTCAATTTTGATTGCGCTTACTGGCTACAGTGGCCAGGAGGAAAAGGAGCTTGCGCTGAAGTCTGGTTTTAAATGCCACTTGATCAAACCTGTGGACTTTGAAATGCTGACGGCAGAAATTGATCGATACTTTCTGGTGAGTGCGTTGTAAGCGTACACAGTCATAGACATCGCTTTTATCCCATTAAATCATCTGTCGCAGCCTCACCCGGATAAAAGCGATCGCTCAGAATTTCCTCAAAAGGATATAAACATTCATTAGGAAAAGTTGAGACTGGCAGATTTGTTTCTCCCGAAGCTAAATCCCTAGCGTTTTGATATGAATCCTGAAGTGCCTCTTCAAAATAAGGTTTGAGACTAGGATTCTCGCTCAACAACTTGATAATTTCCCGTCGTTGTACTCTAATTGTTGCTAACCAACTACGACTCCGTTGTTCTGGTTGATATTCCCATTTAAACAAATGTCCAATTAATATACTAAGACGATTTCTCAATTCTTGGCGTTCCTTTCTTCCCAAAGATTCGATTTCCTCAATTAAATTGGGTAGATCAAGTTGATTCCATTGCTGATGACGCAGAAGGTTAGCCTGTTCTTGAGTCCAACTATAGAAGTCTGCTTCATAGAAATTTTGCATCAGTTTTTTGCCGTTTTTTAGCTCTGTAGCGTCTAGTCTACATACAGCGTATTGCAGGTAAATGAAGTACACGGGTAGGGGCACAACATGTTGTGCCCCTACGATGATCTATACCTCACGCCTGTTGCAATCTGCTGTAATTGAAAAATCTATAATTCATAATTATGTTTCAGATAAAGATTTAAAGCTTATTTGAAACAAGACTATCTGCATAAGCATTAAGTAAAAAGTCTTTTTAATTACGAATTACGAATTACGAATTAAAAAGTCACTACACTCCGAATTGATTCACCTTTGTGCATCAATTCAAAAGCATGATTAATTTGCTCAATGGGCATAATATGAGTAATCAAATCATCAATATTTATCTTACCTTCCATATACCAATCAACAATTTTTGGCACATCTGTACGCCCTCTAGCGCCACCGAATGCTGAACCTTTCCAAACGCGCCCAGTTACTAATTGAAAAGGACGAGTACTGATTTCCTGTCCAGCACCAGCAACACCAATAACCACACTAACGCCCCAACCCTTATGGCAGCATTCTAATGCTTGACGCATAATTTTGACATTACCGATACATTCAAAACTGTAATCAGCACCGCCTTTTGTTAAATCAACCAGATAAGGAACTAAATCGCCCTCTACTTCTTTGGGATTAACAAAGTGCGTCATGCCAAACTTTTCTGCCAAAGCGCGTTTGCTGGGATTAATATCTACCCCAACAATCATATTCGCCCCTACCATCCGCGCCCCTTGGATGACATTTAAACCAATACCACCCAAGCCGAAAACTATGACATTTGCTCCCGGTTCCACCTTGGCAGTATTGATAACTGCACCAATACCAGTAGTCACGCCACAGCCAATGTAACAAACCTTTTCAAATGGGGCATCTTCCCGAATTTTTGCCAGGGCGATTTCCGGCAGCACCGTATAGTTGGCAAAAGTGGATGTACCCATATAATGATGAATCATCTGCCCATCGATACTAAAGCGGCTAGTGCCATTGGGCATGACACCGCGTGCTTGAGTGAGGCGAATGGCTTGACAAAGATTCGTTTTGAAGCTGAGACAATATTCGCACTGGCGGCATTCGGGAGTGTATAGGGGAATCACATGATCCCCTGGTTTCAGACTCGTGACACCAGCGCCTACTTCCACTACCACGCCAGCACCTTCATGTCCCAAAATTGCCGGAAACAAACCTTCAGGATCGTCACCAGATAGGGTAAAAGCATCGGTATGGCAAACTCCACTGGCTTTCATCTCAACTAATACTTCACCGGCTTGTGGCCCCGACAGTTGAACAGTTTCAATCGTTAATGGCTTACCTGCGCCGTAAGCTACTGCTGCTTTAACTTGCAACGTCAGCCTCCTATATTTTATTTGACATTCTCCCTAGTGCTGAAACACGAGGATTATTTCACTTGAACATAATTGAGCGCATGATACACTTTTGTATCACTTCATCTTATTTACTTAAGGACAGATGATCGCCGCTATAAGGATAAATCTTACTCTGTTAAAATATCATTCTCTAGCTAGATTAGTTAAAGGTGGTAACAGCTGTTTTGGCAACGATGTAAACTTGATGTCAGCAGCAACCCCCAAATAATTTGTCCACCCCTAGATTAATACATTATTTTGTTACAGCTTATGAACCCTGCCCTAACTCAAATTGGCGCTCAAATGTCTAACCTGACTGGCGTAAGAGCAATCATGAAGGATATTATCGAGACTTTACGAGGGGGCACAGGGCAGCAGTTTATTAATTTGAGTGCTGGTAATCCGTTGATTTTGCCAGAAGTAGAGCAGTTATGGCGAGATTGTACCGCACAGCTTTTAGCTAGTCCAGAATATGGTGAGGTAGTTTGTCGGTACGGCTCAAGTCAGGGTTATGCACCATTAATTGAAGCGATCGCTAATGATTTTAACAAACGCTACGGGTTAAACTTAAGCGATCGCAATATCCTCATCACCCCCGGTAGTCAAACCCTCTACTTCTACGCTGCAAATACCTTCGGTGGCTACACTCCTAGCGGCGAGTTAAAACAAATAGTTTTACCCCTCAGCCCTGATTACACAGGTTACGGCGGTGTTTGCTTAGTTCCAAAAGCCTTAACTGCCTACAAACCAACTCTCGATATCGATGCAGCCGCCCATAGATTTAAATATCGTCCCGACTTCAGTAAACTTACGATTACAGAAAATACGGGTTGTGTTCTCTTCTCACGCCCCTGTAATCCTACTGGTAATGTCCTCACTGATGATGAAGTAAAAAAGATTGCTGCTTTGGCTGCACCTTATAATTTGCCCGTGTTAATTGATTCGGCTTATGCGCCTCCCTTCCCAGCGTTGAACTTTACTGAAATGACACCAGTGTTTGGTGAGAATATCTTACACTGCATGAGTTTATCGAAAGCGGGATTACCAGGAGAACGAATTGGTATTGCCGTTGGGGATGAAAAATGGATTGAAGTACTGGAGTGTTTCCAGGCAAATATGAGTCTCCATTCTTCACGTTACGGCCAAGCGATCGCAGCTTTTGCAATTAATTCTGGAGCCTTAGTAGAAATTTCTCACACTGTCATCCGTCCCTTTTACCAGAATAAGTTTGCCGTTTTAGAAACCAGCTTAGAACAAGCAATGCCCAAGGATTTACCTTGGTTTCTCCATCGCGGTGAAGGAGCAATTTTTGCTTGGTTGTGGTTAGAAGATTTACCCATCACTGACTGGGAATTTTACCAGCAATTAAAGCAAGTAGGTGTGATTATTGTCCCTGGAAGTAGCTTCTTTCCTGGTTTAGAGGAAGAATGGGCGCACAAGCACCAATGTTTCCGCGTCAGTCTCACAGGTACAGATGAAGAGATAGCCACTGCTATGCAACGTTTAGCAAAAGTTGCTGAAGAAGTTTATAAAAGTGCGGCGGTGACTGCCTAATAGGGAAAGTATATATGAAACACGAAGAAGCCAACAAAGAGATAGAGAGCAAAGGCACAGAGGCGCAGAAAAGCAGAAGAGGAAGAGGATCAAAAAAGTCCAGTCCCCAGTCCCCAATCCCTAGTCCCCAGTCCCTAGTTCCCAATCCGCAATCCCCAGCCCCCAATCTCGACGATTGGCTAGAAATTGGTAAGATTGTTTCCCCTCAAGGATTGTCTGGAGAATTAAAGGTTTATCCTGTATCTGACTTCCCCGAAAGATTTGAGGTGCCGGGAAAACGTTGGTTGTTGCGTTTAGATGGCACAGAACCGCAACCAATAGAATTATTGACAGGACGTTATATTAGTAACAAAAATTTGTATGTAATCAAATTAGCTGGCGTGGAAAATTGCGATCAGGCCGAGGCGTTGCGCGGTTGTAAGTTAATGGTACCAGTTAGCGATCGCCCCCAATTAGGCAAAGGTGAATATCATGTCCTCGATTTGATTGGCGTAGAAGTCTTCATGCAAGCGTCAGGCGAACTCGTTGGTACGGTGGTAGATATCATCGCCGCCGGCAATGACTTGTTAGAAGTCAAGTTGCACCCGTCTTTTACCACTGACGAAGGACAAATGACAAATGACAAAAAACAAAAGACTGTTTTGATTCCATTTGTAGAAGCGATCGCACCAGTCGTAGACTTAAAATCTAATCGCATTGAAATTACGCCGCCGCCTGGGTTGTTGGAAATTAATAATTCGTAATTATTACCCCACGAATGAATCTGAGAAAATGAGAGGTAGCGATCGCTTTCCATTCTGTACTGAAAGACAAAAATTTAGTCACAAACGCTGCAAATATTCCTCATTGGTTAGATGGCCATTATCTGGAAAAAAAGTATACTTGCTTACTGATGAACCCATCAAAATCCTTTTTGTAATGGAGTGTCGATAATGACATTAGCAACAACTCCACAGACAAAGCCTTTAACAGATGAAGAATTACGTCAGATAAACGCCTACTGGCGTGCAGCTAACTATCTTTCCGTTGGCCAGATATATTTACTGGATAATCCGCTACTCAGAGAACCGCTAAAGCTGGAACACGTCAAACCCCGGCTTTTGGGTCATTGGGGAACAACACCAGGGCTGAATTTGATCTATGTTCACCTGAATCGGGTCATCAAAAAATATGACTTAAACACCATTTATATTGCTGGGCCTGGTCATGGAGGCCCTGGACTGGTAGCCAACACCTACCTAGAAGGCACTTACACCGAGTATTATCATAACATCTCCCAGGATGCTGAAGGAATCCAGAAACTCTTCAAACAATTCTCTTTTCCTGGTGGTATTCCTAGCCACGTTGCACCAGAAACTCCTGGTTCGATCCACGAAGGTGGGGAATTAGGTTATGCCCTCGTCCATGCTTTTGGTGCAGCCTTTGATAACCCTGACTTGATCGTTGCTGCTGTTGTGGGTGACGGCGAAGCTGAAACGGGTGCTTTAGCAACTAGCTGGCATTCCAACAAGTTTCTTAACCCCGTGCATGATGGGGCTGTATTGCCGATTCTACACCTGAATGGGTATAAAATTGCTAATCCAACAGTACTTGCACGGATTAGTCATGAAGAATTAGAAAGCTTATTTGTGGGCTACGGCTACAAGCCCTACTTTGTCGAAGGTGACGATCCCGCAGATGTCCACCAGCAGATGGCGGCGACTCTGGATATAGCGATCGCGCAAATTCAAAGCATCCAAAGAGAAGCCCGTGTACATGGTTTCACTGAACGTCCCCAGTGGCCAATGATTGTCTTGAAAACCCCCAAAGGTTGGACAGGGCCCAAAGAAGTAGATGGCAAAAAAACTGAGGGTTCTTGGCGATCGCACCAAGTCCCCTTTGGCAATATCGCCAAACAGCCAGAACACCTGAAACTCCTAGAAGATTGGATGAAGAGTTACCAACCAGAAGAACTCTTCGACAGCAACGGTAAACTGATTCC
Organism: Nostoc sp.; assembly: GCF_036917435.1. GTDB lineage: Bacteria > Cyanobacteriota > Cyanobacteriia > Cyanobacteriales > Nostocaceae > Nostoc. The sequence continues at coordinate 22,586 of NZ_JBALDM010000006.1, forward strand.
AGAATTAGCAGAACTGGCTCCCAAAGGTCATCGACGCATGGGTGACAATCCCCACGCCAACGGCGGCATTTTGCTGCGCGACCTGAAGATGCCCGACTTTCAAGACTATGCTGTAGCTGTTCTCAAACCAGGTCAGGCGATCGCTGAAGCTACTCAAGTTGCAGGCAAATTCCTCCGGGATATCATGCAACTTAACCAAGAAACCCGCAATTTCCGCATCGTTGGCCCCGACGAAACAGTATCAAACCGCTTGGGCGCTGTGTTGGAAGTAACAAACCGGGATTGGGTAGCCCAAATACTCCCGGAAGATGATCACCTTTCCCCCGACGGTCGGGTAATGGAAATTCTCAGCGAAACTAATTGTCAAGGATGGTTAGAAGGGTATCTCCTCACAGGGCGACACGGGTTATTTTCTTGCTACGAGGCATTTATCCACATCATTGACTCGATGTTCAATCAGCACGCCAAATGGTTAAAAACGACCAAACATATTCCCTGGCGTAGACCGATTGCTTCCCTCAATTACCTACTCACCTCCCACGTTTGGCGGCAAGACCATAACGGCTTTTCCCACCAAGATCCCGGTTTTATCGACCATGTAATCAATAAGAAAGCAGAGATCGTTCGGGTATATTTGCCCCCCGATGCCAACACTTTGCTATCAGTAACTGACCATTGTTTAAGAAGCCGCAACTATGTCAACGTCATCGTTGCCGGAAAGCAACCAGCATTGCAATATCTTGACATGGATGCTGCTATCAAGCACTGCACCAAAGGTATCGGCATTTGGGAATGGGCAAGCAACGACCAAGGTGGCGAACCAGATGTAGTAATGGGTTGTGCTGGGGATATCCCCACCTTAGAAACCCTCGCGGCTGTGGATATTCTGCGCCAGAACTTCCCTGACTTAAAAGTGCGGGTAGTGAACGTAGTCGATTTGATGACACTACAACCAAAAAGCGAACATCCCCACGGTTTGAGTGAAAAAGACTTTGAGACAATTTTCACCACAGACAAACCGATTATCTTTGCCTTTCATGGCTATCCTTGGCTGATTCATCGCCTAACTTATCGCCAGACAAACCACCATAACTTGCATGTGCGTGGCTATAAAGAAGAAGGAACCACTACCACTCCCTTTGATATGGTTGTGCTTAACGATTTGGATCGCTTTCACCTAGCAATGGACGTAATCGCTCGTGTACCAAAGTTAGGATATAGGGCAGCTTATGTCAAACAAGAACTGCAAGATAAGCTAATCGAACACAAGCACTACATCCAGAAGTACGGCGACGATATGCCAGAAATTCGTGACTGGAAGTGGCCTTATTAACAGGAGATAAGGGGAAAGAGGCAGAGGGGAAACTATCCTCTCTGCTTCTCTCTTTATTGAAGAAGAATTCAGAAGTCAGAATGGGCTGAACGCCCCGCTATTCGCGTACAGGAGTCAGAATAAATCAGTCGGGGATTCAGCGCAAAGTGCGGTCTTGGGGTCTCCCCAAGAGGAGCAACTTTGTAAGAGAGACCGGCGCAGGATTTTGAGCTACTGAACGGTAGTTCAGTAGGGGTTTTAAACCCAATTATTCATCCACCAGTCGTACAGAATACCCAACTGAATTCTGACTCCTGACTCCTGAATTCTGTTCGATAAAAGTAGATTTATCAAGCGCTTGTGGACTATAAAGTAATACCCTTGGCTTAAGAAAACTTTTCTTTCTCTTTCTTCTGTCTTCTCTGCACCTCTGTGGTGATGCCTCCGGCACGCTCGAACGTTAAAAAAATGACTTTTACAAAGACTTCTAACCTTAACCAAAGCGTATTGGACTATAAACACTATTAAACTTACATAATGTAAAGCAATATGTTACATTGATTTTGCTAGATATTCTGCATCTATGAGCTTAATATTCTGGAGATGTGATTTTGCTCAATGCGATCGCAAAAATTATTACTAAATAATTGTAATAATATTTAACATGAGTCTAGGTTGTGTAATTTAGATTAACTATTGCAGAGAAATTATCTCAGAGTTAGTAAAATGAAAAATACTAAGGACGCAACTATTTTATAGATTAGCTATTCTAGAACTGTAGACTATGTTTTCAGTCCTGAGTTACTTCCGTATTTTGCCTCTGAAGGCATAGCAATCAAGACCACACACCAAATCCTTCATTAAGATATCCCACAAATCATAATGGCTGTGATTGAGAAGAAAAGAACTCGCGATCTGCCCCAAATTAACGAAAGAATTCGCTTCCCGAAAATTCGGGTCATTGATACAGATGGTGCCCAACTGGGAATTATGCCCCCACAGGAAGCACTACAACTAGCAGAAGAGAAAGAGTTAGATTTGCTGCTTATAAGTGACAAAGCTGATCCGCCAGTTTGTCGGATTATGGACTACGGGAAATACAAGTTTGAGCAGGAGAAAAAGGCGCGGGAAGCCCGGAAAAAGCAACATACAGCTGATGTCAAAGAAGTTAAGATGCGCTACAAAATAGAAGAACACGACTACAACGTGCGTGTTAAGCAAGCAGAGCGCTTTTTGAAAGATGGCGATAAAGTCAAAGCAACTGTGATGTTCCGGGGTCGAGAAATTCAACACAGCGACCTAGCAGAAGATTTGCTCAAGCGAATGGCAACAGATTTGGAGCCTTTTGGTGAGCTTCAACAAGTGCCTAAAAAAGAAGGGCGAAACTTGATGATGCTCATCTCGCCCAAAAAATAATCCTCTAACTGTTTAATAGACTATGTTGAAAATCCCCTGGTTAGAAGTCAGGGGTTTTTTCGTTTTTCCTTTGGGAATTGCAGGGATCAGAAGCCGTCTAAAGTTTTTAGGTAGTTTAAATTTATCTCAAATAGATAGTCTTGAGGGCTGAGTGGGAAAGATAATACTCAGTTGCTCAGGACTTTTGCTATTTCCAGGGGATAAGGGAATTGGGAATTGGGAATTGGGAATGGGGAATTGGGAATTGGGAATTGGGCATTGAACATGAAGAAGATACAATGACTTGTTCAATAATTCCTCCTTGTCTTCCTGCCTCCCCTGCCCCCCCCCGCTCCCATTACGGGGTGATACTACCAGAAAATAAAATTGCATGGAACTGAAAAATCACTGGTTGGCTATAAATAAAGTTGCTTTACCACGACTACTACAGTGGGTAAATCTCCGACCAGAGGAGAGCGAACGAACTCAGATAATGTTTGTTTTTTACACAACTGTGTGTGTAGGATTGCGGTGGGCGGAAGACAGTACGGTGGCGCTATTTTTGGATGAATATGGGACTCATTTGCTGCCGTGGATGTATATTGCCAGTGCTGTTATGAGTGCAGGGCTGGTTTTTTTATACTCTTGGCTGCAAAGGATTTTTCCCTTACGTCAGGTGATTGTGGCGATCGCACCTTGCATGTTGATGCCATTACTACTATTAGTTGTATTACGTTGGGGATCTAATATTTCCTACCTGGTAGTTATTTCGGCCTTTCTGCTGCGGCTATGGGTAGATGCCCTTTATGTAGTCAATGACCTCAACACCTCCATTGTCGCTAACCAAATATTTAACATTCGGGAGATTAAACGCACTTACCCACTGGTGAGTAGTGGTCTTTTGGTAGCAGATGTAATTAGTGGCTTTAGTTTGCCTTGGCTAGTGCAATACACATCGCTAAATAAGATCATCTTTATCGCCTGTCTAGTGATTTTATTAGGATCGGGGATTTTATTGTATTTAACTCATCATTATCGAGCAGCTTTTCCTGAAACCCCACAAAGATTAGTTCCTGAAGAACAAGCTTCACGAGAGCGTTTCATTAAAAGTCCTCTGAAGCGCTATGTTTGGCAATTATTTGCTTTTGTCGGTCTATTGCAAGTCATTGGGTTATTAATAGATTTTCAATATCTGCGCGAACTCAAATCCAATATGAGCGACCGAGAACTCGCCAGTTTCTTGGGTCTTTTTGGTGGGATGTTGGGACTGTGTGAGTTGTTATTGCAGTGGTTTATTTCCAGCCGACTCATTGAACGGATGGGGGTATTTTTTACAGCGACACTTTTACCAATCACCGTAGGCTTTTCATTACCAGCAGTGCTGGTATTTTTCCATTTAATTCCAGCCATCCAATCGCAAAGCTTTTTCTGGGGTCTGATAATTGTCAAATTCTGCGATGAACTTCTGCGCTATACCTTTGTGATGAGTAGCGGCCCCATCCTGTACCAACCAATTCCAGAATCAATTCGCAGCCGAATGCAGACTTTATCGGGTGGAACTGCCGAAGCGATCGCAACAGGTTTGACAGGAGCGCTAATTTTTGCAACTATATTGTTTTCTGGGCGGTTTGTACCCGTAGACTTGCAAAAGTGGGTGTTAGTAGCAGAAACAATGCTGATAGCTGCCACTTGTTTAAAAGTAATTTGGGAATTGCGATCGCGCTACGTTGAACTGTTAGTCTTGAGTGTGGCACGAGGCCAGTTGAGTGCCACCAATGTCGGCTTACGATTTTTCAAGCAAGGTGTAGTCAAAGCCTTGGAAGAAAAAGGCAGTGAGGCCGATAAACGCTCTTGTATTGAACTTTTAGCTCAAATTGATTCCCAAGGTGCTACGGAAGTTTTAGCACCTTTATTACTCAAGTTAACCCCAGATTTGCAACGCCAAAGTTTGGAAGTAATGCTGACAGCAGGTGCAAATCCCGCTTATCTATCCGCCATCCGTCCTTTGTTAGAACAACCCCAAGAAACTAACCCTGAAGTTTTCGCCCTAGCGTTGCGCTACGTTTGGCTAGCTGAACCAAATCCCAATTTAAGTATTTTAGAAGAATATCTGAATCCCCGCCAAAACTCACTCATCCGCGCTACCGCCGCCGCCTTAGTCTTACGCCAGGGAACGCCGATGCAAAAGGTAGCAGCTACCCAAACTATGCGCCGGATGTTAACTCATAAGAAAGAACGGGAACGGGTGAATGGAGTCAGAGCGCTGAGAGAAGCAGTTTATTTGCAGGCATTACGGATTCACATCCCGAATTTATTACAAGATGAGTCATTACGGGTGCGCTGTGCTGTATTGGAAATGATTTCAGCAACCCATTTAGAAGAGTACTATTCAGCACTGATTGCAGCACTTTATTACAAATCAACCCGCACTACAGCAATGTCAGCCCTAGTGCGACTAGAAAATGAAGCTATAGAGATGCTATTACGGTTAGCTACCAATATTTACAAACCAGAAATAGTGCGAATGTATGCTTGGCGTACTATTGCTCAAATTGCTACTCAGGAAGCATTAGAGACTTTATGGGAAAACTTAGAGACATCCTGGGGTATAACTAGAGATCATATTCTTCGTAGCTTACTAAAAATACATAAACAACCCGGAATTAAAGGTTTAGTAGATCGGTTTTATGAAAGTCGAGTAGAAAATTTAATCGAACAGGAATTAAAGTTTTTAGGCGAGATTTATGCCGCATATATTGACTTTAAAACATTAGATGAAAAAGAAAATTATCAATCACGTCAAAGGATTGTGATTGTCTCTGAGTTATTGCAACGCGCCCTTTTAGAATTGGAATTAGATGTTAAAGAGCGGCTGCTGCTATTACTGAGACTGCTTTACTCGCCAGAAAAGATGCAAGCCGCAGCATTTAATCTGCGATCGCTCTCAGTGGTAAACTTAGCACGCGGATTAGAAATCCTAGAGCATACCATAACTTTGCCTTCAAAGTCTTTGTTAATCAATATTTTAGATAATCGACCGCAGTCAGAAAAATTGCAATATCTTGTCGAAGCTAAGATCCTAGTCTATGAGAATATGCTAGTTAGCGATCGCCTCCACAGATTGCTGATGTTGGGTAACTTCCTTTCTGATTGGTGTCTAGCTTGCTGTTTCCATTTTGCTCAAGTAACTCGCATCAGACTGACAAGTTACGAGATTTTAGTGAGTTTGCGTCATCCAACAGGCTTTGTTAGAGAAGCTGCGATCGCATACTTGAATATGGTTTCACATCGCGTTCTTTTGCAAATCTTACCCCAGCTACAAAAAGATCCACATCCTTTGGTAGCTGCTCAAGTTAAAGAGTTGCTCGAAAAATACCAATTCAAAAATTACAAATAATTTTTTTATTTCCATTGCTGCTAAGTAGGGGCGTACAGTTGTACATCGGTATCAACTTAAGCTCAAATGCTTATTACACAGTCGTTTTAGCCCACCCTAACCCTCCCCTTTATAAGGCTATCCATTATAAACATCTTTCTTAACAGAAAAGTTGACAGGAGTCAGGAGTTGTGTATTAGAAGATGAAGAGAAAAAATCAGCAATGATGGGGAAAATTAAGATGAGAATCAAAAAAACAGCAAAAAGTCGAATGAGTTCATGACAACTTAGGTGTGAACAGCTCATCAGAGGAATCGAAGCACTCACACCCAAAAAATTGACTCAAGATGAGGCAAGAATCAATGATAGAGAGACTGACAAAGTTGCCAACCTTCAACGAGATCATGTAATCGAGTCAAGCCAAGCCAGAGAACTTTCACACCCGGAGAGGCATCATGTTTGCGACCTAAAAACCCACCCAGTCGAGCAATCCAATTCACAACTTCAGCCAGAGTAGGTGGTGATGTATGAGGGTAAAGTTGATGATGAATGGCGCTATAGAACCCATTTGGTATCTTTTAGGCGACCAAGTAGAATCAACACAAATAGGTGGATTCAAGCAGTGAGGGTTGAAAATAGTGTATTCAAGCGACGTGACAGACAAAGAGTGGGAAATTATTGAGCCATTATTGCCGACTAAGAAAAAAACTAGACCACCTTTGTGGACAAAGCGACAAATTCTTGACGGTGTATTTTATCAACTCAAGAATGGTTGCAATTGGGCTGATTTACCTAAAGATTTTCCGCCCTATTCCACTGTATTCTGGCATTACAAGCATTGGTGCAGCGAGGGTATCCTTGACAATATTATGACCACTTTGCATGGCAGGGCGCGCGAACAAGTAAAAAAAAACCGCAGTGGACGACCCTAATAATAATTGACTCGCAAGCAGTAAAAAACACTTGTAATGCTAGCGTTGAATCCAAAGGGTTCTGTTTTTACAAAGCAACAAATGGGATCAAAAGACATCTAGCAGTTGATATACTGGGCTTCCCCTTCTTTACGCACTGTACTAAAGCCAGTGTATCTGATGACCTTGGGTTGATTGAGATGCTCTCAATTAACATCGATTATTTCAAATCCAAACCGATTAAGCTACCTAAGATTACAATCTTGATAGATCATGGCTATCATCCTGATAAACTTACCCAAGCGTTAGAGCAGATTTATCCTCAAATCATGAGCAAAATCCAATTTGAACTTTCAGCCAAGCCATCGAAAGCCGAAAAGGAAGCTAATGGAAAATCTGGATTTGTGCCTGTTGCCGCTAGATGGGTAATTGAAAGGTCAAACGCTTGGGTGGAGCGATGTAAAAGTTTAGTCAAAAATTTTGACCGGACACTCGCTCGTGCCAATGCCAAGCTCAAGCTTTGTTTTATCAGATTGATGCTCAGAAGACTAGCTGCTAACTAGAAAAAAGATATCAAATGGGTTCTATAAAGGGGATTTAGGGGGATCAAACCACATTTTGCACTCAGCATAGAGATGTGTGTACACCGTAGCCTTAGTAAGGAGAGGGAAGCCGGAGGCAGTCTGGTTGAAATGCTTTTCCATCGGCTTTCTGATGAATGATGAATTATTGACAATTTTTTGATTTCTGCAAGCTGCACACTCGTGACTTCCAGTCATGAGAAAAGCAATCCATATTCTGATACACTATCACTATATAGATAGCGAAAACCAAGGTAACAGAACCAGGACAACTAAAGATATGGGGTTCTACTCGGAAATGGGTACATTGTGCCGTATGCTTGTAGTAGGTAAAATCTTTAAGGTACTGAGGTTGAACATACTTTTAAGGTAGTTGTTCAAAAGTCGCCGCCGGTGCGTCGGAGACTCATCAAAACGCCTGTGGAGAACCCATAAGACCTGGAGCTATTTAGGCAGGGATCTATGAAGCAGGAATCGCGTGACTCGTTAGTCATGCGAGGTTCAAAGATTGATGCTTTGCCGAACGCTGTTATCTCCATGTCCTCCCAGGTATCTCTTCCCCGATCGCTCGATCCATACTTACCCCTGACTGCTCTTGCGCCCATGCAGGACGTGACAAACCTTTGGTTTATGAAAGTCATTGCCCATTACGGCAGCCCTGACTACTTCTTCACCGAGTACTTCCGCGTCAATGATACCTCACGGCTCAATCGTAGCATCTTAGCAGCAATCACCGAAAACGACACGGGTCGCCCCGTTTTTGCTCAAATGATTGGCGAAAGTATTCCAGACTTAGTAAGAACAGCAATTGATCTCTGCCGCTATAATATCGCTGGAGTTGACTTGAACATGGGTTGTCCAGCACCTAGAATCTATCGTAAAAAGGTTGGTGGTGGATTGCTGCTTTTACCAAAAAAAGTGGATCGAATTTTGGCAGAATTGCGGCAAGCAGTGAACGATCGCCCTTTGACTGTCAAGATGCGCGTAGGCTTTGAGAATACGGATAATTTTTACGAAATTTTAGATTCGATCAATCGCCACAACATTGATTTACTGAGTTTACATGGTCGCACAGTGAAAGATATGTATCGCGGCGCAGTGAAATATGATTTGATCGCTGAAGCCGTCAAACGAGTCCATTGTCCAGTGCTTGCTAACGGTAATATCAACTCTGCCACAACTGCTATTGAAGTGCTTTCTCAAACAGGTGCGGCTGGTGTAATGGTGGGGCGCTGGGCGATCGGCAATCCTTGGATTTTTAGTCAAATTCGGCAGGCTTTGCGAGGAGAAGCGATCGCGCCCGTTCCTTTGGTAGAGGTACGCAACTATATCGATCGTTTATGGCAAACTCCCACAGCAGCAAGTATGCCAGAGCGATCGCGCGTCGGCTACCTAAAAATGTTCCTCAACTACATTGCTCTAAGTGTTGACACTGAAGGCCATTTTTTGCGCCTGATGCGACACACCCAGACCGAATTAGAACTGTTTAGCCTCTGCGATCGCACTCTTCTTGATAATAGTACGAAAACTTTAGCCCTAGCACCCTCCTTGAGTGTGTAACTATAGCGCTTCTCGAATGGAAAATACAATTACTTTGACCTCTCTCCAAACCTCTCCCCTACAAGGGGAGAGGCTTTGAATCTTAGTCCCCAACGCTAGTAGGGAAGGGGCTGGGGGTTAGGTCTGTATTTCGTGCAATTGAGAACTGCTATATGTTTGGCAGTCGGTTGATTAATGCTGACATAACGAGAATCTTTATGTTACAACTTGGCAGGTCAATTCGATACATGGAGTGAGTGAATCAGATTTTGGGAATAATCCTCATAGTGTTTGAAAGCATCGTTTTGGTTAGGCTTCACGCTATGAGAGCGCGATTTATCGGGAAAAATCTGATTTTTGGCTGTTTATCTCTTGTATTTTGCTGCATTTGGTGGATTTATTTGTCATTAATTCCAGTACATGCAACCTCTACAGGGTCGATTGATACTCTGCGACAACAGCAGCAACAAATGAACCAGCAGCGTCAGGGTGTGGTTAACGATCGCAATCGCTTAACAAATCTCCAAAATGAGGCGCAAAAACACCTCACTGGTTTAAAGCAAAATCTGCAAACTACAGATAGCTATATTCAAGAGAGCGAATCACGATTACAACTTGCTACTCAACGCCTCCAGCAATTGGAAACAGATTTAGCGGTAGCGGAACGTTCATACCAGGAGCGGCAGATAGCAACAGTAGCACGATTGCGCTATCTCCAGCGATCGCCTGCATCTGTTGGATGGGCAGTTTTGCTCCAAAGTCAAAACATTAGCGACTTTATTAGCCGTCGTCATCAGTTGAAGTTAGTGTATCAGGCAGACGAACAAATTTTGGGAAAACTCAACGCCCAAGCAAACTCGATAAATCAACAAAAAACGGGCGTAGAACAGCAAAAAAACGAAATTGCCTTGATTCGTGAGCAACTGTTAGCACAAAAAGCCGATTATCAAACTCAGGCGCAGTCACAATCAGAATTGATTCAACGCCTCAATAGCGATCGCCTCGCCTTGGAAGCCGCACAAAACCAGCTAGAGAGGGAATCCAAAAATTTGGAAGTCTTGATTCAACAAAAGGTAGCAAAAGCCAGAGCAACAGAAGAAGTGCAAACAAAAACCAACAGCCGGACAAGCGTCATCATTCGGGGAACTGGTGTCATGGCATATCCTAGCGATGCTTCTACTAGTAGTCCCTTCGGCTGGCGGATACACCCAATCCTTGGCTATCGTCGCTTTCACGCCGGCTTAGATTTTGCCGCTAGCTATGGTAGTACAATTCGGGCAGCCGATTCGGGAAGAGTAATTTTTGCTGGATGGTATGGTGGTTATGGCAGAGCGGTAATTATCGACCACGGCAATGGTCTGACAACACTCTATGGACATACCAGCGAGTTGTATGTTTCTGAGGGACAAGCAGTTGAACGCGGACAAGCGATCGCTGCTGTGGGTTCTACGGGTTTCTCAACTGGCCCCCACCTCCACTTTGAAGTCCGTCGCAATGGTACGCCCGTAGATCCAGCTAATTATCTTTAACGGATAAACCAAGTTTCTCTAAGCTGCAAATCTTATCATAGACGTGCTATAATGGCTAAGACTAAGGGTGCGTAGCTCAGTGGATAGAGCAACAGATTCCGGTTCTGTGGGTCGGGGGTTCAAATCCCTCCGCGCTCGTTACTTATATCTTGCTATAATTTTTACCAATCATTTGCTTTAGTGTCATCCCAGACTTCTAACTCCAATTCTTGAAGATAGGTGAGGGCACTCTGAATTTGTGCATCTGTTCCTTTTAATTCCAGGTCAAACCAACCATCACCGACGGCATTTGCTCCTAAAATTGCTGCGGTAATATTCACAGTCAGTCCATAGTCAGACACCAGGCGAGAAATTACAGGTTCCTGGTGATAGTCCTTGGGAATTCTTAATCGAATCCTTTTATTTATAAGTGTATTGTCACTAGCCATAATTATCACCATCAAGGGGATTAGACATTGTGGATTGGCGAAGGCAGAGGGAGTAGGGGGTAGGGGGACAAGGAGAATAACTGATGCCCAATTCCCATTCCCCAATTCCCAAAACTTAACTATTCAACATCTTTAATGCTGGTTTTGCGTTCTAAAATCTCTTTCAGCACTAAGGTTACTACCGCTAGCAACGCTAAAAGTACAGCAGCAGAAAAAGCAGCTTCGGTTTCATACTGTTTGTAAGCATCTTCTACAAACAGTGGTAAGCTCTGGGTTTGGTCAGCAATGTTGCCAGATACCACCGAAACTGCACCGAATTCACCCATTGCTCTGGCGTTGGTCAAAATTAAACCGTAGAGTAAGCCCCAACGGATGCTAGGTAAGGTGACGCGCCAAAATATCTGCCAATCTTTTGCACCGAGAGTTCTAGCAGCTTCTTCTTGATCTTTACCAAATTCCTCTAAAACGGGAATTACTTCTCGCGCGACAAAGGGCATACTCACGAAGGCTGTAGCTAGCATCATACCTGGAAAGGCAAAGACAATTTTGATATCGTGTGCTTGGAGCCAAGGGCCAAACCAGCCATTGCGTCCGTAAAGTAGCACAATCATCAATCCTGCGACTACAGGTGAGATGGAAAAGGGTAGGTCGATAATGCTTAAAACTATGGCGCGTCCTGGAAATTTATGACGAGCGATCGCCCACGCTGCACATAGTCCAAATACTGTATTCAAAGGTAGAGAAATTACAGCCAACAATAGTGTTAACCAAGCTGCATGGAGAAAAGCCGGTCGTGTCAGGTTGGATAGAAATGGCCCAACTCCCTTGCTAAAGGCTTGGACAAATACGTTGATTGCAGGGATGTATTGAACTAGAGCTAAATAAGCGATCGCTACACCAATTAAAACTATTGGAACCCAACTCTTCTGTTTGGTGGTATCAGATACAGATGAATGAAAACTTGGCTTATCTAGTGTCATATCGCCTTGCCCATGCTTGTAAGAAATTAATTGCCAATAGCAGTACCAACGAAATTGATAGTAAAACTATGCCAATTACTGTTGCACCAGAGTAGTCATACTGCTCTAACCGTTGGAAAATCAGCACAGGTGCGATCAAATCTTGATAAGGCGTATTGGAAGAGATAATCACAGTTGATCCATATTCCCCAACTGCACGGGAGAAACCCAAGGCAACACCAGTTAAAATTGTCGGAAATAAAGGTGGCAAAATTACTTTCCAAAAGGTCTGCCATTGAGAAGCACCCAGACACCAGGAGGCTTCTTCAATTTCATGTTCCATTTCCTGAAGCACGGGTTGCACAGTTCTCACAATAAAAGGTAGTGAGATAAATATCATTGCCACTGCTACTCCCGTGCGGGTAAAGGATACCTTAATTCCCAGTGGTGCTAGTAGCGAACCAATCCAGCCATTATCACTGTAAACTGTTGCTAAAGTTAGCCCTGCTACCGATGTTGGTAGGGCAAAGGGTAAATCTACTGTGGCATCAATCAAGCGTTTTAAAGGAAAGTCGTAGCGAACCAAAACCCAAGCAATTAGAGTACCAAATACGCCATTGAGCAAGGCTGCAAATATTGCTGTAAAAAAAGTTACATTATATGTTGCTAATGCGACATCGCTGGTTGCGATCGCCCAAAATCTCGCCGGAGGTTCTGTACTTGCTTTCAAGAACATGGCAGCTATGGGGATAAACAACATCACCGTGAGGTATCCAATGGTGATTCGCCAAGTCCAGGGAACGCGCCCCAATTTCTTCCAGAACGGTGTTTTGCGTTCAATTTCCACAGAAGTCCCTACAGTCGTCACGTTGCTTCGCTCCGAATTCAAAATTCACGCATTCAAAAGAAGTTTTTTGTAAGTATTCGTAATTCGTAATTACTATTCCACAACTGTTCGCATAATTATGGCGGGCAAGATGCCCACCCCACAGTAGTTTTATTTAATCTGAATTATGCAATTTAACTGTTTTTCAGCTTAGTTGATTTGTCCTTCAATTACGAATTACGTTCGCGGAGCGTGCCGGAGGCTCTATTACGAATTACTTTTTCTTGGCTTGAATCTGGTCAAAAATAGCTCCATCGGCGAAGAACTTCTTATTGATTCCATCCCAACCACCGAAGTCTGCAACTGTACCCAGAGTTTTCACCTTGGGAAATTTGTCTGCAACTTCTTTACTTAGAGTCAAAGTATCATCCGTTGGTCGGAATCCTAATTTTGCAAACTCCTGTTGAGCCTCTGGAGTATATAGATATTTGACAAAACCTTCGGCAACTTCACGAGTCCCATGCTTATCTACATTTTTGTCTACCACTGCTATGGGATTATCGATAGATATATTGACATCGGGGACGATCGCAGTTAACTTTTCACCCTTTTGTTCTGCCAAGATAATCTCATTTTCATAGTTAATCAAGGCATCACCTTGACCTTGCTTGAAAAATGCATCAGTAGCTTCACGTGCATCTTTAGTCAACAAAGGCACGTTTTTGTATACCTTGGTAACAAACTCAGTCGCTTTAGCATCATCTCCACCAGTTTTAATCACTGAATTCCAAAGAGCTAAGAAATTCCAGCGAGCAACCCCTGATGTTTTCGGATCGGCAGTAATTAGTTTTATACCGTCTTTAGATAAATCTTCCCAGTTCTTGATGTTTTTAGGATTTCCTGGACGTGTGACTAATGCTGCCACTGATTTGGAGACAATACCATTGTTGGGAACTTCTTTCTCCCATCCTGGCTGAATCAATCCAGCTTTCTCAATCTTTGAGGTGTCTCCAGCTAGTGCCAAGTGGACAACATCTGCTTCTAAACCATCGATAACGGCGCGAGTTTGAGAACCAGATCCGCCATAGCTTTGTTTGAAGACGACAGTTTGGTTATGATCTTTCTTCCACTGTTCTACAAATTTAGGGATAATTGCTTCATGAGCCGCTTTGGTGACAGCAAAGGAAACTAGAGTTAGTTCAACATTATCTTTGGTTGCAGCCACAGGAGCCGCACTAGGGGTTTCAGAGGAAGAATTACTCGCAGTTTCACCACCGGAGCAGGCGGCAAGCGCCACACTCAACACAGTACCTACTAAAAAGAGTGATACAAAGCTTTTGAGCGAATTTAGTCTGAACCGATATGTTCTACGTTCAGCGTAGATGCGATCGCTTTTGGGGTTGCTGTAGGCTAGCAGCTTGTCGTAAGACATCGCTTTTAATCTTTTCAGTGGGCGTTGCCACAAACTCATTCTATTTCCTCCGCTAAATCTACAGTTATCTGATGGGAATACAGTTATATTCTGCTTATAATACTATATGATTTCATACATCTAGTTGCAAACACTGAAAAACCTCACATTCTTTATCAAGAACATGGTGATTCTACCAGTTCTGTGAGGAATTGCAAATGCTTTTATTTTCAAATATCAAATTGCAATCAACTACCGAATATATCAAGCAACTTGATAGGTAATTGAAGATTGGGTATTAGTTATAAATCTGCCTCCGGCTTCCCTCTCCGATACTTTGGAGAGGGATTGAGGGTGAGGTTTGATCTTATATTTAATTACGCCTACCTACTTATAAAAAATAAAACCCATTTAGAAAGTATCTAAATGGGAAATTTTCTGTTAATTTTTGAATTTGTCCACAGGCTCACATTCTTAAGTAAATGCATATTTGAGGGGCAACCCATCCTGAAAAACTAGTAATTCTCCTGGTTGGATTGGTGTCCAAACTTCGTTGTCAGTAAGAGGTGTGGTAGCAATAACAGCAACGCGATCGCGTTCGGTAGTCACTTCCCGAAAATCTACAGTCATGTCTTGATCGATCAAATGGGCAGCTGCAAAGGGCGCTTGGCGGACAATGTAGCTGAGATTGGTTGAACAATAAGCAAAAAAGTATTCACCATTTGATAACAAGTAATTAAATATACCTAGCTTTGCAATTGCATCACTAATTTGTTTTAGTACAGGGTACAGTTCCTTGATATCAGGCTTACCGTCAAGAAAGCGCGATCGCAATGTTTCTAGGATCGTGCAGAATGCTTTTTCGCTATCTGTATCACCTACGGCTTGATAAAAGCCCATATTTTCGGGATGAAAATTGGGTAAATTACCGTTGTGGGCAAATACCCAATACTTACCCCACAATTCTCTGCGGAAAGGATGGCAGTTTTCTAGGGTAACTTCACCCTGAGTAGCTTTACGGATATGGGCGATGACATGGGTTGAATGGATGGGATAACTCCGCACCAACTCGGCTACTGGAGAAGCAACAGAAGGTTGGGCATCTAAAAACATCCGACATCCCTTTCCTTCAAAGAAAGCAATGCCCCAGCCATCGCTATGATGATCTGTTCTTCCTCCCCGTGCAGAAAACCCTTCAAAAGAAAAGCAAATATCTGTTGGAACATTGCAATTCATTCCGAGCAATTGGCACATGAATGTTGCACTCTAAATTTTTGACTAAGGTCTCAAGACCAACATACTTCAGAATGCTGGATTGATTCTGGAGCGATCGCTTCAATCTTAGAATTTAGGGCTGAGATATTCCAAATTATCCCCAACAATAAAGAGCCTACTTCTAGTTAGCAACATGACACTATGCCAAAAGATAGTAGTAACGGCTATCTGGTGCAGCACTCACTAAACCTTCGAGTTTAGCTGCTACCGCTTGGAAATGGGGTGAATCTAGATGAGTATTCAGGGCTTCATGAGAAGTCCACTCCTCTACAAAAGTAAAGTCTGTTGGTTCGTCTTGGTTTTGCAAAAGTTTATACTCGATCGCACCTGCTTCCTGACGGCTTGGCTCAATGAGTTCCAACAGTACGGCTTTTAGCTCTTCTACTTTGTTAGGCAAAGCAATAATACGGGCAACAACGCGAATAGTTTGGTTAGTCATTTGTTATTTGTCATGGGGCATGGGGCATGGGGCATTGGGCATTGGATATGCTTATTTTCTATGTCACCTGCTGTATTATTAAGATTTATTAACACATTACGAATTATCTAAAACATCTGCTTTAAATATTGCTCATACCCTAGTTGTTCTAGTTTTTCTTGCTTGGCAATTACTGATTCGCATAAGGTTTGGCGATATTGTTGCACTTTTTCTAGCAATTCTGGTTGGTAAGTTGCCAGGATTTGTACTGCTAAAAGTCCGGCATTTTTGGCATTACCGATCGCCACTGTTGCTACAGGAATACCCGCAGGCATTTGTAAAATAGAATACAAAGAATCCACGCCTTGTAAATTCCGGGTGGGGACAGGAACACCTATAACAGGAAGTGGTGTTAAAGACGCTACCATTCCCGGTAGATGGGCAGCACCACCGGCACCGGCAATAATTACCTTAATACCACGTTGGTGTGCAAGTTGAGCGTATTGCACCATCCGTTCTGGGGTACGATGAGCAGAAACGATCGCTACTTCGCTCTCAACGCCAAATTCCTCACAAATTGCGATCGCGTCTTTCATGGTGGGCAAATCGGAATCGCTGCCCATGATAATACCAACTAGGGGAGTCATAATAATTCAAAATTCATAATTCAAAATTATTTGAGCTAGCTTATAGAAACTAGGTAATGCCGATAATCATCTCATCTATTGGCGTTGTTTGAATTGATTTATTGATATTGGTTGCATCTAAAATCAGATTTAGCTACCTTCTCGTCAGTGCGATGACCCAAGTAATAGAAAATCCTGTAGATATTATCAATGCTAGAGTGCCTGGTTACAAAGATTTGCAGATGCTCTTGGTTAACCAACAGGGCATAATTGAGCAAATATTACCAATGAGTACAGTAGAAGCACGCAGCCGTGCATCCATAATAAATGTTGCTGGCGACTGGATTTCATTGGGTGGCGTTGATTTGCAAATTAATGGTGCTTTGGGATTAGCATTCCCTGATTTGACGGCTGAAAATGCTCACTTACTGGTGAAAATCTCACAATTTTTGTGGGATGTCGGGGTAGATGGATTTTTACCAACACTTGTGACAACTTCAGTAGAAAACATTCAGCGATCGCTTGGTATTATTGCTGAAGTTCTTCCCGATCAACCAGCAGGTGCAAAGATACTGGGAGTACATCTAGAAGGGCCATTTTTGAATTTCCAAAAGCGCGGCGCACATCCAGCAGAGTATCTCTTACCCCTGACAATGGATTGGGTAAAGCAGGTTTTGGGTGATTATGCCCATGTTGTAAAAGTCATCACCTTAGCACCGGAGTTAGATTTCACTGGTGAAGTAATTCCATATTTGCGTTCTCTGGGAATCATTGTCAGTTTAGGGCATTCTCAGGCAACATCTGCCCAAGGGCAACGTGCCTTTAAACAAGGTGCAACGATGGTAACTCATGCTTTCAACGCTATGCCAGCATTACATCACCGCGAACCAGGATTATTAGGGGTAGCAATTATCGATCCTGATGTAATGTGTGGTTTCATTGCTGATGGTGAACATATTTCGCCCACAATGCTGCAAATTTTACTTCGCGCTAGCTATCAAGAAAAAGGGCTGTTCCTTGTCAGCGATGCCCTTTCTCCTTTGGGACTACCCGATGGCGTGTATCCTTGGGATAGTCGGGAAATTGAAGTTAAAAACGGTACGGCACGACTAGCCGATGGCACTTTGTCGGGGACGACTTTACCCTTGTTGGTGGGAGTGCAAAATTTGGTGAAGTGGGGAATTTGTGATGTAGAAAGTGCGATCGCTTTAGCTACTAATGCACCTAGAAAAGCGATTGGTTTACCAAGAATTGTTAAGAATCAATCCGCTAACTTATTACGCTGGCATTGGAATGAGACTACAAAAGCATTAACTTGGGAACGTGCGATCGCTACAGAAATGAAGGCTGGAGATTGAAATTTATCACCAAATCAAGGATTTAAGACCCCGACTCCAACTGTCTTTAATTTTGAAGTAGTAATAAGTAATGGGTATTTACTTATTACTTATTACTTATTACTCATTTAAAGCTAAGAGTTTGTTGCTCCCGACTTTGAAAAGACTTAACGACACTGGCGATATTTGACGTGATAAACCAAGCCTCGGTGGGCGAGGTCAAAAGAGTCAACGGTTGCCATCCCTTTACCACTGGCGGTCATTGCAGCATTCACTCGCATATTTACACTATCACCACAGCGTGACCAAACATCAGCCACAGTCACTAATTGATCGCGGACATTGTAATCACGTTCACCATTAAATGTCCGAGAAAAAACAGGGCCACGCTGACCAGCAAAAAAGTACTCTGCTCTTAGCCTACCAGTTGTTTCAGGAGCAATATAGCCTCGATAATCAGCATCGTAGAGAGAAATTTGAAAGCCTTGGGGAACTTTGATCGGAATACTTAAGTTACAGTTTTTGCGTCTTTCTTCTGCCTTGTTCCCTACAGCTATAAATTTATCAAATAGAATACTTAGCTCTTGACCATCGGGACTGACACTTACACTAGCAGATCCTTCAGGGCAGCCATTACCCCCATATTCTGCACTGACAATTTGCACTGTGTCGTTAGCAAAAGCAGGGCCAATGGAAGCTGTTATTAGTGTAGCCACAGCTAGAAAAGCTTTGATAATGTTGCTAGATGTTGTCTTGAAGTTTTGATTATTCATAACTTACCTTTTTTGAGTATTTTGGATAGTGTTAGTTCCAAATTTGTTGCGGGTGATTCCAGAAAACTGATTGTTAATAAAATCAGTACCATCCATATTTAAATACGAGGTAAAACCCATGTGAAACTTATAACAAGTTCCTGCATTTTTGATATGGATGAGGAATCTAAAATAAATTTATTTTCGGTGAAAAAATCAAGGCATTAATAGGGCAAGTATAAATTTGCTAACTGGACTAATTAGCTTAAAGAAGTCAAAATATAGACTATTAAAGCTATTTTCGACACCTTAAAACTATCGAGAAGTTAGCTATTTAACTTACCGAAGCTACATCTGCATATTGACTTTAGGTAACTAGAATTGAACTGAATTACTTATAGAAGTCTCTAAAGCAAATTCAGGATTGGGATTCAGAATAAATACGTAATTTATGTATGACTGCTGAATCAAAGACAAAAGTTTCCCTCACTAAATACAATATTTAGCAGTCTACAATTAACGATATTTTTCCTCTAATTAATTCTAATTTTTGACTTCTAACTTCTTAGTCAAGACTTGGATATTTAATCTGTACTTGCTTAATGACCAAAGATTTTATTATTGTGTTCCCGTAAAACTAACTAGGCGATCGCAACTTATTATTTAACTGCAAAGCAACGGCACAGTGTTACTTATGCATGTCAACTTAAGTACTTCTACTAAAAAATCGGGTAGCACACCTGTGCTACCTTACTGTGTGTCGTAGCGTAACCTCGACTATTGATAAATTGCCCCATCAGGCATAATTGCCCCAGCGAGGTTAGTACCAACTAATTTAACCAAAAGACGCTCACCAGAACGAATCCGCGCTCCTGTCAAGTCGGCTCCTCGCAAGTCGGCTCCACTGAGATCCGCTCCAATCAAATTAGCAGCGCGTAAATTCGCCTCTCGGAGATCCGCTAAAAGGAGGTTTGCCCGAAATAAATTTGCTTCAGATAAATTCGCCCCTCTGAGGTTGACTTTGTGCATAAAAGTGTCGCTGAGATTAGCACCGCTTAAGTTTGCATAACTTAGATTTCTGCCAGATAAATCTTTGTTGCTCAAATTTGCCCGACTGTAGTCTTTACCACTCAAATCTGAGTTTTGCTTTGGTGGCGGCTGGGTTGGTTGAGATGGTGTTTGATATTGAGATGACGGTGAAGGTGAATTAGATGTGGTCTGATGTTTGGTTTTTAGAGAGCGCAACTTTTCACGAGCTTCATTTATGGCTTTCAGCTTGTCTTGTGCTTTCTGCTGTAAACGGAGATTTTCTTTGGGAATGCGATCGGGATGCCAAACAAAGACTAAATCTTTGTAAGCCTGGTTCACTTCCTCAAGTGTTGCTCCAGGCTCTAATTCCAAAATTCTATAGTACCGCTCCAGATCGCTCATACGATATTTTGGTGGACAATCAACTTAATTATCAGTGATGGAGCCATGTATTCGCTGCATCTTTTGTCATTTGTCATTCGTCATTAGTCATTAGTTTCTCCCACTCCCTCATCTTTCCATCTCTCGATTTCTCCAGCGCGCGATCGCTCTTAAATATGCTGCAACTGGAATCTGATAAATTTCAATAACAATCCAAACAATAATCGATAAATGTGATAATAAAGTTAATATTGTCCAAATATATGGCATCCAGGTAATCGGTTCTTTGAGGTCAGCAGGAAAATAGTAAGCTACTATCCCGATTAGAGTAGTTGGAAGAATTACAAAAACTGCTGCTGCTATTCCATAACCCCAACCTAACTCTACACCTTCCAGCTGGCCTTCAGTCCAACTCAACCCACTCCAACGCCAAGTTAAGGGTGGTTGTCTAGAAGGCATCTTGATTTGCTGTAGTTCTAAATTGACTGTAAAAATTTCTTGGCAAAAGTCACAAGCCATTGCTTCCATCAATGGCATGTGAGAAATCTTACCTATCCGACAGACTGGGCAGGGGTAAACTCCATAATAGTCGAAAGATTGGGCTAAGATTTTGGAACTGGGCATAATGAAACTGATAATCCTAAAAAGTTGATTTAGTCGATGAGAACTTGGGTAACAATAATCTATGGCGATTCTTAATTGTCTGCAATAAGCTTTCGCAAGGTGAGATGACAAGTCAGGAGAATTACAGCAGTTTTTTTTGCAAAGCTAGGGACAGGGGGCAGCAGGCAGGGGGCAGGAAATAGAAACTCTTTAATATCTGATATGTGAGTCCTGCATTTTGTATCTCACTTAAAAAGCAAACTGTTGTATATATTTTTAGAAGTTACACATTCACTGGAAAGAGCAAATAAATATAGATTATTTCAAAAAGCACATCTGTCTTAGGGGCAATTTATATAGATACAAAGCAACTTAAGGCAAGTTATTGCACCTACAACGCTGATCTTCACTCCTACATTTGTACTGAGTCTATCGCTTTTTTATAGTTTGTTAACATCATGACTTATTTGAGTAGCTGGTTTTATAGCTTTTACTTTTGGCCCAGAGTAAGTTCTGGGTAAGTACCGTCATGTCGATTAATCATAACGCGCCCGGAACTCTTCAAGGTTCCGGGCTTTTTTGTTGTTATTTGGGAATGGAGACTAGGGACTAGGGAATTGAACAATTTTTTTCCTTGTCTCTCCTCAATTCCCAATCCTGATGTGGTATTGTGCCAAAGAAGTCTCCGCAGTTTCGATGATTACACTCGCAATGTCCTAGATTTAGGGGCGTAGAACCAAAATATCAGCAAAATTCCAACGCCCTAGATGTACTCTCAGTTCGTGCGCCTAGCGGACAACTTGTACCTCTCAACGCTGTCGCAACCTTGAGCAAAGATGTAGGCCCCTTAACTATCAACAAAAGTCTTTTCTACTAATTTAGGACTTACGCAAAACTACACGCAGTAGGGGCAATTCATGAATTGCCCCTACTGAAAATCAAGGTTTGGGCTATTTTTTGCGTAAGTCGTTTAATTGTTACTTCTTCCAATAAATTTAGTTTATATAAAATCATTTTTACCTTATTGTTTCAAGAAAAAGGAATATTTAACTTCCAATAAAACAATATACTATCGTATAGGCTCACAGTTTTTAAACCATACAAACATACAAAATTACAAATATTTTTCTAGCACTTATTTCTTGTAAGTCTCTAAAACCTAGAGCTAAATTTATTCTTATTTGATAGATAAATAGTAGCTAAACACCTACACAGCTAGAAAATTATTAGATTCGCTAAAGTACTCTATATTTAATACTGTTCGGTTAAGGAAAGAGACGCGATGAATGTCCGTACAATAATCAGTCTTCGTCTTGACGGTTATTCATCGCGTCTTTGTGATGATTTATCGCATCTTTAACATCTAGAATTTCCATCAAAAAGCCTTAACCGAAGCGTATTGACTCTATATTACCGTATCTACACTGTTAATTTTGGTTATCAATTTGGGAAAGATAAGTTTGTAAAGATTGATGAACTTTGAAATTATAGAGACGGGTATTCATGGTGTTACCAGAAATATTATCTCAGCAATCAACACATGAGAGTATGCTTACTATTGGTGGTAGAACAAATGCTGATGAGTTAAACTTGCGATTAGAGTCAACTTTGCAAGAATTAGTCTCTTGGCAAGTTGAGGTTGAAATAGAGTGTCCAGGGAATGATTTAGCTACGCTCTTTAAGCAAGAGCCTTTATTACCAGGAATTATCCTTAATAATAATCAAGAATATATAGGAATGATTTCGCGGCGGAAATTTTTTGAGTATATGAGCTATCCCTACAGTTTGGCACTATTTTCTATAAAACCGATTAAAATTCTTTACAAGTTTTTCCAGACAGAGATATTAGCTATTTCTGAAGATATGTCTATTGTCAAAGCTGCGGAGTTAAATTTGCAAAGGCCACCTCAAATTGCTTATGAACCGATTTTAGTTAAAACTACATCTGGAAAATATAAGCTGATTGATTTCCATCAATTACTTTTAGCCTACTCCCAAATTCATGTATTAACACTCGTTCAATTACAGCAGGTAGAAGAACAATCTAGAATTGCTAAAGCAGGCTTTCACGATCTTCAGCAAAACTATACGCGATTAATTCAAAATGAAAAAATGGCTGCATTAGGACAACTTGTTGCTGGTATTGCACACGAAATAAACAACCCTGTCAACTTTATTGCTGGAAACCTCGTTCACGCCATCGAATATAGCCAAAATCTACTTAATATTATTAGATTGTACCAAGAATGTTATCCTGAACCAGAAGCGGAAATTAAAACTGCGATCGCACAAATTGAACTGGATTTTTTAACTACCGATCTCCCCCATCTTCTTACCTCTATGCAGGTTGGTACTAAACGAATCAAGCAAATTATTCTTTCCTTACGAAATTTTTCTCGTCTTGATGAGTCTGAGAAAAAATTAGTTGATATCCATGAAGGTATTGATAGTACTCTGGTAATTTTACAAAGTCGTCTCCAAAATCACCAAAGTGGTGAAAGTATAAACATAATTAAAGAATACGGCGATCTTCCTCAAGTTGAGTGCTACGCGGGGTTACTCAATCAGGTATTTATGAATATTTTAGCAAATGCTATTGATGCTATTGAAGAGTCATTAGTCATTAGTCATCCGTCATTAGTAACGAAAGAAGGAAAAATTTGCATTCGGACTCAACTCACTAATGATAGTCAAGTAATTATTGGCATTTCTGATAATGGACTAGGAATTCCAGAGAGTTTACAGAAACGATTATTTGATCCCTTTTTTACTACTAAACCTGTTGGTAAGGGAACTGGATTAGGTTTATCTATCAGCTATCAAATTATTGTAGAAAAACACGGTGGTCATTTGCAATGCATATCAGATTTAGGCAAAGGAACTGAGTTTACGATCAAAATTCCGGTTCACCTGAATTCTGAACTTGTTTAGAAAAATAAACCGTAAAAATTTAGGTTTAAAATTTAATTCTAACTATAAGTTCCTGCTGTTTCATTCTTGACCGTAACAGGTTCTGACACGATATCATCTATCTTATTAAACTCTCCAGCCCGCCAGCTATCTGTTGTGTCTTTGATAAAACTGGCAATAGGGATTGCAATTAATAAACCCAGCACTCCTCCTAACTTTGCCCCCAACAGCAAAGAAATCACCACCCACACGGGATTTAAACCAGTCAAATTACTCAGAATTCGAGGTGCAACAAAATTAGAATTAACTTGGTCGATTGCAACAGCTACACCTAACACTTCAACTCCTAACCAAAAGTTTTGCAATGCCACCAAAAGGCTTACTATGGCAATACCAACTCCTGTACCAAAGGGGAACAGAGAAAACAAACCAATCCCAATGCCAAAAAGTAAAGCTAAGGGAACTTGCAACGCCAAAAATGCTAGAGTAATTGTCACCCCTAACACTGCTCCCAATGTTGCTTGACCGATAAAGTAATTGTGAAAATCCTCTCGCAGTAATTCGCGCAATCTTAACCCAATGTTATGGGGAAACCACTGAAATATTCCGTTCCAAAGACGTTCGCCGTTTAATATTAGATAGACAGTTAGCACTACCGCCAGCAACACGTTGAGAACAATACCAATGGTATCGACGGCAAAACCAAGAATTCTCCCAGTAAAAGACTGAAGTTGGTTAGATAATCGTTCCAGAACTTGGGTAAATAACCCACTTAAATTAATGGGAAGCTGTTGTTGACTTAACGCCCAATCCTGAAAAGTTTGGAGTTGCTGAGTACCAGAATCAATCCAACTGGGCAAAATATTGGCTAGCTCAACGAGTTGTTGGATAATTAGGGGAACTAAGGTAATGCCTAAAGCTACTAAAATCACTAGAGTGAAAAGCAAGACTCCTGCGATCGCTAGGTTACGTTTTACCCCTTGTTCTTGCAAAAACTGGATTGGATAGTTCAACACAAAAGCCAGTAGGATGGCGGCAGCAATAATGCTAACCAAGGGTTGAAAATACTGGACAACCTGGATCGATAGCCAACCGTTGAGAATAATAATCGGAAATGCCAATCCTATAGTTAACCATCGCGGCAGTTTGTTTGCTGATTGCATTAGTGATGACTCCACAAGAGTTATAACTTTATTTTGGCTTCTAGGGAGTGGGAGTGGGGAGTGGGGAGTGGGGAGTGGGGATGAGGGAGATGAGGGAGATGAGGGAGATTAATTACTGACTACTATAGCGGTTCCCATTCAGATACAGTACAACATTAACGCGAAGTGTAAGGGCACAGCAGTGCTGTGCCCCTACGGGTGTATCTCACTCAACCGAGAACCGCTATAACT
The DNA here is from genome assembly GCF_036917435.1 of Nostoc sp. Classification (GTDB taxonomy): domain Bacteria; phylum Cyanobacteriota; class Cyanobacteriia; order Cyanobacteriales; family Nostocaceae; genus Nostoc. The sequence goes on from NZ_JBALDM010000006.1 coordinate 47,578, forward strand.
ATTAACTATTGACCAATGCCCAATTCCCAATTCCCAATGCCCAATTCCCAATGCCCAATGCCCAATGCCCAATGCCCAATTCCCATTAAATTAAGATTGATTTCTCTCCATAAAATCCAACATAATTCGCTGATGCATATTTCCTAAAGGTCTTACTTCGCCAGCTTTTTGCGAATAACAGTTACCTTGAAGAATATCTTCTGGGGTCAATAATCCCATATCCCAGCCTTCATTTAAAACCAGTTGATTTAATTCCACTAAAAGGGGTGCATGAAAAACATGACGGACAACTCTTTCGTCGGGATAACAGCCAAATTCTACAAAGGGTGGCAAATCGTAGCCAATTTCTTCTAAAATTTCTCGCTTGACTGCGACATCAGGCGTTTCACCAGGTTCGATATGACCGCCAAATAATGCCCAGTAACCAGGGTAGAGAATACCGGGGATGTTGTCGCGTAGTTGCATGAGAAACTGTTTTTTTTGATAGAGAATAGCGATCGCTACATGCACCGGTTGATTGTTCATATATTAATTTTTAATTGCTGATTATTCTTCTTCTAGATAAACTTCCCCCAGTTCTTTACCAGCTAAGGGGATACTTCGGTAGCGAATTTTACCTTTAATCACCACTTGCGTTCCCTTAGCCAGATTCTTTTGATTGGTGACAACCCAAATTTTGCCAGTCGAGTCATTAATTTGATAAGCCCATTGCTTCATTAAAGGTGCTTGATTTTCCACCTGACCTTGGATATAAACTGTAGCCTGATTGTCTTGTCTTGGCTTAATTTCTCGAATTGGGGTGACATTAGCACCAATTTTAAAATTAGTCCCATTCAAGCCAGACGAGGTTAAACTACCACAACTACTAAGTCCCACCACCAATAAAAAAATCAACCCCAGCCGATAGGGAACAATACTGTGCCCGTAGAAGAACGAAAGGGACAAGTTTCTTGTTTGTTCCATGAAAGCCACCGATTGAGCAAATTTTTGCTTCACTGCTTGCTTTGTCGCCAGTTTCATCAGGTCAGTTCCCATCTATGATATTCTCTGCGGTTTTAAAAACACGCTCTCAACTCTTTATTCTTCAGATAAAGCCGTTGATCTGAGAAAATAAGCATTATGGTTTTACTCTGAGAGAAACGCGACGACATCAACACATACACAATAATAGTGAAAAGTCAATAAGCAATATTTCTATTCCAGACTTTGGACAAAAAACGAATTAATTATAGTTGGGAATTTTAATGGAAACAAAAACTGCCAAACTCCTTGATGGTAAAGCAATAGCAGCAAAAATTCAGCAAGAACTTTCTGTTGCCATTACACAATTACAACCAAAAATTGGACGACCCCCTGGTTTGGCCGTGTTGATGGTTGGAGATAATCCAGCATCAGCCGCTTATGTCCGAAATAAAGAAAAAGCTTGCGCTAAAGTTGGCATAGCCTCTTTTGGTAAGCATTTTCCTGCCGAAACTACCCTTGGAGAGTTAGAAGAAGTAATTGCTGCACTCAACGACGATGAACGGGTTGATGGCATTCTGGTGCAGTTGCCCCTACCTAACCACTTGAATGCTGTGACTTTGCTACATCAAATTGATCCCGATAAAGATGCTGATGGGCTGCACCCAGTTAACTTGGGGCGATTAGTACGGGGAGAAACTGGTTTACGCAGCTGCACTCCTGATGGTGTGATGCGGCTTTTGCAAGCTTATGATATTCCCTTGCAGGGAAAACAGGCGGTAGTAGTGGGACGTAGTATTTTGGTGGGTAAACCTATGGCGCTGATGCTACTAGAAGCTGATGCCACAGTCACGATCGCTCACTCGCGATCGCACGACCTCAAAACCATTACCCAAAATGCTGATATTCTAATTGCAGCAGCAGGTCGTCCGGGACTAATCTCTGCTGATATGGTAAAACCAGGTGCTGTTGTGGTAGATGTGGGAATGAATCGCGTCACTGATGCTAATGGCAAAAGCCGCTTAATTGGCGATGTTGACTTTGAATCTACTGCTGCTGTAGCAGGATTTATTACCCCCGTTCCTGGTGGTGTTGGCCCTATGACTGTCGCCATATTATTACAAAATACATTCACCAGCTATTCCAGAGCAGTAAAAAAATGAAAGAGAGTGAGGAATTATGAGTGAGAAGTTAAGAATTATTAAACTCAACTCCTCTACGGACGCGATGAATCGCGTCTCTACTTCCACCTTTTGTACAGACGCGATAAATCGCGTCTCTTAAATCATAATTCCCAACTCTTCATTTTTTCAGCCCCACAGCACCTTAAAATTGTGACGTATAAAACAAAAATCTCAAAGTGTCAGGAATTGAAGAATGGTAGCAACTGATAACGTTCAAAAGACACCACCAGAGGAAGCCACATTTAACTTAGCAGCCTATCTCAAAGAGCGACAAAAGCTTTGTGATACTGCTTTAGATCAGGCTATCCCCATCATTTATCCAGAAAAGATTTATGAGGCGATGCGCTACTCGTTATTAGCTGGCGGCAAGCGTGTACGTCCCATTCTTTGCCTTGCTACCTGTGAAATGATGGGTGGCACTATCGAGATGGCTATGCCAACGGCTTGTGCTGTGGAGATGATCCACACAATGTCTTTGATTCATGACGACCTTCCAGCGATGGATAATGACGATTACCGTCGTGGAAAGCTAACAAATCATAAAGTCTATGGCGAAGATGTGGCCATTTTGGCTGGGGACGGCTTATTAGCACTCGCTTTTGAGATTGTTGCCCTTAAAACCCCCCAAAGTGTTAACAGAGAACTAACCTTGCAGGTAATTGTTCGTCTTGGTCGGGCGCTGGGGGCAGCTGGTTTGGTCGGTGGTCAAGTTGTTGATTTAGAGTGTGAGGGGAAATCAGATATTTCTCTAGAAACCCTAAATTTCATTCATAGACACAAAACATCCGCCCTTTTGGAAGCTTGCGTAGTTTGTGGTGGGATCATTGCTGGGGCATCAACTGAAGATGTGCAGCGACTGACCCGTTATGCTGAAAATATTGGGCTAGCATTCCAAATCATCGATGATATTCTGGATATCACTTCTACAAAAGAGCAATTAGGTAAAACGGCTGGTAAAGACCAACAAGCGAAGAAAGTGACCTATCCTAGCCTTTGGGGACTTGAAGAATCGCGCTTAAAAGCCCAAGAGCTAGTTAAAGTAGCTTGTGCGGAATTAGAACCGTTTGGAGACAGAGCCAAGCCACTCCAAGCGATCGCTCATTTTATTACTAGCCGCAATAACTAGCAACGGTTTTGGTAATTCGTAATTCGTAATTTCCATACCGCAAGCGTTTCATTGATTTGCAATGGGTGGTTTATTGAGTCCATGCTGTACTACACCGCCCTACGGAATTCAAACTTTACTCATTCAAAATTCAAAAAGCTTATCATGTAAGCTTTTTAGATATTTTGAATAATTGGTCTGCTTACTGTGTGATGTACTAGGTTAATTTTGGATTTTGGGTTGAATCTAGATGTTTCCTCAACCGACAACTGCTGCTAATATTTACTAACTTAACCAAAATACCATGCAGGACATAGGCAACATTTTAGACAACCGGGTGCTGCTGGTTGCTCTGGTAGCTTGTTTTATTGCTCAAGCATTAAAGCTCGTAGTCGAGATCATCAAAAATCGTAAACTAAATATCCGTGTTTTGGTGACAACCGGAGGTATGCCCAGTGCCCATTCAGCTTTAGTTACAGCTTTAGCGGCTGGTGTCGGACAAACACTTGGTTGGGCATCTCCTGATTTTGCCGTTGCGATTGTTTTCGCCATCATTGTCATGTATGATGCAGCCGGAGTTCGCCAAGCAGCTGGTAAGCAAGCTCGTATCCTGAATCAAATGATTGATGAATTATTTCATGAAAAACCAGAGTTTAGCCAAGATCGTCTGAAAGAATTACTTGGACATACACCAGTTCAGGTAATAGCTGGGTCGGCTTTGGGTATAACCATTTGTTGGTTAGCTAGCTTTGCTTATTCAAGCTAGAGCAATGAATCCTTGTTTGATCAACTATTTTTAATTGAGAACTGGTAATTTGTCAGTTGACAAATTACCAAATTGGTAGATCGCATCAATATTCTAGAAAACTTAATATCACTACAACCGCACAGTTGAGCGCAGCAGAATCACCTTACGACTATCTACTATGCTGGCAACAAAACCGCCATTGTTCAGCTTCTGCAATGTGTTGTATGCTTCACTTTGGTTCGTGGTATAAACTGCTAGTAAGTAAGGGCGTTGTCCATAAGAAACAAAACCTACGTTACCTCCTACTGCTTGCTGTACGTTATTTACTAGCTCAGGACGGTTGTAATAATCTACCAACACTGCATAACCCTCTCCTAATGCTTGAGGATTATAGTTAACTGTTTGCTGTGGTGGCTGTTGCAGTCGTTGTGCCTGCTGTAGTGCCTGTTGCGGTGGCTGCACATCTGCCGTTGTCGGTCGAGTAGTGATGATGGCAGACAAGCCAACAATATTACTTACATACCTTGCCCATCGATTAGCATCATCAATTTTTTTAAAGCCCCCTATCCGCGTTACAGTTTCGTTGAGATATTTGCAGGTAATGGTTTTTAGTTCAGGTGGTAAGGCACTACGCAACTGCTTTTGATTATCTGCTGTGGGACTGACTACTAATAAAAGATACTCGCCCGAAGTCGGTGGTTGACAAAGAGGAATGGCTTGTTGAGCAAAAACAGAACTCATGCCACCAATCAACCCTGCGTAAGCGAAGCTGATCGTAGATATCGCTAATCCTAAAACACTTGGTAAAGTCTGAAATCTATGCACAAAAGTTAGATTATGTAAATCAAGGTGTCCTAGAAGATTTTATAAGAAAAAAGCTTAAAACCTAGCTACTTCAGTATGGGAATGAAAGGAGTGTTACAAAATATATTTTGTTCTTATCAAAGAAAATTGGGAATTGGGAATTGGGAATTGGGAATTGGGAATTGGGAATTGGGAATTGGGAATTGGGAATTGGGAATTGGGAATTGGGAATTGGGAATTGGGAAGAACTATTGATGATTAACCAATGTCCAATGCCCTATGCCCCATGCCCCATCCCCAATTCATTAAGATACAGTAGCCAGCGATCGCAAAGCATCTGGTATTGTCTCAGAAGGAGCCTGAAATTCTCCAGTGATGACGTACTCTAAACGCAGTTTTAACCAAGTAATAAATTGGGGATTTGTAGAAATAATTGCTACTGCTGGTTGGGGACACTTTGCCTTTAGCTGTGCAAATTCGGTTGCTTCCAAGAAAGCTGGTTGCTCAACCAACCAAAAATCTATTTGTTTTTCTTGTTCGTGGTAGTGACGGGTACGCTCTTTGAGAACTTCTTGTATCGGTTCTTCTTGGAGAAGAAAGCGAAGACTTGCCAAAACGTAATAGTATGTTTGCATTTTCATCCTTTGGTTGCTGTGTGAATCATGTAAGGGCACAGTACTACATTCTGTACCCTGATGAACTAACTCTTACGGGATTTCTTGAACCAAGAACTAAAGGGACAAGCACTTGCCGGCTTTTGGGCATCTGTTTGTTTGCCACCAGATGTTAGCTTTTCCAAGAACAGATTATTGTCGAAGTAGTGTTCTAAGGAAATAACCTTCAAGTCATCGGTAACTTTTGCAATGCTCATGCCGATAATTTCTATTGTCTCTCCAGTCGGTGCATGGCCTTTGTATTCTCCGTTGAAATGTCCCCAATGCCGCCATTTGAATGTGACATTTGGTGGCCCTGAGAAAACTTCCAGCACTTCCCAAGGAAATCCTTGGGGAAATGTTGTGTGGAAGACTTTTGCCGATGATTCAAAGGTTTCTTCTGAAGCTTTGTAATGCTCTGAATCAGGCATAAATAAGTTGTAAGTACCTTGGGCTGATAAATCTGCTGCGGTGTATTCTACTCCGCCATTGGTACTGACGCGAAACTGTTCATTGACAATAGATAACCACTCTTGCGGGTTAGCTTTGAAAGATACCTCCATCTCGAAGGTTCGTACCAAGTTTTGCACGATCGCTTCCAGTGTACCTTCAAGGTGATTATAGATACTTTCTTGGGCGAGATTCTCTTTAGAACGAGAATAATCAGGCGGTGTCTGATAGCGCCACTCTACATCAGTGCTTTCTGCTATCACTTTATCTCTATCCTGTACCCAAAGTGGCAGGTTGCTAGACTCTGTTGCGCTCATAGAAGTTTTTGCTGAAGATTTGATCCCAATTTCTAGATTTCGCAGTGATAATCCCTCTTTTAAGATATGGGCATGGGGCATGGCGAATGAGGTATTAGTTATTCTTCCTCATCCCCCTCATCTACCCAATTCCCAATTCCCAATGCCCTATGCCCCATGCCCTCTTATAGCTTGCCTCATCTCGCGGACTGCCCTTTCTATACCTACTAATGCTGCCCGGCTGATGATGGTATGACCAATGTTCAGTTCTTCCATGCCTGGAAGCGCCGCTACGGGATAGACGTTCCAGTAGGTGAGTCCATGACCGGCGTTGACTCGCAATCCCGCTTGAATGGCTTGTTGACAACCTTTAGCTAATATGGCTAATTCTCGGTGGCGATTTGTTTCATCCTTAGCATCGGCATATTGTCCGGTGTGCAATTCGATAAATTGCGCCTGTACCTTGACAGATGCTTCAATTTGTGCTGGCTCGGCATCAATAAATAAACTAACTGGAATGTTAGCGCTTTGCAATTTATCGACTATCTCACCTATTCTAGCAATTTGGCCAATAATATCTAGTCCGCCTTCTGTGGTGACTTCTTCGCGCTTTTCGGGGACTAAGGTAACATAATCTGGTTTGATATCGAGTGCGATCGCTAGCATTTCTTCTGTAGCGGCCATTTCTAAATTAAGATGCGATCGCACTGTTTGCCGCAATATCCGCACATCCCGATCTTGGATATGCCGCCGATCTTCGCGCAGATGCACCGTAATTCCATCAGCACCCGCTAATTCTGCCAGCACGGCCGCCGCTACGGGATCGGGTTCCACCGTCCGCCGTGCTTGCCGGATGGTGGCGATGTGGTCAATGTTAACGCCAAGTGTAGGCACCCCAAATTTCTCCCAAATCCATAGTCATCAGAACTTGATTTTACCGGAAATTGGCGGAGTTTTGCTTGAGAAGCTAAAGACAAATTGAAAACGAGCCTCAATTATTTTAAACTGGTAGGGCGTACAACGCGAATCAACTTACCTGTCAATGGTTCGTCTTGATTAATTGCTTCATTAATTCGAGTTCCCATTCGAGACCTATCAGTATCATTTGTACAAACAATAATACCTAAATGTTTAAGTGAGCTTCTATGCAGTTTGATAAAATCTTGACGATTTAGTGTTATGACAGATCGATTATCGGCGATCGCAAAGGCTAATACTTCGTCATCTGGAATACCTAAATTTGCGTTACCAGCTTCCTGTACAGTTAAAACATCATGCCCCATTGTTCTTAACAGTTCGCTAACTTTCCGTGGGAACATCTCATCAGCGTATAAACGCGCCATGATTTAAGCAACCTCATTAGCACGAATCGCAGCTTCAATTTCTTCAGGATAAGCATCTGCATATATCCAAGCATTAACTAAATCAGCCGCGCCAATATGAGGATAATCTTGCAAAAGTTGGACTTCAGTAATTCCCAGGCGACGTGCTTCAACTAATAGCCAAATTGCAATCCGAGTTCCAGCTATACAAGCTTCTCCACCACAAATACCGGGTGTTTTAGTGATCCCTTTTGCCCCAATATTAATGGTTTGAGTTAGGCTTTGGATAATTGCCGCTTTTTCTGTTGGAAGTAGTGCCAGGATTTGATTTTCTAGTTCTTGGAGAGTCATAGAGTATCTTAGCTCAATTTTATCGTACTTATTAACAAAGTTTAGGGGTTAAATCTCTGTCAAAAAACGTAATTGCGTTAGCAAAAGCTGGTTTTTGGGCAGACTACTTTAAATAAGTAGCTGATTTAACAACAGTTGATGAAGTATGAATACAGCAGTTAAGCCGATGGACAAGCTTTTTAACTATCGAATTAGCGAACAACTTTATGCAGGCTCTAGAACCTTAGTTTACCGTGCAATTCGAGAGTCCGATCAACTTCCGGTTGTAATCAAACTGCTTCAGCAGGAGTATCCCAGCTTCAACGAACTGCTGCTATTCCGCAATCAGTACACGATCGCTAAAAATATCGATCTACCTGGTATTGTTCGTCCCTACAGCCTGGAACTCTACCGCAACAGCTATGCCTTGGTGATGGAGGATTTTGGCGGTATTTCCCTTAGAGATTGGATGAACGAAAGAATGGGGGATAAGCAATATAGTTTGACAGAGTTTTTGGATATTGCGATCGCTCTGAGCAATATTCTTGACGGACTCTATCGCCATCGGGTTATCCACAAAGATATTAAACCTGCCAACATCCTGATTAATCCGGAAACTCAGCAAGTCAAGTTGATTGATTTTAGCATTGCCTCTCTTTTACCCAGAGAAACCCAAGAAGTTCACAGCCCTAATATCTTAGAAGGTACTCTTGCCTACCTTTCCCCGGAACAAACTGGGCGGATGAATCGCGGAATTGACTATCGCAGTGATTACTATTCTCTCGGCGTTACCTTCTATGAATTGCTGGCTGGACACTTACCCTTTGAGTCTAACGATCCGATGGAGTTGGTTCACTGTCATATTGCCAAGCCTCCAGAAAAATTAGGACGTAGCTGGTGGGAAAAAGAGATTCCTGAAGTTCTTTGTGACATTGTGATGAAATTGATGGCGAAAAATGCTGAGGATCGCTATCAGAGTGCATTAGGGCTGAAATTTGATTTAGAAAAATGTTTGTCTCAGTTGCAAGAAACTGGAGGGATTAAATCCTTTAAATTAGGTGAACGGGATATTTGCGATCGCTTCATCATCCCAGAAAAACTCTATGGTCGGCAAGACGAAGTTCAAAATTTACTGGATGCCTTTGAGAGAATTGCTAACCCCCCTGAATCCCCCATTACCAAGGGGGGACTTTACCCCCCTGAATCCCCCCTTGGTAAGGGGGGACTAAGGGGGGTAGAAATTATGTTGGTAGCAGGCTTCTCTGGCATTGGCAAAACTGCTGTGGTTAACGAAGTCCACAAGCCAATTGTCCGACAACGGGGTTACTTCATTAAAGGTAAATTTGACCAATTTGGGCGCAACATTCCGTTCTCTGCCTTTGTGCAAGCCTTTCGAGACTTAATCAGGCAACTGCTGAGTGAAACTGACGCTCAATTCGAGCAATGGAAGTACAAAATTCTCTCGGCTTTGGGTGAGAACGGACAAGTGATGATTGAGGTGATTCCAGAACTGGAAAGTCTTATTGGTAAACAGCCTCCTGCGCCGGAACTCTCTGGGAGTGCGGCACAAAAACGCTTCAATTTGCTGTTTTTGAAATTCACTCAAGTCTTCACTGCCCTAGAACATCCATTGGTGATTTTTATTGACGATTTGCAATGGGCAGATTCGGCTTCTTTAAAGTTAATCCACTTGTTAATGAGCGAAGCTGACATCGCCTATCTACTATTAATTGGTGCTTATCGAGATAACGAAGTCAACCCGGTACATCCCCTGATGCTGACTTTGCAAGAGGTTCAGAAGTTAGGCGCTACAGTCAATACAATTATCTTAGCTCCTCTCGATCAAACATCTGTTAATCATTTGGTTGCAGATACGTTGAGTTGCACTCTAGCATTAGCTGCACCGTTAACAGAGTTGGTATTGACCAAAACTAAAGGTAATCCTTTCTTTAGTACCCAGTTTCTCAAAGCGCTACATCAAGAAAAACTAATTACATTTACCCCCCTTGCTAAGGGGGGAAGTCAAGGGGGGTGGGAATGTGATGTTGCTCAAGTGCGATCGCTCGCCCTGACTGATGATGTAGTAGAGTTTATGACAATTCAACTAGAAAAGTTATCAATAGAAACTCAAGAAGTTTTGAAATTAGCGGCTTGTGTCGGAAACCAATTTGATTTAGCCACATTAGCGATCGTCTATGAACAGTCTGAGGCCACAACGGCAAATGAGTTATGGAAAGCACTCCAAGAAGGATTTATTATTCCCACCAATGATGTTTATAAGTTCTATCAACAGCATTCATCGATCGCTAGCGAGAATGACTATGGACAAATAACCATCAGCTACAAATTTCTTCACGATCGCATTCAGCAAGCTGCCTATTCACTAATTCCTGACAATCAAAAGCAAGTTACTCACTTGCACATTGGGCGTTTGTTGCAACAAACAATGACTGCAAATGAACGAGATGAGAAAATTTTTGCGATCGTTAATCACCTAAATCAAGGGGTGGCTTTGATTAGCGATGAACAGGAGCAAGAGGAACTTGTAGAGTTAAACCTAGCGGCGGGACGTAAAGCCAAGAATGCAACGGCTTACGCAGCAGCTTTAGAATATTTCAAAATAGGTATTAGTATACTTACGCCTAATTGTTGGCAAAGTCAATACAATTTTGCCCTAATCTTGTATGAAGGAGCAACTGAATCAGCTTACCTCTGCACCAATTTTGAAGAGATGGAACTGTTAGCCGAGGTTGTGCTGAATCATGCCCAGTCCTGGCTAGATCGGGCAAATATCTACAATATTAAAATTCAAGCTTGCATTGCCCAAAATCAGCAACTAGAAGCCTTGCGACTAGCACGGGAAGTCTTAAAACATCTGGGAGTGGATTTGTCAGAGCAACCTACCCCAACAGACATCGAACAGGCACTCAGGCACACCCAAATCTTACTCAAGGATAGGTCAATCGAATCTTTGCTGGAATTACCGCAAATGACCGCACCAGAGAAAAAAGCGGCAATGGTTATTTTGTCCACAATTATTTCTGCTGCCTTTCAAGCTGCCCCAGACTTATTACCTTTGATCGTTCTTGCTCACGTCGATTTATCTGTGCAATATGGCAATGCACCAGAATCGACTCATGGCTATGTGATGTACGGGTTAACATTGCTTGTTGTCTTGGGAGATATTGAGGCGGGCTATGAATTTGGACAACTGGGGATCAACCTGCTGCAACATATCCATGCGCCTGAGTTAACCGCTAAAACTATTTTTGCCTTCAACAACTTTCTCAGACATTGGCAAGAACCTGCCAAAGATACTCTGGAAGGTTTTCTAAGAGCCTATTCTAGTGGCTTAGAAATCGGTGATATTCAATATGTCGCACTAAGTCTTCTTGGCTATAGCATCACTGCTTATTTAACCAGTCAAGAGTTATCTTCTCTCAGACAAACGATGGAAGATCATCGCCAGGTGATGCAGCAGCTGCGCCAGGATACTTATCTCCAGAAGCAAAGTATTTACTATCAAGCTGTACTCAATCTGCTGGAGACTAGGGAGGAACCCGATCGCTTGTATAGCGAACACTATAATGAGGATGAAATGATTCAGCTTCACCTCAAAACCAATGATCTGATAGCACTATATCAGATTTATATCAATAAATTGCTCCTCTCCTACCTGTTTCAACGCTATGAACAGGCATTAGAAAACGCCAGCCTAACGGAACAGTATTTAAGTGCTGGGAAAGGACTCATACACGTTCCAATTTTCTATTTTTACGATGCATTGGTTCGATTAGCGATTTACCCAACTGCAAGTAAGACAGAGCAAATCAGCATTATAGAACGGGTAACAAATCATCAAGAAAAACTCAAGAATTGGGCAGATTATGCACCGAGCAATCAGGCTCACCGTTATGCTTTAGTCATCGCCGAAAAATGTCGAGTTTTGGGGGCGAAAGCCGAGGCAATTGAGTATTACGATCGCGCCATTGCTCAAGCCAAAGAAAATGAATACGTCAACGAAGAAGCGATCGCTAATGAACTCGCAGCTAAGTTTTATTTAGAATGGGGCAAAGAACGCATTGCTCAAGAGTATTTGATTAATGCTTACTATTGTTACACTCGCTGGGGCGCTAAAGCTAAAGTCGATGACTTAGAAAAACGTTATCCACAACTGCTAGCTCCAATTTTACAACAGACGCGATCGCCAAGTGACTCTGAAAGAGTATCGGCGATCGCAAATATTGACAGCATTACTACCTTGCACTCCAGCACTAATAAGTCAACATCTAGCAGCAGTGCATCAGTAATGCTAGATTTGGCAACGGTTTTAAAAGCCTCTCAGACTCTCTCTAGTGAAATTGAACTGGATAAATTACTTACGAAGCTGTTGCAAGTAGTAATTGAAAATGCTGGAGCAGATAAGTGTGCATTGCTACTACTCAAAGAAGGTAGATTAGTTATTGAGGCGACTGCTGAAGTTGGGCAGCAATCAAAGGTGTTACAGTCCATTTTTGTGGAAGATAGCGCAGACATTCCCCGTAGCCTAATTTACGCCGTTAAACGCAACCTTCAACCTACTGCGATCGTTAATGCAACAATACATCCGGCGTTCATCGCCGATCCCTACATCATTCGCCAGCAACCCAAAAGCTTGCTGTGTACGCCAATTTTGTATCAAGGCAAACTGTTAGGGATTTTGTATTTAGAAAACAATCTGATGACTGGGGCATTTAGCAGCGATCGCGTCGAAATTCTCAATCTGTTATGCACTCAAGCTGCAATCTCCCTAGAAAACGCCCGACTTTATCAGCAAGCCCAAAATACTCTAGAAAACCTGGGACAGACGGAACAATTCTTGCGGTTAATTATTGATAATATCCCCCAGTCTGTTTTCTGGAAAGACCGCAATAGTGTTTACTTAGGCTGTAACCATAACTATGCTCAAACTTGGGGTCTACGAGTGCCAGAAGATGTTATTGGTAAAACAGACTACGATCTTCACTGCACTATCGAGCAATCAGATTTTTTTGTAGGGCGCGATCGCCGCATCATGGAGTCTGGAGAAGCGGAACTCAACATTATCGAAACTGTGCAGCAACTAGACGGCACACAAAAATGGTCTAATACAAATAAAATTCCTTTAAAAGATAGAGAAAAAAATATTTTTGGGATTCTTAGCACTTCTGAAGACATCACCGAACGCCAGCAAGCACAACAATTATTGCAACAGCAAAAGCAACAATTAGAAGAAGCATTGCGAGAACTTCAAATGATGCAATTACAATTAGTGCAAAATGAAAAGATGTCTGCTCTTGGTAATTTGATAGCAGGTGTTGCCCATGAAATCAACAACCCTATTGGCTTCATTGCTGGCAACTTAGAACCAGCGAAAGATTATGTCAAAGATTTGTTTGGAATAATTAATCTTTATCAAGGTAAGTTCCCTAATCCCGGGTCAGATATTCAAGATGAAATTGATGCTATTGACCTGAATTATTTACGCGAAGATTTACCTAAATTGCTGGACTCAATGAAATTGGGTGTTCAGCGTATCCGCAGTATCAGTACCAGTTTGAGAACTTTTTCCAGGGCAGATAAGGATTATAAAGTTCCCTTTGATATTCACGAAGGCATTGATAGCACTATTCTAATTCTCAGACACCGTTTAAAAGCTAACGAAAACCGTCCAGGAATTGAAGTAGTCAAGAATTATGGCAAACTTCCCCTAGTGGAATGCTTTGCTGGACAACTTAATCAGGTGTTTATGAACTTGTTAGCAAATGCCATTGATGCACTTGAACAATACAATACAGAACGGAGTTTAGAAGCCATTCTTGCCAACCCCAATCGCATCACCATTCAAACCCGTTTAGCAGAATCAGACCAGCACATTTTGATTAAAATTGCCGATAATGGCATGGGGATGTCAAAGGAGGTCAAGGAACGAGTATTTGACCATTTGTTCACTACCAAGCCTGTAGGAAAAGGCACTGGATTAGGATTAGCGATCGCTCGGCAAATTGTAGTAGAAGCACATGGTGGTTCCCTCTCCTGCACTTCAGAAATCGGACAGGGTACAGAGTTTGTCATTCAAATTTCTACTCAACAAGAATAGTGAGTGCTGAGTAATGAGTAATGAGTAAAGTATTCAGTACTCTTCCTTTTTGCGTTTCAAATATTAACTTCTAGTAAATAAGGTTATGATGCTTAGATTACGCAAAATTTGGTTAAAAATTAATTCACGATATTATGGGTCAATCTCAAAAAATAACTATTCATTGAAATGGCGATCGCGCAATTTTGTGTTGCTATCAATTGTGGTAATTCTATCCATTAGTATTAGCGCCACGGCGATCGCTAGTTACAAAATTGTTAAGGGGTTGTTACTCGATAGTCTCAAACAGCAAGCATTATTAAAAACGTACCAAGGTCAGAATGATATTGATAACTGGTTAGCTATTCGGAAGACAGAAATTAAGACTTTGGCAAATTCTCCAGTGGTGCGATCGCTAAATTGGCCTGTGATGGAACCTTACTTACAATCTGAGGTGAAGCGAATGCAAACATTTTTGCTCATGGCACTGATCGCGCCAGATGGTGCATTAATTAATACTCAGGAAGGTCGGACAAGCGTCAAAGATCGAGAATTTTTTCAGCGCAGTATGGCAAGTGAAACAGTAGCCGCCGATCCCATTATTGGGCGCACATCGATCAAGTTGCAGATTCAAATTAGTTCGCCGATTCTTGCCGAAACAGGCAAAAAACCAGCAGGTGTGTTGATGGGAGGAATTGAGATTAATCGGGTAGTTCAGGTGATTAGCGATTTACATCAAGGTAAGGGTAGCTATGCCTTTGCCCTCAATTCTCAAGGAATTCCCATTGCCCATCCCGATATCCAACTGATTGGCACGCCTGAAAAAGCCGCCGAGAGTTTCCTCAATTCACCTAATCTCCAGTTGGCGAAAATCACTCAAAAGATGGTAGCTAAACATACCAATATTGAATTAGCTCAACTAGATGGGAAGTCGAACTATGTTGCTTATACTCCGCTTCAAGAAGCAAATTGGTCGGTAGCCTTAGTTGTACCACAAGAAAATATTGAATCGCCATTACAGGCGTTGAACCTGTTGGCTACGGTTCTGGGAGGATTGCTAGTGGTAGGGTTGATCAGTGCATGGCGACAGGTGCAATTATATGAACAAATTCGCGATCGCGCCTTGATTTCTAGCCAGCAGGCGCAGCAACTCAGCAAAACCTTGAGAGAATTGCAAAATACCCAAGCCCAACTCATCCACACCGAAAAAATGTCTAGCCTGGGACAAATGGTTGCTGGGGTGGCACACGAAATCAATAATCCAGCTAATTTTATTCACGCAAATCTCAATCATGCCAGCGAGTACAGCGAAGGCATCCTCGATTTACTTAAGCTTTATCAAGAAACCTACCCAAATCCTACACCAGAAATTAGCGATCGCGCCCAAGATCTTGATATTGAGTTTCTGGCAGAAGATTTACCCAAACTAATGGCATCGATGCAAGTGGGAACCAAGCGCATTCGTCAAATTGTGCTGTCGCTGCGTAATTTTTCCCGCCTTGATGAAGCAGACATGAAATTTGTAGATATTAATGAGGGATTAGACAACACTCTGATGATTCTAAATCATCGCCTCACAGCTACGCCTAATCAACCAGAAATTCAGATTGTTAAGAAGTACGGTGATTTACCTCTAGTAGAATGCTATGCAGGGCAACTAAATCAAGTCTTTATGAATGTTTTAGCGAATTCAATCGATGCTATAGAAGAGTCATTAGTAAAGAATCAAGGACAAATTTGCATTCGGACTGAACTAGCTAATGATAAACAAGTGATAATTCAGATTTATGACAATGGAATTGGGATGTCAGAAGAAGTTAAGCAACGAGTATTTGACTATATGTTCACTACGAAACCTGTGGGGAAAGGAATCGGATTAGGAATGGCGATCGCTTATCAAATTGTTGTAGAAAAACATGCAGGAACTATTGAAGTTGATTCTACTCCAGGATATGGCACAGAGTTTACCATTCGTATTCCTTTAACAAGTAAAAATTCCGCTAAACATTGAAACAACTAAAGATTATAAACCATATCTATCTTGAAACCTGTAGTTTTTCCCTGATGAAAAGGATTTGCCCTCATCCCCCAACCCCTTCTCCCAGATATGGGAGAAGGGGAGCCAGAATTTCAAAGTCCCTCTCCCATGTCTGGGAGAGGGATTTAGGGTCAGGGCAAAAACTACGGTTCTCAACTTAGATGAGGTTTATTAATAATTTTTTGCTAATTTCTACACTTATACTCAGAGGCGATACACTTTAATAAAGTTAATTTGTCAATTAGATCCCCGACTTCTTTGAGAAGTCGGGGATCTGGACACCGTGAATTTTCACAGAGTACATCAATTCTCTGAGGTAATATGCTTTTAGAACTGCAACAAATTATCGTCAAGCCTGGACAACAAATGTTACTCCAAGATATTAGTTGGCAGCAGTTAGAAAATATTTTAGATGAAATGGGAGAAAGGCGTGCCGCCCGGATTTCTTATAGTAATGGGTGGTTGGAAATTATGGTTCCCCTACCAGAACACGAAAAAGATAAAGAACTTATTGGTGATTTAGTCAAAATTCTGTTAGAAATACTCCAAATTGATTTTGAACCTTTTGGATCTACAACACTTAAAAATGAGCGATCGCGGCAAGCAGTAGAACCAGACACCAGTTTTTATATTCAAAATCAAGCTGCTGTCATTGGGAAAAATCGCATTGATTTAAATATAGATCCACCACCAGATTTAGCCATCGAAATTGATATTACTTCTCGGACTCCATTTGAGAATTATGAAATATTGGGAGTTCCTGAACTTTGGCGACATACACAACAAGGGTTAGAAATTTCTGTGCTAAGAGAAGGGAAATATATTAAATCTGAATTTAGTCCTAATTTTCCTAATATTCCAATTGTTGAATTAGTGAATGAATATGTTCAGCAGTGTTTAACAATTGGCAGAAGTCAAGCTATGCGTAACTTTCGAGATTGGGTGAAGAATAATTTATCATAGAAATCTAAGGCTTTCTGAGAAAGGCGATCGCTCATGACTACTGAGATAAATCCAGCAGCCATTGTGGAGTGGGAACCCCCCATGCCACCTACAGATTTAATTTTTGATGATGGTGAACCCTTGGAATCAAATCGGCACCGAATTGCTATGAATGTCCTGATTCGGTCATTGCAACAAGCTTGGAGCGATCGCAATGATTTTTTCACCGGGGGCAATATGTTTATCTATTACAGCAGCGCCCAGGTTCGTAACCGTGATTTCCGAGGCCCAGATTTCTTTGCAGTGCTGAATGTTGACGGTAATAACTCAAGACAAGGTTGGGTAGTCTGGGAAGAAAATGGTCGTTATCCTGATGTAATCGTAGAATTAATGTCACCATCTACGGCAGCAATAGACAAGGGTATTAAGAAAAACCTTTACGAACAAACTTTTCGCACCTCAGATTATTTCGTCTACGATCCTTTTGACCCTAATTCTTTGCAGGGGTGGCATTTAGATGATAATCAGCAATATCAACCTTTGATCCCAAATGAGCGCGGGTGGCTATGGTGTAAGCGTTTAGGCTTTTGGTTGGGGACGAATGAGGGAACAATAGACAGAGAAACGGCGATATGGTTGCGGTTTTACGATGTGGCTGGCAATTTGGTTTTGTTACCAGAAGAGGCTGCAGCGACACTTGCACAAGCCGCAGTCACACAGGCGGAAATTGCTGTTGCACAGGCGGCTCGTTTAGCGGCTAGATTAAGAGAACTGGGGGAAAATCCAGATATGTTGTGAGAGATTTTGGTTTTTATGATAGTCTGCACTTACTCATGGAATTATAGATGAAGAGACAAGTAATTATTTATCCAGGAGAAAACGGTTACTGGGTGGCTGAATGTCCTAGTTTACCTGCTTGCATCAGTCAAGGTAAGACGAAAGAAGAAGTTGTTGCGAATATCAAAGAAGCAATTAAACTATATATTGAGGTGTTAAGAGAAGAAAGTAGGTCTATTCCAGAAGATCATCTGGAAACTGTTTTGGTTGATGTATGAGCAAGTTGCCAATAATTTCTGGTCAAGAGTGCATTAAAGCTTTGGCAAAGGCTGGTTTTTATATTTTGCGGCAACGCGGAAGCCACATTATTTTACGTCGAGATGAACCATTTAGTGAAGTCGTTGTTCCGAATCATCAAGAATTAGATAAAGGAACTTTGCGAGCAATTATTAGACAAGTTGGGCTGAGTGTTGATGAGTTTATCGAGTTAATGTAAAATAAGAGATTGGATGCGACCGCTATTTTTGAATGCCAGAATAAACAAGTGCGTAGTTTACCGCCGTAGACATCGCTATTAAGTAAAGCTTCAAAACTAAGGTTGAATCGGCACAAATTCATATTTATCAGTGCCAGGTTTTAGTTGAACTTTCATTAAGAAGGTGGGATTATTTGTGCGATCGCCAGATGGTAAAAACTGAATATTTTTTCCCGTTGCACCATCGAATGAAAAATCTGGACTGTGCAGCGTCTTTTGCAGTTCCTCGTGGGTATTACTCTTCTGTAAACCTGCAATGATTGCCTTGGTTGCATCATAAGTCGTCGCTGTTCGCCAATTTACAGGGCCACGCCAAAGTTTCTGAGCATCTTGGGGAAAGCGATTACCAGGAATTGCTTGAGGATGCCAAGGTACAGCCAGTACCATTCCATTAACATCGGCTTCCCTATCTGCTAGGGTTTGTTGTGTGTACATTGTAGGACTGCTAAATAGCGACAACCGCCCTTGATTAGCTTTTACCACTTTTAAAGCTTTATCAATTCTCTGCACATCAGGAGCCAAGAACAAACTGTCTGCTTCACTTTCTCTAGCTTGAGAAATCATTCTATTGGGGTCAAAATTAGAGTCAGAAAGGTTGCAAGAAGTAGGATTAATCGTGGTTTTAGTATTTTTTATCGCTTCGGTAAACTTATCTTTAAAGAAGTTATTATCATAAGAATCAGCATCGAAACAAACAACGATATTAGTTTTTGCAGCAGTATTGCTTATGTCATTGGAGAGACTTTTTGCCAAGTCATTAATGCTAACTGTACGGAATATATAGTTACCAAGACCAGACAAGTGGTAGTCAAAACTGGTGGGAGATATCATCACTAAATTTCCTCTATACACGGATGCAGCAGCTAAGGCAGCATCGCTTGCGTTGTGTCCTACCACAGCCAAAATGCTTCGATCTTGGACGAATTGTTTAGCAATTTCTTGGGCTTTGGTTGAGTTATTATCATCATTAGCGATTGCTACCTCCAAAAGTTTACCATTAATGCGGCTACTGTTATTTACTTCATCTTGGGCTTGAGCCACACCGCGTAGCATCTCTCCTGCTACATTTGGGTTAGCACCAATAGGTACACTGACTGCTATTTTCAGATACTCTCCTTGCTGACGAGCTTTAGCGTTATTCAAGTAAATTAATGCTTCTGGATCGTTGGGATTATTTTGAAGAGATAATTTGAACTTATTTAAGGCATCGTTATAGTTCCCGGATGCAAATGCCTGAGTTCCAGCTTTTTTACAAGAATTGGTATCTCCTGTTTCTAAAATTTGCCCACCATAACTAATTTCTAACCCTGTTTGTAGGGTATTTGTCACACCCTGACAACTTTTAGAGTTTGGATCGGGATCGGTTACAAAAATATTGAGTTTACCTAAAACTATGCCTATTCCAAAGATGACTATTACTACACCAGCCAAACCTATGAATTGCAGTAATTTTTTATTGGCAGTAGTAGTTGTAAATTCATCCCTTTTTTTTGTATCTGTTAAGTTTGCAATTATTGCGGCTTGAATTCGGTTTATATCTTCATCGGTTAGTCGTAAAAGTCTCTGAAAGCTAATTAATTCATGGCGAGTCTGTTCAGTTATAGGATTCTCTTTTTTAACTGCTTGATGAAATGCTTCCTTATATCGCTGTAATTTTCTCTCGTACTCTTTATAAGGTTTTAAAACTTCTTCCTCAATTGCAACAGCTTTGTCAGATTCTATTTCTAAACGATTTTGTTGTTCATTTAATGCTAAACGTCCAATGTCAGAAATTTGACCATCACGTACCCAAAATCTAACTATTCCAAGATATATACTCTCGCGGTTGTGAATAGGTGCTTTAGTCAACACAATGTTATAACCTTCTTTAATTACCGCTTGAATCTGTGGCTTCATTTCATGATTATTTTCTTGAACCTTTCTTTGGACATACTGATGCAACTCGTCAACAGAAATAAAGCCATCATTATTTTCATCGGCTTCACCAGTCTCCATTCCTTGCACTAAGTATTGAGTGTAAATAGACTCAAATGAATACTGACTTGAAGTACTAGATGTTAGAACAGCTCGCCCCTCTCCACCCAGTTGAATCTTCTGGAAATCTAAAGAAACATCATCTCTACTTTTTGTCTCATTGGCAAAAGCACCACTAAAGCAACAATCCAAAATTATTACCTGTCTTCTTGAACGGCTACGGCTATCGTTAATGATGTCATGTACAAAATCGGCTGAGACTGTTGATGCTTTAAAAAGTTCTCCTTTTTCATTTCTACGAGTGCTTTTTGTAGCAAAGTAAAGTTTGCCACTATTATATTTAATGCCATGTCCAGAGAAATAAAGCAGTACGATGTCATCTCTTTGACGATCTAAAAACAAATTTTCAATAGCTGTCTGCATTTCCAAAGTATCAGGATTTAATAAGGATTTCACCTCAAAATCGCCAATTTCTGGATTCTCCAAAACCCGCCGCATTGCCTCAATATCTTTTATCGTTGATGGCAATGGGGTAAGACCAGGCTCATACTCACTGACTGCAATTAGAAGTGCTACTTTCGCCATATTGCTATTCTTTCTCGCTAATAGAATCGCCTCCGACAAACTTTTGCGCTTGTTCAATGGCGGCATTTAACTCTTCCCGACTGCTAGCTTTCACCTTTAGTTTTTTACCGTTAGCCTCGACTTCCAGTTCGATAGTTTTGTTGCCCAAGCGATCGCCTAAAAATCCCAACAATTTCTTAAAATTGGCAAGGCTCACCTCTGTCTGCAACACCCCTACTAGAAAACCGCCAACAGATTTGGCTCCTTCGGGTATTTCTGTAACTGCTACAAGTTCAGCACTTTCTACATCTAAATCTTTGATCTCTCGCAGCAGATTCCGTGTTTCCTGTTCTTGCTCCTCTGCATCTAAGTCTGGATTAGAAAGAGCGATCGTCAGTTTGACGTTAGATTCAGAACTCATTTGTTACCCTTTTAAGTTTTTTAGTAGTTGGGACTCAACTCTATTTCCGTGATATCTCTATTGACATAATATCTGTTACGTGGGTCTTCCGAAAAATTTTTAAGATTTTTACAGAAATTTATCAGGTCTAAGTAAAAATATGTATATCTAAGCAAGATGCGATAAATTGCCGTCAAGACGAAAGACTGATTATTGTAGAGACGGCAATTCATCACGTCTCTTGCCTTAACTATAATGATTTTTATTACTTAGGAACATGGATTAAATAAAATGCAAAACTTGTATCCTGTCTCTAGCTTCCCTCTCCTTTACAAGGAGAGGGATTGAGGGTGAGGTAAGCCAGAGACATAAACTGGATGTTATTTAATTCTTATTACTTAGGATAGTTTCGAGTTCAATAAAGTTGTATTTAAAATTATAGGTAATAAAAAATTAGATTTGCCGGGAATTAATTTCCCCTGCTATGAAGGAGTAATAATGGTTTTAAGTCAATATCAACGTGCTGTAGGCGTATTTACTCATCGTCGAGATGCAGAACAGGCGCTACATGAATTGAGAGATTCTGGCTTGGCGATGGAAAAAGTATCTGTAATTGTCCAGAATCCAGACCGCAATCATCAGATAGGCGATGATGAAATTAAAGAGCGCACTGGTGATAAAGCCGACGAAGGTGCAACTGTAGGAGGGCTTTCAGGGGGCGCTGTTGGTGGGTTAACTGGTTTATTAGTAGGTCTTGGTACTTTAGCAATCCCTGGAGTTGGGCCAATAATGCTGGCTGGCGCGGCTGCAACTGCTTTGGTTACAACCCTTGTTGGTGCAAGTATTGGTGCTGCTACTGGCACTTTTGCTGGTGCGCTAGTTGGTTGGGGAATATCAGAAGAGAAAGCTAGAGCATATAACGAGCGAGTAGAGCATGGACACTATTTTATAATCGTAGATTGTACATCTTTTGAAATTGCTAAAGTAGAAGCAATTCTACACCGTTGGGGTATTGAAGAGTTTGGCATTTACGAGCCTCTTAATAGTGAGCAATTACCGACAAATTATCTGACCACAACAACTTCTCCGACTGCCATGCTAACTAAAAATGGAATTTTAATGAAATATGCTATTAGTTGCTTTGATAATATAAATAATGTTCAAGCTGCAATTAACGATATGTATGTGGCAGGTTTTACATCAAACCAGATTTCCTTAATTTGCAAAGATTTTTCTCAATTTATTGGCTTAAATGGTGTTAATTTGAGCGAGCGATTTGACGCTATGAGGCTAGGAATACCAGATGATTGGGCACGCTTTTATAATGAGCAAGTTGAGGAGGGAAATTATATACTCATTATTAGCGGTACAGACAATGAGCTTGAACAAGCTAAGTTGATTGTGGGTAATTATGGGGTTCAAGAATTTCAAATTTATGACCCAATGTTAATCCGTTCTTGAAGACTTGTACCGGAAAATTTCATAATTTTTTCATGACAAAGAAATATAAAGAAATACTTTCAGAATCTTCCGGTCTTTAGCTGTTGCAGGTTATAAGTCAAACATAAAATGGAATATTTCAAGGTTGTCAGAAGAGACAATACTTTTTATGAATATTGCGCCCGGAAACTGGGCGAATATGTTGGCATATATAGCGTATTGCAGGTAAATGAAGTACACGGGTAGGGGCACAACATGTTGTGCCCCTACGATGATCTGTACCTCACGCCTGTTGCAATCTGCTGTATATCTACTGTGGGCTTCACAACACAAACTTTTAGTGATGCAGTTGTGACAGAAGCGTTGGATGGCTGATCCATTCGGTTCTAGGTAGATGCCCTTGTAATAGACGCGATGAATCGCCGTCTCTACAATAGTCAGTGATTTATCGCGTCTTTACGATCTAGAATTTCCATCAAAAAACCTTAACCGAACCGTATTCATCGAACTACCTATTTTTTTTCAGTTCGTGCATACTTCTCACAACCTTTGTTACTAAATTTCTGGGTGTAAATCTGACGCTTTCAGTCAATAACTTATTTCTCATCCCAGGAATAACAACAGTTTTATTTTTCATTAAGCCCCGATAACCAATATTAGCAACGGTTTCCGTATCCATCATTCTGTTAACGCTAGCAATCTTGGAATTTTCCATTGCAGCAGTTTGTTGAAATTCCGTTGCTGTTGGCCCTGGACAAAGAACAGTCACGCTGACACCAGTGCCTTCTAATTCATTAGCGATCGCTTCTGAAAATGATAACACATAGGCTTTAGTAGCAAAATACACTGCCATTAGAGGCCCTGGTTGAAAAGCTGCTGCTGAGGCGACATTTAAGATTTTTCCATAGTCTTGCTCGATCATATCCTTGAGAAATAACTTTGTTAAATGAGTCAAAGTCACCATATTTACCTGGAGCATTTGCAGTTCAAGGCTGAGGTTTGTTTCGGTAAATGCTCCATAAGTACCAAAGCCAGCATTGTTAACCAGCACATCAACTTTAATTGATTCTTGCTGGAGTTCAGTAAAAATTTCTTCTGGAGATGTTGGGATAGATAAATCCTTAACCAAAATTTTCACAAAAATACCAAACTTTTGCGGAAATTCACCTACGATTTCAGTAAGTTTTTGTTCATTCTTATCGACTAACACCAGATTATAACCATGTCGAGCAAAAATCTGGGTTAATTGATAGCCTATCCCACTAGCGGCTCCTGTAATTAGGGCAGTTTTTTTTTGCCGACTTTCAGATGTTTTATTCATGCTAGAAAAATGGCGAAGGTGAGTTAATTAATTTAAGTTTTATAAATTTAGCTATAGCAATATATAATGTTTGTTATAGCTATTTTTATGCAGACAATAAATGATGCTATCCACCTGAAACTAGTATGCTTTAATCAAGCATAAGAGGCGTAAATATAAAAATCTGTATCTATATAAACAAGAGCAAAAATATTTACTAAGATAATTGGCATTTAACTTGCATCATCAGGGCGGGCAAGATGCCCACCCTACAAGACATTGATAAAATTTTAATATGCAAATTAAATGTGTTTTAGCTTATTGTCATTAATGCCACAACATAATTCCGTTACTATAAATGATGTGCAAGCAGCACAAGAGCGAATTTTGGGAATTGCCCACCGCACCCCAGTACTAACTTCTAGAATCGTTAACGATCGCACCAATAGCCAAGTATTCTTTAAGTGCGAGAACTTTCAACGCACGGGGGCATTTAAATTTAGAGGCGCGTACAATGCCCTAACGCAACTATCGGTAGCCCAAAAACAAACAGGCGTTATCACCTTTTCATCAGGAAATCATGCCCAAGCGATCGCTCTAGCTGGCAAAATCCTCAATATTCCCACCACCATTGTCATGCCTGATGATGCACCTATTGTCAAACAAGCTGCGACTCGTGATTATGGTGCAGAGATAATTTTATACAATCGCCAGGAGACAAACCGAGAAGAATTAGCCCAAAGTTTAGCAAGCGATCGCTCTTTGACACTCATTCCCCCTTACGA
This sequence comes from Nostoc sp., assembly GCF_036917435.1. Classification (GTDB taxonomy): domain Bacteria; phylum Cyanobacteriota; class Cyanobacteriia; order Cyanobacteriales; family Nostocaceae; genus Nostoc. Next base: position 72,282 of record NZ_JBALDM010000006.1, read on the forward strand.
TCATCCCCATGTAATCGCTGGACAGGGGACAACTACCTTAGAACTGATCCAAGAAGTTGGTGAATTGGACTTGCTATTAGTTTGTTGTGGTGGTGGCGGATTACTTTCAGGATGTGCGATCGCAGCCAAAGCACTTTTACCCAATTGTAAAGTAATCGGGGTAGAACCAGCACTTGCCGATGATGCTACCCGCTCTTTTCTCACCAAAACCCTGCAAACTGTGAAAAATCCTGATACTATCGCCGATGGTGCGCGGACTCCTAGCCTTGGTAAAATTACTTTCCCTTTAGTGCTGCATTACGTCGATGATATGGTGACGGTATCTGAAGAAGCGATTCTTCGCACGATGTTTTTCTTGTGGGAACGTCTGAAAATTGTCGTTGAACCCACCGGAGTCCTCGCTGCAGCAGCCTTACTCGAAGGTGTAGTGACAGCACCAGAGTCAAGGATTGGTGTCATCATCAGTGGTGGAAATGTAGACTTGGCGCAAGTTGGTAAATTATTTTCTGGGAGATTGAAAAGTTAAATTTTCAATTGATCTTCTTGCTCAAGGCTGGACAAATGACGAAATTCTCCGCAACTACCCTGGTATTATCCTTGAAGATATTCAAGCTTCTTTAGGCTATGCTAACTAGTGCCAGTCTTAAAGCTGAAAAAGTTTTCGAGCCTATCCGAATGCGAATCATCTGAAAAGATTGTTGATGATAACATTTCTAACTTTTGGCAGTATTTAATATATATGGTTCCCATAAAGACTGTTATCAAAAATTCAGAGCAAGTCACTCGGTTGTTTTCTAATCTCGAATTTGATGGAAAAAAGCTGAATCATCAACCGGGTAGCGTTTTGGGAAGTACTGCATTGATTGCGGGAACCACTGTTGGGGCGGGGATTCTCGCTCTACCAGCCGTCACCATGCCATCTGGGATTGTGCCATCTACATCTGGATTGATTGCTGTTTGGCTCTACGCTTTAGTTTCCGGGTTATTGGTTGCAGATGTTACTTTAAACACGATGCGAACAGAAGGGCGTGCAAGTATCGGTTTTTTGGGAATTGTTGAGAAAATCCTTGGTAAAATGGGAGCGCGAATGGCAGGCGGCGCATATTTATTCATGCATTATGCTCTTTTGGTGGCATACATTACCGAAGGTGGAGAGATTTTAGCTTATACGGCAGCAAAAATCGGAGGTGTACATATATCTACGTGGATGGGAACAACAACTTTCACGTTTTTATTTGGTGGCATTATGTATCTTGGGCGAGAAAAGTTTATTGAAAAATTAAACAGCGTCTTTGTCGGTATTGTCATCGTTTCCTTCTTGGGATTATTGTTTTTGGCGAGTAGACATATTCAGAGTACCCAACTGTTATTTCAAAATTGGAGTGCCCTTGGTAGTGCCATCTCAGTCATGTCTGTGGCGCTATTTTTTCAAAACGTTGTGCCTCTGGTTGTAACCCAACTCGAAGGCGATGCCCGCAAAATTCGTCAGTCTATCTTTATGGGTTCTGTGATTCCTCTAATTATGTTCTTGGCATGGAATGCCGTAATTTTAGGAAGCGTCACTCCCGATATGCTACATAGTGCATCTGGCGATAAAACTGTTTTTAATCCACTGCAAATTTTAAGAGCAGGTGGGGGGGGAGAATGGTTAGGAGTGCTAGTATCCATTTTTTCAGAGTTTGCGATCGCTACATCATTCATTGGATTTGTCTACGGTTTGCTGGATTTGTTCAAAGATATTTTCTCCATTACACAAAGTAAATTTTCTAGTCGCCTCCCCTTATATTCCCTGGTTCTTTTCCCTCCAATGACTCTGGGGACGCTCAATCCCAGCATCTTTTTTACTGCTCTAGATTACACTGGGACGTTCAGTATTTCAGTTCTGGGTGGAATTATTCCAGCGTTAATGAGTTGGAAGCAACGTCAAGAACAAGAAAATTCAGATAGTACAAATCAACCACTCATGCCTGGTGGAAAGGTGACGCTGATTGTAATGATTGCAGTGGCATTAGCGATGATGGGAAGACAAATTTTATCAATTAACTAAAAATATTGATGTAATACTTTCTATATGCACTTGTAGTATATTCTCTGCCAAGCACAATCTTATGAGTGATACTCGCCTCGTCAAAATCAGCAAATATCTCAGCAAATATCTACGACACACACCGGATGCAATTGGAATTAAACTTGCTCCTAATGGCTGGATTGCTGTTGATGAACTACTTACCGCTTGTGCTAAAAACAAATTTCCGATTACCCGTCAAGAATTAGAGGCGGTAGTTGAATCCAGCGATAAACAACGCTTTTCTTTTGATTCAACAGGTACTCTAATTCGTGCTAACCAAGGACATAGTATAAAAGTCGATTTACAATTAGAATCTGTTGCTCCTCCAAATCAGCTTTATCACGGTACAGGAAGCAAATCTGTAGAGGCAATTCTGCAAACGGGACTTTGCAAAATGTCACGACATCATGTCCATTTATCGAAGGATATTGCAACAGCACAAACTGTTGGTGCAAGACATGGAAAAGCAGTGGTTTTTGCTGTAAATACTGCGGCAATGTATCAGGCAGGTTATATTTTTTATTGCTCTGCTAATGGTGTTTGGTTAGTAGATCGTGTGCCACCTGAGTATATACAAAGAATTTGATTTTTTATGTTAATTAAAAAGTCAGCAGAAGGGCACGGTAGTGCCCATACGGGTGTATCTCACTCAACTGAGAACCGCTATAAGCGATCGCTGTACACATCATCAAAAAACAAAAAAAATCGCACTGACTGGAATTAAAAAAAGCGATCGCACTTTCTTGGACAAGATAAGCGATCGCTCTACATATCATCGAAAAAAATAACGATTGTTTATGGAGTACTCGTGTATTTTAGTACTCCATCAATGTTTTCGATTCCATTGATATTAGTAGCAGTTTGTACAAATTGACCATTTATCTTGCGGCATTGACCGGAAATTTGCGCTCCTGCAACAGAAGTACCCGCACAAGAGAGGTTAAAATTAGCTGTTTTTTGAGGATCAAGAACCTTGAGAGTACCATCAATATTTTCAATTCCTTTCAAAGTGATGGCAGTATTGTTGGGTGATTGATCCCGTTTTCTGCAAATAGCTGATAATACATTGTCCCGAAGAGAAATATTTGAGCAGGTTTGTTGATAACTACTTGGAGCGGCTACAGCAGTCAAGGGACTAGCAATCAGTGAAATACAAAAAACAAAGATCAAAGCTGCGATCGCATTAATCAATTTACCTAATTTCATTTGAAACACTCCAGATATTGCAGAACTTTTATGTAGAGATTAAGGTTTCTTTTTTATCTCTATACTTTAAGACGATCTCAGTCACCAATTTTGGAATTTTTCGAGTTAGAGGCATTTTTCGTCTAAATAAATCCACCCACTCAAACCAGACTCAAGGACAATAATTCTTCTGCACCATCGCTTGTAAGCGTGCCAGAGTTTCCTCAACCTCCCCGCGAGCCGGATAAAACAATTGTTGACTCAAAGCACTGCCATAAACTGCGATCGCCTCGAAAGTATCCCCCAACCCTTCTAAGGCTCTCCCCTGCCAGTAATCAGCCATAGCTGAGTTAAATGACTTCAGTTCCTGGCTTCGCACACAAGCCTCTTCCCACCATCGGCGACTAAGGGCATCATTCCCTAGCCTTCGATAACTGTCTCCCAACCACACCGCAGCAGGTACAGATTGCAGATAACCCCCCGCTACTAGCAAAAACTGCCATCCTTTCTCCAAAGCCGCGATCGCTTCTTGATGTTTAAGCGCCAAAGCTAACACCCGCCCATGACGAAACCAAGCATCAGCTAATTGGGGTTGGAGTTGTATTCCCTTCGCAGAAACACTACACCCCCGCTCAATGTCTTGAAAGCTTTCTACCAAAACCCGCCCCACTGTTGCCCAAATACTCCACCGTTCAGGAAAACGCTCAAGCATCTCTTCTAGTAGGGGTTGTAATTCTTCTAATCGCCCAGCGACGGGTAAAATTTTACACAACGCCCGATAGATTTCACAATCGTTCGGATACAAACTATAAGCTTTCAGCATCATCTCAGCCGCCGCCTGATATTCTCCCGTGTGGAACAAGCACTGTCCATAGTAATACCAAGCGCTAGGATGATTTGGGTGTTGCTGGGCAAACTCTGCTAACACTCCTACCCCTTTCGCCCAATCACCCCGGTAGAGGTGATAATACGCGAGTGATTTGTAAGCTTCAGCAGCGTGAGGAGCCTGTCGCAGTGCAGAACCAATCAGCTTTTTAGTCTGCTTTCCTTCTTTACCTAATACCAATTTCATCCCGCAACGCTGATCTAATTGTCGTTGGAGTACCCGAAAATCATCGGGAGCTAAAGCGATCGCTCTACTTAGCTGTTCCCTAGCTCCTTGGAAGTCCCCCATTGCCATCAGTGCATCATAGCTATGAAGCAAGGCAACAATATCATCTGGATTGAGTGACAAAACCTGTGAGAAAGCTTCTAAAGCGCCAATTGGATCTTCTCTTCCCTTCTGCACTTGTCCCAATGCCAGCCAGTGAACGACTTTATCAGGTTCTAGATCAGCCGCAGCATCAAAAGCGCTGATTGCTTTCTGAATTTCATTTTTACAGACAGCAATTAATCCACCGATATGGTGCTGAGTTCCTTGATTACAAGATAATGCTAGGGCGCTCCCATATAGCTCTATAGCCTCTGCTTCTCGTTTCATTATCTGCAAAATTTTTCCAAGTTGTAGCCGCACATTGATTAATTGAGGCTGTCGCTCAAGTACTTGGCGATACTCTGCGATCGCTTCTTGCCAAATTCCCATTCCGTAGAGCAAATCAGCTAGTTCTAATCGTTTCTTCCACCCTTGGGGATACTTCTGGACATACTTAGTTAAAGTTTTCAGCTTTTGGTCTTGTCTACTTGGCTTTTCGTCTAATACCAAGTGAATATTTATGTCCACCCCAGAGGACTGGGAGGACTGTACCAAATATGTGGCAAGGTTTCCAACCATATCACGCTTACTTTATAATTGATTTCTTCGATGATGTTCTTTGTTGTTATTGCCGCTTCCCAATCAGAAATCGTGGTTTCATCAGTTTGGGATTCCATCATTGGAATTATCGATTTTAAAGATGGTGAGAGGGAATCTAAAGAAGTGTCATCTTCCCCCGCTAGATATTTGTTTAGCTGCTTTTGCAGAATGGTTTGCGCTTGTTTAACCCGTTTGCGAATATTGTCTTCAGAGAGGGACAGTTCCTTGGCAATGTCTCTGTAGGACTTGTCCTGACAATAGTGGAGGATAAAAGGGTCGCGCAATCTGGAGGGTAAGGACTCAATTTTGTGGTTTAGATATGCCCTTAGTTCATGACGGAAAATTTCTGATTCAGCAGATTCCAGGCTGCAACTGACTGCTGCATGAGCTACACATTGAATATCCTCAATGTTTTCCGTCCTTTCGCGCTGGCGTTTTCGATGAATATCGATGCAGAGGTTATGCGTTATTCGGCTCAACCAAGCTTTGGGATTAGTGATTTTCCCGGCATATTTTGGCCATTCATTCCAGGCTTTGAGCATTGCCTGACTGAGTGCATCTTCAGCATCTGTAGGATTACCACTCATCCAGCCTAAGCTACAACTGTAAAAATAATCTTGATATTGCGCCCATAACTGCCAAAAGTCGCGATCGCTCCCAGACAAACCCCGCGATCGCATTTGTTTTGACCATCGGTTCTCAGTTTCCAGCCCTGCTAAGGAAATAAAGGCTGTTTGCCCCAAAATTGCCTGCATCTACTACTTCCAGTTTAAAAGCTCAAACTCCTTTATTTATTCACTTTCAACCCGTACTAGAGTATCCGTATATTCACTGAATTAAATATAAAAATTAGTTAATTTCTATGAATCGCAATCTTTTTTGATTTCTGCAAGCTGCACACTCGTGACTTCCAGTCATGAGTTAAGCAATCCATATTCTGATACACTATATACATAGCGAAAACCAAGCTAACAGAACCACGACAACTAAAGATATGGGGTTCTACTGAGAAATGGGTACATTGTGCCGCATCCTTCTAGTAGGTAAAATCTTTAAGGTACTGAGGTTGAACATACTTTTAAGGTAGTTGTTCAAAAGTCGCCGCCGGTGCGTCGGAGACTCATCAAAACGCCTGTGGAGAACCCATAAGACCTGGAGCAATTTAGGCAGGGATCTATGAAGCAGGAATCGCGTGACTTTACGTCAATGCGAGGTTCAATACCAGCAATAGCGATCGCTCTAGGGGCAATTCATTGAAAGCGACGAGAAACTCCATCCCCTTGTGTGTGTACCGTGATAGTCGCCCCGTCGCTTGGGGCATTGGGCATTGGTAACTTCTTCCCCATGCCCCATCCCCTGTTCCCCATGCCCAAAAACTCCATCCCGCAAGTGGCGTGGAGTTTTTCATGAATTGCCCCTACCTGAAAATATGGTTTCGGCTATTACTTGCGTCAGTCCTAACAAATTTCCTAATCATAAAACTCGCCCCTGCTTTTGACATGAAAGCAGAGGCGACTATGACTTAAACTTTAATATGGGTCGCCCGGGATTCGAACCCGGAACTAATCGGTTAAAAGCCGAGTACTCTACCGTTGAGTTAGCGACCCTTTCGCTGCATTTCGCAACTTTGCCATCATAGCATATACATCCGTATATTTGTAAATGGGTTTAGAAAAAATTAGCCGTCAACCTTATAGATGCTGTATGGCTAGCTCCTGGTGCTAACACAGTCAGGTTATCACCAGTATTGAGAGAGTTCCGAGTGGCACTCCACGGTTCTAGACAGTAGAATTCTTTGCCCTTGACTGTCCAAAATACCAGCCAGGTAGAGAAATCATCATAATCCAAGGTGAGTTTTAACTTCCGGCTACGATCTATCGCAGTAGCCGATTTACTCGTTAGCTGTGCAAAGGCAAAATCAATTTCATCACGGCTAAAGTCAAAATTGCCATCAAAAGAGTGAAATTCCTTAGTTTGATTGTCTTGATACTGCTTAGAGGGAATTTCAATCTCTAGCTGAGTTTTATCACCACATAAAAAGTAGGGATGGAAACCAGCCGAAAAAGGCATTGGTGTGGACGACAGATTTTTATACTGCTGACGGACTTCTAGAGTATTACCTTGAAGTTCGTAGGTGAAAGCCAGTTGAAAATCAAAAGGATAAACTGCCTTAGTTTGCTCATTGCTATCAAGAACAACAGTGAGACTAGCTTTATCTCCAGTTTCTTGTTCTGTTGCTTTCCACGGCAATTCACGGGCAAAACCGTGTTGTTTGAGAGTATATTTTTGCCCGTCATGAGTGTAAGTATTATCTGGGAGATTGCCACAAATAGGAAACAAAATTGGATTTCCACCTCTGACACTCAAATCAGGATGAGTAAAGCGTTCAGTGTCCAGGTAGAAAATTTCTTGTCCTTTAATGCGCCAACGGGTGATGATCCCACCGCGTTCAGGTACAACTTCTAATTGAGAACTAGCGGCTTCGTCAGAAAGAATGTATGTCTTGTACTGTTGCTGTTGAACTGCAATGCTAAACACAAATTTTGATCCTAATTGGGGATTGGGAATTGGGGATTGGGCATTGGGCATTGGGAATTGGGGATTGGGAATTGGGAATTGGGGATTGGGGATTGGGAATTGGGGATTGGGGATTGGGAATTGAAAAAATTCGCCCTTGTCTCTTTTGTCTCCCCATTACCCATTACCCATTACCCATTACCCATTACCCATTACCCATTCCCCATTCCCTAGAATTTATTCATCTTCTGCAAACACGAAACGATATAACTCGCTTGGGTCTGGTTCGGGGCTGTCTTCGGCGAACTTAACTGCGTCGTCGATTACATCCTGAATTTTACGATCAATTGCTTTGATTTCTCCCTCATCCGCCAGATTTTGCTCCAGCAAATAAGCTGCCAACTTCTTAATAGGGTCACGGGCGAACCAAAATTCTTTCTCAGCTTTGCTTCGCATTTCATCGGGATCAGCCAAGGAGTGACCCCGGAAGCGGTAGGTAAGCGCCTCAATTAATGTTGGCCCTTCACCTGCACGGGCACGGGCTACAGCTTCTTGGGCCACGGCTCGGACTGCTAGTACATCCATGCCATCTACTTCCACGCCCACCATGTTAAACACACTGGCTTTTTTATAAATCTCAGGCTGGGAAGTCGCTCGTTCGTGAGACATCCCAATAGCCCACTTATTATTTTCGACTACAAACAGAATTGGCAGTTTCCATAAAGCTGCCATATTTAGTGTCTCGAAAAACTGACCGTTATTAGCTGCACCATCGCCGAAAAAGCAAGCTGTCACTTGGTCAGCGTTTTTATCTCCCAGGACTTCGCGGCGGTATTTACTTTGAAAAGCCGCTCCAGCTGCTACAGGAATTCCCTCAGCCACAAAAGCATAGCCACCCAGCAAGCGATGTTCCGCAGAAAACATGTGCATGGAACCACCGCGCCCTTTGCTGCAACCTGTGGCTTTGCCAAATAATTCTGCCATTACCTCTCTTGCTGGGACTCCCGCACTCAGAGCATGAACGTGGTCACGGTAAGTACTACAAACGTAATCTTCACCCGGTCGCATTGACTGCACAACACCACTGCAAACGGCTTCTTGACCGTTGTACAAATGGACAAAACCAAACATTTTGCCCCTGTAGTACATTTCAGCGCACTTGTCTTCAAACAAGCGCCCTAATACCATGTCCTCATAGAACCGTAACCCTTCTTCCTTTGTAATGTGCGTGGTAGCAGGATTAAATGCGGGTAATGTACGCTCTTGAATCATTATTTTTGAGTATCCGTGTTGTACAACTTAAAAGTTACGGTCTTAAATAAATTGGTCTGATAACACCTCAGCTTTTAACAGGCTAGCGTTTGCAAGACTCAACAATCAAACTTTATTTATGCACCAAAAAAGGATCTTAGGGAATAGCTGAATTTTTAATTTTTGATTTTTAACTTTTCAGCCCGTGCCCTGTGAGGATTTGACTCTAACGACAATATATTATGTCGCTTTGGGTTTTGCTCTCTCACTATTCCCCTTCATAGACTAGCAATCAAGATAGACTGCTTTCTGCATATCCATTAACAATTTAAAAAAAAGGAAGCAAAATCTATCTACCCAAATAAGTAATTGTAATTAAAAGTAAATTATGATATAGTCCTCTTTTAATGTTATCAGGGTCTAAACTCCAATAGTGGTATTTTAGTAACCGCCTACTGGGAAAGTCCCAAAAAAATCAATCATCAATAGATTTTTGCAGCCACAACATTTATGCCGTGATTAAAAGCGGTAGTTGTGGTTTGTGCTATCGAAGACTGATAATAGTCGTGTTAAACAAAAATACTAAGAATTAAGACAAACAATTGAGGCTTTCTAGGCGAAAGCAAAAAATTAGTACTAAAATGTGACTCAAAATTTGGGGAAGATACAAAACAAGTTGTTGCAATATACACTTGTAGAGTAAATTCTATGCCGCGTTTTTATGGCACGGTTTTACAGTCCTGGAAAGCTCTAGGTGAATTATGTTGATCGCGGTGCAGGGGAAGTAGGCTGTGCGAATTCCGCTAGATTACTACCGAATTTTAGGACTACCGTTAGCGGCAAGTGAAGAACAATTGCGACAGGCGTACAGCGATCGCATTGTACAATTGCCACGACGTGAGTTTTCTCAGGCTGCAATTTCTTCTCGTAAACAACTCATAGAAGAAGCTTACGTGGTTTTATCAGATCCAAAACAACGCAGTACCTACGATCAGCTTTATCTTGCCCATGCCTATGATCCTGATAACCTTGCTGCTGCCGCAGTAGCACTGGAAAATCGCACAGAAAGCACCAAAAGGGGCATTGACACCCAAAGTATGGGTATCGAAATTACCCAAGACGAATTAGTTGGTGCTTTATTGATTTTGCAAGAGTTGGGCGAATACGAACTTGTATTGAAACTAGGTCGTCCGTACCTGGTAAATAAAAATAGTGTTAAGAATGCCAGAAAAAGTAATAATTTAGCAGACGAAGAAATTTATGAAAGTGCTGAACATCCCGATGTTGTTCTCACTGTTGCCCTTGCTTGTCTAGAATTAGGTCGTGAACAGTGGCAGCAAGGTCACTATGAAAATGCCGCAATATCCCTAGAAACTGGTCAAGAACTGCTAGTACGCGAGGGGTTGTTCTCTAGTGTACAGGCAGAAATTCAGGCTGATCTTTACAAATTGCGACCATATCGAATTTTGGAATTGTTGGCACTACCTCAAGAAAAGACTGCCGAACGAAGCCAAGGCTTGGAATTATTACAAAATCTCTTAGAAGATCGTGGCGGCATTGATGGCACGAACAATGATGACTCTGGTTTAAACATAGATGACTTTTTGCGATTTATCCAGCAGTTACGCAACCACTTAACAGTCGCAGAGCAGCACAAATTATTTGAAGCTCAAAGCAAACGTTCTTCTGCTGTTGCCACTTACTTAGCTGTTTATGCCTTGATAGCGCGGGGATTTGCTCAACGGCAACCTGCTTTAATTCGTCAAGCAAGACAAATGCTCGTGCGTCTGGGCAAACGCCAAGATGTACATTTAGAACAATCGCTATGTGCATTACTCTTGGGACAAACTGAAGAAGCAACTCGTGTTTTAGAGCTTAGTCAGGAGTACGAAGCCTTAGCTTTTATTCGGGAAAAATCTCAAGATTCCCCAGATTTGTTACCAGGGCTGTGTCTATATGCAGAACAGTGGCTGCAACACGAAGTATTTCCCCATTTTCGAGATTTAGCAAACCAGCAAGCTTTCCTAAAAGATTACTTTGCTAATCAACAGGTACAAGCTTATTTAGAAGCTTTGCCAACTGATGCAGAAACAACTAATGAATGGGCTGTAATTAACCCTCAGTATTTTCCCCAGCCCAAGGCAAAGAATCCTCATTTTCACAACAATTCAACTAAGACTTCAGCGCAATTTAATCACAGCAGAACACCTAACCCAGATTTACCAGAAACACCACCAAGAGAAACGCCCGAATATCCAAATTTCTCACCACAGATGTGGAATTCGTCTGGAAGTATCAAATCAGACGTTCCTGCTGCTGAACGGATAAGCAGAGGTACTAATCAGCATTTGAACGGTTCAGCTAAGAGTGCTGCATCTAGTCATAGCCAAAAGCGTCGGCGGAGAAAACCCACTCCATCTGCTAGCCGAGAGCGTCTGCCAGATAATCGTCCTAGTTCTCGTCGTCCTCGGCGGCGGCGAACTTTTCCGAACACCATAGAAGGAAAAACACGGTTGGTATGGAGAGTGTTTATTTCTTTGGTGAGTATATTAGTTTTTTGGGTATTAGCCACAACAGCTTTTGCATGGTTAAAAAATCTGTTGTTTCCTCCACCTTCTCTGCATGATGTACAGTTGTTTGTACAGATAAATGAACCACCAGTATCTATTCCCGATCCAAAAAGTAAACCAGAATCAGAAGAAGGCTCTTTAACAAAGGTACAGGCAAGGGAAGTTATTAACACTTGGTTATCTACCAAAGCCACAGCTTTAGGCCCCAATCATGAGATTAATAATTTAGAGCAGATTTTAACTGGTTCAGCTTTATCTCAATGGCGGCTGATTGCTCAACAGAATAGGTCAGACAATCGCTATCGCAAGTACGAGCATAGTTTTAAGATAGAATCTGTTGAAAAAATTGGGCTATTTGCAAATCGTGCTGCCGTGGAAGCTACGGTGAAGGAAGTAACGCAGTTATATGAAAATGGTCAGTTTAAAAACTCTTCTAACGATAATTTGCGAGTTCGGTATGATTTGATTCGAGAACAAGGTAAATGGCATATTCAGAGTACATCTGTTGTGAATTAGATAATTAGATAAGTTTGAATTTTTAGGCGATGTCTACAGTTCGCCTACTGTTATATTTTCATTACTTAAGCTGATAACTCTACTAATTGAATATCCACAAGCGGAGTTAAGCTGTCGTGCATTTAATTTGCACAAATAGGGCGGGCAAGATGCCCACCCCACAAGAAATTTATTTTTTTGAGGATGCAAATTAAAGTATTTTCAGCTTAGTACCTCTCCAGTCCAGAGATTTTGTAATATTGTTTGTAATATTATTGGTTCAATCCAGTTAGAAAAATCCTCCATCCCTTCACGAGATTCACGATACTTGAAGCGAAATTGATATAAACCTGGATACAGTGGGCGAAAAACATAAATATCGTCAGATGGAAAAGGGATGTTAAAAGTTAATTTTCGGTCGCGCTTTTTCTTTCGATTCTGTATCCAAAAAAGAAAGGCATCACAAGTAAAAGTTACTGATTTTCCTGGCGCTACCAACATATAATCAGATTCAAGTGGTTGGTTAATTCGTTCTGAGTGCAAATAGGAGCGATCGCGTCAAAATTTCGGTAATCTCATCTACTGACTTTATATCTGTGCGTTCTATTGCTAGCTTACCGTAGATACCGATACCTAATTCAATTTTGCGATCGCTCAATTCAAATGTCGGTGTTCCATTAACGGGGACTGGACAACATCCTACGGCAGGTTTGCCGGAGGCATCATTCCATTGCCAAGGTAAACCAACGTGTTTTTTACACTCATTGAGATACTTCCATTAATTCTGCAACCAACCAGCCATCACACCAACTATCAAAAATACACCCATCGCCAAGCGGTAGAAAACAAAAATCAAGGTGCTGTGTTTTTCCAGGTAGCGCAGGAGTCCCCAAATTGCTGCAAAAGCGGAAATGCTGGCGGAGATTAAGCCTACCAACAAAGTCAACCAACCAGCCGTACTCAGTCCTGCTTTTGTCAGAGTATGGAGTTCTACAGCACCGGCCAAAATCACGGCTGGTAAGCCTAACAAAAAAGAAAATCGAGCAGATGTCTCCCGTTCCATGCCCAAAAATAACCCAGCAGTGAGGGTGGAACCAGAGCGAGAAACGCCAGGAATCAGGGCAAAAGCTTGAGCAACCCCTACCCAAATGCCATCCCAGAGGCTGAGGTTGTCGAAAGTGCGATCGCGTCCTCCACGTTTTTCGGCGATCGCTAGCAATCCTGACATAATAATTGAAGCTGCACCGATAACTACTAACCCTCGCATTGGTGAGTTACAAGCGTTAAGAATTGGTTTGAGTAGCACACCAGCTACAGCAATGGGCAAGGTTCCGATCAATAAGCCTAACATCAGTTGCAAAGAGCTAGATTGATAGTCTTGTCCGCTAATTGCTCTAACTGTCTCTCCGGTTAATTTTTTTAAGTCTTGCCAAAAATAGACTAAAACAGCTGTCAAGCTAGCTAACTGCATGGCTGCTGAAAAAGCAGATCCCGGATCTTTCAGTCCCAGTAGAGTTGGTACTATCCGCAAATGAGCAGTACTGCTAATTGGTAGTAGTTCTGTAATTCCCTGAACGATGCCTAAAATAATCACGTCAATCCAGCTAAGGTTAGCAAAGTCTAGATTCACTTCACTACCGTTGCCACAGACGGCATTCGCTACCATAAAAGAAAGCATCATGATATCAGGCGTAAATAATTTACTTTTAATCAAACACCGACAAAGTAACTTATATTAGTGACGCTTCTGTGACTAATACATGGCACTTGGATGACATCTAAATATGAAAAACTCCACCCACAAGGGGATGGAGTTTTTGGGCATGGGGAACAGGGCATGGGGCATGGGTAAGAAGTTAGCAATGCCCAATTCCCAATTCTCAATTCCCAATTCCCAATGCCCAATGCCCAATGCCCAATGCCCAATTCAAAGCATCAATGTTTCCCAATCTAAATCTGATGCTACTTGAGCAAGTTTATCTAAATCAGTCAGGTTATCTAAATAGGGCAAGCAGCCTAAAACTGGTGTGTTAGTAAGTGATTGAATCAATTGAAATGGTGTCCAATCGGCTATTTCTGCATCGGTTCGGGGTTGTACGCAGTTCAGAATAATGCCTTTGAGATTAACGCGCGATTGCCTAGCTAATGCTACATTCGCTACTGCTTGAGCGATCGCACCCAATCTAACTGGCACTACCAATACCGTTGGTAAACGCCATTCTCCTGCTAAATCGGCTACGGTTAACTCCTCAGTTACTGGCGAACCTAACCCTCCTAAAGCTTCCACAAGCACAAAATCACGCTGCGATCGCAACTTAGATAAAGCTTGCCAAACCACGCCTAAATCAACTTGGCGATTTTCTCGTGCTGCGGCGATGGGAGGCGCTAAAGGTGCTTCAAAGTATAACGGTGTAATTTCTTCTGAGGATTGTTCTAGCGTAAATAGCTTTTGATACCATTCGCGATCGCCAATCCCTGATTGAATCGGTTTCATGATTCCCCAACTACGCTGTGGGTAATATTTTTGCCAATAGGCTGCTAACGCTGTTGTTAAAACAGTTTTGCCAGCTTCGGTATCAGTTCCAGTAATTAGTAGTGTGTTTAACATTAATTTCTTTGGCCAGAAAATGGTTGTGTTCCATCAACTGGCGGCAAGGTTGGCGTTTCACCAGTAGTCGGAGTTGGAATTGGTGTTTCTGTAGGAATTGGGAGCGGTGTTTGTATAGGAATTGGGAACGGTGTTTCTGTAGGAATTGGAATCGGTGTTTCTGTAGGAATTGGGAACGGTGTTTCTGTAGGAATTGGAATCGGTTTCTGTGTAGGAATTGGGAATGGTGTCTCTGTAGGAATTGGAGTCGGTGTTTGTATAGGAATTGGTTTGACTGGTTTTTCTAATGAAACATTGAGGTTGTAATTACTTTCCGCAACTCCTGAAGGCATTGTTAATTCAATAGTATACCTACCAGTAACCAGCAATATCCCTTCATAAGCTGTTACTGGCAGGGTATTGTTATCAAGTGGTTGTTCATTAGGACTTAAAACTTTTAGGAATACGTTGCTTCCTGGGTCAATAAAGGCAGTTAATTTGTCACCTTGCTGCCCAGAAAAAGTATAGTGAATGATTTGATTTATTTTGAGAGTATCTGTAACCGTGGCTGTGTTATTTGCTCCGATATTGAGCCGCCTAGAAATAGGTTGCTCAATGGTAGGTGTGGATGTGAATGTAGTACCACCAGAAATAACTGGTGAAGGGAAATTTTGTGGAAGCGTCTCTGTTGGTGATGGTTTTGACTGACTGCGGATAGAACTTACCAGTGCCCAAGAACCAAATCCGGTAACGATCACTACAACAGTACCAATTGCCGCGATCGCTAATGGATTATCCAAGACTGAACTAGTGGAACTTGGTGGAATTACAGGATCGGGTTGTTTCTTGGGCGAAGCGGGTGGTACTGAGTCAGGACGGCGACTAACAGCCATTGTCTGCAAGTTCGACGCATTCAGGGGAGGAAGACTGACTTGCTCTAAAGGTTGTAGTGCTTGAGATACACTAGCAGCACTCTGATAGCGATCGCTCGGTAGATGATTTAACATTCGATTCAACACTACAGCAAATCGCGGACTCACTTTTACCCATCGCTGCCAATTCCAAGTTAGTTGGTTTTCATCAAATAACTCCCTTGGTTCTTTACCAGTCAGCAAAACAATCGCAGTCACCGCTAATGTATACAAGTCACTACTAGGGTAAGCTCCCCCTGTTTGCATTTGTTCGCTCGGAGAGTAGCCTAATTTTCCCACAGTGGTTTCTGGCATAGCGCTCTCTGGCGATCGCAAACGGGTTGCTAGTTCCTTTACCACCCCAAAGTCAATTAACACAGGTTTAGTGTCACTATCTCGCAAAATAATATTTTCTGGCGAGATATCCCGGTGAATAATCCCTCGGCTGTGAATATGCTCTAAAACAGGCAATAACGACTGTATTAGCTGCAATACTTCAGTCTCTGTGAAAGTTCGACTAACAGCTAGCCGTTCATCTAGCATATTGCGGTAAGTCTGACCTGCAACATAGTCTTCCACCAAAAACAAGCGCTGGTCTTGCTCAAATCTTTCCCGGAATTTTGGCACTTGTGGGTGTTCAATTTGATACAAAATGGCAGCTTCTCGGTGAAAAAGCTCTTGTGCCTTCTGCAAAGCCGAAGCCTCTGTTGCTGTTGAAATCAATTCTTTGATCGCGCAAAGTTCGTTAAAGCGCCTCTGGTCTTCTGCCAGATAGGTTCTACCAAATCCTCCTTGTCCGAGAATTTGAATTATGCGGTAACGGTTTTGCAAGACAGTGCCAACTGTAATGGGTGGTTGCATGATCGATTGATTGAGTGTATTAGCAACTGAAGAGGAAGTGACCCCCAGTTAGGAGTATACGCAAAGTAAGGCTTTAAATCCCGTTATGTAATTCTAAGAACACATGAAGAGTCCTAAGTTCCAAGTGCTGTTAGCGGTAGTGGGGCATTTAGCCAGTACTGAGTTCATACCCCTTCCCCCTTTAAGTTCGTCGATTAACTAGGGTAGCGCTAGCTTGGTCAACAGGCATCAACACAACTTCATTAATATTGACATGGGGCGATCGCGTCACGCAGAAAAATATCACATCAGCCACATCATCTGCTGTCAGAGGTTTAACTCCCTGATAGACTTTGTTGGCGCGTTCAGCATCTCCATGAAAGCGCACCTCGCTAAATTCCGTTTCCACCATACCAGGATCGACGGAAGTTACACGTACCTGCGTCCCTAAGAGGTCTTGCTTTAAACCTTCAGAAATTGCTCTGACAGCAGCTTTGGTTGCACAGTAGACATTACCACCGGGATAGGTTTGATGCCCAGCAATGGAACCTAAATTTACCACATGACCGCGATCGCGGCTCACCATTCCCGGAACGACATAACGAGAAACGTAAAGTAAACCCTTAACGTTAGTATCAATCATGTCTTCCCAGTCTTGAAATTTAGCTTCGTGCAACTTATCTAAACCACGACTTAGACCAGCATTATTAATGAGAATGTCGATGTTAGACCAGGCAGACGGTAGAGTAGAAATAGCAGATTCCACAGCATTGCGATCGCGCACATCTAGCTCTAACAAATGAGTTTCAATACCAAATTCTTTAATGAGAGCATCTGCTAGCTGCTGCAAACGTTCCAGTCGTCGTGCCGCTAAGATAAGTTTTGCACCCGCACCAGCGAAGATTTTCGCACAAGCAGTACCAATACCACTACTTGCACCAGTGATCAAAATGATTTGATTTTCTAGAGAAGTCATTAGGATAGTTAGGAGTGAGCAGTTAATAGTTATGAATTAGCACAAATTTCATAGTTATTACTTACCGAAGACTTTAGCCGAAAAGAAAAACTTTTTCTTAAGGAAATTCATGAATCGCCCCTATAAGTCGTAGTTTTGCATAACTTATACAAACGCGATTAAGGGATTTCCAAGAAATAAATTATCCCATCTTGTGGGGTGGGCATCTTGCCCGCCCGTAATCATGGGCGGGCAAGATGCCCACCCCACAATAAATAGTTGGATATTTTTTTATTTGGAAGTCCCTAATCGCATAACTTGTACAGACGCGATTAATCGCGTCTCTCCTTATTTCTTCACCACTTGCAGGCGTTGAGTTACCATCGTCATCCCATTACCCCGCAGGATGACAGCAGAAACCCATTGACTACCAGGGGTAGATGGTGCTTGTCCCGTTTTAAACACTCCGCCAGATGTTAATAATTGCAAATCTACGGATGTGGGGCTGAAAAGTTTATCTGCTTGAATGGGTTCCTCTAGCGCCGTTCCTAGTAGGAAATCATCACCAAGTGGCTCTTGAACGATCGCATCAAAATTATACTTCTGACCGACTTTTACCTGTTCTGGTAACTTAATATCAAGTTGGGGCGGCTTGCTGCCAGAGGTAACTTGAGTACGTTCTGCCAAAATATCTTGGCGGACGATTTTACCGCTTTCAATGCGCTGACGCGATTTAATCGTGGCATTAAGAGTCGAATTATTACCACTACCGGAGGGTAAGCCAGTTATCTTAGTTTCTGTTTCAGCAATAATTCCATTGCCTTCAGATTTTGAAGATAGCAGTTTGGTACTGTATTGTAATTTAGGATATCTTTGCCAAAGTGAAACCAAAGACTTTTCCAGGGTTTGGAGGTTTAATCCATCTCCATGAGTGAAAGAAGGGCTGTAGAATTGCAACACCCCTTTGACATCACCCCGACTTGCGGCAGCATCAACTTGTGTCAACAGATTTTGTAGATTGGCTGTACCCGCTTGGGCTAATTGCTGTGGTGTCGTCGCTTGAGTGCGTTGCCAACCACTTGTTAAACCAAAGGTTAGCAGGAATGAAACTAGGCAAATACTGGCGGGAAATCTAAGTTGACGTTTCACTAAAGCGGTAATAATTTTAGTCATTGGCAAGAGTTTACTAATTTGATGAGAGAAAGTCAGGAAATTGTTTTATCTTAGTTAAGCTAGACCCTAAACGGTAGAGGTTTGATGGCAAACGCGCCGATACGATTATTAATAGCTGCCAGTGGGACTGGTGGACACTTGTTTCCAGCGATCGCACTGGCACAAAAACTTCCAGATTATCAAATCGAATGGCTGGGAGTACCCGATCGCCTGGAAACTCAACTTGTCCCTAAAGAGTATCCCTTGAATACTATTGCAGTTGAAGGGTTTCAGCAAGGGTTTGGACTCTCCTCGATTCGCATTTTGGGTAAACTCGCCCTTTCGATTATAAAAGTTAGACGAATTTTGCAGCAGGGAAATTTTCAAGGAGTATTTACCACAGGCGGTTACATTGCCGGCCCTGCCGTTATTGCGGCGCGTTCCCTTGGTTTACCCGTGGTTTTCCACGAATCTAACGCCTTACCAGGTAAAGTAACTCGCTTTTTTGGCCCTTGGTGTAGCGCGGTAGCTTTGGGATTTGAAGTCGCTGCTAAGTATTTGCCTCGTGCTAAAAATGTCTGCGTTGGTACTCCAGTAAGAGCGCAATTTCTCGATGGGGCAATCGATGCACCCCTAGATTTAGCTATTCCTGACGGTGTTCCTTTAATTGTTGTCTTTGGTGGTAGCCAAGGTGCAGTTGCGGTTAATAAGTTAGTGCGTGAATCTGCAAAGGCTTGGTTTGATGCTGGTATTTATGTAGTACATTTGACTGGCGATCGCGATCCCGAAGCAGATACTCTCAAACATCCACAGTACATATCCTTACCTTTCTATAACAATATGGCGGCGTTGTTACAACGAGCAACTCTTGCCATTAGTCGTTCTGGCGCAGGTAGCTTGACAGAATTGGCAGTATGTGGGACACCCGCGATTTTGATTCCTTACCCCTTTGCCGCAGAAGACCATCAATCTTATAATGCAGACGTATTTACCAAAGCTGGCGCGGCGTTAACACTGAAGCAATCGGAGTTGACAGCCCAAATATTACAAAGTAATGTGTTGAATTTGTTGCAGTCACCGCAAGAGTTAGCAAAAATGGGGGAAAACGCTCATGCGATCGCAGTACCCGATAGTGCTGAGAAGTTAGCCCAATTAGTGCGTGAAGTGATAGAAACATAACGTTGATTATTGAATATTAAAAATTTATTTTCCCAGTTATGAATATCTTATCCAGCCCCAAATTTCGCTTCACAGTAGGTTGTGCTGCCTTATTAATTGTAAGTTTAGCCAGTAGCGATTTATATACTCAGTCAAAAACTAAACAATTAGATCGACAAAATCAGCCCTTTAGTCAGCAAGAAAGTTTTGCCCCGCTTCAATCAGAGATTTCTCTCACCTCTAATTTTCAAAGTCCTTTTGTTGCTAAAGAAATATCTGATGAGGTTATAGGCAAGCAAAATGCTTTTTTATCTCAACATAATTTGTTAGCTGCATCTGCACCCTTTGCAGTTGTCGATGAATTTAAGAAATATAAATTTAGTATTAATGGCAGCCAAGTTGTTACCCCAGCCAAACTACCAAGTAGTAAGGTTAATTTTAATCAAAAAGATTTATTAACTGTTCTCGTTAATACTAGAAAATATTTTCAAGATTACTCTTCAGAAGACCCAGACATTCTCCGTCCAGGAATCCTTACCAGTCAAGGCGTTACTGTGCCGGATGTTCTCAACACTTTGAATTTTATGATTGTTGTTTTAAAGGAGGATATTGCTAATAATCGAGCTACTCGCTTGCAAGATTCTAACTTTATCAATACGAATTTTCGAGTAATTAAATGGTCTGCTTACAACCCAAAAAATAAACAGCAAAAGCAATTACGAATTACCAAATATGCTGTCTTTACTCATCCCGGTTCTCGCAAGAAAACCTCTACTTTTAATACACCCATTTATAGCTTAAAAGAAAACGCTAATAACGATAAATTTTATACAAGATACACCAAGCAAGATGTTTTATCAGGGATTTACGAACCTGGAGGTAGAGAATTTGGAAAAGTTACCAATCTTGCTTATCTAACCAGAAACGGCTTAGAAGAAGCAATTATGGAAGGAACAATACTAATTAATTTTACAGATGGTTATAAGGCATTTTTTAATGTAGATAGAAATAATGGAATATCTTATATACGCGGATTGAAGGCAACAGCACAAAAGCGTTATTGGTATTTTAGAGAAGTTGATGCTATTAAAGGCTATGGATATAAAATAGATGCAAAAATTTCTGTTAAACCCGGAGTTACTTTTGCTGGAGATGTTTTGAATATCGGTTTAGGTAAAGTGGTTGTGATTGAGCATACTCAGGGTGGTCGCAAACATCTGCGAATGGGAGTCATCGCCGATACAGGTGGAGCCTTTTTACCCAATCTTTATCAACTCGATTTTTTAGCAGGTATCTTTAAGAATAAACAAGAATTTGGGCAAAATATCACACAATTGCCAGAGTATGCTACGGCGTATTTTTTAATAAAGAAGTAAATGCATTAACAATTTAAAACCTCACCCCAAATCCCTCTCCTTGCTAAGGAGAGGGGAGATAAAGCTTATTTTTTATCGGGTGAGGTTAAGCTGTACATCAGTTGCTTGGAAAACGCTCTCCCCAAAGGGGGCGTTTTTCCATTGATTAACGTTCAATAAATTCAGAATTTAGACAATAATTTCAAAAAGTTAATTTTACGGGTAATAATTACTAGCAGCGCAGATAATTGCCTAAAAGCTCAAGTATAAGGAGAAGCCAAGAATGATTTTACACCGTGGGCGTAGGGTAGTAGCCGCTTTGTTGCTGTCAGTGGTATTACTTACAACAGCCTGTAGTCCAAAAACACCTGGACGTTTTGACCAAGCGCAAAAAGAAAGCACTCAACAAAAAAATGTTGCAGTAGCTAAAACCGCAACTCAGGGTAGTGAATTTAATAAACTTTTCCCTGAGTCAGGTGATGGCTACCAGCGCGTCTATACCCAAGAGAAAAAAGGCTTTGCGGAAGCGAAGTTGAAAAAAGGCGGTAAAGAATTAGCGTTGCTATCTATTTCTGATACCACAAGTACACCTAGTACAGCAGCCAAGTTTTCCAAAAGTACCAAAAAAATTGGCGGTTATCCCGCAGTAGAAGTTGGTAAAACGCAAACTGCAATTTTGGTAGGTAAGTACCAAGTAAAAGTACTTTCCCGCGATCCGTCATTTACAGCTAGCGATCGCGCCAATTGGCTAGAGAAGTTTAATCTTAATGCTCTAGCTCAACTCAAATAATTTGGACTACGAACACTTAGATAACAAAACCTAAATAAGGAGATTTTTGTGAGCAAATCGATTGTTGATTTAGTCGATCAATTGCCAACCGGTGGCTTGACTATTTCTATGTTGAAGTCCCTCGATTTTGTTGCTCCTGGAGAGTGGCAAAATACTGTCGGCTTTGTGAACACCATTAAAATTGTCACTGGTGAAGATGACGAAGATTTAATTCAGCAAATTGGCGAAAGAGCGGTTTTTCTATTTAATGACAAATCCCAAGGATACCAAACGGCTTTGTGGTTATATCAAACCGTTGATGCTACAGATAAAGCCCTTGGTGCAGCCGCATTAGCTAACAAAATCGGTGAAAAAATTCCTTTATTGGGTTTTTTAAACTCTGTCACCCCTAAAGCAGACAAAGCTCAAACTATTGATTTGACATTAAAATTGGTAGCTGAGTTGGTAGCATTCTGTCAAATTAACGGCATTCCTGGAGACAGTATTGGGGATTTTGTTGCCTCTTTAGGTGAGTATAGTGGTGAGTCACTCATTCGGATGGTGGCATTGATTTGCGTTGATGGTTTGATACCCCTAGGGCCAGATTTCATCAGCAAAGCTTTATCTGGGCTTGATCAAACAAATCCACAGGAGTTAGAGCAAAATTCGACTTTCCAAAGCATTAAAGATGTGATTCCAGGGGACAGTCCTGCTGGTAAACTCAACTTTATCGGCGAAAGCTTTGACTCAGTTAAAGGTTGGATGAGTGGGCTAGTCTCCGCCAATAATTTAACGCCACAAAAGGTTGTCCACAACTTGAAAAGTTTTGCCGATATTGCCGATGATAAGTTAGATTACCTCGCGGCGTTCTTAGATGTCGCAACGAATTATTATGAACACACTGGCACGCAAACTTTAGCACGTCGCTTGATTGAACGGGCGGTAGCTGAAATTTAGGTTGATGACGGATTAAAGAAGGGAATAGGTTACAGGAGACAGATTTCTCTCTGTAACCTGTAACCTTGGCTTTTAGGGTAAACGCAAATCTGCTGCGATCGCATCTAAGTAAGGTTGAAAAATAGCCAAGTTTTCTAGTTTCTCAAACTTACCTGTTTGCATACCTGTGTCAAATGCAGTGGTAATTACGTAAAGTTTAGTGCCATCAAAAGCAACATAACCGATATGTTGCTCTTGTACTCCACCTTTTTCCTTAACTCCGGCAAACCCATAGCGGATTCCCTGAAGCTTACCAATGGGTACAGGTTGCGGTGGATAGGTTGAGAAAGTAATCTCTTTTCCATATTCATGCTGACGATCTTTCGCAAACGCAGCGTAGTGATCTGTAACCCAAGCCTTGAGTGCTGCTAATACCTGGGTTTGATACTTAGGACTTTGATAGTCCACTTGAGAACCAGATGGAATACCAGCTACTACGAGTTTCTTTTGGAAATCCTCATTGTTTGCTAAAGGGTAAACATTAATCTCAACTGTACCCAAACGTTCCCCTTTGGAGAAGATACACAACAACGGTGCATTTCCTTCACAAGCGGCAACTTGCCAGTTAGTTGGAGCAGCAGTGGTTCCCAGAATTTTCTGCCAGATATTTCCCTCTTTAGGGTTGGGAAGTTTTACAACGGTAGGAGACTTTACTACTTGGGGTGGAGAAAATTGGGGAAGAACAAATTTTGCTACCAGAGGTACTGACACCACCAAGATAGAACCTAGTAATACATGATAAAGTCGTAACATTTTTTTTCAAAATCCACAGCCAAGGATTGCAGACTAACGATGTTTATAATCCTTTATGGGTATAGAGGAAGAATATATTTATAGCGGTTGTCAGTTGAGTGAGTTACAAGAACCCCACCCCCAACCCCCTCCCCGCAAGCGAGGAGGGGGCTATGATGTACCTTGTATGATTAAGAAAAGCTATATATGGCGAGGCAAGAGACATGAAGTCTCTTTGAATTGTACTGATGAATTGTACTGAGTTTTTTCAAAAATCAAATATGAATACTATAGTAGCGCTGTATTTGCTTTCAGCGCTACTACGAATACTGTTGTTTATTGATGTATGCCTAATTACTTGTGGCTTGCTGGAAATATGGCAACTATGAAGAGATGTTAAAAACAAAATTAAAAAATACTCATCCTCAAATACCCATTAGCTTTGGTCAAACTGTGATAGAGTCTTTTCTGCTTCCTTGCACAGTACTTCATGATATTCACCATTACTAGCCAGCAAACCTCCCCATTGATTGATATCTCCGGTGTTATATTGCAACGGAGTGCCATCAAAGTGCGTAAACTTACCACCAGCTTCTGTTAAAATCAGTTCTGGTGCTGCCATATCCCAATCTTTGGGCGCAGACTTGCCGGAAAGGGAAATGTAGATATCTGCCTGTTGCTCGACAATGGTAGCAATTTTGCAACCTACACTACCCACAGCTTTCTGATTTTGGCAAGGTAATTTTTGTAGTAAGTAATCTAAGCGTTGGTTGCGGTGAGAGCGGCTAACGACTAAAGTTAAATCCTCAACTCGTTTACCTGACGATACTTGTAAAGGAACAGATCCGTCACGGGTTTCTACAAATGTCCCTCCACCTTTGATGGCGTAATATAATTTTTCTGCTTCTGGTACTGCTACCACTGCTAATACTGGGTGTGTTTCCTTTACTAAAGCAATGTGAATTGCATAGTCTCCAGTTTTTTCGATAAAGTCTCGTGTACCATCCAAAGGATCAATTATCCATACCCAAGGGGCGGAAGGGTGTGCGCCCGTAGTTGGCGATTGATAGGTTTCTTCGCTGATGTAAGCAAAATCTTCATTACCCAAAGTTGCTTGTAGTTTCTGCAAAATATATTGACTTACAGCTACATCGGCAACGGTAACAGGCTCATTTTGTTTATATTGTACGTCTAAATTAGGGTCTTTTGCTGTGCCGTGGTAATACGATCGCAGTATATCTGCTGCACCCCAACCGATCTCACGAGCGATCGCTAATATTTCTTCTAAGTCTTTCATTAAATTTGACCTTGTATAATTTAGCTCTTTAAATTCATCCAGCGCCGAGTGCCAAAAAATTTACACGACTCAGCAGCAATATTAGCTGCTAGCGCCAGTGCATCAATAAAACTTTCTCGTAAAATGTAATCACAAAAAGCACCGTGAAAAATATCTCCAGCCCCTAATGTATCAACCGCTTGCATCTGTGGCACATCTACGATACCAGTTTTAGTGCAACTCAAGTATTCAATTGGTTTTTGTCCGTGGGTAATGGCGATGTGAGCAATGTTAAATCCGCTCAGATAGGCAAAAACGTCTTCTCCAGTCTGGCAGTTAGGGGGATAAAAATTAGCCGAACAGATGGCATAATCCACAAATGGCAAAATTTGCTCAAATCCAGGTTTCCAGCTGCCACCATCAATTACTACTGGAATATTCTTAGCTTTAGCCATTTGAGCTATGGAATAACTAATCGCAATTTGATGTCCATCAATCAGTACTATATTGATATTTGATAATATATCTGGCGGGATAGATGCGCTGCTGGCTTGAGTTTTGACAGCATTGATCGAAACCACAGCCCGTTCACCAGTGGCTTGAGTGACAATAATTGAAGAAACAGGCGGTGCTAAATCAGTGGTAGGCTCAAGGTCTGCGATCGCAACTTGGTAATTTGCCAAATCACCTCGAATTAGCTGTGTCATTGGGTGAGAACCTACTACACCTAGGACTGTAGCCTGATTACCTAAATGGCTGAAAGTCACAGCTGCATTCGTTGCTGGGCCACCTGCCGCTACAGTATAGTCAGTAGCAACAATCTTCTGATTATTCTTCGGGGCAGAGTCAGCAAGGTAAATCAAATCTAAGGTTACTAAACCCACAAATAACCCACAATCCGATTTTGGATTTTGGATTTTGAATTTTGGATTAACCATATATCATATATGTTTCGTCTCTCTTGTACAGACGCGATTTATCGCGTCTCTCCTGTCTATCCTGCACAGACGCGATGAATCGCGTCTCTACAAACTCCTAACTCTTGCTCATGCAAACCGATCCAAAACCAAGAACACTTTACGTTGTCGGCACACCTATTGGCAACCTGGAAGATATAACCTTTCGGGCGGTGCGAATTTTGCAGACAGTGGATATTATTGCTGCGGAAGACACCCGTCACACAGGGAAACTACTACAACATTTTCAAGTTAAGACTCCCCAAGTGAGTTACCACGAACACAATCGTACCAGCCGCATCCCAGAATTATTAGAGCATTTAGTTAACGATAAAGCGATCGCTCTTGTGAGTGATGCTGGAATGCCAGGAATTTCCGATCCTGGATATGAACTGGTGAAAGCCTGTATTGAGGCGGGGATTTCCGTAGTTCCCATTCCCGGGGCTAGTGCAGCAATTACCGCTTTGAGTGCGGCTGGATTACCAACAGATCGGTTTGTCTTTGAAGGCTTTCTCCCTGCGAAAACTCAACAGAGACAAGAACATTTAGAATCTCTGCAAACAGAATCTCGCACATTGATTTTTTATGAATCGCCCCACCGCTTGCGAGATACTTTACAAGATTTAGCAGAAGTTTGGGGAAGCGATCGCCAAATTGTGCTGTGTCGAGAGTTAACTAAATTGTATGAGGAATTTTGGCGGGGGACAATTGCCGAAGCGATCGCTCACTACAGCCAACGAGAACCCCAGGGTGAATATACATTAGTAGTGGCTGGAATTCCGGCTAGTCAACCCCAATTGACAGAAGAGGAATTGAAAGCCGAATTGAAACAGTTAATTAGTCAGGGAATATCGCGATCGCAAGCTAGCCGTCAGTTAGCAAAATTTACCTCCCTTCCCCGTCGTGAACTCTATCAACTAGCTCTTTCTATAGTCTTCACTCCTGAGTTGTGATCTGCAAAACTGAGATGCTTCTATGTAGTAAATGCCATCAGTAAAACGGGAAATATGCAATTACAAAACAAATTTTTCCAGACAATTCCCCGCACTGTTTGGGTATTGGGATTTGTTAGTCTGCTGACAGATATTAGCTCTGAGATGATTAATTCTATATTGCCCTTATTTCTGGTGTCAGTTTTAGGGGCGAATGTGTTGACTGTGGGCATTATCGAAGGCATTGCAGAAGCAACAGCTTCAGTGTTAAAAATATTTTCGGGAGCGTTGAGTGATTATTTGGGATATCGCAAGGGATTAGCGATATTTGGGTATGGTTTATCAACCTTTGTTAAACCACTATTTGCTATAGCTAGCAGTCCAACTGGGGTGTTAATAGCTCGATTTGGCGATCGCATTGGCAAAGGTATCCGCGTAGCGCCCCGTGATGCTTTAGTTGCCGATTCTACTAATGCAGAGGTACGCGGTGCAGCCTACGGATTACGTCAATCTCTCGATACTATCGGAGCATTCTTAGGGCCATTGGCAGCATTTATCTTGATGGCTGCTTCTCAAAACAACTTCCGCCTGGTTTTTTGGCTAGCACTCATCCCTGGTTTTTTAGCGGTGGCTTTATTAACCGTGGGAGTACAAGAACCGAAAGCAGAGCAAACTCAAGTCAGCCGAAGCAATCCTCTGCAATGGGAAACTTTACGCAGTTTAAGTCAAAAATATTGGGTACTCGTAGCAGTGGCGCTACTATTCAATTTAGGAAACTCTAGCAATGCCTTTTTATTGTTGCGAGCCGAGCAAATAGGGATTTCTGCCTCACTCATCCCGTTGACATTAGTGGTAATGAATATGGCTTACTCCTTTAGTGTCTACCCAATAGGAATACTTTCCGATCGCTTAGGTAGATTTTGGCTACTAATAAGCGGATTTCTCCTATATGCTGTAGTGTATCTGGGTTTCGCCTTTGTACAAGCACCTTGGCAAGTCTGGGGATTGTTTGCCCTTTATGGTCTACATTTGGGTATGAGTAAAGGATTGCTATTAGCGTTAGTGGCAAATAGCATACCTGCAAATCTGCGCGGCACTGCCTTTGGATTCCTCAACTTGGCTGTAGGATTAGCGCTTTTACCTGCGAGTTTGCTAGCTGGGGGATTGTGGCAAACACTGGGAGCAGAGGCGACATTTATCGCTGGGAGTTTGTTCGCGATCGCATCTGTATTATTATTAATCACTCAAAAAAACAAATATTAATTCTATTAAAAGCAAAAATGGTATCCTTAAATGAATGGCGATGGAGCTCGCCAAAACCGCCTTTTCAGTCCAAAAAATAATCACTGAAAGGCTGATGGCTCCTACTTTCTTCGCTGACTGCGGGAGAGTAGGGCTTGTTAAATGCATCACCTGACTCCCCTGTAGAAAGTGTAAGTCTACAAATTGCGCCTCAAGGAGTCATGGGATGTTCGCCAGTGCATTCATAAAACAATTTCGTCAATTTGAACCGTTTATTGCATTACCACACCTAATTAAATGGTTGCCTATTTCCATTGTGGTTGGAATTTTTGCTGGAACGGCTTCTGCGGCTCTCTTAGCATCATTAGAATGGGCAACCGATTGTCGAGGATCGCATCGCTGGATTATCGCCTTACTTCCCATTGGCGGTTTTTTAAGTGGTTGGATATATCATCAATTCGGTCGCACTGTGGAAGCCGGAAATAACCTTTTACTAGAAGAAATCCATAACCCCAAAAGTGTTATTCCCTTCCGTATGGCTCCTCTTGTTTTGCTAGGAACAGTCCTTACACATTTATTTGGAGGTTCAGCCGGTCGTGAAGGTACAGCATTACAAATGGGTGCTTCTTTAGCAGATCAGTTAACTAAAATATTACATTTTCAAGGAGCTAATCGGCGAATTTTATTAACGGCGGGTATCAGTGGAGGATTCGCTTCAGTTTTTGGTACTCCCTTAGCTGGGACTGTATTTGGTTTAGAAGTTTTAGCAATTGGGAAACTTAATTATGATGCTCTTTTCCCTTCTTTGATTGCTGCGATCGTTGGAAATCAAGTCACCTTGTTATTAGGTTTGCATCATACCGCATACCGACACGCTCCCTCTATACCAACGCTCACAATTTGGGGGCTGATTGCTGCCATTATTGCAGGTGCAATCTTTGGAATAGTAGCGAGATTCTTTGCTAAAGTAACTCACCAAATTAGTCACTTGTTTAAAAGTAAGATATCTTATCCTCCAATGCGTCCTTTTATAGGCGGTGCGATGATAGCAGTAATTGTTGGGTTAAGTGGAACAACCAAATACATTGGGCTTGGTATCCCTACAATCGTTGATTCTTTCTCCACTCAGCTACCTCCTTGGGATTTTGCAGCAAAATTAGGTTTGACTGCTCTAACTTTAGGTGCAGGTTTTAAAGGAGGAGAAGTAACACCTTTGTTTTTTATTGGTGCAACTTTAGGTAATACTTTGTCATTGCTTTTAGCATTACCTACACCATTGTTAGCAGGAATGGGATTTGTGGGTGTGTTTGCAGGTGCAGCAAATACACCTATAGCATCAACCTTAATGGGAATTGAATTATTTGGTTTGGAATCGGGAGTATTTATTGCTATTGGCTGTGTAGTGAGCTATCTATTTTCAGGCCATTCTGGAATTTACTCGGCACAACGTATTGGGTTGAGTAAATACTCTGCTGTATATTTAGAAGAAGGGGTGACTTTGGCTAATTATGGA
The DNA here is from genome assembly GCF_036917435.1 of Nostoc sp. Lineage (GTDB taxonomy): Bacteria > Cyanobacteriota > Cyanobacteriia > Cyanobacteriales > Nostocaceae > Nostoc. The sequence goes on from NZ_JBALDM010000006.1 coordinate 101,534, forward strand.
CGAGGAAAAGTTGAGCAAAAAGTTGATTTACCTGATGATGGCGAAGAAGGAGTAAGTGATTCTCACGAATAATTATTGGTGTAGTTAATAGATAATTGGGAAAGTGCATAGTGGTCTATGTCATTAGTTATGAATGGTTCTAAAGGTTCGTAGTTGCGCTTGAGGTAGAACGATTTCTTAGTAGTGGAGAGATTAATGGGGAAGAGGTTTTTAGTGAGTTATTTACTATGTATTCAGAGCCAGAAAGTAATTCTGCCAAACATACCGAAAACGCTAAGTTGACAAGTACAACATGAAGGCGATCGCGTTATATGTTAATCTGAAAAATGGCAAGTATTAACCAATCCTATCAGTATCTCAATAAATCGGCGTAATCCCTAACTCTTGTAATTCTTTGAATATCATTTTTTTGCACTCAGCTTGAGGATAATAGTATTTTTCAGATTCATAGAAGTCTTTCTGTTCTATTAAATAATAGAGGTTTATTTGGCTTTTTTCTTTAGAAAAGCTGAGAGGATCGTAATCAAATACATACCTTGATGTAAATAAATAGCATGGATATTCTTCTTCATTTTTTATGTTCCAAATAACTTCTTGCTCAAATGCAAAAGTTCCTTTTTCTATTGTTACTCTGACACCAAACGGTTCAATATCTCTAATTTTATCGCCAATATTACCATTGTGAGTATAATGATTAGTTTCAATTAATTCATAAAATCTTATACTAAATGAAGATCGGTTAATTTTTGACACTGAATAATTTCCTTGAGCAGTAACAATGATTGCTTGTCCTGCTCCAGATGCCATATCTACAGTGCCATCTTCATTAAAAAGTAAAGAATGAAAGTAGTCATAGTAGTGAGGATTTGCATTTAAACGACCGATTCCGAAGACGTTTTGCATAAATATCTATATGTGGAATAGATTAGAAACTAAAGTATAGCTTTTTAGTATGACTAATAACATAAAGATACAAACTATTGAACTTGGTATTTATTGAATTTATTCCTCGCACCTCCTACTACCTATTTTATTTACTAAATCATCGCTTCCAATTCTTCTAAAGCTTGAAAACTTCCTACTTGCCAACTACGTTCCACAGCAGTAGGGATAATCTGAGTAATAGCTATATCCTCAAAATTAGGACTGGTGTTAGATTTTACATATTTCCCATCTTTTAGCAAATAAATAGAAAGGTTTCCACTATCGTAAACCCATAATTCTGGGACTCCAATAGCTTCATAAGCATCAAGAGTAGTTTTTGATGTGACATCAGTCTCAATCGCTAAATCTGGCGGCGGATCGTTAGGTTGCAAGCGGCGACGACCAATCATTTGTTGATAATTCTGAATATAAAAGCAAGCATCAGGTTCAACTCCTGCTATACCTTGCCTTTTAAACGTGGTAGAACCAAAAGGTTGATATCTGATATTTTTAGCCTTCAGCAATATTTTCACAATATCAGAAATTAAATCTTTGGGAATTTCATGTTCTGATAAAGGAGCCATAATTTCTAAAGTACCCTGGCTGTATGCAATTCGTGTAGTTCTTTTTTCTCCTAATTCTTGTAAAATAGATTCAAATTCTTCCCATCTAACATCAGGAATAGTCACCGTGCTACCAGGTGCTAACTGCATCTGGCTAACAGGTTTAAAAACGGGGATGGCAGCAGTCATAATAAGAATATGAGTAAGCTGAGTTAAATTAATTATCTATCAGGTTGCGGTGGATAATATAGCCCACCGTAACCTTTAGACTAATAGATTGAGTTTAACAAAAGCGATCGCTACACCTTAAACTTCTCAGCAATCCGCTTCATCGCCTCTTCGACATTCTCCCGGCTGTTAAAGGCCGAAATGCGGAAGTAACCTTCACCCGCAGCACCAAAGCCTGAACCAGGTGTCCCCACAACGTTGACAGTTTGCAGCAGCTTATCAAAGAATTCCCAGCTGGATAAACCATTAGGCGTTTTTACCCAAACGTAAGGTGCATTCACGCCACCATAAACTGATAATCCGGCGGCTGTAAGTTTTTCGCGGATAATTTTGGCGTTTTCTAGATAGAAGCTAACTAATCCTTTGATTTGTGCCTGTCCTTCTTCAGAATAAACCGCTTCGGCTCCCCGTTGGACGATGTAAGAAACGCCGTTAAATTTGGTAGACTGGCGACGATTCCAGAGTTTCCATAGTTCTACATCAGAACCATCGGCGGCTTTTCCTGTGAGTGTCTTCGGTACCACAGTTAACGCACAACGAGTTCCTGTAAAACCTGCATTTTTGGAAAAAGAACGAAACTCGATCGCAACTTCTCTTGCACCTTCAATTTCATAAATTGAGTGCGGAAGTGATGGATCGGTAATATAAGCTTCGTAGGCTGCATCAAAGAAAATAATCGAGTTATTCGCTTTGGCATAGTCTACCCATGCTTTGAGATATTCTTTGGTTGCAGTTGCGCCTGTGGGGTTATTGGGAAAGCAGAGATAAATTAAATCTACTTTCTTGGAGGGAATCTCGGCAGTGAAGTTGTTTTCAGCCGTAATTGGGAGATAAACTAAGCCTTCAAATTCGCCTTTGTCGTTAGCATCTCCAGTATTTCCCACCATAACGTTAGTGTCTACATACACAGGATAAACTGGGTCAGTAACAGCGATGATGTTGTCATGACCAAAGATTTCCAGAATATTGCCACTGTCACACTTGGAACCATCGGAGATAAAGATTTCTGAGGCATCAATTTCTGCTCCCCGTGCTTGGAAATCGTGAGTAGCAATTTTTTCCCGTAACCAAGCATAACCTTGCTCTGGCCCGTAACCTTTGAAGGTATTGCGATCGCCCATTTCTTCTACAGCTTTAATCATAGCTGTGCGGCAAGCCTCCGGCAGAGGTTCGGTAACATCGCCAATGCCCAGTCGGATAATTTTAGCATCAGGATTGGCTTCAGCAAAGGCATTCACCCGCCGAGCAATTTCTGGAAACAGATAACCCGCTTTCAGTTTCAGGTAGTTGTCGTTAATAGTTGCCATTCTCTAGATTATGAAAAACGCCCTCAAATAGCTTACTGCTAATTTATGAGGGCGGGGGAGTGGGGACTGCGGATTGGGCATTGGGGACAAGGAGAATAACCATGCCCCATGCCCCATGCCCTATTCCCAATTTAGACATTTACAGGCTGTTTATTATCGGCTGAATAATTGGTGCGATCGCTAATTACAAACTCCGTAAGCGACTCTTTTCCTGTAATTAATCTTGCTCCACGATTACGGGTAAAGTAATTCCATGCCCACTGAATCATCACTACTAATTTGTTGTTAAATTCAATTAAGAAGTAGATGTGAATCACTAGCCAAAACAGCCATGCAAAGAAACCTTTCAGTTTCATAAAGCCCAAATCTACCACAGCAGAATTGTGCCCAATCATCGCTAAACTACCATGATCGGTATAAGCAAAGGGTGGTAAACTTTTACCTGCAAGCCGCTTTTGGACTAGTTCTGCGACATATTCACCTTGCTGCTTGGCTACAGGTGCAACACCAGGTAGCGGCTTACCATTTTGATGAGAAAAATTTGCTAAGTCGCCAATTACAAAAATATTGGAATGTCCTTTAATACTCAAGTCAGGTTCAACAATAATGCGTCCAGCGCGATCGCACTCAGCACCTGTGCGTTCTGCTAGCACTTTGCCCATTGCTGAAGCTTTTACACCTGCTGCCCATAACACCGTTTTTGAGGCAATTTCTTTAACTTCATCGCCTTGTTTGAGGGTAACAGTATCATTTTCAATATTCGTTACCAGTGTTTTTGTCTGGACAATCACCCCCAACCGTGTCAGAGATGCTTCCGCTTCTTGTGATAACTCTGGTGCAAAGGGTGGCAGAATCCGATCCAGCCCTTCTAATAGCAAAATCTTGGCTTCTGATGTGTCGATGTTGCGGAAATCGTCTTTGAGGGTTTGATTTGCCAATTCTGCGATCGCACCCGCTAACTCTACACCAGTTGGGCCACCACCAACAATTACAAAAGTTAACCAAGCCCGGCGTTTTTCTAGATCGGTTTCTTTTTCTGCTGCTTCAAACGCCGAAAAGATCCGGCTACGCATTTCTATAGCATCTTCTACAGTTTTCAAGCCTGGGGCGAATTCTTCCCAGTTATCTTTGCCAAAGTAAGAATGCTTCGCACCTGTAGCAACAATTAATGTGTCATAAGCTATTGCTTCGTCGCCCACAATCACTTGTTTTGCTTCTGAATCAATATTATTCACTTCTCCCAGCAGCACTTTCGTATTCTTGCTCTTGCTGAGAACAGAACGCAACGGTGATGAAATATCCGCAGGAGACAGCGCACCTGTGGCGACTTGATATAGGAGGGGTTGAAATAGATGAAAGTTACGTTTATCGATCAGAGTAACGTTTACTGCTGCCTTGGCAAGTGTTTTTGCCGCATACAGTCCACCAAAACCACCGCCAACAATAACTACTTGATGTGGTGGATTATTGTCAAGTGAATTTACCATAAGAAATATTATCAGGTATTCCGACTATTGTAACTATTCTTAACAAATTTGTATCAAATTTGTCGTCATATATTTTGTATTGCTGTTTACATTTGAAGAATGATTAAAGTAATCAAAACTACAGGATAAATAGAACCTTTAAAGATAGAGCCTCAGACAATAAGATTTGGCAATATTTAATATGCCCTTTGCTTATGTAAATTTATCAACGGTAGATGTAAGATTTATACAAGTTCATTCAGAACTAGTTGATTCTGGTGTTTGAGTCAAACGTGGTGAATGAGTTCGCTGCCAACGGCTAAAACTATAGATAAGAGCAGCAAAAATTAACAAATAGGGACTGTAAACAATTAACCAAATACCCAACTTGAGTAAGCCAACAGAAAATGCACTCAAAGAGTGGGTAGAATTATTCCAAGTTTCTTGAACTTGCAAACCAAAAGCAGGTTGGGGACTGGTGCTAGAAACTGCGGCTTCTAGGTTGAGTGTAATTGTGGAATAAGCAACTTGATTTTGTAGGCTTTTGAGTTGGGCATTAATTTGTTCTATAGTTTCCCGGACATTACTCAGTTCTTGAGCAACACTAAGCACATCTCTGACAGAACCTGCCCGATCCATAATTTTTTGCAAATTAGCTTCAGTCTTCTGCAAATTGGTTAATCTAGCTTGGAAATCCACCAAGCGATCGCCGACATCTTCGGCAGTGATATTACGACTTTCAACAGTGCCTAATTTAGCTAGTTCTTCCAGAGTAGGTTCTAGCTGATTCTCTGGTATCCGCAATTGGATTGTTGCTGTGTAACGCGGGTTGTCACTTTTTGGTTGTTGTTGTTTCAAACCGATTAAATCTCCTTGCTGTTTATTAATAATTTGCGAAACAGCATCAATAGTCTTATCTACAGAGTTGACAGTTAAAGATATTGCTGCCTTTTTAATAAGTTGGGGGCGAGAACGGTTTATTGGTGCAGCTTCCGCCCTTTGGGAAATTCTGCTTTCCCTAGCAGGTGCGGCTGCTGGATTTGCTGCGCCATCGGCTGCAATTGGAGGTAACTGCTTATTTGCCAACCGAGGAGAAGAGGCGCAGCTGGTAAAAATTAACCCTCCTAACAATGCACTTACAAATAAAGCAGATGTGCGCGGTAATTTAGTCGAAGCGTACATAATCTATCCTCAGATGGATGAAGTTAACCCCAGTATTGCTGATGTAAAACTCAAAGCCTGTATTGTTGCGATTTATGTAACAGGAATTGGACATTGGGCATTGGGAATTGCTTATTTCTCCCTCATCTCCCTCATCTCAGAGTTCAAAGGAATAAATTCAATGACTCATAGTTAATCTGTGGTTACTCAAATTGAGGTACAATCAAAAGTCTGCCAATTTATGACGATGCTTGCTGACAGGAGATGCTTCTATGGCCCGGATGTATTATGACGAAGATGCCAATTTAGACCTTTTGGCTGGAAAAACTATTGCTATCATCGGCTATGGTTCTCAAGGTCATGCCCACGCTCTCAATCTCAAAGATAGTGGTTTGAATGTGATTGTGGGACTATATCCGGGTAGTAAGTCAGTAGCAAAAGCTGAAACTGCTGGGTTAACTGTGAAAAATGTTGCAGATGCTGCTAATGCTGCTGACTTCATCATGATTTTGTTACCTGATGAAGTCCAAAAAACGATTTACAAAAACGAGATTGAACCAAATCTAGAAGAAGGAAATGTGTTAGCCTTTGCCCACGGCTTTAATATTCACTTTGGGCAAGTTGTACCACCGACTAACGTAGACGTAGTGATGGTAGCACCAAAAGGGCCGGGGCATTTGGTACGGCGGACTTATGAACAAGGTGAAGGCGTACCAGCGTTGTTTGCAGTTTATCAGGATGCAAGTGGTCAGGCACGCGATCGCGCCATGTCTTACGCTAAAGGTATCGGTGGGACTCGCGCTGGTGTTCTCGAAACAACTTTCCGCGAAGAAACCGAAACTGATTTATTTGGCGAACAAGCTGTATTATGCGGTGGTTTGAGTGCTTTAATCAAAGCCGGATTTGAAACTTTGGTAGAAGCTGGTTATCAACCAGAATTGGCTTATTTTGAATGTCTGCATGAAGTCAAGCTGATTGTTGACTTGGTTGTGGAAGGCGGTTTAGCTAAAATGCGCGACAGCATTTCTAACACTGCTGAATATGGCGATTATACCCGTGGGCCGAGAATTGTTACTCAAGAAACTAAAGCTGAAATGCAGAAGATTCTCAGCGAAATTCAATCTGGGCAATTTGCACGAGAATTTGTTCTAGAAAACCAAGCTGGTAAACCAGGATTTACCGCTATGCGTCGGAAAGAAGCTGAACACAAAATTGAAGAAGTTGGTAAAGATTTACGGGCTATGTTTAGCTGGTTGAAAAAAGCTTAAGAATGTAGAGACGTTGCATTGTTGTAACGTCTCTCTACAATGATTTTAAAATTAGTACGATCTTCAATCTTGTATGTGTCAGAAAATCAGCTATGTTCATTGGTTTGAGGAGATGATGTTTTGCTGACTAATTTAAGCTTTTGAGACTTAGTGTAACTAACAATGTAAAGCTTTGTATCAGAATTCAACATTTCTGCTATTTCATTAATTCTGACAACATCTGCTCCAGAATATCTTCCATAGTTTCTTCGTCTAAAGAGTGCAGACTTGGTGGGCCACCGAGGAATTCTTTGATAGTGATCTTCTGCTCTTTAAAGTCCTTGACAAAATCCCGAATATGAGCAACAACGTTGATTTGTGACTCTATTGTTTCTAGCATCAAAGCTGTAGAGTCAATGCCTTTTTTAGCAGCTTTACGAGAATCAGAAACCATCGTTCCTTCTGGAGTTTTCTTTGCCAAACGTAGTTCCTGTTTCACATTTTCATATTGAGTGAGAAGAATTTCATTTTGCTGTTCTATAGTTCGACATTTACGAGTTAAATCATCTTCGCTATTCAGATCAATAATTTCTCCCACTTGGTGAAGTCGCTCAATTTCTAGAAGTCTTGCCAAATCACCTTCTTGGTAGGCTTGATTGATTGATTTCATGATTTCTGTATTATATGTCTGTGTCTCGCTGTCTTTTACCTTGTCAGGGTGGAAGATTTCAGCTAACCTCAGAAATGTTTCACGAATTTTTCTCTTATCCTTTGTTCTACCTACAGACTGAGATTCTACAGATTCTTGTGCTTGCCAATGTTGATAGCGATCTTCAGCAGTTTCCCTGGAAAAATCTGATTCTGGTTCGGGGTTGTCAAACAATTCGTCTAGCTCTTTATTGAATTGTTGACGATTCGGTTTGAGACAAATGATTCCTGTCAACTGGAGATTGAGGTAGACTGCCTCTATATTTTTGAGGGTTTGTTTCCCAAACTTTCTAGTAGTAAATATTTCATCAAATAGAGCATGAATTTCTTGGTCTAACTCAGCCATTTTTTGAAAGCTGGGACTGGCTTGATGAAAGATTTCCGTGGCGAAAGTTCGCGTCTGTTCAACAAAGTTATTCAGTTCAGTTCGCTTTCTCTTAATCTGCTTGAGTAGCGATTGGTGTTCTTTTTCTAGAAACTGTAAGCGGATATGTAATTGAGAGAGAGCCAGTGGAGTTGAAGAAGTTGATTGTAATGGAAGTGATTTTTTTCGAGGCATGAAATACGTATGTAAGTTTAAGGTTTAAAATATAACTGTCAAAGTAGTTGGGTCAATAGGACAAGAACGCAGAAGAGTTATGATACATGAACTGTGACTATTACCGCAAGGCGGAAGTCACGTATTCAAAAGTCAAAAGTCAAAATGAATATAGTGTAAGCGAGAAGTTAACTCATTAAATTGTACTTTGACCAAGACGGCAGTGTATCTGGGTTTACTCTGGTACAATTTGCACAACTTTTGAGTGGATTATCACTAACCAACAACAATTTTGTGGTTGTTTAATCGGAGTTAGGGACTTCTTGTCCCCAAGCGTGACGGTTTGCGAGGTGGTACTTTTACCATCTCGTATTCCATTGCTGAATGCAAGTGATTTTGGTAAGCGATCGCGAAAAGCAACAAATCAACCCATCCATTCAATCCACTGGGGCGCATCTGTCACCAGTTCGACCCAAATATGCAGGGGACATCGGTACGATTTTGCCATAATTGCTGGGCGCATTCTGGTTTAATTGCTAATTTTAAAAGTCATTATCCGTAAAGGGAACTATGGATGGTAAAAACCTTTTCAGAGATGGGTAAAATTGTAACCTTGCTGTATAATTATCTGTTTGTGATACTTCTAATTCAACTGGTTGCTGATTTTTTTCATCAAAGAGCAACTCGATTTGATAATCAGTCCAGAATTGCTCACCTAGTTCATCTTCCAAATCGAAAAGTTTTTGTTCATCACCCCAAATATTCGACCAAAGAACTATCCTACTAGCCCGAAAATGATTTTGACCATTTGCATCTGCAATTACAAAATATGCTTCGACAGTCAAATCAAATTCCAACTCATCGACCTCTGTTTCTGTGATATTACAGTTAACGAGTATTAAAGTATCTGGGTTAACATTTATTACTTGCTCTTGGCGTTTTAATAATTCTTGTAATACGAAATCAGGCAATAGCTGGGAACTCTCTTCGAGGGCTTGTTTTTGAGTTTCTGGTGAGTAACGAGTTTTTAACTCTTGCGTGATTAAAGTTAAAATATCTTCACTTTCTAAATTGACAACTATCTTTTTATCTGTGGGATTAAGGAAAGATCCTTGATTAATATCAATGCGTTTTTTCGTTGACATAGTTATAGTTATCGAAAATTATTTTAAGGTGATTATAACATTCAGAAATAAAGCTCAAACGAATTATGGAAAAAACATTATCTAATAGGCATTTGGATGTTTTTAGCAATGTTAGAATTTAGCATGGTATTTCGCTAGTTATAGTTTTCAAAATATCATTGACATTTTGTGAACTTATGGAACTAATACCAGCAGTTTTGGGAGATGAGCGAGTAATACTGTAATACTGGCGACCAAATCAGTTTAGTTATGAATTGTTTGGTTGCACGGTTGAGTTTAGATTTCCGATAATAAAGTTGATAGACAACCAAGAAAGGTTCTCTTCTCTAGAAGGGAGTTAGAGTAGCTAAAAATATTGTAGAGTATAGAATTATCCTAAGTATTGCCCTACACAACTGAGCCTATGACTACCGCACCCTTAACCTGGCAAGAACTAGAAACCCTCACGGACTATCAAATAGACACTGTTAATGGTCTTACCAATGCTAAAGCCAGGTTGCGCTTGTTTGGTCAGCCGGAATCTGATGTGCGGGTAACGCTGTACCGCGATAACCACGCTTGGTGTCCTTACTGTCAAAAAGTTTGGTTATGGCTAGAGGAAAAACAGATCCCCTATCGGATCGAAAAAGTGACAATGTTCTGCTACGGGGAGAAAGAAAGTTGGTACAAACGTAAGGTACCATCAGGAATGCTCCCCGCGATCGAGCTAGATGGACGGATTATTAAGGAAAGCGATGACATTTTGATCGCTTTGGAAAAGGTATTTGCTCCATTGAACCAAAGCATCGAAGACCGCATGGTGCTGACTCTACGTCAATTAGAACGACTTTTATTTAGAGCCTGGTGCGCTTGGCTGTGTTCAAAAGCTGGTTCCTCTCAACAAGAACAATTCAACCGAGAACAATTTATGGCCGTCGTGGCTAGGGTAGAGGAGGCTCTAGGTAGCACTCCAAGCCCTTACTTTCTATCGGGCTTCGGCATCGTCGATGTCATTTTTACGCCATATCTCGAACGGATGAATGCGAGTCTTTACTACTACAAGGGCTACTCCCTGCTTTCGGAAAACCCTCGCTTGAGCGCATGGTTTGCGGCAATGGAAAGCCGACCAACCTACTGCGGTACCCAGAGCGACTTTCACACCCACGTACATGATTTGCCACCCCAGATGGGAGGCTGTTGGGAAAACGGCGAAGCCCAAATGCTTCTCAATAAAGCGCGGGTAGATTATGGCCCCTGGTTCGGGCTACCAGATGTTACTTATCCAGAACCCGAAAACTCGCGCATGGAAGCTCTTCAACGAACTATCGAACACCGCATCAATATTATCCGAGTCAATCCCTTAGATGATAAATTGTTTGATCAAGCCCTACGTTGTGCTTTAACACACATGATGAGCAATGAAGACTGTGTACCTCCATTGGGATCTGATGTCGCTCTACGATATTTGCGCGATCGCATTAATGTACCGCGAGATATGTCCATCTACGCAGCCAAACGATTGAGGGAATCCCTGGAGAAAACCGCAGCCCTTGCAGGTGATGGGCAGCCAGATCCCATTCCCACTAAGCATCGACGAGATCAAGACCCGTCTAACTTTGTCATCAAGTAGGGTTCAGGTATCCATCCTGGCAGATCGCGCTCCTTTAACAATTAATAGTAAAAAGAAATTACTTTGCGCGATCGCAAAAACCTACCGCTTATATTGCGTGGAGCATCAGTAGCTAGCGAAATTACAGTGTCTGCTCAAAAATCGAATTATGCTCATCATCGGGTGGAACTTCCACAACAGCAGGCGGCGCAACAAACTTTTACTCTTGGAATACTTCTAATAGACATCTGCAATGGTGCCAGCATGATCTTTAGTCACTTCCACCCCAAGTCCAGGCAGGATTGCCATTCTTGAAACTGTTGTTTAGCACGACTAGAGGATAATTATTCGGATCGGAGCCACCAGCCAAATCTAAGATGAAGTAAACCTTACCTTTAACAAAGTGCATCCGTAAATAATTAAGGTGTTCAGAATAGGCTTGTCCATCAACTTTAGTTATTCCAGCAGATGCAAAGCATAAGGAATATTTCGGCTTGAGTGTACCAACCCATGTAACACTAAAGCTATTACTGGCTTGAACGGAGATGTTGCTGGCGTAGGCATTCAGGTTAATAGAGCCATCTGTTGCAAAACTCCCTTCTTGATAAGGATGAGGTTTTTCACCTGACTTTTCACTTTGTCTGGACAGTTTTGTTTAAGCTGATTTTCACTATAAACTTTTAGCTCAATATTTTGTGATTGATTTTGTGCTTGGACGCGCCAGTTGGACAAAAGAGGCAGTAAAGAAATACTTATGCCTATAATCAATATCATTGGTCTAAAAGAAATCATACTCATACCCGAACAAATATTGAATTTGATGTAGTATTAGATTTTACTAATTAATCGGCGAGATTCAAGCCAGTGTAATTACCGAGAAAGAGAAAAGGGAAATGTTGAAGAATAAAAAACTTTTCCCCACAATGCCAAGAAGTCAACAAGTCTATTTTTTACTAACCCAAGCAATATCTAACGCAAGTTTTGATTGGAAATTCTCGAAAAAATTGGGTTAGATATTGCTTGGGTTAAGGCTGACCAAGGAAGTCCTGTTTCCCAAGTTCGACACCGCAGTGTCTGAGAATGTTATATGCTGTTGTGACATGGAAATAAAGGTTTGGTAAAACAAAATAGAACAGATAAGGCATTCCTTGAAAAGATAGAGTCTTGTCACGCATTTGTAGGGTAATTTCTCTCTCTTCTGAACCATCAATTTGCTCAGGTTTGAATGTATTTAAATGAGAAATAGTTTTTTGAATGCGGTCAATAAGTTGAGGGAATGTAGTTTCATTATCCTCAAATTGGGGTGCTTCTATACCTGCTAATCGTGCAGCACCTCTATTTACAATGTCAGAGGCAATTTGCACTTGTTTTGATAACGGAAACATATCTGGGGATAGACGACTATTTATAAACACAGAAGGATCTATTTTTTTAGTTTCCGCATAAGTAGCACCTTTTTGGAGAATATTTACCAGATTATTCAGTGTGCGAATAGATACAGGTATTGAAGCTTGGTACATTGAAATGGTCATTGAGATTTCTCCACAAAAAGTTGAAAGGATTTTGAGCTGCCCCATCTAATATTAGGGGGTATTGACTGTGATACTGTGACAAAGAATATGGAACCGAATTTAGTCACAGATCCAAAGATACTGAATGTTTTAAACGAACTTATACAACTCTGGACGATTTTTCATCGTCCAGAGTTGGGGACGACACCAAGAAGAAGAAAGCGATCGCTTGGACTTGGAACGGAAAGTAGAACGGGCATTTTTTGAGGCAGGTAAGGCACTAGCAGAATTGCGCGATCGCAGATTGTACCGTTCCACGCACAAAACATTTGAGGAATACTGCTGCTGAGGAAAAGCTGTTGAGCGTGATAGAGAAACAATATTGAATTGATGATAGATTTGGCTTTGGGGTAAGTGGTTTAGGCTAAATCTAATTTTTCTCGAACTATTCCTTCATCCCTGAAGCCGACGAGTACAGCTGTTCCATGTTTGACGAAAAGGGGACGTTTAAGCAGCATTGTGTCATGAGTGAATGCCTCAATCCACTGTTGATCAGTCCAACTATTCTTTTGATCTCCTAAAGCGCGGTAGGATTGACCGGAGGTATTTCGCATGGAAGCAAAACCCAAAGACTTTACCCAGCTTTGAATCATCTCACGGGTAGGCGGAGTATGTTTGGTGTTAATGAACTCATAGTTAATGTTGTTGTTTTGGAGCCACGTCAAAGCTTTTTTGCAAGTGCCGCAGTTTGGAATGCCGTAGACTTGAATAAGCATAAAAAATTTTGCAACAATGTCTGGTGAGCTAGCCAGTGCTTCATTTTAAAATCAAAGTAAACAAGAATGTCTAATTGGTAGAAAAAACTAAATAATAGTTATGACCGTAACTACCTATAAATGGACAATTAAACGTTATCACCAAGCAATAGAGGCAGGTATCTTTGATGACCAGTCCATTGAACTATTGCGTGGCGACCTGATTGTTATGCCCCCAGAACGAGAACCTCACGCCTACTACAACACAGAAGCAGCTGATTATCTTCGCACACTGCTTGGTGAACGGATCAAGAGTACTGAGTCGGTAAATGTTGTCGGAGGGCGATCGCTAGAAGCCCCATGAGGCAATCAATACAAGCTATACTATTAGAAAAAAATCGGTCTTGTATTTGTTATTAGATAAAGAATCGAGCATAGGCGTAGCCCGTCGTAGACATCACTTGCTATACAAAAGCTCTAGAATTTAGAAATGGTAAGTGTTTTCGGAGAGTGACAGAAGAGGGATAAGCTATCAAGCCAACATAAAAATGCTGAACTGGAAAAAATCACGATCGCAAAATCTGTTAATGTATGGGCTGTTGGGAGCGATCGCAGTGGTGATGCTCTTTCCTTTACTGTGGCTAATTAGCACAGCTTTGAAATCGCCTACTGAAAATATCTTGCAGTCGCCGCCACAGCTATTGCCTGCATCACCGACACTAGATAACTTTTTTAGTGTGTGGAACTCTCTACCTTTTGGGCAATACCTGTATAACAGTACTTTGGTGTCAGTGCTGACGGTTGGCTTAAATCTACTGTTTTGCGCTTTAGCTGCCTATCCCTTGGCAAGATTGTCGTTTGTGGGGCGAGACTGGATTTTTGTAGCGATTGTCTCCACGATTATGATTCCTTTCCAAATCGTGATGATTCCCCTCTATATTTTGACAGTCCAGTTGGGTTTGAGAAATAGTTATTTAGGGATGATTTTTCCGAGTTTGGCTTCTGCCTTTGGCATTTTTCTCTTACGCCAAGCTTTCATGAGTGTCCCCAAAGAGATAGAAGAAGCCGCCCGAATGGATGGCAGTTCAGAGTTAGGATTGTGGTGGCATATAATGTTACCGGCGGTTCGCCCAGCATTGGTAACTTTAGCTATTTTCGTATTCATTGGTGCTTGGAGTGACTTTTTGTGGCCTTTAATTGTCATCCAAGACGAAAACTTATACACTCTTCCTTTAGGAGTCGCCAAGCTAGCAGGAACATTTTCCCTTGACTGGAGGTTGGTAGCTGCGGGTTCTGTAATTGCGATCGCACCAGTATTATTATTATTTTTATTTCTCCAACGTTACATTGTCCCCACGGAAACTGGTAGCGGTGTCAAGGGTTAAATAAGAAAGTAGAGATAAGAGAACACGGAGAAAAACTAATGACTAATGACAAATTCAATAAGCACCAGTCTTTTTAAATACCACCCAGATAGTTTTAATAATCAGACTCAGGTCATAAGTTACAGACCACTTGAGTTGATAATCTAGATCCATCTTTACAATAGTTTCAAAGTCTGTAATGCTTGAACGTCCATTAGCCTGCCATTCTCCGGTAATGCCTGGTTTTACTCGTAATCTATCCCAATGGTGTGGATCGTAATTGCTGACTTCATCAGGAGTAGGTGGACGAGTACCAACTAAACTCATATCTCCTACCAAAACATTCCAAAATTGGGGAAATTCGTCTAAGCTGGTACGCCGCAAAAACTTACCCACAGGAGTAATGCGAGGATCGTCAACAGATTTAAAGATGTGACCTTTGGCTTGGTTTTTAACCAAATGCTTGAATTTATCGGCATCAACGATCATCGAACGGAATTTCCAGATGCGAAAAGTTTTTCCGTTCAAACCACAGCGAATTTGAGAATAAAATATTGGACTTGGCTCATCAATAAAGGTAGCGATCGCTACAGGAATTGCTACTATAAATGTAATAATCAGCCCCACAATAGCTCCAACGATGTCAATTAACCGTTTTCTCACGCTTAAGGTTGACGGATGTAAAGGCTGTTGCAAACAATTAATTGAATAAAGAGAAAGATTATTCACAAGGGCTAACTTATCTTCTAACAGGGAATTTTGCATTAGTAGTGTAGACATAGAGATAATTTTTAGGCCGTTTTCACTGCTTCTGTTTTTACTACTGAGTATGAATGTACACAAAATTTCAGAAAAACAAACACTGCAAATCCAAAATTTACAGAATCTTTCAATTAAGCTAAGATATTGTAAATTTACAATATTTTCCTCATCAAATAAAGAAGATAGTGTTTTTTGCTAAAGTTCCAAAAAGTGAATTGCCAGTGGTGCTTTACAAAATTCAAAATGCTTACAACATGAGCATTTTGAATTTTGACTAGTATTATTATTGCCACCTTGATGCACTAAGTAGCTAGGCGTAATTAAATATAAGATCAAACCTCACCCTCAATCCCTCTCCGATACTTTCGAGAGGGAAGTCGGAGGGAGGGTGAGGTTTTATATTTAATTTGACCCATTGACTTAATCTCAATAATCAACCTCTAAAGCAAAATTCACTTTATATGGTTCATTGAGTGATTGTTGGTTACTAGCCTTGATCGCATCTAGATAACGACGCAGAGATAACAGTTGTTGGGAATTGGGACGATAGGTGAGACTCCCTTGTTTTTCAAAAAGTGGTGTTGTGGCGATCGCCTCATAGTCAGGATTTTCTTGTGAACTCTGGGTTAGCCAAGTTGAATCTGTAACTGAAGGTATCAATCCCGAAGGCAGTTCACCTTCCAAAAAAGCCAGCAGGCGTTCCTGACAAGTGCGAGTATTGATTCCGCGACCCTCAAATAACTGGATAACTTCACCGAAAGATAAGGGGCGTTCTGGTAGCAGTCGCAGCAATTCGGTAAATAAGAAATAATCAGTGTACTGTTGCCTGGGTATATCTAATATCTGGGGATGTAAAGGCAGCATCGCCAAACCATAAGCAACCCGGCTGCAATTAGGAGAACCATTTTCGCCCAGATATAAATCTTGGATAATCTTGGCACTGGGGAGTTTTTGCCTTAACCAACGGTTTACTGTCCCAACACAAGCCACCCCACCAGTCAATATAGCTTGATTAATGGATTCTGTGGGGATGCCACGAGCTACCAATATTTTGTTGAGTTCTCGATTCAGGCGGCGCACAAAGGGGATAAATACTTGGCTTTCTAAGTCTCTTCGCTGCAAAATCCATTGCTGATCGGCTAATTCTAGAGTAAAAGATTCTTGGTGTTGCAAAATTAGCTTTATGGCTAGTGCCGCCTCTAATACGGCCTGTCCCAGTAGAGAACTCTCTAGACGCTGCTGGAGGCGAATCCGTGCCGTGATATCTGGTTCTCCGACTCTAGGTAGTCCTAATTCTTCCAACCCTAAACTCTGCCAACGCATTTGGTCTAAACCAGGAATTGAGGGTTGCCATTGCCAAGGATTACTGCTGGTAGTTTTGTTATTGCTTTGTGTTTCTCTGCGTGATTGCCGAGATTTGGGTGGCAATAACAACTGGCAAATAATATCTTGCTCAATTCCTTTGCCAGCATAAGCAAAACTATGGAGCATGAAATCATTGTATGTCAATTGCAGTAGGTTTTCTGGGACATCGACTAGCAACATTTCTGTGGCAGATGTTCCAATGTTAATTACCAGGGTGTTACCCACAATGGAATGTTCGCTAGTTTTTGCAGGTTGAGAACCTTGAGATTGGCTTAATTTTACTTGCTCACCGTTAGCAGCATCGAGTTCTGGGAGTAAACTAGCGATCGCTTCTTCTACAAAAAAGACTTGCTGCGGATGTTGGATAAGTTTACTAGTAAGTAAAGCTTCCCGGACGTTAAAGCGGTATTGTTCCGACCAACTAAATGGACAGGTGCAAATTACACCAGCAATATTATTGATAATCTGCGGAAAATCTTGTTCGCCGATCCCAAGGGCAGCAGCCATTAAATTAGGGGTGGTACTTGTTTTTTCAGATTTTAGGGTTAACAGTAGCTTAGAGAGCGATCGCACAACCCAAATTAAAGGCCCTGCCGAAAATTCATTTAATTGCAAAACAGGTTCCCATTTTTGCCGTTCACTCTTGTAGGGAATAGCTATTTGTAAATAGGGCTTCAACTGTGCCGAGTAGAGATTATTTGTTGTCGAATCTGCTGTTGATCTAGTTGTTGTAGGAGTAGTAGCCGAGTGATCGGGCGTTTTATCTTGAGCAACAGCCGCAGGTACTGTCTGATCGTGGACTTCAATGCTTTCATTTTCTCCCTGGGGTATAGAAGCTGTAGGAAGATAAACCTCTGTTGGTAAACGAAATGATTGCTGAAATGGACTTGTTTTTGACGGATTTTCTGCTGACCAGTATATAGGATGTACAACAAAAGTAGAGCGATTTAATAATGTAGCAGAAATTCCTGTTGTACCTAAATCAATTCCTAAATACCAAACTGACTCTCCAACATGGAGCGAAACTTCTGGATTGTTGGTGGAGTTAGAAATTGAAGGTAAAGAACTGTCTTGAATGGGAGTTGTGACTTCCTTTTTTTCTTCAGTTTCGACCTGGGGAACTGCCAAACTGGATAAAGTCGCAGTTGAGGTATTTTCTGTTTGCGACTCAGGGGGAGTTGTGGGGATTGTGTCTTGAGTTTTATCAATCAGTTCCGAGGAAATATCAAAGTTGGTAGATGGCTGTGACTCAGAATTTAGCTGCCGATCAAAATTAGCTAAATCCCGATCTAATTGCTGCAACTGTTCTTCATCTAAAGAAATATCAGGTATGGCTGGAGACTGGTTTGACTCAACATAGAGCAAGTTTTCTTGAGGCGAAGCAGCAATGTAGTTATCTACAAACGGTTCTGGCTGATCCTTGTCGATCAATATTTCTGGTGGAGCGATACCAACTCTTGGAGAGGCTACGTCAACGGTAGGCTTTGCTAACGCAATTTCTGGTACTTCTGGAGTAACTGTTGCTGTAGTTGTACCACTATCCACAAAGGATGAAATTTCGACTTCCACCACTTCTTGCTCACTAACTGTATCAGGCAATAGTTCAGTTAGGGCATTAATTGTATCAACACTAGCTGGTGACTGAGTGTCAAGTTGAGTAGGGGAACTGTCTGTTTGTGGTGTAGGAAAGCTAAAAGGCGAATCGAAGTTAGTATCCTCTTCAAAAAAACTAGCTATCTGAGGGTCGAGTTCCGTGGGGGAACTGTCTGTTTGTGGTGTAGGAAAGCTAAAAGGCGAATCGAGGTCAGTATCCTCTTCAAAAAATAGTTCTTCCTGTGGCTGTGGTGATAAATCTGTGGTTTCTACTAAAGTCTCTTGGGCTGAAATACCTGTATCTTGTATCACAACCGCAGAATCCCCAGTTGGAGGGATAGATGGACTCTCAGCGATATTCTGGAAAGCTGTGGAAGCAGATAAGTCGTTTGTGGCTACATCAAGACTGAGATTATTAAAATCACCAGTACCAAACAAACTGGCGTAAAGTTGGTCTACTTCATCACCAACTAATGCAGAAATATCTTGTGTTAATTCGGTCGGGGTTTCAGAAGATTGAGACGAGTCTATACCAAGTTGCAACAGCACTGCATCTAAATCATCTGTGAGGGTCGTATCCTGTTGCTCAGAATTAATTATCGGTGGAAATGAAATTTCTGGCAGGATTTGCTCCAAAGGTTGGGGCGCAGTTTCAGGAGCGATCGCGGCTAGCTCAGGCAATGATGGTAATATATCAGATTCTCCTACTGAGATAGATGATGGAGAATTAGGGGATTGTTGCTGTAAATGCTGGGTTAAATTATTGAGAAAGCTAGACATCAACTGTTCGCCTTCCATTCCCTTGCCATGCATCCTTGCCAGTGCTTGCGACAGTGATTCGTAATAAGTATTAATATTGCGCTGTAGTGCCTCAAATACTACATTCACAGTTCCATCTAGTGATAATAAGCGTTGATCTAACTCTCTAGCTAGCTGGGTTAACTGCTCCACACGGTCTGCTGATTCTAATAAAGGTTGAGTTACAGAGGTTGCTGATTCTGAGTTTACCTGATTAATTACTCCTGAAGAAATGGCAGAATTTTCCCCCGTTTGTGCTAATAGTGGCGTTAAAGTTGGCACAAGGCGACTCATGAGTACTTGTAAAAACTCGGTAATCATTTGATCCTGGTTTGTCAACTGCTGCGCTAAGGAGTAGTTTTGCAATCGCCTTTGCTCTAGCTGCCGAATTTCTTGTATGAGAGTGGCTTGCTCTTGCAACAGCCGTTCTAATTCCGATCGCAATGGCTGGATCAAACTCGAAAATTCATTTTTTAATTGTCCGCTTACAACAGAACTCTCTTCCTGATTGGCTTCGAGAGGCGGTAGTGGATACTGGTTATAACCTCGATCGATAAATTTTGTTAATAAAGGCGATCGCTCCGACAACGCCAAGGGCGATCGCGGTTCTTCAGAAGACTGATTTGCGATGCCGCTCTCTAATGCTTCTTTTTCTTGGAGCCTCACCAAGAAGTTGCGAATTCGTTCTAAAACCTCTTTAGGCTCCTGCGCCTGACCAGGTAGAAATCTAGACAAACGCTTGCCCCCACTGGCAAGTAAGTTGTCAATGTCTGCGATCAGCTTTTGAATTTCATCTGCACTGGAAGTCACTTTTATTACCTTACCTAAAAATGTATGTTCACTAATGTGACAATTACTTTACAATCACCAAGGTTTTGAGTAGCAAGAGCCACTGCTTGGACTTGTGACTGTCATTATGTTATGGATTACTGGGAGTCGTGGCAATCTTCAGTCAGGGTTTGGTTAACAAAAAAGGTAGTTTAAGAGAGAAGAATCTACTCTCTCTCTCTTGCAGCGACCAAAGTAAGCCAACAGGAATTTAAGTCTCGCGCCAAAATCTGCAATTTTGTAGCTTGCTTGCAATTAGATGAAGTTGAGAGTAACAGATAAATCCCAATTTCCTGCTTCCTGCCTTCTTTAGAAGTTTTGCCGCTCATTGGTTGCTTATTTTTGAAAATCGGTAAAATACCTGAGCAATAATTTACTCCCTTTAGTATCATTGATGTTGTTTGCCTATATTTTTAACTAATCAAGTTTGCAGTGCAGCTAGCCCCTAAGCAATACAACTGCCGGCTATAAACTACTTTTTGCAAAACTTTTACCCCGTTTTTACTTATAGGTAAAGATTGTTTAGAAAAACGTTCTTGTCGCTTTCTTATGTAGCATAGTTTAGTTTTCTCTCTCAAAGGGAGCTGTGCCTTGATGGTTTAGGCTGAAAATGGCGCTCTTGTTTGTTGTGTGTATATGCTTGAATAAAAATGTCCTAATGGAAGACCGATATAGCTTGCAAGCACAGGCTAATCCCTGGATGATCGCCTCGGCTCCCTTTTTTCAAGGGTTGCCAGAACCTGCTGTGGAATCAGCCCTCATTCATCTTGTCACCCGCACTCACCCAGCCAATCAGGTGATTCTGCTAGAAAATGACTGGGGTGGTTCTGTGTATTTTATTATGGACGGATGGGTGAAAATTCGCACCTACAATCTGGAAGGAAAAGAGGTAACGCTGAATATTCTTGGTAAAGGGGAATTGTTTGGTGAAATGGCAGCGCTAGATGAAGTCCCTCGATCCACAGATGTGATTACCTTGGCCCCGACAGTAATTGGCAGTATGCCTGCTCAGGATTTTGTCAAGTTACTTCATATAGAACCCTTGGCAGGAGTTCGATTAGCGCAACTAATGGCGCGACGTTTGCGGCAAGTAAATCGCCGATTGCGGTTGCGGGAATCTGATAGCCAGTCACGGGTGGCAGATACGTTGCTATTTCTGGCAGAAGGACAGGGAAAAAAAGGGCAAACAGGAACCGAAATCCCGAATTTACCTCATCGGGAATTGAGTAGCTTGAGCGGACTAGCACGAGAAACTGTAACACGAGTGTTGACAAGGCTAGAAAAAAAAGGCTTGATTAGACGGGATCAAGACACTGTTTGTATTCCAGACTTGTCAGCTTTAGAAAGAATGATCGTGTGAACTGCCCTGTCGTATAAACGGACGGGGCTTCCCAATTCATCGGGAATAGCCTCCAGCACTCCGTAGTACTAGAAAGTCTGGCATTCCCTCCAAGGGCAGGAGTCCTGATTCCCAGCGAAAAGTCTGTGCGTCCCGGTTTCCGGGCGCAGAACTTTTCAAGACAAGACCAAAATCTTTTTCTTGCAACATGTACCCTTACGGGTTCGGCACTTCCTTCAAGTCGGGGAACCGCAAGGGCGGAGTGCCTCACCTGTTAGCTTGGTTTTTGCTTATGGCATTGATGGTGAAAAACGCGGTCTTGAGGGTTTCCCTCAAAGAGCGATTTTGAACCCGGAGGGTCAAGACCGCGACTATTTTACCAGAGAAATCACCCGCTCACAATCCCCACCCATGAGTACATTGAGCCTGGGGAGTGTGATTCGTTAAGAACTTGTTAAATATGAGTATTTTAGATTCTCTCCCAGATGAACCGGAGGAAGATCCATCGCCTAAATCTCCAACTCCCCACAATCATTGGTTAGACAAAGAACAGCAATTAATGCCTCCTAAACTCAAAGCTGATGCACCCTTAAGGATGGTAGAAACGGCATTTTTAGCCAGTACCGCTAGCTTAATTTGGTTTATTAATTTCTACTTTCCCTTGGGGCCAGTTTTGCGGATATTTTTTCCGGTGCCGATCGCTCTAGTTTATCTGCGTTGGGGTAAGCGGGCGGCATGGATGGCAGCACTCACTTCTGGGTTACTGCTGACGGTACTGATGGGGCCAGCCCGCAGTTTGCTGTTTGTGATGCCCTACGGATTTATGGGCGTGCTTTTAGGAGCGACATGGTATCGTCGTCGTGTTCCCTGGATTGTCTCTATCACCTTGGGTACGCTGTTGGGTACTTTGGGGGTTTTCTTTCGGCTGTGGTTGCTGTCTGTTTTGTCCGGTGAAGACCTATGGATTTATGTGATTACCCAAGTGACTGAGTTCATTGAGTGGGTATTTTTGAAGCTGAGTTTGTTGGCTAGTCCCAATGTGTTTTTGATTCAAATTGGAGCGATCGCTTTAATTTTACTTAACAATTTTATCTACCTTTTTGTTGTACACCTCGCAGCATGGTTGCTTTTTGAGCGTCTAGGCAACCCCATTCCCCGTCCACCTCGCTGGGTACAAGTTCTAATGGATTATGAATCATAGTTATTTGTCATTTGTCATTTGTCCTTGGGTGAAGTACCCCTTTTTGCTTCGCTGAAAAAGGGTCTGCAACTGCTTGGAGCAAGCGATCGCGCTGACACAGTTAAATAATGAGTCCTAACTAGTAAATAATCACCAATTCCCAATTTCCAATTTCCAATTCCCAATGCCCAATGCCCAATGCCCAATGCCCAATGCCCAAATTCATATTTACACCCAAAAAGAACAGGGTGAAGAATGGCTTCGACGGTATCGTGGTTGTCTACCCCTATTTGCCTGTGTTTTAGGATTTACTGAAACTGGTTTAATTCCAGGGATTTCAGCCGCCGGTCGCACTCCAGAGGATCGAAAATATACCGCTTGTGCTGATGCCGAGTTTTTGTATTACGGCCCAGAACATAAAGCCCAATATCCCTTACCACCATTAGCGGCTGGGGCTTCACCTGTGCTGATTTCTCGCGCGGTATTTGAGTCGCTAAATATACCAGTTAATTTGTTTAATGCTGGTTTACCCCAACCTCCTGCTGTGCCAGTAATTGATTTGGGTGGCGCTCCTGCTAAATGTTTAAGTGGAGGTGCTGCTATGGAAATTACAGTGGTACACCACTTGTTTGAACAAGGGTTACTTTGGGGAGAACGCCTTGCTGCCAATATGCAAGAAGGGTATGTAATTCTCGGTGAGTGTGTCGTTGGAGGCACTACAACTGCCTTGGCAATCTTAACTGGTTTGGGTATAAATGCTGCGGGAAAAGTTAACAGTAGCCACCCTATCTGTAACCACGGGCAAAAGTGGGCATTAGTGCAAGCTGGGCTAGAGAAGATGAGGAGGAACAGGGAGCAGGGGGAGATAAATTTGCAATCTTCAATCCAAAATTCTGTAGATCCTCTAAAACTTGTCGCTGCCGTGGGCGATCCCATGCAAGTAGTGGTAGCTGGAATGGCGATCGCAGCTAGTCGTAGTTGCGGTGTAATGCTGGCTGGTGGAACGCAAATGCTGGCGGTTTATGCTCTGATCGGTGCG
The DNA here is from genome assembly GCF_036917435.1 of Nostoc sp. Lineage (GTDB taxonomy): Bacteria > Cyanobacteriota > Cyanobacteriia > Cyanobacteriales > Nostocaceae > Nostoc. Next base: position 124,943 of record NZ_JBALDM010000006.1, read on the forward strand.
ATCGCTAAAACTTACGCCTTATCATGGCAACCAGAAGCAGTAGTTGTAGGCACAACCCGTTGGGTGGCAGAAGATCCCACTGGCGCTACAGTTGACTTAGCCCTCAGCTTAGGAAAAGATAACTTAACTCAGAGTGCAAGAACTCCTACCCTATTCGCAACCAATCTGAGCTTTGCTGATTCTCGTTATCCCCAACTGAGAGCTTATGAACAGGGCTTTGTGAAAGAAGGTATGGGTGCTGGAGCAGCTTGCATAGCCGCCCATTTGAGCCAAGATTGGCAGCAACACCAACTTTTATCAGCCATTGAATCCCAGCTTGAACGGCTAATTATAGAGTGAAAACTATACGGCTGATCCTCATAAAATAGCTGCTAGTAATGAAAAAATGAAGGTTTCGTAGCGACAGATTTTAATTCATATTTAATTGATTTTGTCAATGTGTAATCTCCACTATCACCTAAGAAATCAGAAAGACCTTCTCAAGGCTTAATCTATATTCATGCTTTCAGAGGATACAGTTATGACTTGATAAATGCGATTATGTATATGTTCTCAAACAATAAATAGTTGCTGTTGTTCCGATAAAAAATTAGATTTTGTCCAACCTCAGTAACTTCGGTTTTTAGCTAATTGTTTGATGTATTGAGAAGGTAACACAATGAATAATATCCTAAAACGCACACTCCTACCCAGCCTCATGGCTGCAAGTCTAGCTGGTGTAACCTTGGTTCCTGCTAAACCAGCTGCTGCTGATGACCAAGTACTAAGAGATGCAGGTATTGGGGCTGTTACCAATGTCGTCACCGGAGCCGTTAGAGGAAAGCGTAATGTATTAGGCAACGCTGTTAAAGGTGGTGTCACTGGTGCAGCCGTCAATGGTGCAAATGGTCTGAGAAACACTCGCAATCGTCGTCACCGGAATATTGGTCAAGATGTCGGAGTTGGTGCAGGTGCTAGCGCAGTGACTGGCGTAGTTACTGGCGATAAGAGAGATACTCTTGGGAATGCTGTTGATGGTGCAGCTGTCGGCGCAGCAATCCATCTGCTGACCAATGGTAAATAATTTCTAAATTGATCGGTGAAAGTACTTCCCAACACTTAGCAATTTGCACTTGTTAACATTACGAACTTATCCTTTGCCTAATTTATCTCCTTGTTAGGATGAGCAAATACAACCCCCTTTCCATAGTATGGAAAGGGGGTTGATGGGTTAGATTTATATTGAGATAGATGCCAACCTTACCCTCAGAGGACATTAGAATTAATACTAAACTCTAACCTTTCAACGCCTTTTTAAAGTTTCGACGATAGGATTGATTTGTAATAAACAAAGCTGGCCATAGCAACGATAAACCAATGCGATTGGTCAAAGTTGGATTAAAATTAGTCCGTCCAAACCCATTCCAAAACTTCCAAACGCCGCCTCCGTAAGCCACTATCAAGACAAAAATAATAAAGTTACCCATTCCTATCAACTCCGTTAGTAACTGACAGAATTTAAGTTAAGTTTTAACACACAAGGTAAGCATTTCATAAGCAACACTGAGAAAATATCATAAAATTCTCCATTTTTTTTACATCTAAGGAATAAGAATTAAATAACATACAGGTTTGTGTCCCTCGCTTACCTCACCCTCAATCCCTCTCCTTTATAAGGAGAGGGAAGCTAGAGACAGGATGAAGTTTTGCATTTTATTTAATCCACGTTCCTAAGTCAGTTAAACATACATTCTCTTATTCCAGTGTAGAATAGCCCCATGCATTGCAGCTACTTGGAAGCTCATCTATTCTAATCTGTTAGAAGCTTTGAGCTAAATGCACAAAGTCGTATTTATGACTAAAAGCTTGCTGTAATGAGAAAAAAGTACAAATTAAGCTTAGATAAGACCAAAATCTCATCTTAATTTTAGATATTTTGGGAGCGATCGCTATCAAAAACCCACAAATTACTACAAATGGGTAGCAGAGACGTTTAATCTACTACCCATCGTAACTTTCTGGTATACCCACTGGTGATAACCCTGCGATCGCTCTTAAGTTTTGGCAACGAATCAACTCAGTAAAATTTAAACCAGAACGCCCCTCAATTTTGGCTACCGCTTCAATTGCAGACAACAGGTGTTGCGCTGCTTCAGCTTCTGAATAACCACGCCGTTGTGCTATGCGAATTGCGGCTGCATCGGCATTTAACTCTGATTCTTGAGATTTATTAGTCCGCCAGATCCGAAAGGCTGCGATCGCACTTAATCCCCCAGCTACAGCTACACCCACTACATCTGATTGTGATGCTTCTAATATGCCGCCTAACAGCCCCGCTACTACTACACCCTGATAAATGTCAGGTTTAAACCATTTTACCCCTGTCAACCAGCTAACCATCTGCAACAGCAGTAAGTCTCGTTGCGGTTTTGCTAGGCGAGGCCACAAATCGAAATTAATATATATCGGTCGCGCCTGATTCCAGGGTTGGGGAAAGGAGGCGTTAATCACTTTTGCTTGTTCCGGCTTACTAACAATTTTTGTCGTCATTCGACCAGAAGCAGGCATTACATCTAATAAACGGCGAATTTCAATATTTGGCTCCATAAATATAATTATTAGCCATAATGTGCATAGTAATTATTTTAGTTACCATTCGTGTTAACCTTTGATTTGTGAGATGCTCAAGAATCTTTATAAATGGTTATTCTATTAGGGAAAACCTCTTTAAATAGTGATTTGTAAATAGTTCAGACAAAGCCATAAGAATATTGATAAGCAGTTCGATAGTGTGGGGGGATTTTATAGTATCCGTATGCCCCCAAGTTCAAAACCTCAGAGTTTTGGATAACCATTGATACTACATTTGTAACGACATGGACGCTTTTGCTACCCTCCCGCCTGAATGGACAAATAAGGCAATACATGCCTACGAATTTTGCTGTCCTAATTGCCACTCAACTAGCCGAGAAGCTGAGAAAGTTTGGCTAAATCGGCGATCGCCTGTGCTTACAGAAGATCGTCGTCGTAAATGGCAAGAGTTCTATTATTGCCACTGTGGTACTGTGTGGTGGGCTTGGAGTAGCGATCGCCCCCCTAAAGATTTATCCGATCGGTCAGATTATAGTCCCACATAGTTAATTTTCTTCCTGAACAAAAGCCCACCTCAAGGTGGGCTTTTGCTTATCTAATTCTGAGGTTTATTTCCCATCACCAATTTTAGAAGCTGAAGGTAGTACGTAGAGTACCTACATATTCAGTGTCGTTATTATTGTTGTTCTCTGGATTGAAGATTACCAATAAACCAGGAGTGACTTGAATATTATCGGAAACCTTGTACTTGTAAAGACCCTCTAAATGATAAGAGGTATCTCTGTCAAGGGTACCATTGGTGCCGACATTTCTTATGTTGCCACCAGTAACTTTAGGTGGTTGGCCAAAGATAATACCTAAAACGTTGCCTTCGCCGCCAAGGTCTTTCAAAGCAAGTGTTGCACCGTAGTACCAAATCTCTGCATCTCTAGCAGCACCAGTAAGAGTAGATGCAGTTGTGTAACCCCCCCAACCACTAAGAGCCAACTTAGGGCTAAATTGGAAGGTAGCTTCTACACCGTAGTTGTTGGATTCAATACGAGTACCATTAGTATTACTACTGCCAAAGGGGTTATTTGCAAAACCACTACCTGTACTTTGGAAAAGGTTGTTGGTACTATTGCCAGCCAGGTAGGTGTGGGCGTAAGTTAGACCAATATTGAAGGCTTTGTTGGGTTTGAAAGATAACTGTCCAAAGATAGTGTTATCACCATTGAACAGCCCAGTATTATTGTTGGGATTGTTAGCACCAAAAGCACCATTACTAGTTGAAGGCACTAAATAAGCACCAGTTAAGCTGATAGCTTCGTTAGGATTCAAAGTAACAGTCAAACCAGCACCATTCTGACCTTGACGGTAGATAGGGCTGAAACGTCCATAACGAGAGAGAGCGCCCTTACCAGAACTGCTAAAGTCGGAGTTGAAGTTATTCGTATTCTCCCATAACTCACCACCACTAGCATCAATCTTGACACGTATTGCATCACCAAAATTGAAAGCATAGTTGATTTTATCTATGCTAAGGCTGTTGTCCGCAGTACCCACGTCATAGCCCAAGCGGGTCATGTTAGTACCAGTCGCCCCAGTACCAGTATTATTATTGACGATATTCCCAGCAGTTAACCGAATTTGCAACTGGTCTTTACCAGTGAAACTGCTATACAAGTTCAAACGAACGCGATCGGAAAAAGTGGTGTTAGAATTCAATTTGGTTCTTGCGCTCGTATTAGTAGCACGAGGATCTGCTCTGTCACCACCAAAAGGCTGAGACACGTTGAAAATTGCTTCTCCAACCAACTTGGTGGTAGTAGAGAACTGATTGGCTTCTAGTTCAGAAGTGCGGGCTTCTAATCCATCCACACGACCGCGCAGAGTTGCTAGTTCAGCAGCATATTCTTCTTGTAAGCGCTGTAAAGTAGCTAAATCTTGTTTGCTAACCAAATCAGCAGTAGCTGTAGCAATCAGTTCGTTAACCCGGTCTAAACAGGCATTCAAACCTGCGGCAAATTCATAACGGGTCAAAGCACGGTTCCCACGATAGGTACTGTTGGGATAACCTGCAATACAGCCGTAGCGCTCAACCAAGGATTGTAAAGCTTGGAATGCCCAATCTGTGGGTTGCACATCCGAAAATTGCGAAACTGATGTTACTTGATCTATGCTGTTAGAATTTTGAGCTTCAGATAATTGGGCAACATTTGTTATCTTTTCATTTACATCAGCAGCTAGAGCGCTATTTGCAGCTAAAAAGGTCGCAGTTACAACAACCGGACTAATCTTAATAACATTCCAGAATCGTTTTGTCATGTTTTTACTCTCACTCACACCTATACAATCCAGTAATGATAAAATGCTTATAGCACTTTACTTTCAGGAATTCTACACACAATCACAGTCATGACTATACCTTACATCCTGTGATTATTACAAGCAATTTCAATTAGATATTGCTGAACCATAATTTTTGATTAATTGATTTGGTAAGCGCAAAATAATGCGGCGTTTATGACGTAACACTGTTCCTTCTTCTTCTAACTGTTGTAGGAGCCGGGTAACTGTGACTCTTGTGGTATTTAACACTTCAGCAATATCTTGATGGGTAACATTTAGATCGATTAATTTGCCTTTATCTACATCACGCCCAAATTTTTCGCTTAACCACACTAAAAATTGCCATAAGCGTAGCGAAATTGGTTTTCGATGCACAATGCTTAATAGATCCTCTGCCTGTTGAATGTGAGACAACAAAGCGTTAACATCTTGATGCCATAAATGAGGTGGTACAATACTCACTTCCACCCCTGTGAGACATTCAATCTGGTAGGGTTTGACTTTAGACAAAGGATAGCCGATTAAATCCCCTAGTCCCCAATAACCGAGAGTGATGAATGTTCCATCTTCACTCCATGTTAAGGTACGAACTGCACCGTGTTCAATCCGCCAAAGTACATCGTTTTGAAGTGGAATTACTTCCCTACGACTAAATATCTGCTGGTGTAATTGTCCGTCGAAAGCAGAATTATTTGACAGGGCAGAAGAGTTTGAAGTGGGAGTTGTGGAATACATCATTAACCGTAACTACATAATTATCAGGGAATCTTTGCTATTTAGAATGATTAAGAAACTCTAATAATTTGTATCAAAATTTAGTTGTATATTTGAAAGTGTATTCTTGTTGGTTAGAGCTAGAAACTAACTCTAAATCTTCTGGTGTTATTAACAACTTCTTATTTAATGTATCTATCTATCAGTTAGATAGACCATAATTTTTCAGTTATTTATTTGTTACTTTAATTGTGTAAGTTTAAGAATAGGTAAGCTTTTAGTAAAATATTGAGTTAACTTATTTTTAATTCTTGAGGGTTTTCTGATATAGGATTACTATTTGATTTCTGAACGAAACTAGGTATTGTAGAGTGTGTTAGAACGGAGTTCGTAACGCACTATTATCAAGGGTTTGATGCGTTACGCTGTCGCTAACACATCCTACGGATATTTTCAGAAATCAAACCGGATTCCTATAATTATGAAGATGCCAGGGGAAAATTACCCTTACTTTACATAGATTTAGATCCCCGACTTCTTTAAGAAGTCGGGGATCTAGCACGTCAATTAAGATCGTTGCCCTGTAACGATATATGCTACCCTCTGACCGATATTAGTTGCATGATCTGCCATCCGTTCTAGACAACGAATTGCCAGTGCTAGCAGCACAATTGGCTCGACTACACCAGGCACATCCCGTTGTTGGGCTAAAGTTAGATAAACGCGATCGTAAGCATCGTCTACGGTATCATCTAGGTGCTTTAAACGGCGACCACCGCCTTCATCAAAATCTCCCAAAGCCTTCAAGCTAGTTGCTAACATCGACTGGGCGTGTAGAGACATGGCTTCAATCTCAGATAAACACGGATGAGGCGCATAAGGAAAAATTTTAATCGCAATCTCAGCTAAATCCTCAGCATAATCGCCAATGCGCTCTAAATCTCGCACCAATTGCATAAAGGCACTCAAGCAGCGCAAATCTTGAGATGTAGGCGCTTGCAGCGTCATAATCGCCGTACAGTCTGATTCGATTTGACGATAAAAGCGATCGATCTTTTTGTCTAATATGGGAAGTTGCTCAGCTGCTGTTAAGTTACGAGCAAATAACGCTTGGTGGCTGAGGCGAAATGATTGTTCTACCAAAGCACCCATACGTAAGACATCTCGTTCTAAGCGCCTAATGGCGCGTGCGAGTTGGGGTCTTTGAGGATTGAGATTATCATGGACAGCTTTCACACTTGTTGTCTTAAAGGTGAAGATATTACTAACTATAGTCTTGGCTTAAGGAGTTTGCCATAACTTGAGGAAATTGTAGTTGCATCCACGCACCACCAGTTTCTGGATGGTTCATAGCTTTGATTGAACCACCGTGAGCGATCAGAATTTGCTCAACGATCGCTAAACCTAAACCATTACCAACGATCGCGCCTATGGAGTTACCATCTTGTGGGGAATGGGTTCGCGCCTTATCTCCTCGATAAAATCGCTCAAAAACGTGGGGTAAATCTGCCTCAGAAAACCCAACTCCAGAATCAATAAGATTTATTTCTAGAATTGGGGAAGTAGGCTCGCGATCTTTTGTTGATAAGATTTTCGCTTCAACGTAAATACTTGTAGAAGAAGGGCTGTATTTAATACTGTTGTCTAACAAGTTAAGAAAAACCTGGAAAATCCGGGCTTGATCTGCTTTAATCCAGAGATTTTCTGGTCCAGAATAAGAAAGAGATAGATTTTGACGCTGTGCTAGAGGTTCTAGTGTTTCCCAAACAGATGTAATGAGCGATCGCAATTCTACAGCTTTGGCTTGTAATTGTATGGTTGGGTTGGCTTCCATTTGAGTCAAGTCTAACCAGCTTTGCACTAAGTTAATCAGTCGATCAACTTCTTGCATCAAACGGTTAACCCAACGATTTAAAGGCGGTTCCAAGCGGATTTGTAACGTTTCCACAACCAAGCGAATGGAAGTTAAGGGCGTTCTTAGTTCGTGGGCTAAATCGGAAAAAGAGCGATCGCGTACTTGATTTATATCTAATAGGGGTTGACGATTTTCTAAAAACACCCCAACTTGTCCATTGGGTAAAGGCAAACTAGATGCCCGTAAAGCCAAAGACTTTATTGTTGACATCTCTGCCGCATCATCAAAAGATGGATGAAATATCCATTCTCCCGTCTGTGGTTTTTGGCGATCGCGAGTTTGCTCAATTAAATGGTCAAGTTCGTAAGACCGCACCAATTCTAATAACAAGCGTACCTGTTCTGGCTGCCACCTTTGCAAATACAAAATTTCCTGCGCCTGCCGATTACACCAAAGCAGTTGATTTTCTTCATCCACCTGCAAATATCCCACTGGTGCAAAATCTAGCAGGTCTTGGTAAGTTTGCAATGACTGCTGCATATCTTGCCGTTGCTGCTTCACCATCGCTATTTTCTGCCATAACCCAGGAGTTAGAAGCAGTCCCATATTGGAAGAATGGGAGGTTAACGGTTGGAGTAAGCGCCCCAGGTAGCGGTTAAGTTGAACCTGTTGCCCAACCCAAAACCCAATGCCTACCGCTAAACCCAGAAAAAATCCCAATAAAAGCATTTGAGTTGTTAGTTTTTTGGTGACTACTAAAAACTAACAACTATCTAAACTAATTATCCAAACCTATAACCAAAACCTCTTACAGTCACAATATATTCGGGATGACTGGGGTCTTGCTCTAATTTTTCGCGCAACCACCGAATATGAACATCTACGGTTTTACTATCACCAACGAAATCTGGCCCCCAAACCTGGTCTAGCAATTGTTCCCGTGACCATACCCTACGGGCGTAACTCATAAACAATTCCAGCAAGCGGAACTCTTTAGGCGAAAGACTCACCTCTTGGCCACGAACTAGCACCCGACATTCTTGAGGATTTAAGGTAACATCCTTAAATTTTAATACTGGTAGTTGTGGTAAATTACTTAGGCGTTGGCGGCGGAGTAAAGCGCGACAACGAGCCACTAACTCACGCATACTAAAAGGTTTGGTGAGGTAGTCATCTGCTCCCACCTCCAACCCCAGAACGCGGTCAGTTTCGCTACCCTTAGCACTAAGCATTAAAATGGGTACTGGATTTCCTTGATGACGCAACAAACGGCAAATATCTAGCCCATTGATTTGCGGCAGCATCAAATCAAGAATGACCAAATCAAAGGGAACTTCCCCTGAGTTGGTTTCAAAACTTTTGAGATACTCCATAGCAGATCGCCCATCGGGTGCAGTTATCACCCCGTAACCTTCCTCTTCAAGGGCTACAGCTAACATTTCCTGGATTAATTCTTCATCTTCGACTACTAGAACCCGGCTGGTTTGTCCAATGTCCGTTCTAGCAGAGTATTTGGTCGATTCAGTGGTATACATTGATATCACAAAAGTCTGGGACTGTGCTTGTATCAATTAGCATGATCAAATCTATTATCTCGCCTTAGTGCAACCGCGCTTCTGCTAGGGTTAATTCTTTTAGATTTTCTTTACAAAAAGTAATACGTTCTACATCACCTTCCTAAATTACTGTAACTGCCAGTTTTTAATACTTTGTTCTCTGACGGAATTACATGAAGGTTTGTCTTGACAAGAGAAGGTAAGATTAGGTATATTTATATAGTACAAAAATACTATTACTTCTCAAAGGAAAAACTATATCTGAAAAATAGAGGGACGTATATGTGGAAAATTCGTACCACCTAAGTATCCTATGTCGATCATTTCAGTATTTCCACTGCGTTAAAAATATTGATTCAAAGGCTACTCTGATGTCTGCATGGGGTAGTCCTTGGTATGGCTTGCTACCCAATAAATCATTTGCCTATTGAAGGGAGTTGGAAGATGACTACAGTTGGAGTCAAGGACAGCAAACAACAACTAATGCAAGCATTTCAACAAATTATTATCCAAAGAAAAAAGCTGGATTCTAAAATAGCAACCAAACAAGAGGAAGCAGAAAAGGCAAAAAGTCAAGAAATTCTCCAAGCAGCTTCTGTATATACGGTTGATAGTATTGTTAAAGGTTTAGCTGATTTACAATTAGAGTTCGGTAGTATTCTCAACGGATTATCTGAAAAATTAGCTCAAGAAAATTCCAAGTTAGATGAACTGAACCGAGCTATAGAAATTGAAAATCAACGCTTACAAGAACTTCAACAAATCAGAGTTGTAGCGGATACTTTAGACATTTTAAGTCAAGAACACCAAGAAAAATTAAAAATTCTAGAACAAGATACTATCAGCAAAAGGGAAATACTAGAAAAAGAAATTACAACTAGGCGGAAAGAATGGCAAAAAGAGCAAGAAGAGTATGAAGAAAAACTCCAAGAATATAATGATTTATTAGCTAAAGATCGTCATCAAGAACAAGAAGAATCTCAGTATAAGTTAGAAACTACTCGTAAACTCAATACAGATAGCTATGAAGCTATGAAGCGCCAACAACAAAGGGAAATTCAAGAAAATTCTCAAAATAAAGAGAAAGATTGGATACAACGAGAAAAGATATTTGCTGAACGCAAACCACTCTTTGCAGATTTTGAACAAAAGGTAACTACATTTCCTAGCGAACTGGACGAAGCCGTTAAGAAAGCCAGAGAAGAAGCAATTAAAGAAACAAGCCAAAAAGCTAAGATTGAGGCTGATTTATTTGAGAAAGAATGGGAATCTAATAAACAGAGTTATGAGCAAAAAATTCAATCTCTGGAAGAAACAATTAAGAAACAGTCTGAGCAAATAGAAGGGATTTCTGTTCAATTGCAAACTGCATTAAAACAAGCACAAGACTTAGCTATGAGGGCTTTTGGTAGTTCTAATCCTAAATAGTTGCGAGTCTGTAGCATCTTAACCATTTTTAATTCCTGAAGAGGAGGTTTGTTGTGGTGGTAAAAAAACCGACTGATAAGAATACTAAGGTAGAAATTATTCAGGCGTATGAGGAGTTAGCTAAAGAAAAAGCGGCGCTGAAATCTGAACTTGAAAAAGTTGCCAAAGAAAACCAGTCTGGAACTAAAGAACAGCCTAAATTAGAACAAATAACAGCTATGAATCAGCTTTCTAGTGTCCAACAGAAAATGAACAATACGATTGAAAGCTTGGCGAAGATTCAATTAGGTTTTGGCAGTGCGGCTAATGAATTATCGGAACAGCTAACCACAAAAGCCTCTAAGTTAGAAGAAATTAGGCGGAATTTAGAAGAAGAAATCCAACAATTAACACAACTACATAATTTAGAAATTTCTGATGATATCTTGGATACTCTCATCCAAGCTTATGAAGATAATACTAAAGCTTATCAGGAAGAATATAGCCAGCGTTCTGAAGTGTTATTGCAAGAAATCCTAGAGCAAAAGAATATTTGGGGAAAAGAACAGGAGGAACAGCAACGGGCGATAAAAGAACGGAATGAAAACTTGAATAAAACTCGGCAACGTGATGCATCAGAGTATAAGTATAATTTAGAACTCCAACGGCAACTACAAAGCGACGAATACGAACAACAGCAGAAAGCACTATATAAACAACTGGAAGAATTACTACAAGAGACAGAGAAACAGTGGGCTGAACGAGAGAAAGCAATTTCTGAGAGAGAAAAACAATTTGAAGAATTAAAAGCGAAGGTAGAAGCTTTTCCGAAAGATAAAGAAGCAGCTATCAAAAAAGCTATAGAAGAAGGTAAAGGCATCGCCCACTACCAAGCAAAAGTAAAATCAGATTTATATTCTAAGGAAGTAGAAGGACAAAAGCGCTTCTATGAACAGAGGCTACAATCTCTAGAACAAACCATTACTAATCAAGAAACGCGGATTCAAAATCTTTCTAAACAACTTGAATCTGCTCTCAAACAAGTTCAAGATTTGGCAGTTAAAGCTATTGAAGGTAATTCAAACGTTAATTCGTATCAGGCAATCAAAGAAATAGCCTTAGAACAGGCAAAGACTCAAGCAAAAAATAAATAAACTGATTTATTGTTTATTAAAATTGTAGAGACTTAATTTAAATTAAGTCTCTACAAGTGAGTATCAAACTTTTCATTCAGTTTTAGTTGGTTTTTTAATGTCTGGGGGAGGTTGTGGTTTCTTCCTCTTTGTTCCGGTAGCCTGTGTTTGCTGAGATGGTGAGTTTGAATTTTGTTCTTGACTGGACATAATATTGAATTTGAAAATTTACTACAATATTATCTACATCATCGGTATTGTGGATTACGGAAACATATCACAGAAAATTGTAAGTTTAACTGAAAAAGCTAGTAAATAATGCTACCCCTAATTTAATACGTTGAAGGTCGATTTGCCGAGTTGCAGTGTAACAACCATTTCATCTTGTCGTGCGTACCGTTCACTTTTTAGCTAAAACAAATAGCCAGACTGGTTGATAAAGCCACCACTGGACTCGATATTCCGAGTCAGTGTGTGGAGTTTTTACGAAAGACAGAGAAAATATCAAGCAAAACTAGAAAAACCTAGATTGGGTGGAATATCCTGAATTCGCCCAGGGCCGATCGCTCGTAATGCTTCTTGGAGTAAAATATCCCCAGTATACAAGGCACGTCCGACAATTACACCAGTCACGCCTTGAGGTTCTAACGCCAATAAACTCAACAAATCGGTGATAGAACTTACCCCGCCAGAGGCAATTATCGGGATGGAAATTACCGATGCCAGTTCTCGCAAAGCTTCTAAATTAGGGCCGATGAGAGTGCCATCGCGGTGAATATCTGTATAAATGATGGCGGCTGCACCCAATTCTTGCATTTGTACAGCTAGCTGAGTTGCTAAAACTTCCGAAGTTTCTAACCACCCGCGAGTAGCAACTTTGCCGTTACGGGCATCAATGCCGATAATAATCTGTCCAGGAAATTCTTCACACAGTTGTTGTACTAGCTGGGGTTGTTCTACGGCAATGGTTCCGAGAATTGCCCACTGTATGCCTAGATTGAATACTTGTTGCACACTGGTGCGATCGCGCAATCCTCCACCAATTTCAATGGGCACTGACACTGCATGAGCGATCGCTTCAATTGCCCCCAAGTTTACTACTTTACCCGCTTTAGCACCATCTAAATCAACTATATGCAATCTGGTAGCACCTTGATCTACCCACTGTTTGGCAACATCAACGGGATTTTCGCTAAAAACTTGCGAGCGATCGTAGTCTCCCTGATATAGTCGCACACAGCGACCTTCTAGTAAATCAATCGCTGGAATTACATCCATTTACTTATTCCTCATAACTCAATACAATCAAAACTCTAGCGATCGCTAAGGTTCTTAGTTTTCATTTTTGATTTTTAATTGTCTTACAGCTTGCCCAAAACCCAGCACCAGCAAGATGTTAGAAAGGGTCAAAAATACTTCTGCACCACCGTGCAACCAATCTATATTGGCCAAAGACTCGCCATAATGCAATTGGGCGTAAATTCCGGCTGGGATGGTGATGGCAACAAAGACGAGAGTGCCGTAAAATCCATACAGCGCTAAACGCGGCATTTGCGGACTGCGGCTGAGAAACCACAAGAAACCCAAATAGGGAAACAGTGAAAGTGCAAACAGGGTTTCTTTAGAAATCATTGCTCTAATTCGATAGGTTTTGGTTCAATGGTGTTAGGAGATTTGGTAGAACGCCAAATCAAAAATGCCGCTCCCCAAAGCGTAAAATTACCGATTAAAGTCATGGTAGCTTGAAGTGTTACCAGCCATTCGAGAGATTCGGCATTGTCGAAATAATGCCAGGTACAGGCACACATAGCGCTAACTAAAGCTGGTAACATGGCAAGGGACAATCCCCACCAATTGCGGTTATTAGTGAGTTCGCCGTAAGTCCAAATTAACCAAATGGCGACAATCCACTCAATAACGCTAGAAATATGAATAATCCAGGTGGGAATCGATAGGGCGTGCATAAGAGAGTTAGGAGTTAGAAGGAGAGACGCGATGAATCGCGTCTGTACAAAAGGTGGGAGTAGAGACGCGATTTATCGCGTCTTTACAGGAGTTTGAAAATAGAATTTGTGAATGAATCTAAGTAGGTAGGCGTAATTAAATATAAGATTAAACCTCACCCTCAATCCCTCTCCTTATTAAGGAGAGGGAAGCCGGAGGTATTAATCCCTCTCCAAAGTATCGGAGAGGGAAGCCGGAGGCAGAGTGAGGTTTTATATTTAATTTGACCCACTTACTTACTTTCTGAGCAATGACAGATATTCTGTATAAAAAAAGCTGTTAATCTAAAATCTAAAATGGTCAAGATGCGGGCATTATTGTCTGGATATTACGGTAAAGGTAATGGTGGTGACGAGGCTTTGTTGGCGACGCTTTTGCAAATGTTACCATCTCACGTAACACCTGTGGTACTTTCGGGTAATCCAGAGGAAACACGCGATCGCTATAATGTAGAAACTTGCGATCGCATGGCTCCCTTACCTGTACTGCAAACTTTACGTTCTTGCGATGCCTTGATTTGGGGCGGCGGAAGTCTCATTCAAGATGTCACCAGTACTATCAGCCCATTTTATTATGGGGGAATGATGGCATTAGCTCAGAAAATGGGTTTGAAAACTGTTGCTTGGGCGCAGGGTATTGGGCCGTTAGTACGTCCCCAAACTCGTTGGTTAGCAAGGCAGACCTTTGCTAATTGTACCAAAGTTAGTGTCCGCGATCGCGCCAGTGCTGCTTTATTATCTGATTGGCAAATCCCTTGTATTATAGCTCCTGACCCGGTTTGGGCGTTGGAATCTCAACCAGTACCAGGACTTTGGGATTTACCTGCGCCGAGAGTTGCAGTAACTTTGCGATCGCATCCCCAACTTACAGAAAAACGTTTAGCAAACTTAACTCGCGCTTTGGTTGACTTTCAAAAAGCTACGCAGGCTTTTATTTTGCTACTACCGTTTCAAAAAAGTGAAGATTTAAGTATTGCCGAATCTATTCAACCATATCTTAAAGATGTTAGCAAGATTTTGTGTCTGGAAGATCCGCAACTTTTAAAAGGTGTATTTCGCGGCGTAGAAATGGCAATTGGGATGCGCCTACACAGTTTAATTATGGCTGCATCTGAAGGTTGTCGTTGCTTTGCTCTCAGTTATGACCCCAAAGTAAATCGTCTTATGGAAGACTTGGAAATGCCTGGGTGGGATTTGTCAAGTTTACCCGACGATCCCAATTTGATTAGTTTGACTTGGATGGAACATTATGCTAATGGCGATCCGTTATCATCAGAGAAAATTCAATCTTTGGTGGATGGTGCTTCAATGCACTGCGAGTTGTTGAGTGAAGCTTTGAGTTAAGTTTTTGTTAGAGATGAACAGGGAATGATATGACACAGATATCCCAGCCAAGACGCACCCGCATTTTACCAGCATCAACCTTAGTCTCTGAAGAAGTACACCAGCGTCAGGAACAACGTGATGCTCTCGCTATGCGGTGTCGTCCTGTTTTCGAGCGCTTACGTCCAACTTTAATCGAAATGCATTACAACTGGCATATTGCCATCGACCCTGAAACAGAACAGTACCTTATTGACCCAACACTCTTAGGGATAATGCAAAAAATCCACGATGCTTATGGGAATACTAACGAAGTCAAACTTACCATATTCCGACTCAACGATACAGGAACCTGCGGCAGTTTATGATTGCAGGTTCGTTTGGAGATAATGGCGAACTATTATTTGAAATTCAGCTTGTTGCTGCGAATAATGACAAATTTTCTGTTGAAGCTTTACTTGATACTGGGTTTACAGATGGATGGTTAGCTATCAATACTCAAGACCTAGAAGTATTGGAATGGTCATTGATGACTGCACAAATTGAAATGCGGACAGCACAAGGGGAAGCGCAATTCGATATCTATGAAGGCAAACTTATCATTAACGGAACTGAATTTGTGATTCCCGTTCATGTTGGAGATGACATCCCTGACACCATCATCGGTTCGTTGTGGCTGGACATTATGCAGTTGGTCGTTAACAAACCAAAAGGAATATTAACCCTTGAAAGGGTAGAGAGTAATGAGAATATAGACTAGTTTTACTGTTTCTTTGTGAAACTGCGCCAAATTTTCTTTACTTCTTATTTCTTTCTTCCTTTGTGCCCTTTGCGTCCTTTGCGGTTCGTTCCTCATATAGTTTGGCCCACCTTCATACAGAACTGGTATTAGTCCTTTTGCCGCTAACAATTCCTGACCATTGCACTTTTTTCTCTTTCTCCCGACGATAAGAAAAGAAATGCTCTGGAGTTTGGAAAGTACAATAAGGTGCGATCGCAATTTGTTCTGCACTAATCCCCATATTTTCCAGTTGTAAGGTATTCACTCGCCGCACATCCAACCTTACCTTTCCTGGATTAGGATCTGCCAACAAGGGTGAATTTGGTAATTCAAGCAATGCTTGAATTATTTTTTGTTCTTCATTATGTGATATAATACTAGCCCCAATTTCGGCAGCGACATCCATAGAGACTTGGTACACCTCACCAGCGATCGCAGGGCCCATTGCAATGCGTAAATCATCAAGTTTGCTGCCTTGAGATTGTAATCTAGCGATCGCTTGGGGCACAATTTTTTGAGCAGTCCCCCGCCAGCCAGCGTGTAATGCTGCTACTTGTCCAGTTTTCACATCCCCAATTAGCACGGGTGTACAATCTGCGCTAGCTACCCAAATAGCTTGTAGAGGCTGTTCGCTAATTAAACCATCCGCCGATGCTAAATCTTCCTCAGCAGAGCTTAAGAAGCTCTCAACTTCTTGAGGTGTGAGAACAGTATTGCCATGAACCTGCTTTAAGCGATAGACTGATGCCTCTGGTTGCAATACTTCTGTGATAACTTGTGGCGATCGCGGCCAAAACTGCTGGGTAAAGAAGCCGTGATGCCAATGTTCCAGAATACTACAAGTTAGAAAAGGCAGTCCTTCAGAATTGCGCCAGTGCCAAGTGTGCATCTTCAACCAAACCTAAACACAAAATCACTCATTAGCCAATCAATGCTAACTTGAACAACGGAATTTGGCTTAACTGCTGTGGGATTTAATCTGCAAAACTTGGAAACAGCCTTGAAAACAGGGCAAAAGTCTAATACATATTTACCATTTTCCCTTCACTTTTTTGAAAGCGTCTCCTCAACAAACCAAACCCTTTGGGAATTAGTTGACCAAGGGGCGATTTCAGGAACAGTAGTAATCGCAACCGTACAATCTGCTGGGCGCGGACAATGGGGACGCGAGTGGATTTCTCCAGTTGGGGGATTATACGTTTCCGTGGCGATTTCATTTGACCAAAAAATAGAAGCTACTGACAGCTACCAGCTAACTTTCGCTACTGCTTGGGGAATTGCGTCTCAATTGCGCCAGTGCGGTATAGATGTTGGGATAAAATGGCCCAATGATTTAGTTCTAAATGGTCGCAAACTAGGCGGCATTTTGACAGAAACCAAAGTAAACAAAGGACAAATCACCCAAGCAGTAATCGGTGTTGGTATTAACTGGACAAATCCAGTACCCGAAACTGGAATCAATTTGGAATCGTGGCAAGCTTTGCAAGATTTCAGACCAATTTCTTGTCTGGAAATGCTCACCTCTACCGTCTTGCTGGGAATAGAATCCGGTATGGAGTGCCTTTTCCAAGAAGGAGTAAGCATACTCTTGTCTCGCTATCTAGATTTGCTTACAAACATGGGCGATCGCGTGTACGTCAATAATCTTTCAGGTAAAGTAGTTGGAGTAACTCCTCAAGGAAATTTACGAGTTGATTTAGAAACATACGATACAAAGGAACTAATTACACCGGAAATTTATATTCAACCCGGTACAATCAGTTTGGGGTACCATAAATCTTCCATTTAAATTTGAGGTTTGTTCAAAATTTCGCTCTTTGGGCAAGACAAACCACTAGCATCATCTCTTTAGGCTAATTACACACAACTGAGAGAACAAATGACGCAGCGCAATAATTCTGCCCCACATCGTTTGCATTACTTATGGCAGCAAGGTCTGACAAAAAAACGTTTTGCTTCAACACTACCAGCCCAGAGCCTCTGCTGGCTGAGTAGCGTTAGCCTCCTTAGCGGCGGCTTTGTGTTTGCCCAAACGGAAACACAAATAGATAATATCGTTCCCACTGTTGAAACTTCCAAGCCTTCAGCAGTTACAAATCCAGTTAAAAAACAGGCTGTTGCACCCGAACCTGTTCAAGCGCAACCGGAATTTTCCCAACGGCGAGCCAGACTCAAACAGAGATTGCGTCAGCCAGAGGTTGCTCAATCAAAAGAACCAGTTAGGCAATCTACGCCCAAAATCGAAACTGCTGAACCTGTTGTTATTATCAGACAAAAACCCAAGGTAGAAGCCTCCCAGGTTACTCCTGTAAGGGTGAGACAAGAAAAACCCAATACCCCTGCCCGCTCTTTACCTGAAAAACTTCCAGAAGTTGCTCAACCATCAAATAACTCTAACAGCCCTGTTACTGCAACGTCAGGGAAAACCAAGGATTATAATAACGCCTACATTGATCCTAATAGTTATGACAGTGGTGCCACAGGTACTTATCAAGCACCAAATTCCGTAATTCTCACAGAACGCTCTAGTGGTTGTCGAGCTATTTTGCCTTCAGGACAAAGCGTATTAGGCGGCGTTTGCGCCAAAGTACCCCAAAGCAATGTAGCTGATTCTAATGGTAAATCAGCACCTACTTGGCTGAGAAGAAGTCAAAACGCCCAATTGCCAGTAGTTCCACCAACTGCGCGGCAAGTTGCAACTACTGGGAACACGAGTAGATGGCGTGCCACTCAAAATGGTTATAGTGGTGACACCAAAACCGCATATCGCCCGAATCGATTTATCCCCAATCCGAGCGAGTTCAGCCCCACAAGAGTGAGTGCAACTCCCATCGCACCCAGTGGCGGGACTTTACCGCCACCAATGGCAGATGGCAACATTGCACCCCGTCCTAGCAATGTCGCTTACGACTTTTCACTAGCATCAGTATTGCCGCAAATTCCCTACACGGGTACAGTCGCTTATAGTGGTACGGGAATGATGTATCCATTATCTATTCCCGCTCCCATTACTTCTTTGTTTGGTTGGCGAGTTCACCCAATCACAGGTAATCAACGCTTCCATGCTGGTACAGACTTAGGTGCGCCTACAGGTACGCCAGTTTTGGCAGCTGCTGCTGGTCAAGTCGAAACTGCTAACTGGTTGGGCGGTTATGGTTTAACCGTTATCCTCAATCACAAATCAGCTGAACAAACTCTCTACGGTCACATGTCAGAGATCCTTGTTCAACCTGGTCAGTGGGTACAACCTGGAACGGTTATCGGTCGAGTTGGTAGCACTGGGGCATCCACAGGGCCTCACCTGCACTTCGAAGTCCGCCACCTAACACCGAACGGGTGGGTTGCTACTGACCCAGGCGTGGAATTACAAAGCGCCCTTAGCCAGTTAGTAAGAGGGTCGCAAACTGCTCAGGTAAGTCAACAACCAGGTAGCTGAGGTTAGGGATTGGGGACTGGGGACAAGGGGAATTCCCAATGCCCAATGCCCAATGCCCAATGCCCAATGCCCAATTACAAATTACAAATACCCGTGTTCTGCTAAGAATGCGGGTGTAATGCCATCTAAACTATTGTCGTCATGGGCTGTGGTGTGTGGGCTGCCAGAGTAAAGGAATTTTTCGACATATTTGCCGAGAATATCTCCTTCTAGATTCACCAAACTGCCAGCAACCAAATAGCGAAGATTTGTCTCGCTGTATGTGAGGGGAATTACTGCCACCTTGAATTGGGAGAGTTCTGAGTCATAAGCGGCTACTGTGAGACTGATGCCATTGATGGCTATGCTACCTTTAGGGACAATGTACCGTGCGATCGCATCAGATGCAATAAAGGTCATTTCCCAAGAACTAGCCGTTTGTTCTGACACTAGTAATCTACCAATGCCATCTACATGACCCATCACAAAATGACCGCCAACTTTACTGCCTACCCTTAGCGACGCTTCTAAATTGACATATTTCTGTTGCATTTGCTCGCCTCCCAGCGTCGTCCGGCGTAGCGTTTCCGGTGAAGCTGTGGCGATAAACCCATCTTTTAAAACTTTTTCTACTGTCAGGCAAACACCATCGACAGCAACACTGTCACCGTAAGCCAAATCTTGCATAATTACTTCACTCGACTGGCTGACACAAGTAATTTGCCAAGAATCGCCCCCCAAGGGTTCCATCGTTCCTAATGCTTGGATTAATCCTGTAAACACGGCTTTTTTGTCAAACTAACTCTATTTATTGCCTAAATTTGCCTGAAATGAATTGGTAATTGTCACAGAAATTTCAAATACTCAAGTATATTTTCTGACTTTTTTTCGTATAGGAATATTAACACATTAGCATCCTTCACAAGGCATACTTGGGTAAGAAGGTTATTGTCTAAGAAGACCAATTTGACTTACTCTGGTTTTCACCCCAAGTTCGGAGTTTAATAGAAGCAATTATAGAGAACGAATGCTTATGTTTATTACTGTCACCAAGTCGCCCCAAAAGGTGTACTATTTGTTACAAGGCAATCAAGGCTCTCAAAGCATTGTAGAGGCTTAGGCAATGATTGAAATGAAAGTTGCCGGCATAGCATTAGATGCCATAACCCGCAGCCCGATCGTCCTTTTGAAAGATTCTTCAGATCGGCGGGCTTTGCCAATTTACATCGGTCAGGAACAGGCTAGGGCAATTATGGGTGCGCTGGAGAATCAGAAGCCTCCCAGACCCTTAACCCACGACCTGATTGTGAATCTTCTAGAGACTTGGAACATGACTCTAGAAAAGGTGATCATTCATTCCCTGCAAAAGGACACATTTTATGCAGCTTTAATCGTTCAGCAAGGCGAAGTCAAAAAAGAAATTGACGCGCGTCCTAGCGATGCGATCGCCATTGCCCTCCGTACAAATACCCCTATATGGGTGATGGAAGAAGTGATTGCTGATGCTTCTATCCCTGTTGATCGCGATGCAGATGAAGCCGAACAGCAAGCCTTCCGTGAATTTATTTCCAATCTCCGTCCCGAAGATTTGATCAAGCGCTTTGGTAATGGCGACAGCTAAAAGAGTTCTGTTAGCGGTAGCGGGGCGTTCAGCCCGTGCTGAGTGCTGAGAAAGAATAGAGAATCTAGAGAATAAAATAAATTTCTTTATTCTTTCTTTTTCACTCTTGTACAGACAATATTAATTGTGTTTCTACTCAGCACTCAGCACTCCGCACTCAGCACTTAATTTATGCAATATCGACGCTTTGGGAAAACGAATCTGCACCTCTCGGTTTTTTCCTTGGGAACAATGCGCTACTTGGTTTCTTTTGAAAATGCTCATCAAACCATTGAAAAAGCCTTAGCGCTAGGAATTAATCATTTAGAAACCGCTAGAGGTTACGGCAAAAGCGAGGAGTATCTTGGTAGGGCGTTAAAAGCTGGGTTGTCAGTATCCAGAACGAAGCTTTATATCACTACCAAAATCTCAGCCACAGCAGACGCTGACACCATGCGTCGATACATCGACGAATCCTTAGAACGATTACAGCTAGATTATTTAGATTGCTTAGGCATTCATGGCTTGAATACTTGGCAACATTTGGAGTGGGTGCAAGCCAAAAATGGTTGTATGCAAGCCGTAGAGGAAGCTGTTGCTGATGGTAGAGTGCGACACGTTGGTTTTTCCAGCCACGGGTCACTAGAGCTAATTCAGGCAGTTATCAAGACAAATTTATTTGAGTTTGTCAATCTACATTATTACTATTTTTTTCAACGGCACGCACCAGCGATTCAGCTAGCTGCCGAAAAGGATATGGGTATTTTCATTATTTCCCCTGCTGACAAGGGAGGACGGTTGTATACGCCACCTCAAACCCTTAAAGACCTATGTAATCCGTATTCACCCCTAGACTTAAATTATCGTTTTTTACTGAGTGATAACCGTATTACTACTTTGAGTATCGGGCCAGCCAACCCAGATGAATTAAAGGAACCTTTGCGAATTGCTGACGATGATGGAGAGTTAACATCAGCAGAAAATTCTGCTTTCCAGAGATTAGAAAATCAGCAAAAAGTTGCTTTAAAAACTGATAAATGTAGCCAGTGTTATGCTTGTTTGCCCTGTCCAGAAAATATCAATATTCCAGAGGTATTGCGGTTACGTAATCTTGCAGTAGCATACGATATGAAAGATTATGGACAATATCGTTACGGTATGTTTGAAAATGCTGGTCACTGGTTCCCTGGCATGAAAGGCAACCGATGTACAGAATGCGGTGACTGTTTGCCCAGATGTCCAGAAAAGTTAGATATTCCAGCTTTGTTGGAAGATACTCATGAAAGATTAAGTGAAAAAGCCGGTAGGAGATTGTGGGGTTGACACTCTCCGGTCTAAAGACTTACTGTGTACACACAAGTCGGAAAACCTCATTCACATTGGCTTGAATCTGGTAGGGTGCGTTATGTACCTATATGTATAACGTATAACGCCCCCGTTCACCCCCCGCAAGCAACCTCTCGGACTCAACAAAGAGACTCTCTCTGTACGGTCGGTGTGCAACGGGATTGTTAGACCGTAACTCAGCGATCGCTGCCAACTGATGCTCCTGTCTTCATTTTATCCAACTTGTTTGGGACGAACTTCAAATTCAGAACGCGCACGGAAGAAACAAACATCAAACTCAAAGAAGAAATTAGCTTGCCCCAAGATTAAAGGCACATTGGGTGTTTGTGTCCAAGCAAATGCAAGATTAATGGTGGGGAATGAACTGACGGGAGCATCAACAACGACTGCACGAGCTTCAAATCGAGCCAAGTTCCCAGCCAATAGAACTGAGAGAGTTTCATCCTCCCAAATTAAGCCCAGTTGTAAACCCAACTCATAGGGCAAAACATTAACGCTTGCACCTGTATCCAATAAACCTTCAGTGTTCAGAGATTGACCATTAAGACTGAGCGTCAAAGGTATGTATGGCAATCGATCAACCATGCCAAGGCTGCTATCAATGATTTTGTAGGGAAATTTTTGAGTGTCAACCATTCTTCTCTTGCTGCTTTGTCGCCAGAAGATTCATCAAGACATTGGCAGCCTCAGAACAATTGTACGGCGACCAGACTGGATACTCCTGGTTCGCAACAAAGAAGTTTGCATCTTCTTCTTTGACCAGTTCTGTGGCAAGGAACTGCATTAGCCGAAGCTTGTCAATTTTTGGAAGTTCCTGGATTTGTGACATGAGTTCAGCTAATGGCATTTGAGAATCTCCTCGTCTGAGGGCTGGTGAAAGGAAGCGATCGCCCTCTCATTTTAGCCTCGCGATCGCATCCACGGTTGCAGCTTAAAGTGCAATCTTGTTTGTACCTTAATTCTAAATGCTAACAGGCAACTTGGTAGTATTACCTCCATTGACGGGTTAAGCCGCATAACGGTTCGGGTCAGCGCTTGCTAGAGTCTCTGCATCCAATCCAAGCGGCTTAAGTCAATCCGCTGCACTACTACAAAGGTTATCCCAAACAACAAGGTATTTTAGTGTTCTCCCAAAAACTGGATTGGAAAAGAAATACTCTGGATTGATTGGCTTGTATGTCTTGACTAAGGCATTTGCAGGAATTGCCTCGACAGCATATTTAGTAAATTGTTCGGCAAAGTCACAACTTTTTAAAAGCCCCTCTTCAAATCTTCGTTCAGCTAAATAACGTCTAAAATCCTCACCAGAAACAGAGGTTTCACCACTTTCAGTGAGGAGAAGATTAGTTTCGTTATAAAGCTCACTTAAGAATGTACTCAAATCACCGTTTGCAAATACAGAATCTAATGACTCATCAGAAAAGTTAAGTGCCGATATAGCCTTATCTGGAATTATGTCTCTAGAGATACTAATTACCATCCATTGAGACACTATTTTAGCTTCGCTCAAAATGTTCTCCACAGAAGTAGTTGTACGAAAAGCAAATGATTCCTCTTTATTTGTTCTCTATTATTTTACTTTTTGCAAGTAACCTTGCCAATTCTTGAACCCAAATTTTAGTTTATGAATTTGTTTAACTATCTCTCACCACCGCTATTAAGGTAGTTTAACTAAGGACACTAGCAGAAAATCTCTATGTACTGCGCTTACAGATAACTGAAAGCAGTCCAACTATTTATTATACGGAAAGTTTCCGTATAACTTTTTTCTAAATCCTAATATATCAAGCATTACAGCTACCTTCTTTCTGGATATACGGAAAACTTCTTTTTTAAACCCCTATTTTGGATATTATACTCGTAGTCCGTTTGATTAGAACTACTGGCATATATTATATATTTTGCATGAATTTTGAACACCTAAAATGGTACAAAGTTAACACCTAGTGCGTTAGCCTACGGCATAACACACCCTACAAAACTAGTTTTTAGGTTTAAACTTCGGGGTTTTCAGCCAACATTCTGATAAAAATGTAAAATTTATAAAGATTAAATAGAGTTAGGAAGATCCGCCCAAGCTGGTGTATCTCGCGGCAATAAAGATGAAGATTAAAAAAAAAGAAATATCCTACGGCAATCACTGACGGTTTTCCGCTATAGTGGACGGGCCCTAAGCTTAGTATGGACTACTAGCCGATCGCTTACTATTCTTCTAGCGAGTTTAACTTTAGTTGCTGGTCTTTTACCGGCGGCGATATCCTACATTAGTAAGTTAATTGTTGATGCAGTAGTATTTGCATCTCAAGTTAATTCACAAAATAATGGTTTTGTCAATATTTATCCCTCGCTATTTTATGTAGGATTAGAAGCGATCGCTGTAATTCTACTAGCAGGAGGTCAACGCGGAATCCTTATTTGTCAATCGTTATTGCGGGCGCTACTGGGTCAGCGAGTGAATGTACTCATCTTAGAAAAGGCGCTGACACTGGATCTTAGGCAGTTTGAAGACTCGGAATTTTATGACAAATTGACCAATGCGCGACGAGAAGCATCAGTTCGTCCCCTTTCGTTAGTAAACCGCACCTTTGGGTTGGTGCAAAATGCTCTTTCTCTGTTCACCTACGGTATTTTGCTAGTAAATTTCTCAGTTTGGGCGGTCGTAGTACTAATTTTGGCAGCTATGCCTGTATTCATTGCCGAAACCAAGTTTGCTGGAGAAGGCTTTCGCTTGTTTAGTTGGCGTGCGGCAGAAACTCGTCAACAGCATTACTTAGAAAATTTGCTAGCAAGAGAAGATTTTGTCACAGAAGTCAAACTCTACCAGTTGGGAGAGATGCTGCTAGGACGTTACCGCAACCTGTTCGATCAACTTTATGGCGAAGACCGCGATTTGACTCTGCGGCGAGGAGTGTGGGGCTATCTCCTGGGTTTAGTTAGTACTGGTGCTTTTTACCTAGCTTATGCTTGGATTGTGCTGGAAACAATGCGAGGTAAGATTTCTTTAGGAGATATGACAATGTATCTCACCGTTTTTCGCCAAGGACAATCTACTTTTTCCAATGCCCTCACATCTATTGGAGGGATGTATGAAGATAACCTATATTTATCAAATCTCTACGATTTTCTTGAAGAGAAAGTACCAAAGTCTTGGGGTAACGCAACCATTGGTTTAAATCCTGAAGATGGTATTCGTTTTGAGAACGTATCATTTACTTATCCAGGAAGTTTTAAGCCAGCGTTGACAAACATTTCGCTGCATTTGAAACCCAGAGAGAAACTAGCAATTGTCGGTGAAAACGGTTCCGGTAAGACAACCTTAATTAAACTACTTACCCGACTCTACACCCCCGACTCTGGGCGAATTTTCTTAGATGGCTTGGACTTGCAAGAATGGGATGTGGATGTACTGCGTCGTCGGATTGGTGTGATTTTTCAGAACTTTGTCCGCTATCAGTTTACTGTGGGGGAGAATATTGGCGTGGGCGATGTAGAACATCTTGAAAATAAAACCCTTTGGGAAACTGCTGCTGAAAAAGGCATGGCGCAATCTTTTATTGACCAATTACCCCAAAACTTCCAGACTCAACTTGGGCGTTGGTTTAAGGGAGGACAGGAACTTTCTGGGGGACAGTGGCAGAAAATTGCCTTGTCTCGTGCTTTTATGCGATCGCAAGCAGATATCTTGGTGTTAGATGAACCAACATCAGCAATCGATGCCCAAGCTGAGTTTGAGATTTTTAATCATTTTCGCACTGTTACTCAAAATCAGATGGTACTTTTGATTTCCCATCGCTTCTCGACGGTACGAATGGCTGACAAAATCGTGGTTATAGAATACGGGGAAGTTATAGAACAGGGAACTCACGAAGAATTATTACAGCTAGGCGGACGTTATGCCAAGTTGTTTATGTTGCAAGCAGCCGGTTATAAATAGCAAATAGGGCTATAGCGGTTCTCAGTCGAGTGAGGTACACCCGTAGGGGCACGGCAGTGCCGTGCCCTTACACTTCACGATTAATCTTGTATCGCATCTGAATGGGAACTGCTATAGTTACTTTTGAATTAAAATAGCGATCGCTCATTCTATCAAACCACCTAGCCAGTCATCTGACTAACTTCTCCTCAACTTCCTGCACCAAAAACTTCTCCCACAGTTAAGCGGGTTCCATTAACAAAATCCCATCCTGACTGGGGACGCTTCCCAGCTAGCTGAACCTCTCGTAACAGCAACAAACCTTCCCCTGTTTGGACAATCGCTCCTATTCCTTTGACAATGCTCACTACAACTCCTGGTGTGTCTGATGCATTTGACAAATCAGGCAATTTGTGAATTAATTCTTGTAATTCTGGTGGCAGATTGCGATTGCTTACACAACCAAGGGGAGCCGAAGCGGTGATTTTCAGCAAGTTGTTACGAAAGGTAGCCGTGCAGTTAGGGTAAAAGCCTCTAATTTGATTGTGTAATTGAATAGCGCTTTTTGACCAATCCAAACCATAATCTGCTTTTTGAATCAGAGGTGCATAAGTAGCTGACAAATTATCTTGGGGAATTGGTTGAATTTCCTGGCGTTCCAACTTCAACAGAGTGTCCACCAACAAATCCCCACCGATCGCAGCTAGTATAAAGGCTAAATCTTGAGTATTATCCAGTAATCCGATAGGTGTAGTGGCTATTTGTAGCATTGGCCCGGTATCCATCCCCACATCCATCAACATGGTTGTGATCCCCGTTTCACTCTCACCGTTATACAAACACCACTGAATCGGTGCTGCACCGCGATATTTGGGTAAAATCGAGCCATGCACATTAATACAGCCCAACTTTGGCATCTTTAAGATTTTTGCCGATAAAATCTGTCCATAAGCGACAACAACAAACACATCTGCGTCTAGTTCTTTGAGCTTGGTTAAAGTTTCAGTGTCTTTTTTAACCCGTTCTGGTTGGAATACTGGTAAATTGTGAGCAGTAGCGATCGCTTTTACAGGTGATGGTGTAAGTTTATTTCCCCGTTCCCGGCGTTTATCTGGTTGAGTGACAACTGCCAACACCTCAAATTCTGAATGATTCAATAACTTTTCCAAAGTGGGCACAGCAAACTGGGGTGTACCAAAGAATACAATTTTCATTAATAATTAGCTGTTAATCGTTACTCGTTAGTTAATGGTAAATAATATCGGCTGTTTGGTGGTACAATATTTTCTTATTAGTCAAACCAAAAGGCTCCAAAATTTAACTTAATAGTTAAGTTAACAAGTGTAACAGGTAGCATAAACTGCATCTGCCTTTGGTGAACCTAATGGTTTAGTGGTATTTCGTCACGAGCCGCTAGAGCATCTACCGAGTAAATTTTGTTGTGTTCCCGATTGTGTTCCCCAAATTGGCATTAAGTGCAGTTTGGTTTCTAAGAAACTATTGCGTCTTCTAGCTATTTTTGTAGTTGAGATTGCAATTTATAGTTTGGGTTGCTGACAGCAGTTTTTCTGAGTATGATTTATTGTGCTTCTGCTTTCCCCAATTCTCACGTAACGCCTCACATTTACCATTTTGAGGGTTTGCGCTGTTATATTTAATGTATAATCTGGGTTTTTTGTTGTGTACTAGCGATCGCTAGTACGATCCCCAATAACTAGGTTATTTCATTTTTGATTTCCAGCGTCATCGCTTCAACTATAACTTGCACGTTCCTTGACTAATACCTATTATTGGTGTAGTCAAGTATAGCAACAGCAGGATTAAATCTCGTGTAGTAATTACTGAGTTCTCAGCATATTTACTATACTCGCATATTTTTGCAAAAAAACATTCAGTACCTGAGTAAGAAAAGGTGTGGACAATGATACTTAATTTTTGTAAAACTCTGCAAACTTTGAAAGAAATATCTCGTCAAAGTTTTTAGTTTGTTGTTATACATATAATTACTGCCTGCCCCATTGCTGCATAGGTATTGCTTCTCACATAGCAACCCCCCTCTAGAGAGTCTACAAATGCTTAAAGCCCTTTTGCTGTCAGGATGGTTCCGCGCACAACCATTTCTCAATTACGTTGTCGTTGTGATACTGATTGCACCCTTGCTAGGGGCATCGGCTCACTTGTTCCCTGTAAAATCCGAAGTAGCTAAACTAACTTCGATGACTAGAGATTCTGACTCTGTACCAAAGGAAATAGCTGTAGTTGGGGAACCTGAGAACGCTGAAATATTAAAAACAGATCAAATTGACTCTTTAACAGAAGAATTTGACTCTGTAACAACACAAAATCCTGCTCTCCAGGAACCGCAAGTATTACTAGCAGATAAAATTCATTCCTTTGCTCAAGCAGATAGTTCTTTCTCAAACAGCGATTTAACTGTTCCTGATACTTTGGCAGCAGTTGAACTCGCACCATTAACAGATGTTCCTGTTAGTCAGCTTAATTTAGTACAAAAACTCAAAGCCGCTAATATCAAGTCTTTGGGAGAAACAAAAAATTCTCTTTTGAGAGAAAAGTCTTTAACTGAATCATTGACAGCAACTCAAGTAGTACCAACTACGAGAGAATCACAACCAACCACAACGACTGAAATACGTGTTGTAGAACCAGTTGACGAGTCCCAAGCAGAACAAATAGATCCTATAGGTAGTCCTCATCCGATTCCTTGGAAATGGATTACAACGACTCAAGAAGCAATCGCTTCCAAGGGTGGTTCTGGAGTTCGTCACTATCGCAGCGTACCTGTAGTTTCTCCAGACGGTAAATATGCTGTTTATAGCCGGGTGCAACTAGAAGTGAAACCCGAAATGTACAACAGCCGTGTTACTAGCGTTCTATTTGTCCAAGATATGCAAACTAAGAAGTTGTGGGTAATGGCTTCAACTACCCCTGTTAGCGATCCTTTATTAAAGGTAAAGGCTGTAAAGGGTGCGTCGTCAGAAGAAGCTAATCCTAACGGTCAGATTGGGGTATTAGTTCCAGTTAGCTGGTCAGAAAAAGGCGATCGCTTCTTAGCACGCAAGTTTGAAGGTATATTTAACACAGGCGATTCTACAGATAGTGCAGTGATTTGGGATCGGCAAAAAAATCAGGCTAATACAGTTGCTCCTGTTAGTCAGGAGCAACATGAAAAAATCGCAGTGTTGTTAGGTTGGAGTAAAAGCCAACCAGATCGTGCGCTGTTCCGTGCAGGCGAATTGGGCGAGGAAAACTGGCCTTTAATGCAAGTTGCTAATGATGGCAAGACTATCACTACAACAGACGACGATCAGCCGATTACTTTTGGTAAGAAGGTTACAGAAATTTGGGCAGGGCCGCAAGTTGCTTACCGATAGTTTATAAAAAACTTTATATTCTCCCGTTGTCGTTACTGCCGACAACGGGATTTTTTTTGGCGTTGCATAAAATAGGGATGATTCTTCTGGGGTAGGTATCTTGCCCTCTAAAAAGTAAAACTACCGTTCCACAAAGGTTTCAATGTCAGGTTAAGCGTTGCCAAAAAATGGAGAAAGTCTAGCTTAGACTGTAGACGCTGTAATCCACAGCCTACAATACTTTTGACCCCAATTAGTTATAATTGCTTGACCAGGTTTTTTGAAAAATTTACTTTATCAATTTCTGTTATGTTATGATAAAAGCATCAACCTGTACAGACTTTGTGTACAGGTTAAGCGAGAATGTACTTAATTCAATTTACAAGTAAAAACGGAACTTTTGATACTTATGGTTTCTGATAGTTATACTTACACAGAAGCACGAGCAAAGCTGTCTGAACTGTGCGATAAAGTTACTTCAGAACGCGATTTTGTAATCATTACACGTCGTAATGCTGAAAATGTAGCTTTAATAGCTGTTGATGAACTTTCTAGTATTCTAGAAACTGCTCATCTTTTACGTTCTCCCCGTAATGCTGAACGTTTGCTAACAGCTTTAAATCGAGCTAAATCAGGAGTTGTGAAATCTCAAAGCTTGGATGAGCTTAGTAAGGAGTTAGGATTTGACCAAAAAGAAGAACCTCAAAAACCAATCAGAACAAGAAATTCCAGCAACTCCAAACCAAAGAAAAACAGTATTTCAACCTGAATTTTTAGAAGACTTAAAATTTTGGGTGGAAAATGATCAACGAGTTACCCTTAAAGTTTTGGATCTTGTCAAACAGACTTGCCGAGATCCTTTCAAGGGGAAAGGTAAGCCCGAACCTTTAAAATATTTAGATCCTAATACTTGCTCTCGCCGTTTAACACAAGAACATAGAATTGTATATCTTGTAAAAGATGATGAAATAAATTTTTTACAAGCTCGTTATCATTATTAACTTTTAGCCCTGCTTTTATGCAACTTAAATGCTGATTAGCTTAACTTCATAACAAGCCGTAACTATAGCGAATCGTATAATTTTTGACCTACATCGACTTTTAAAAGATCCTCTAAGATTAAAACTATAGAGGCTTACTTATCACCTCTTTCCCATTCAGGGATGGCTCCTTTTACCCTGCGGATGGGCAAATTAGCAATTAAAGCTGTAGTTCGTTGGTTGCTTTCTAAGGAGAACTCCAAGCCCTCTGTCTCAATTTCGACATAGCGACAGACTACATCTAGGATTTCTTTCCGCATTTTTTCCAACGTTTGAGGATCTAAGTCAGCGCGATCGTGAGCAATCACCAATTGCAGGCGACGTTTAACTTGAGTTCGACTGCTATCAGGGCCGCGAGAAAAAAGTCTTTCTAGAAGTTCAATCATTACAAGTAGGTCTGGCGCGGAGACTGGAAAAGTAAGTTAAACAATCTTTGTCCTGAACAACCTTCGTATCCGGGCGAAGATGCTGTCTTGGGACGAGTCGATCTCCAGAAATTCGACACTTTCCCCTTCTAATCTACGAGCAATGTTCTCAAAGGCTGTTGCAGCTAAAGATGGATTATCAGCTAACACTAAGGGTTCGCCGCGATTGGTAGATACAATAACACGCTCGTCGTCAGGGATTACCCCGATCAGGGGAATGGCGAGAAGTTCCTGAACATCTTGCACTGACATCATATCATTTGCCTGCACCATTGCGGGTCTAATGCGGTTAATTATTAAATGAACACGCTTGATACCTTGTGCTTCTAGTAACCCAACTACCCGATCGGCATCACGAACTGAGGAAATTTCAGGCGTGCTGATAACTAGCGCCTCTTTTGCCGGGCCGATCGCATTTTTAAACCCATTTTCAATACCGGCGGGGCTATCGATGATCACGTACTGATACTTTTGGGCGAGGGCATTCACCAGTAACTTCATTTGTTCTGGTGTGACTGCATCTTTGGAGCGATTTTGGGCTGCCGGCAGGAGTACGAGATTGGGTTGGCGCTTATCTTTCACCAAGGCTTGTTCTAAGCGGCACTCTCTGGCCAAGACTTCTACCGCAGTATAGACGATGCGGTTTTCCAGCCCTAGCAGCAAATCCAAATTTCTCAGACCAAAATCCGCATCAACCAAGGCTACTTGACGACCCATTTTGGCTAAAGCCATGCCCAGATTTGCTGAAACTGTGGTTTTACCCACTCCTCCTTTGCCGGAGGTAATCACTATAATGCGAGTCATGATAGAAATGCGGTCAATGAGGGTTCAGGAAATATAAAACTGTAAATTGCAGTATAAAGTATGAAGTATCGTATCAAGTATGAAGAAATATCTGATCTCCCTAATTCGGGGGAAGGATGAATATTTTTTTATTGCGATGTCTGGCGACAAGCTGCTTTGCATCTACGCTCAGTCGTGTGAAATACACAACGCTTGGGGATAGGGATTAGAGTAGTTTATTCTATCTACATGAAAACCGCTATATTTCATCCTTCATATTCTTCATATTTTAGGTAAATATTCAGGGCTACTAATTGCTCTTAGTAAATTGGTTTCTAGAAAAATCACTAGCCCTAGCGATGCGAATCCCTTGGGGCATAATATGTGCCACTTCTGGAGAAAATTGCATCGGTAATTTTTCTGGTGCCCTAGCGACAGCATCGGCGATCCGCAATTGGGTAGGTTCCATTTGCAAAGACATAATCAGACACTCACGATTGCCTCCGGCTCCAGCATGAGCAATTCCACGTAGACGACCCCAAATAATAATATCTCCATCTGCAATTACAATACCACCTGGATTTACATCTCCTAAGATAACTACTGTACCAGGATGACGAATTTCTACTCCAGAGCGGACTGTTGTTTCTAGATAAAGGGCATCTGCCTGGGGTGTAGCTGTAGCTTCTGGTTCTGTACTTAGGGAAGTTACGGGCTGCAATTGTTCTACAGAATAGCCGGATGTGACGGCTGCGATCGCAGTTTGCCGCCGACTTGTTGATACAGATATTAGCCGTAGTTCGACTTCACTTAAAGCCTCGGCGAGTTCTTGGAGTTGTCTGGCATCTACTAGCCGATCTTGTGCCATAAGATGCACGGGGGTATTAGCTATGCGGAAGCGATCGCCTGCATTCAGACGTTGCCTAATTTGTTGCCAAATATCAGACCAACTGAGTTCTGAGGCAGATACTTGAGATTCTGGGGGCAGAATTAATAAAAGTCGTCCCTCCTTACTTTTTATCTGGACTTGAGTATTGTCATTGACGCGATAGCCTGATACTGCTGACTCATTGGGATTTGAATCAGTCAGGATAAAATCATCTGATGCGGTATCAGAATTTGACTCTACATCTGGGTTAGCAGGATTTGGTTCTACATCCCCAAGGACAGTATTTGATTTTAAATAAAGGAGGACGGATTTTAACTCCGCATCAGGGGGAATAGGATCTGACTCTACATCAGAAACAGTAGGATTTACCTCTACCTCCGAAAGGATAGAGTTTGATTCTGCATTAGGAAGTGCAGAATTTGACTTTAGATCGGGAATTGCAGAATCAGAAGTCATGCAGTACTAGCCAAAAGACAAAGGACACTCCGAATCATTACCAATATTAGATCAGTTGGAAAATCCAACAACATCGTCAGACCAGAAAATGCGGAGCATAGATTACTCCCTTCCCACCATAAGATTACTTGTATCTTCCTTTGCGTTCTTTGCGGTAGCCTTTAGCAAGCCGCTTTTGGTCTACGTAAAAAATTATCTTCTAGCAGAAAAGGTCTAGTTCAGAATTGCGATCGTCACTCAACACTCAAGATTGTTTAGTCAACCTTTGATAAACTGTCCCCAAGGCATCAGCATCACCAACGTTACCAGGAAACAATACCACAGGCAAATCAGGAAACTGGGGATGATCGGATGGCGTTAACACCATTGAACAACCAGCTAAAATTTGACCGAGTAAGCGGGCTGAAGTTAAAGCTAAACCAGTACTCAAGACATCGTTTGAGGTAATGCCACCCTTGCTGATTAAGAATCCTATATCAGATGGTAAACCACGGACAATATCCATCAATAAACTTGAAACTTTTGCCCCAAACTCCAATCGGGTGTTGACATCTTTAAAATTCAGTTCCTGACGGCTAGTATAAACTACAGGTGTTTTGCCCGCTTCATGTGCCGCCCGTGTACTTTCCTGAATTTCAGTTAGTAGTGCCGCAGATTGATTTACATCATCAAGTAATCGCCCCACATTTACTTCGATTCCCAGAGTTCCCTCTACTTGCAATAGCGCCTCTAGCTGTTGAGTAGTCTTTTTCACATGGGAACCAACAATCACCGCACCTGGTTTGCCTTGTCGCACATACTGGGCCATCTTTTCGGCGGCAATTGGTTGGGGTGGTAAAGCGGCCAAAGCCGTTAAAATACTTGCGGCACTGCGAAACAGAAAGCGTTTTCCTTGACTTGCTGCTGCTAATATGTCTACTGCAAAGCGGTTGAGATCGGCTTGAGTTTCACCATCGACGACAGCGCACTGATTACCATTAAGTTTTAACAAGCGTTCCAAACTACCAGCGCGAATATCGTCTAGGAGAAACCTTTCTACAGCTTCGGCATTAATTCGTCCTTGAGTTTTTTCTTCAACATACTTGGGTAAGTAACTGTGATGGTAGCTGAAGACGGAATCACGGGCAAATTCGGTTTCATGGACTGGGGTGGGGACACCAGCAATAATTAAGTAATGTATGCTGTCGCGGGTGATGCGTCCCCCTTCAAAAAATGCTGGGACGAGAAAATGAGCATCAAAAGGGCCGAGTTCTTCTGCGATCGCATCAGTTTCAACAGGATAATGCCCTCGCAAAGTAGAATCAGAACGGCTAACAATCAGAAAATCCTCAATTCCTTCAGCATCCAAAGCGATTTTCAGGTTCTGGCAAACTTCTTTGGTGACAGATGTCGCTGACTCTGGCGTTAGCGATCTAGTATTAGTCAGCACAAAGAAAATCGGCGAATCATCCTGCAATCCAATGCGTAAAGTATCTACATCCCAGTGCATTAGCAGCAAGCAGCTGTGGACTGTTTGAGAACCTGTAGGGTCATCATCCAGGACAATTATTTTGGGTTTGTTGCTCATTTAAGTCAACGGGGCGATTGTTTTTTAAGAAATTCATCAGTCAAGAAAAACTCTACTCAGCCTTTGTGCAATTTTCTGATTTCTGCTTGTACATCGATCGCAATTTGCAATGATTGATTTAGCAGTTGAGCATATTCGCCAGCCTGACTACTAAGTTGTAAAGCTTGCAGACTGGCTAAATTATTCACAAATAACTCTTGGTTATTAGCAAGCAATTTTTTATTATCTCGCAAAATTCGTTCCGTTTTCAGAGCGCGGACTAAATCTTCTCTAA
The DNA here is from genome assembly GCF_036917435.1 of Nostoc sp. Classification (GTDB taxonomy): domain Bacteria; phylum Cyanobacteriota; class Cyanobacteriia; order Cyanobacteriales; family Nostocaceae; genus Nostoc. The sequence goes on from NZ_JBALDM010000006.1 coordinate 159,697, forward strand.
TCAGTTGCAGGGCTGCGGTGACTTTATCTCGGTCATGGATGCTGCTTTGTACGTTTCCTGATGCTGCCAATTGGTCATTAATATCTATAGCGCTAATCAGGTCATGATATTTATCAACTTCATCTAAAAGTATTGTCAGTCCTTCGGGAAAGCTCAACTGCCGCCAAAGCCATCGCCCCACTAATATCGGCATTGGCACTAAAATTAGTAAAAGAATTCCGAATTTAATTGAAGATCCGATTGTCGGCAGAATAATAAACGCATAAATAAAGCCCACAATTATGGGTGTTAGCGCCAGCGTCACCAGCATTTCATTGAGGAAAAACCCTAATCGCTTCTTGCTATCTCGCAAAACAGAGGGACGGAAAACGTCTTCAGGATCGAATCCAGTCAAACGTCTCAGTTCCCCCTTACTAATTTCCAAGCCTATTAAGTCCGGCTGCACGGATTGATACTCCTTGAGGAAGCGCGAGTTGCGTATTTATTTTAATCGGGTTTGGTCTGATGATTGTGGTTATATTCAGGAAACCAGTTTTCATCTAAAACTTGTTCTAAAGAGCCAATGGATATCAAGGGGAATATGTCAATGGGAAGTTGAGAGCGATCGCTTGCTTCTTTCCTTGCATCTTGATAGCATTCATCAAATATTTCTAAAATGTAAGGCTTTAAGCTAGGACTATCTTTGAGTTCATCCTTAATCTCTCTACGGAATGTCCTAATTTCCGCTTTCCAATGCCCTTCATTGCGCTCCCGTTCCACATCCCAGTATGTTATCTTAAGCAAATGTTCAAAAAGTCGAATTAACAAACTTTTCACCGCTCGCTTCTGGCTTCTACCCATAGTTTCTAATTCATCTAACAAATTATCTAAATCCACAGATGAAAACTGACCAGTACGAAGTTGGTTTATAGTTGTCATCAGCCACAGGTAATAATCTTGGTCGTATAAGGTTTGAGTTGTTGATTGGATTATTGATTTGACCATACACTATCTGAACTTCTACTATTTTTTTTAATTTAGCTCAATTGAGCTTTGATGCAATTGGAAGTCCAAGTTGCGTATTTATTTTAATTGGGTTTAGTGTGGATGAATTTCTTTAGCCAGAGCGACTTAGGATAAACGCCAACTCAGTGTGACTCGCACTTGTCCATCAGGTAAAGTTAACATCTCCCATGTACCATCTGGAAGTTCAGAAGCGATGTCTTGCGACAAGCCGCTTTGCGTCTACGCATTCATCATCTTAGTGCCATAGCCACCTTTTTCGCGTCCGCAGGTGGTATTTTTTACCATTGGGGTGTTGTTGGCGATCGCTAAAATATATCTGTCCCCCTCTTGCCCTAAACTAATACACACTTGGGTAGCAGTTCCGTGAGGTGGTTGGGCGTGTTGGATCGCATTATTCAGTGCTTCGCGGAAAAAGCGGTAAATTTCCTCTCGGTGTTCAATCCAAACACTGTTCAACTCTGGTTCTTGGAGAGGCTGAACTTCTGTAATCACTGTTAAAGTTAACTTTCCAGACTTGACAAAATCTTGCAGCGTAGCATTAATTCCTACATCTAACCCTTCTCGTAATGCTGGAGTCACCTGCATTTTCTCAGCTAAACGACGAATGTTAGACAATTTCTCCCTAATTTCCTGTCCTAATGCTGCCAACTTGTTTAAAATTGCATCTACATCTAAATCAGATTCCAATTCAATTTTGTCCATCACCAGCTTCAAATCTTGCAAAGCCCCATCATGGATATCAGAAGCAGTGCGATGAAGGATTTTGCGTGTATGACAAAGGATAGCTTCTTGTTCAGCCGCCTTTATTTGGCTAATTTGATAGTTTTGTAGAGTAATAACCTCTTTTTGTCGTCCCAAAATCAAATAGAGAAAAATAGATATTCCCGTTGCTGTCCACACCAATAAAGGCAGAATAATTGCTAATATCCAATTATATTTATAGGCAATTATAAATACTCCTAAATAACCTGAAAATATTGCCAAAACTAACCCTAATAAACGCCAACTTCGATAATTATAAATACCAAAACTGATCAAAAACGCCCCGAAGATAACGATTATCAATTCGATCCATTGCGGCGGAATTTGTAAAAATGAATCTGTCATCAAACTGGCCATGAGGTTGGCCTGAATTTCTACGCCGGCCATGCTGTCGCCGAAAGGCGACAGCATGGCCATTGTGTGTATGTTGTTCCCTTCTGCAAAACCAATGAAAACGACCTTATGGCGTACTTGTTGAGATAGCTTACTCCGAGACACAACCAAACATTTCTTGTCTTTAGTAGGTTGACAAATAGATGTTAGTTCCAGAGAAGGAAAAGTCCCCGTCCTACCCCAAAAATTAATCTCTACCTGAGTTGGAATTGTAGTAAATCGTGAGGATAGATAAACTTTTGGCTCTTGCTTTTCAAACTTTTCCAAAGCTAGAAGTGCAGCAGATTTAAAAGTTTGAACTTGATTGATTTCTTCCGAGACAAAGAATCGACCAACCAAATGAGCGCGACGAGCAGTACTATTTAAATCTCTAGGAAGTTCTGCTTCTGGTTCGTATTCAAAAAAGCCCTGAATAGTCTCAGGGGGTATTAAAGGTTGAAGTTGCTCACCATTAAAAGGGAGAAGATGATTATAGATTAAAAACTTTGGTTTATTATAATTAGAGATTGAATTGGTGCGCGTCACTAAAACAAGTTGATTGCCATGATTTTGCACCAATTTTTTTAGAGGTCTATTTATTGGCTCAGTAATATTAATTGGGTACTCAAACTCTTGTGGTTCTCGCCAGTCATTGCGGAGGTTCAAAACGACGACAGATGTACCTGCTTCTAAAAGATGGTTGACTAAATCTGCATAGAAAACTCGCCCTAAAGATAGCTTTTAATTTGCCAAATCTTTGCTTTGAATTTTCACCAAAATGATTTCTATGGGTGGATATTTTGGGTGATGCAATCTCAGTAAAGTATCTTGAAGCTGTAACTCCAATTTTTGAACTAAAGGAATTTGGGAGAAAATAAAATTGTAAAATACACTGCAACTAATTCCTAAGCTGAGAAACTTAATTTGCCAACCTTTACTCCACAACATTTGGTTATGCTGAAACGGTGGTTCATTCATGATTCAGATCCCCGACTTCTCTAAGAAGTCGGGGATCTAGTTGCAACATTACTTTGTAAACTTGGCTAATAACTCTTCACGAGATAATTGCAAAAGGGAAGGAGTGAATTCTTCTCTCGTGATGGCAATTACTTGATCAATAATTGTGGCTAATTCTGAATCAACTTCTCCAAAACGTACTTGTAGAATACTTTCAATCATAGCGCGACGTTCTCTTGCTAAACCTTGTTGTTCTCCTTCTTGTCGTTCTTGTTTTTTAATTTCTTCTAATTGTTGTTGATACATTTCCGATAATTTCATAATTAACTCCCGATCATCTTGATCGATATCTCGTTCTTTTTCTTGACGTGCAGATAACACAGCAATTAGGTCATGTACTAATTGTATTATATTAGTCAGGAAAGGACTATTATCAGACAGTGCTTCTAATTCTTCTACTGCTTGTCTTTGTACTTTTCCTCTACCTAAAATTCTCAAAAACAGTGTTTCCGGTGTACTGAGTAGTTGATGAATGGCAATAATTACAGTCTTTAATCCTTTTCCCAGCAAATAAACCCCTTGACCCCAATTTTTTTCATCTACAGTCACATTAAAACTTTCTAGGATGTCTACTGATGCTGTAGGAGTAAAAATCCATAAATAGGGTAATTCTTCTTCATTTATTCGTGTATTATTGCGTTTTCCTTGCCGTTCTGGGTCTGCATGGATGTCAAATAATTTACCCATGCAACTGCGAATTTCACTTTTACTGACAGGATTACGGAATGGTTCAAATATGGCATAACTTGAATTTGTAGCCATTCTTCCTAGCAGTCCTAGTGTTTCTATTCTGTCTTGAGATGGCGATGCGGGAGTAAATAATACATCAATTTGCCTAACTTCTGAGGTAATATCTTTGCTCATGTCTACTTGACCATAAGGTGTTAATAGTTCGGTGAGATATTGTTTGGCAAATTGGTCATGGATAAAACGAGTCATTCAATTCTAATTTGATTTAATGAGGAAAAAATTAATTTAATATTTTGTTGATGCGCGATTAAATCGCAATACCAAAACCCCCAACTTCTGACATCAATTTATAATTTATTTACGGATAGTCAGGGTTCTTATTGTTCAAGGCTTATCATTAATTAGTTGCTCCACACATCTGGTTACGATTTGGGAAAGAGACGATAGCGAATAATCCGATAAGGATTATTTTGAGACAAGCTGATTTCTAACTCGTTCCCTGTTTGGACAAACTACCAAGTTCCAGCATTCAGCTTTACAGTTCCATTGATATCTGTAGAGTTATTTAGCTGAAATGGTGGTTCATTTTTTGAGGGGCCAGAGAGAAATTGCACATTGTTATCTTTAACTTCTAATTTTAAACCAACCGTGCCACCTTCACCGGCACCACTGACAATTTTGCCTGTTCCTGACCAAATTTGTTGAGCAAAGGCGGGTGAATTGAGTCCCCACAGCAAAGATACTGTGGTGAGGATGATATGCAATCTTTGTATGGGGAATTTCATAATTGGAATCTGAACAGGTGGATAAATGATGTTCTCACACTTATCAGAATTGGGTTTTTAGATGGGTTCGTAAGTCTGCAAATTATTTTGCGGGAGTTCGCAAAGTTTTCTGCGGTGATGCTCGTTGATTTTTGGGGTGGGTAAAACTAATCTCAGTAAAAGCTTAGAGCGATCGCAGTTCGCAATCAATAACTTAGTAATTCACAGTAATTTCGGAGTAAAAAGCGTATGAAATTGTTAAAAACTCTTTTCTCTGTTGGAGCTATCTCTGCTATGAGTATATGCTCTTTAAATTCTTTGATTCCTTCATCTGCCAAAGCACAAGCTCCTGACGGTCGGTATGAAATTCAGGGAACTCAGATATTATTTTATCCAGCAACCGGAGGAGATCCATTGCTGGTCTACAAAGGCACAGGAAAAGCTACGCAGATTATTAACTACAATGGTGCAATTTACACAGCGTTTGAGGGAGGTAGAATCTATCGTAGTCCAGATGGTCAAGGTCTTGGCGGTAGTGGAAGGACTACGTTAGTCTATTCGGGATGACAGACAGCCAGAGCCATGTTAGCCTGCCAAGGCGCTCTTTTTGTTGCATACAGTGGAGGATACATTTATCGTAGCCCAGATGGTTAAGGTCTTGACGGTAGTTTAAGAACCAAAAATGTTTATAAAGGCTCTGTGAAAGTTAACCGTATGGTATGTAATAACGATCAAGTAATTACATCTTTTGAAAACGGTTTAGTGTATCTAAGCCCAGATGGTCTAAATCTTGGTGGCGGTGGCAAAACAATTAGAGTCGGAGTTAATTAAAGCTATTTGTAGGTCATTCAGATCCCCGACTTCTTGGAGAAGTCGGGGATCTAGTTTCCCAGGCTAATCATCTAGCAACAGTCTTTTGAAGCCAGTACTAGCAGGTAGGTTATGATCCACCAAAAATTGCTGATAAGCTGACTCTTGCTCAATCTGGGTCTTAATATACTCTGTTTTGGGTAGTGTTCCTGCTCGTAATCCTGCATACTCTAAATAACTGGAAAATTCCCATTCTCCGGGTTGTTCTACCAGTCCTACTTTCACTGGATTTAGATGAATGTAACGTGAAAGATTGACAAGATAATCAGTTTCTAAAATTTCAATACTTTGAAACCTTCCCTGAAATAATACGCCGGAGCGATTAAAACGCTTATTAATTGCCTTTGTATAGGAAAGGGAGAGAGATTTCATAGCATTAGACAGGGTTTCATCTCTCAAATAAACCAAAAAATGATAATGATTGGGCATTAAACAGTAAGCAACAATATCTACTGCATTGCTGATGAGATGTTCCCTTACCAACCGGAGAAAATAAATATAGTTCTCACGCTCAAAGAAAATTGCTTGGCGATTGTTACCCCGATTATAAACATGGTAAAAATTCCCAACTTGCAGGGAAACCGGTCTTTGCGGCATAAGCTTGGAATATGAGATGTTGCCTTTAGTATTCCCTATTAAGAGTGAGGATTTCAGATCCCCGACTTCTTTAAGAAGTCGGGGATCTAGTCTCCCAGATGAGATGATGATTTTAGACGATCGCTCTATTTTATTTACAAGTGAGCAATAATTGAATCACGAGTCATTTCAATATAAGAGTGACTATTAAATAACTCCACCAAGGATTGCAAGTTAGCTGTGAATAATGCTTCTAACTCTAAGTTATTAATATTACCTGCGGTGATAAGTAGTAATTTGTAAGGCTCTTGAATTGTCAAAAAAGAATTTAAAAAATCAGAATCCTTGGTAATTACTATACGATTATCCCGTATTGAAACGGCATTGATTTCTGTATCTGACGTAGCATTTTTGTTAAGTAAATCTTTTGTATGGATTGTATCATAACCCGCAGATTCTAATAATCGAGCCAGTCGAACAGGCAATTGAGCATCGACAAGAAATTTCATGAAGCAATTTTATATATACTTTTAACTTGGCTCAAGCGAACGGCAAATTGGAGAGATGCGAGAATATCTTCCCGTTCTAAATCGTCATAATCTGCTAAAATTTCATCAATTGTCATGCCAGAGCTAAGTAATTCGAGTATCAATTCAACAGGATAACGAAGTCCCCTAATACAAGGCTTGCCGTGGCAAATGTCAGGATTATAGGTAATGCGTTGTAAAAGGTTGCTGCTCATATTGTTGTTTTTTTGTAAAGCATATATTTATATAGTCTAGTTTATATCTCCAACTTCGTAAAAGTTCTCCGGGATATAGGTAAAGTGATGCCTATGTGGCTAAACTAGGCACTTTTCAATATATGGATTTTCGTTTAAATCGCTAAAAATATGAAAGCCAAGCCACAGATGTTTCTCGTTGTAGAAGATCACCCAGAGGTAGCCCAAAATAACTGTGATTTTCTCAGAAAATTCGACCCCTCTGCTATTTGTGCGATCGCTAATACTCCGCAAGAAGCACTACAACGTCTACAAATAGAGACACCAGATTTAATTGTCCTTGATTTACAATTTGTTTCTCCTTCTGGCTCTCAGTCAGCTAAATCTTCTTTAGAATTGTTAGAGTTAATTTTTAATGCTTATCCCTCTCTAAATATCCTCATCTATAGTAGTGAACCCAGTTGGTTGATAAAACTTGTCAAATCTATTAATCATCACTGCGGTGGGTTTGTAGTAGTGAATAAAATGGAACGGCGCAAATCTTTTTTAGAAGGGGTTGAAAGTGCCCTGAATGGAGAATTGAAACTGCCTAGAGAGTTACGTCAAGAATTACACTTGAATGAGAGAGAGTTGGAAGTTCTCAGGCTTTTGTGTCATGAATCCTTAACAGACCAAGCGATCGCTCATCGTCTTCACATATCGCTCAGGGCTGTTCAAAATCATATCCAACGCCTGAAAGTAAAATTGGGTATCGATGAAATTGAGCAAAAAGATATCAATTCTCGTATTGCCTTATGTATGACAGCAATTCAGAAAAAACTATTATCATTCTGATTTAGATTGTGGTTGTAATAATACACTAATGGCGATTCTAGTTATTTGGTAGCGATCGCCTAGCACAAGCAATATAGTCTAAAAAACTACTATAGTAAATTGGGATGCAATAGTGTCTATTTTCCACTAACTATATTCGTCAACTAAAATTTTGAACATCTCATGTTCTCTAACAGCATCAAAATCAGGATCAGTTTTCGCAATTTCCAATCTATTTGATTCAAGTTTGATTGATTGTTGGAGGTTTTCTATTGCTAGATTGACATTGTTTTGTAGTGCGTAACAACAGGCTTTGTTATACCAGTAATCAGCACAATCAGATTTAACTTCAATCGCTTGATCGTAGACAACTAACGCCTCTTCATAACGTTGCAATTTTATCAAAGTGACACCTTTGTAATCCCAACCATTGATGTTATCTGGCTTTAATTCAATAACTTTTTCGTAAGAGGCGATCGCATCTTCATATTGCTGTAGAAAATAGAGTGCATTGCCACGATCTAACCAGAAACCATAAAAGTCAGAATAGATTGTAATTGCTCGATTGTATGAGTCTAGGGCTGCTTGATAATTTTTCTGTGCTGCTAAAGCTTGTCCTCGTAACCACCAAGTATTACTATCTTCTGGTCTAATTTCTATTACTTTATCGTAGGCTGCGATCGCTTCCTCATAACGCTGTAATTTTGCCAAGGTTTCGCCTTGTTTATACCAAGCTTGATAAAAATCTAACTGAATTGCAATCGCTTGTTTATATGCTGCTAAAGCTTCTTCGTCGCGTCCTAAATCTGTAAGAGCAATACCCTGATAGTACCAAGTGTTTGAATCATCAGATTTGATTTCTAAAGCTTTTTTATATGAATCAACTGCTTCTACATATCTTTGCAAAAAATAAAGTGAATAACCGCGTAAATACCAAGCATCAGCGTAGTCTGGTTGAATTTTAATTGCTTGATCGTAGGAGGCGATCGCTTCGTCATGTTTGTTTAAAGAATAAAGCGCATAACCTCGCCGATACCAAGTATCAGCATTTTTCGGGTTATTCTTAATTAGTTTGTCATAGCAAGCGATCGCCTGCTCATATTGTTGCGATGATACTAATTTATCAACCTTTCTTTGTAACTCTTGGTTTTGATCTCTAAATATCCATAAAACTAAAACTAATCCGATAACTAAATACCGCGAATTCTCTCTAAATATTGCATTCGCCAAAACATTTAAGTTTTCTGGGAGATGAAGATATTCGCTAATTGTATGAGTGAAATTCCATAAAAATTGATTAAAAGGTCTGGCAAACCATAACAAACCAATCAATATCCAAATTCCATATTTAGCAACCTTATTGATTTGCTGTTGAATTGGTTGTGGCAGCCACGGTTCGATAATTCCATAACCATCTAGTCCAGGAATAGGTAATAAATTAATCAAAACTACATAGATATTTAGGGAAATTATATAAGCTAGGGCAGTAATTAAAGCAAATAAAACTGAATTTGGATTTTCGAGAGCTAAAGCATCCCAACCAAATTGAAAAGGCAGTGATAGCAGGTAAGCTACAATCAAATTGGCAATTGGGCCAGCAGCCGAAACCGCACTTTTCCATTTGCGATCGCGTAATCGACTGTGATTAATATAAACTGCTCCCCCAGGTAGAGCAATACCGCCAATGAGGAGAAAAAATAACGGCATCATCAAACTCAAACTCGGTTCGGTATATTTGAGTGGGTTCAATGTCAAATAGCCCTTATCTTTGACAGAAGTATCACCACCCCAATATGCTATTATTGCATGGCCAAATTCATGCAAACATAAAGATAATATCCAACCAAAACAGATAAAAACTACTACTAGCCACATAATTTAATTATAGATATCTCGTAAAAATCCTGGTTAGTTTTTGCTCGTATTAGCTTTTAAAACAAGTTTAAGTAGAGCGGCATAAATAATACTTATAATACTTACTTAATAGAAAATCATCAGTAGGGTGCGTTAGCGACAGCGTAACGCACCAAACCCTTGATAATGGTGCGTTACGAACTTCGTTCTAACACACCCTACATACCTAATTTTGTTCAAAAATCAAATATGATTGCTATAGAGAAATCATCAGTGAGCGATCGCCTAAAATTTTGCCCACTGATGATTTATTCTCCCTCATAAATTGTCGCTATCAAAAATTAAGGATAAAGACCCCTATCAGCCAATGCCTGAGCCACTCTACCCACTCCTAAAGTGTAAGCTGCTAACCTCAAAGAAATTTGTCGCACTTTCGACTGCTGAATCACCCTCTGGTAGGCTTGTACCATCAAATGCTCCATTTCACGGTTAACGCGCTCCTCATCCCAAAATACGTAAGAAAGACCCTGTACCCACTCCAAATAACTGACTACCACACCGCCAGCATTCGCTAAGATGTCTGGTAGTACTATCACGCCCCGTCCCTCTAAAGACAAGCTAGCCTCAAGAGTAAGTGGGCCATTAGCTGCTTCTGCGACAATTTGCGCTTGCACCTGATTCACATTTTCTTCAGTGATCTGGTTTTCTAAAGCTGCTGGTATTAAGACATCGCAGGGTAAAGCTAATAAATCTGCATTGCTAATTGGTACAGATTGTGGGAAACCTACAATACTCTTGCGATTTTCAGCAGCGTAGATTTTCAACGCTGGAATATCAAGACCAGCTTCGGAAAATATTCCTCCAGCACCTGTTGAAACGGCAATAATTTTCGCGCCTGCTTGATGTAGTAATTCAGCTGCGGCACCACCAACGTTACCAAAACCCTGAATAGCTACTCGCACTCCTACCAAGGATTTACCTTGATCTGCTAGCGCCTCACGCACAATAATCATCGTGCCACGCCCAGTTGCCATTTCTCGCCCCAGAGAACCACCAATAGAAAGCGGTTTCCCAGTCACAACCCCTGGTACAGCATGACCGACATTCACAGAGTAAGTGTCCATCATCCAAGCCATTTCACGGGCTGAAGTACCCATGTCTGGCGCAGGAATATCTACGGAAGGCCCAATATCTTTAATCAACTCGCTGATATAACGGCGACTGATTCGCTCTAATTCACCAACACTGTAGCGTTTTGGATCTATGGGAATGCCACCTTTGGCACCACCATAAGGAATACCTAGCAATGCACATTTCCAGGTCATCAGCATTGCTAGAGCGGATACTTCGCGCAATGTCACAGCCGGATGATAACGAATTCCGCCTTTGTAGGGGCCTAAAACATCGGAGTGCTGTACGCGATGCCCAGCAAGAACCTGTATTTCGCCGTTATCTAGTTTCACGGGAATGGAAACTGTGACAACTTTACGCGGATGGCTGAGAATTTCTAGCAAACCCTGATTTAAATTTAATTCTTTAGCTGCTGCTTCTAAGTAACTACAGGCTTGGTCAAATGGGCATATATGCGCTGGTGAAGCAGGTTCTAATGGTAGTAATGACTTTGAAATCATAAAATTTTCTCCTAATCACGGTATCTTTACGAACCGGATATCATTCTGTAACTAGCTTATCCTTTTTTTTGGGAAAATATTTATTTTGTAGTTTTTGTTACAGTTTTATATTTTATATTCTGCTATGCAGATTTAGCGACCGCGATCGCTGCATTCTGTCCACCAAAGCCAAAACTTAAACATAATACCTGCCTAATTTTACTTAGACGTGCGGCTGTAACGATATTTAAATCAAATTCTGGCTGCTGCAATCCTACACAAGGCGGTAATATTTGATGCTTTAATGCCATGAGAGAAAAAGCTACACCTAAAGCCCCCGATGCTCCTAGTGTATGGCCTGTGCTTCCTTTAGTAGAACTAATTGCCACGCCTTGAGGAAATAAACGCTGGATTACCATACTCTCCATCTGGTCATTTAGCTGGGTTGCCGTACCATGAGCATGAATGTAATCAATATCATTTGGTGTCAAACAACTACGTTCTAAACATTGTTTGATAGCTGCGATCGCACTTTTTCCTTCAGGTTCCGGTGAATTACTATGATATGCGTCGTTAGTTAAGCCGAAACCGAGAATTTCACCATACACTTTTGCTTGACGCTGTTTTGCCAACTCTGCTGATTCTAAGACAAACACAGCTGCGCCTTCGCCCAAAACCAAGCCTTCTCGATGCAAATCAAAAGGATAAGCCCCAGTTTTCGCTAAAGCACCCATCTGCTGAAACCCAGCTAAAGTTAAGGGTGTAATTGGTGCTTCCACTGCACCTGCGATCGCTCGTTGACATTGCCCAGTTTGTATAAGTAAAGCTGCTTGGGCGATAGACCAAATCCCAGTTGCACAAGCTGCCATCGGTGCTAAAACTATACCTGATGCACCGATTTGTCTTGCAGCTGCGATCGCATTTATATGAGGTAATATATCCAGCCAATTTCCAAAATCAGAAACGGGGAAATTTTCCGCATCTTCATACATTAGCCGCGCCAGCTTCTCCCAAGATGCTTGATAAGAGCGACTCGAACCAATAACTACAGCACAATCAGCTGCATGTGAAACTAACCCAGCATCTTGCAAAGCATAATTAACAACCATCTCAGTTAACATTGCCAACTCAGATGGTTGTTGAGAAATTAAACCTAGAGGAAGTGGTTTTAGTTCTGGAAATGGTTGATGTAAACTAATTCCAGATTTACCAGCTAGCAAATTTTGCCAACTATCCTCTAAGCTTCCACCCAAAGCGGAAATTAAACCAATACCGGTAACACAAACCTTAACCAATTTAAAAATTAGGGTTTAGGAGTTGGTGTTTTCAGGTTTTCAGCCCCTTGGGTGACTTTCGCGGATTCAATGCGATCGCCTTGCTGAATTTTGTTCACGACATCAAAGCCTTGAGTGACATTGCCAAACACGGCGTAGTTACCATCCAAAAAGGCTAGATCCGCCAAAGCAAAGTAAAACTGAGCAGAAGCTGAGTCTGGTGCTTGCGATCGCGCCATCGCTACTGCACCCTGTTTATGGGGCAATATGACGGGTTGAGCAGTAGCATCAAATGGTTTATTGTAAATCGGAGTATTTGAACCTTTTGGCTTGACTTCTAAAGGTATGTAGCGAGCATTTCCCGTTTTTGGATCAATATAGCTACCAGTTCCCAGTTGATCGGCTGGAATTTTCGGGTCTTTGCTTTTTGGATCGCCCCCTTGAACTACAAACGGTTGGGGTTCGCGCACAACTCGATGGAAAGCTAAACCATTGTAAACACCCTTCTGTACTAAATCTACGAAGTTGCCAGCTGTAATAGGGGCATCAGTGCCATCTACGTCGATAGTAATGGGCGAACCTTTAACCGTTATCACCACAGTAGCCTTGCCTTCAAGACGTGGTAAACCCGCGATTTCAGGAATACTCTCACTACTAGTTTGAGATACAGATGTTGCTTCAGCAGTCGTCTGGGTAGTCGAGGTAGCTGTCGAGGTTGGAGAAGACGTATTAGAAGCTACCTGCTGTGTTGAACATCCTCCAAGCATCACAGCACCGATAAGCACAAGAGAAAGCAAAAATTGTGAAATTTTTAACCGCATTGCCAGTTACTGATTTAACCAGAGTATCTTAATCGTTTTGAGGAGGATTGGCGACTGGGCATTGGGAATTGGGAATTGGGCATTATAAAAATTCTTGGTTTATCCCACCTGTCCCCACTCTCCACGCCAGTGGGGAAAAATGAGAAGCAGAGATAGTAGAAGGGGTAGGGAGTATGAGGAGATAAGGGAATAAGTAAAACATTATTCTTCTTCATTTCCCATGCCCCATGCCCCATGCCCCATTCCCAATTAATTAAAGTCCTTCCAGTGACACTCCCAAAAAGCGGGCTAACTTTGCACCTTCTGTTTCCAACTCTGTTAAAGATAACGGTTGTCCAACCCGTGTTAAGGGAATATCTCGCCGTCCTTTAATGCGTAGATAGAGGGCGCGTAGGGGATTAAGACCTTCTTTGACGGCTATTCGCACAGATTGCACATCTTCTATACGGCTATCAATTTCAATTCGGCGGTTTTTGCCAGGAAAACCCCAACGGAAGATTTTAATTGTGCCAGTTTCCTGATTAAATTCGTTGTAACCGCCACCTACATCCAATAAAATCACTAGCCACAGATACGTGGACAATAACAACCCAGCAGCGCCATATAACCCCATCACCAATCCTTGGGGGACAAATACCAGTTGAGTTGGATCGGAAACTATGAGTAAATTAACTTTTAAATAGCTGGATATCCCAGCCAATAAAAAGCCGCTTGCTCCCAAGGTAACGATAGTTGCCCACCAGTAGTTACTGAACCGACGAGAACCGAGAACATTTTGATGCAGGAGGCGATCGCCTTTGTTAATCGTTGTTGATGTCGTCATTGAACTACCATTGCCTGTGAGATACTCGCTATGACATAATCGCACGCTGAATGCTTGCTTATTTTACCAAACATCGTTGACAAAAACTCATCTGCCCTCCTCCCTCTTCCTCCTACCCATATAATTTAGTTGTTAGCGCACGTTACATAACCTTGCCTGATAGAAAGTTCTTTCCCCTGCCCCACCCTTCTCTTTGACCTCTTAGGAATTAGTCACCTACCTAGGTCGATCTAGACTAAATTTTCTTACATTTCTGAGAAAACTTGTGTCAAATTGTAAAATTTCTGATATTCATATTATTTATAAGGTTCGTGTTTCATGCCTAATTTGCTTCTGTGTATCAGGCAAAAACCCTGAGTAGTGTGATAAATTAAGAATCATTAAGTTACCACAAGCTAGATTACTAGCCGATGGTACGTGTAATGGCATAAAGAAAGAGAAATGCTGATTTCACAGGTCAGCAAATTCTCAGAATCTCAATTGCCTTTAAGCTTTTGAGATTGTCAAAAAAAACGTTAATTCCTCACGGCAGCCGGTTACATTGGCTCTCCGTACTGTCTCAGGAACGTTGCAATTTTAGTAAAAAAAGAGGATTTTAGTCCGATGACCATCGCAGTTGGACGTGCGCCCAGTAGAGGGTGGTTTGACGTTCTAGACGACTGGCTCAAGCGCGATCGCTTCGTATTCGTAGGTTGGTC
>NZ_JBALDM010000007.1:0-147163 GCF_036917435.1 Nostoc sp.
GTTACAGAAGCTTCTTTAGATATCAATTTTGGTGAAAGTTTAGATTTAGTTCAAGCACAGCCAGATGATTTGTTCGGCTCTTTCGATGAAAACCCGCAACTGCTATTTGAAGATGTAGCCGTAAATGATTCCACCTATATTCAGATGGAAATCACAGAGAATACTGTGGATGAAATATCGGTTACAGAAGCTTCTTTAGATATCAATTTTGGTGATAGTTTAGATTTAGTTCAAGCACAGCCAGATGATTTGTTCGGCTCTTTCGATGAAAATCCACAACTGCTATTTGAAGATGTAGCCATAAATGATTCCACCTATATTCAGATGGAAATCACAGATAATGCTGTGGATGAAATATCGGTTACAGAAGCTTCTTTAGATATCAATTTTGGTGAAAGTTCAGATTTAGCCCAGACAAACTTAGAAGTTTTAGTGGCTGAGGAGAACAATAACTTAGAAACTACCTTTGAGTTCACAGAAAATACAGAACTGGGTTTTACAAATGATTTATTGTTTACAGAAACTGCTATATCAGAAGTAACAAACGAGGAAGATTTAGAAGAGAAAGCGGTAACAATTGATTTACAAGCTGTCAACTTAATAGAAACAGTTATTCAAGAAAATATAGAAACCGATTTATGTGATTTAGGAGAGATATTTGAAGTTGCACCAGGGTTAGATGAAGAAAATGCTATTGCTGCCTCAACGGAAGAATTAGTAACGACAGAAACCCTTGAAATAGCTGCTCCAGATGATGGTTTTGCAGACTTGGAAGCATTGCTAGGAGAGGAAGTAGCACTTAACCCCAAAGCTACCTCAATACCAGAGGTAGATTTTGCAGCGCTGGAAGAATTGCTTGGTACAGATAACGAAAGCGATGTCTACAACGGGCCACGCCAACCCCAACCCTTAAACACTCAACCAGTCTTGGCGAAAAATACCATTTCATCATTAGCCATAGATGAATTTGGTGACTTAGAGAAGTTGCTAGCAGAAGCGGATCAAACAATATCCCATTCACCAGTAGCCAAATCAAACACCAGCAAAGCTCCCCGTCCGTCTACTCGTCGGGCTGCAAGATTTGAAGAAACAATGAAGGTTCCAGTTAAACAACTGGATGATATGAGTAATTTAGTCGGGGAGTTGGTGGTAAATCGCAATACCTTAGAGCAAGATCATGAACGGCTGCGGCAGTCATTAGATAACTTGCTGATTCAGGTACAACAACTCTCCGATGTGGGCGCAAGGATGCAAGAGTTATACGAGCGATCGCTCCTAGAAGCTTCTCTGTTAGCTGGACGCAAAAAGAAAGACTCTGGCTTACAAGTGCCTGATTTCAATGCCGACAGGGGTTTTAGCGAGTTAGAGATGGATCGTTTTACTCCCTTTCATACACTCTCTCAGCAGATGATTGAGCGCATTGTCCGAGTGCGTGAGTCGGCAAGTGACATCGATTTTGTCACCGAAGAAACCGAGCGAGTCGCAAGGCAGTTCCGCCAAGTAACCACCCAGCTACAAGAGGGACTAACAAGAGCGCGAATGGTGCCTTTTGCCCAAACTATCGATCGCTGGCGGCGAGGAGTACGCGACAATGCGATCAAGTGTGGCAAGCAAGTAGAGTTGGTAATTGAAGGTGGCGATACCTTAATTGACAAGATGATTTTGGATCATCTCACCGATCCGTTAACTCACATGCTGAATAATGCGATCGCTCACGGTATTGAAACGCCAGAAGAACGACAAGCTGCTGGTAAGCCACCCGTGGGAATTATTACTATCCGCGCCTTCCACCAAGGCAACCAAACGATCATTTCTGTAGGCGATGATGGTGCAGGCATCGATTCTGCAAAGGTTAAGGCTAAGGCAGTGAAGATTGGCATGATTACAGAAGCCCAAGCAAAAGCCATGTCTCGCCTGGAAGTCTACGATCTGCTGTTCCAGTCTGGTTTTACGATCAAAGACCAAGCAGATGAAATTTCTGGTCGTGGTGTGGGTATGGACGTGGTGCGTTCCGAGATTAGCGAAATTCGGGGGACAGTAAACACCGATTCTGCGATCGGCAAGGGAACCATCTTCACTATTCGTCTACCACTGACTCTGAGTATTTGTAAAGCTCTCTGCTGTGTCTCCGATCGCTCTAGAATCGCTTTCCCGATGGACGGTGTAGAAGATACGCTGGATATACCAGTGAAAAATATTCAGCATGATGCCAATGGACAATCATTTATTTCTTGGCGCGATACGGTGTTGCCATTCCGACCTCTGAAGGAACTTTTAACCTTCAATCGCCAAATCAGTCGCGGTAATGTCTATGGCGGTACGCGAGATGATGATATGGTTTCTGTGGTTGTGGTGCGATCGGCAAATACCTTGATTGCTCTACAGATTGATCTGGTGTTAAGTGAACAAGAAATTGTAATTAAGCAATTTGAAGGGCCAGCACCTAAACCCATTGGTGTAGCTGGTGCTACCGTCTTGGGTGATGGTCGGATTATGCCCATTGCTGACGTGCTGGAAATCATTGACATCTTCCAGGGACGAATTTCTACACAAATGGGTGGCAATTCTTGGCAACAGAAAGGGGTTCCTGTAGACACCTCTCCTGCGAAGATTGACCCAACAGTGTTGATTGTCGATGACTCCATTACAGTCCGAGAATTGCTATCCCTGACATTTAACAAAGCAGGTTATCGCGTAGAACAGGCGCGTGACGGACAAGAAGCTTGGGATAAACTCCGCTCCGGTCTGCCTTGCGACATCGTATTTTGCGACATCGAAATGCCCCGTTGCGATGGACTGGAATTACTCTCTCGCATTCAAAAAGACTCTAACCTCAACCACCTACCGATCGCGATGCTCACCTCACGAGGTGCAGACAAGCACAGACAGATTGCCGCTCAACTCGGTGCTAGTGGCTACTTTACCAAGCCTTATCTCGAAGAAGCTCTCCTCGAAGCGGCGGCGCGGATGTTGAAAGGGGAAAAACTTGTTAGTACTACGACTAATGTTTAGGAATAAGAATTATATAACATCCAGGTTTATGTCCCTGGCTTACCTCACCCTCAATCCCTCTCCTTATAAAGGAGAGGGAAGCTAGAAACAGGATGAAGTTTTGCTTGCATTTTATTTAATCCACGTTCCTTAGTCAGTATTGAAAAACTCTACCCACAAGGGAATGGGGAATGGAGAAGAGTTACCAATGCCCCATGCGGGCGGGGCTGTTCGCCTCCACCTACTCTTGAGTGGAGTTTTCCGCCGACTCCCAATAAAAAATAATTACTTAGTTTGAGTAAATAATCGAAATATACTATACATACATTTTTTTTTGGAAAAACCAACTAGAATAAAATCTTTCCAAATTTCTGTACTTTGGTTCCTACTACTTTTTGAGGATAATCTCAAAATCGCTGCTGAGTTTATATACTGTCAGTGTTAATTTGATCCATTTTGGATTCTACACTCAGATTTGTCTATCAGGTACGTAAATTTTGTATTAAGAGCTACGCTTAATCTGATTTAACTACTGAAACTGAAATTTTTACTGTCGTCTGCTTAACTTTATATATATGGGGGGAAAATTTGGTATACCTAATTATTTGTCTATACCAAAATCTACGTTAGAAATAGAACAGATTAAACATCTCAGTAAAACAGACTATAACGATGCAAAAATGCGTTATGGCCTTGCATAACACTAAATTTAGCTGCACGTCATCAGTAAAAACGAAATATGAAGCTTTTCTGTTCTTGACTAGTGCTGGATTTAGGTTAATCTTAAAGCGAACGCTTCATATAAGAATCTACCCTGACAGAAGTGTATAAAGATATAGTTAAATTTAGCAATTCTGTCCGAGATTTTTAATTTGCAAACTGAATAGTTTGATACGGCGCTCAAAAGTCTTATCTACTACCCTAAACAAGGTAGTCAATTAATGACTCAATATCATTTGTCTGGTAATTGTATTGAATAGTCTACAATACCAGTGGATGAGAAAATCTAAAGAAAATATAAAAGAAACTCAAATGACTGTGGTGTCTGGAGGACAAAAGTGTTTCTGAGACTAGCACATCAACATCGACAATTCGTCCAAGACTTGGTAATGAACCTGCAAGCCTTGGCGGTCGTATTAGAGCGACGCGGGTATCCTGCGTCCTGTTATACCTGCGGCAACCAAATGAATAGTGCATCGTTTATGGTTAGCTTGGGTGATAATCACCTAATTCGGTTTTTGGTGTCCGATTATGGGATTACTTGGACGGAAATGCGGGATGACCGCGAATTAATGAAGCTAGAAGGTGCGGAGGCAATTAGCCAGCTAGACGAACTGGCTGATCTTGTCAAGCAATCTATGCAAAGTGATACAGGCTCTAAAACTCTTGCCAAGAAATATTAAGGTTCTAAAGTTCGATCGCAAATTAAAAATCGATTATCCCTAGTTGGTAATAGTGGCTTAGTTAGCGATCGCTCTTACCCTATTCTCCGTTATGATTAAGTGATTGGCTCGTAGCCCATCACCTACTTTTTGTTATCTACTAAAACCTCACCAGCCGCATTTTGAGGATTTAGCTGAAAGTTACAATCAAGATAATTAGTAATTCATAATTTAGTAATCAAAAAATAGGTTAATAAAGACTTGCAACCATCAAGCAAATAACCCAATTACGCTTGGAGTTTAAACCTACTTAGATAAAGAAATTATGAATTATCAGTTATTAATTATGAATTTTTAATGAATTTTTTTGATACAATCAGCCATAAAAGGCACTCATAATAGCTTGTGTGCCACCATCATCTACAGACCACAGCGAGCCGATTGTGGCTTTAGCACCGGTTTATTGCATCTGATAGCCAAAGCCCAAAATTTCTTCACCGTTACCTAACTTGTCTCCCAAGCCAGTTTCACAGGCGCTTAACACTACCAAATCTACATGGGGAAGTGACTAAGTGGTGAGATTTCTAAAGTTAACGCGATCGCCATTCCCAAATAAAATAAACGAATCTTCTGGTTTACCAACCACAAAGGCTGCATGAGTCGCTAAATGGACAATTTTATAATCTCCATTTGAGGTACAGCGACTTTAGGGCTAAAAGCATCGTCTAAAAACTTCGTAGTTTCAGGAATCATAGCGGCTAAGTTTTCCACTGCTTGCGTTGCAAAGGGCAAACCAGCAAAAGCAACCTGTAGATTCCCAACTTTAATTTGATAATTACCTTTAATGAAGAGTGCTGAGTTAAAAGACCACTCCACTTGCGGGTGGGGTATCAACCAACTCAGGGATACAAAGATTCCGCCCACAAGGGGCCTTGCTCTTAACATAGTGCAAAAGTATTGAGTAGCTTTTTGTTTACTCAGTACTCAGCACTGAGTGCTGTAAACTAATTAGAGTTAAAGTAATAAGACTAATATACCGGAGATTAAGCTGCATAACAAAACACTCCCTAGACTGGGAAGTGTAAATATTAAATCAATAAGTTATGGAACGCAATTAATTTTTATGCTATTCCATATTTGGAAAATTTATAGGTGTTTAAAAAAGTGAAAATGTCACAAGAAAAACCCAGGAAACCAGAATTACCACCCACTACCGCCCTTGATAATCCATCAAGTCATGAATTTGGAAATTGGTTTGAGTATCCTCTGAGAGTGCAACCCCACCACACTGACTATTCTGGTGTTGTCTGGCACGGTTCCTATATAGCTTGGATGGAAGAAGCACGGATTGAATGCTTGCGATCTATAGGGATTGAATTTGCCGATTTAGTCGCTATAGGTTGCGATTTACCAGTTGTAGAATTGTCATTGCGCTATCACCGTTCAATTCAATTGGGTATGGCAGTGGTGGTAAAAACGCGCATGGCTGAGGTAACTGGTGTCCGAATTAATTGGGATTATGCCATTGTCTCAACTGATGGACAACAATTGTACGTTACTGCCAAGGTGACTTTAGTCGCTTTAGATCGGGAAAGAGGCAAGATTATGCGTCAGTTGCCGCCTAGTTTTAAGGATGCATTAGCCAAAATTTCAGGATTAAATAATGATTGATAAGTACACTGTGGCGGAAATTTAACTACCCTTAACAAGTTGCTCAAGTAGTCTGTCGAGTGTAAATTGATGGGTAAGAAATTTCGTAGTAAGGAATAAGAATTAAATAACATACAGGTTTGTGTCCCTCGTTTACCTCACCCTGATTTTGCTGTGCAAAATCTGTCCCTCTCCTTATTAAGGAGAGGAGAGGTTAAGAAGTAAAAAGTAAAAAGTAAAAAGATAATCCCCATAAATAAATTCAGGGGATTTGATAAGGACGTATAAACAAGTAAAAAGATAAAAGTAAAAAGTAAAAAGAAAGATAAATTCAATATTTCTTTTGCCTTTTTACTTTTTACTTTTGCCTTGTACGGACTTATTATTTCTTGCGCTATGCATCTCGAAATAAATGTTTTTATTTCGTTCCATAAATAAATTTAGGGGCTTCAAACCACTGCTTTTTTTCTTTCTTTTGCCTTTTTACTTTTTACTTTTGCCTTGTTCGGTGAGGTTTTTCTTTTGTTTTGGATAATTCGATGACTTGTGTGTACACCGTAGCCTTACAAAGAAGAGGGAAGGTAGAAACAGGATGAAGTTTTGCATTTTATTTAATCCACTTTCCTAAGCGCGCTTTGTGCTTACTACAAACTTTTCACTACTAGCTTGATAAACTACTAGTTAATTTTGTGATGAATGTAATTAAATTTATTTTTTACTTGCCGCTTTGGATATTTGATAAACTTTGAGTAAACTGCATTATGTGATGCCAAATATCTTGCGGGGTAATGCCAAAACCAATGTTTAATAAAATAAGGATTGCGGCAAGAGTTAATGCATTACTCAGAGTTGCTTTCAACAATTTCCACAATATTATGAAGACAATCCAAGCTACAATCAAGGTAGCAATCATAATAAAATTCCTTAACAATAGCCCTTGCCCGATCGGGTGTTTGTTCAGAAAGGGTAAATTTTTATCTGAAGTAAAATTTACTAATACTAAAGCTATTAGACCTAACTTGGATGTAGATACTAAAGCTAAGATTTTTTGTTTAACTATACCAATGTCATATTACCTGAAAACGAGACAATAATTCGTATAAGAAGCAAGTGATTTGGCAATTTGGCAGAATTCCCGTTTAGCCCCTCATGTTAACCCTGTTTTATCACTTTGGGAGAATCTAATCGCCCAAAGGTTTACAGAGCTTTAGTTTTCAGTTTTTGTCTATACATTTTAGTTTCTGTTAGGAAATAAAGCCTCAAACCTGGATGAAATCAAAGTCTCAGAATTTGGCTGAGATTATTGTTTTACCAGAGTGACAAAACAGGGTTATTGCGAAGTGCAAATATTTGAAGCACTCATAATTTCTTACTTCTTTAAATAAGTCTTGATCCTCTGCACAATATTCATCTACGATCGCAACTGTTGGATGGGCATCTCTTGCTAAGTGTTTCAATATTTGTAATTCTACATCCATTGCCCTACTTACTTTTCAGAGTTTTTTCTTTTAATCCTTTTATCCAGAATACTCGGAAAGTGACAGAAGAGGGTTAATGACAAACCCACTTCCACAGAGGATGAGTTGGCCCCTGTTGACGTATCCGATAAACTTGTTTTTTTAAACGTTCTTTTTCTGACTGTGGTAGTCCAAATAAGATATTCCGACTTTGCCAAACCAAAACAGAGGCAGTCATCCCAATACAAAAGGCTAAACCGAAGGTAGAGAGTGGATGGTAGAAAAGTCCATATCGCACCGCTACCCAGGTAAAATATTGTTGCCACAGATAAATTTCTGTACGTAGACCCCACAAGCTAACAGGCGCAATAGTGAGCCATAAACAACCGACAAACAGCCATCTACCGTATACTGTTAGCTTGTGTAGCCTTTGTACTTGTTGAATAAAGGATGCGTCAGAGTTCTCAAATTCTGGATTAGGGATTAATGGTTCTTGAGGTTGATCCATAGAGGAATAAAATTCCAAAGCATGAGTGAGCAGTTCAAAATGCTTTAACCTAATTGTGAAATACGCACAAGTTTAACTATCTTGAGAGCTAGCAGATGTATCAATTGGCTCTGCGTTCTCCACGACTTGGGATTCACTCCTGCGCTCTCGCCACCAAGCCAGGAGAGTACTGGCGATGAAGATACTTGAATATGCACCCATTGTGAATCCAACAATTAAGGCAAGGGCGAAGTTTCTCAGGGTTTCGCCGCCAAATAGGAATAGGGAAAACAATGTTAGTAAAACGGTTAACGTCGTATTGATCGATCGCGTTAAAGTTTGATTGGTTGCATCATCAACAACTTTGTCAATATGATCGTTAGGATGTAGATTCAGTATTTCCCGAATGCGATCGTAGATTACCACGGTATCTGTCACCGAGAAACCAGTAATAGTCAAAATAGCAACGACGAAAAGGCTATCAACTTCAATACCTGCGACTAATCCCAAGATGGAGAAAACACCCAGCGTAATCAAAACATCATGGAACAAGGCAAGAATTGCGATTACGGCATAGTCTAACTGGAAACGTACACTCAAATAAATGACGATGCCAGTAAAAGAAACAACCAGAGCTAATAACCCTTGGGTAAATAGCTGACGGCCAAGTGTCGGACCAACGGTGTCAATTTGAGTGGCTTTTGGATCAAAGGCTCCAATTTTTTCACTCAAAGCTGTTTGCAACTGGGTGCGTTGCTCGACATTTAATGTCTTTGTGCGAACGGATATTCCTTGTTGGTTTTTACCAACAACTTGGATACTACTATTATTTAGCTTTTCACCGTCAACTACTTCTCTGACATCAGAGATATTAATTGGTTGAGTGCATTTGTCTGGTTGTGTACAATCGCGTTCAAATTGTAGTCGCGTACCACCAACAAAATCTAGACTGGGACGTAGTGGTGCGCCTAGTTGTTGCCAAGAAATCAGCATCGCCACGATGCTACCGATCATCAGGGCGGCAGAAATTGTCCACCAAAAGCTCCGACGTTTGATGACACTAAATTTCATAACTGCACCTCCGCACCAGACTTAATTGACGTTGAGAGATTAGGACAAAACAACTCTGGTTTCCGCAAGTTGGGAAATTGCAATGATAAGAACAGCAGTGTGCGACTACAAGTAATGGCAGTAAACAAATTCACCCCTAACCCTAGCGCCAATGTCAAAGCAAAGCCTTTAACTAAACCTGCTCCTAACCAAAACAGTGCTGCACAAGAAATTAATGATGTGACATGACTATCTAAAATACTAGACCAAGCTCGGTAAAATCCTGACTCTACAGAACGATATAAAGTTTTACCAGCACGTAGTTCTTCACGGGTGCGCTCAAAAATCAAGACGTTAGCATCAACTGCCATACCGATACTGAGGATAAACCCAGCAATACCAGGGAGAGTTAATGTAATGCCTAACAAAGCGAACGTAGCATAGGTCAATAGTGCATAGATAATCAAAGAAAAGTCGGCAATTAACCCTGGTAGTCGGTAGTAAACTAACATGAAAATCAATACTAACAGCAATCCGCCAATACCAGCGTAAATACTGCGTTGAATACTATCTTTACCTAATGTTGCCCCGACGGTACGGTTTTCAACTATTTCTACTGGTACGGGTAATGCCCCACCGCGTAGTTGCACGCCTAAGTCGTTGGCTTGTTGGGCGGTAAACCTTCCTGTAATTACAGCAGAACCACCACTAATCCCGGCGGCGGCAAATTCTATACCTACGGTAGGAGCGCTGATCAGTTCATTGTCCAGAAAAACACCAATGCTCCGCCCAGTACCGGCAAGATTTTTCGTCAAATTGGCAAAGAGTTCACCACCCTTTTGGTCGAAGCGAATGGTAACATGCCAGTTGTTACCTTGAGTGGGTTCACCATAAGCATCCTTGAGGTATTTACCAATTAGTGGTGGATTGGTGCTTTCAAACAATTCTGCGATCGCTTGATTATTTTTTTGTAAATCTTCTTGATTCTTAGTAATTGCGGCTTTGTCAGCACTCTTTCTCAATTCTTCTTGCTTGACTTTCAATTCGGCTCTAGATGCTTGGAAAGCAAATAGTTGAGTTTCTGTATTCGGTTTTTGGGTACGAAATTCTAACTGTGCCGTCCCCCCTAGTACTCGTTCGGCTTGTTCTGGATCGTTAACCCCTGGCAGTTGTACTAATATTTTATCTGAACTGACTGTTTGGATGACTGGCTCAGAAACACCCAAACCATTAATCCGACCTTCGACAACTTTCTTTACACCTTCTAATTCGCGTTCGGTGATTTTGGGAATTTCCGGTGATGGTTTCACCTGAATTGTTAGCTGTGAACCTCCCCGCAAGTCCAGTCCCAGAGGTATCGGAATTGTTGCAATCACCGTTATTGCGGCGATTATCAGGACTAAAATTAAAATTAATAGCGATCGCTGTCTTTGCATACCATAACTCGCAACTGACAAAGGCTATAATAGCGCTCTTTTGAGGAGTTAGGGCATTGGGCATGGGGTATTGGGAATTGGGAATTGGGAATGAGTTATTCTCCTAGTCTCCAGTCCCCAGTCCCCAGTCCCAAATCTCTAGACTCGCAACGCTACCATTTTTTCCACGGCTTCTACTATTTGCTCTGGTTGGATGATTGTCAATCGTTCCAGATTGCCGTTGTAAGGCGTGGGGATATCTTGGGAAGAAAGCCGCAGTACTGGCGCATCTAATTCATCGAATAAGCGATCGTTTATTGAAGCGATGACTTCTGCTCCGATACCCGCAGTTCGCATGGATTCTTCCACAACAATGACTTTATGGGTTTTACGTATTGATGCACCAATCGTATCAAAATCTAATGGCTTGAGGGATATTAAATCAATAACTTCTGGATCGTATCCTTGTTTTTCAAGTGTTTTTACCGCTTGCAGCACATGATGCCGCATCCGAGAATAAGTGATAATTGTGACATCCTTTCCTTGACGCACAACTTCGGCTTTATCTAAAGGTAGTAAATATTCTTCTTCTGGTAAATCTTCTTTCAAGTTGTAAAGCAAAACGTGTTCAAAGAACAACACGGGATTATCATCGCGGATTGCAGATTTTAGGAGTCCTTTGGCGTTTCTTGGTGTGGAACATGCAACAATCTTCAACCCTGGCACAGCTTGGAAGTACGTTTCTAGTCGCTGGGAATGTTCTGCACCTAGCTGCCTTCCCACACCTCCAGGACCGCGAATTACCATTGGAATTTTGAAGTTACCGCCAGAAGTATAGCGCAGCATCCCAGCGTTGTTGGATATTTGGTTGAAGGCGAGCAATAAAAAGCCCATATTCATGCCTTCGATGATCGGACGTAACCCAGTCATTGCTGCTCCTACTGCCATGCCAGTAAAGCTGTTTTCGGCAATGGGGGTGTCTAGAATGCGGAGTTCGCCATATTTTTGGTACAGGTCTTTGGTAACTTTGTAGGAACCGCCGTAGTGTCCTACGTCTTCACCGAGAACGAATACACTGGAATCACGTGCCATTTCTTCATCAATGGCTTCCCGTAAGGCGTTAAAGAATAGTGTTTCTGCCATTTAGACCTTTTAGTACGATTATGGTTTTAGAATTTTATCGTGCTGCTGTCGCAAATACCGTGAGCGATCGCACTAGTTAGAGATTGGTTTTTTGAACGAATCGCCCAAGCATAGAGCAGCTATATTAATTTAGATTTTAGAGGTTTTATGAGCGATCGCCTCACCCTCTAGCAAATGCAACTGATTTATTTATGTAATAAGACTTAGGCAGGTTGTATCAAATAATTTAAATCCAAAGATAAGTAGGTAGGCGTAATTAAATATTAAGATCAAACCTCACCCTCTCTTCTCCTCTCCTTAATAAGGAGAGGGACAGATTTTGCACAGCAAAATCTTTCTTGAGGTATCTCCAGGGCTGCGCGATAAATCTTAAAACGCCGTCAACAACTACTTGCTAAAAATTTGTTTAAAAGAATTACAGATTAGCTAACCATAGGGTTGCATCCGCTCTCAATAAAAAGAGGATGTGACGATTTGTCGTTGGCGTTTGTGGCGATCGCCTTCATTAAAGAGGATCTTCAATTCTAGTGAAAGTGTAGATTTGTAGTTTATGTATATGCTGTAGCGATCGCTCCCGTAGTCGCATAAAGCAATTTGGTGTGAGAATGTTGCTGTTATCAGAGTTTTTGGGAACTATAGGATTGTCATAGAATAAATTTCTCAACTCAGTCTGTAAAAAAAAGTAGAGGCTACTTAGCTGCGATCGCAGAGCAATAGTAAACAATAAGCAAGGAGTTAGCTTAATTTAAATACATGAATTACAAGCCATATCTACAAATGCTCAATCTCCCAGAAGATAGTTTAATCTTAGTGGTGGATGATACTACTACTAATTTAGAAATTGTCTTTGACATATTAACTAATGTCGGCTTCAAAGTTGCTACAGAGAATGATGGCAATAGGGCACTCAAGCAGGCTGAAGATAAACTACCTGATTTGATTTTATTAGATGTAATGATGCCGGGAATAGATGGATTTGAAACTTGTAAAATCCTGAAAGAAAATTCAGCTACTTGTGATATTCCAGTAATTTTTATGACGGCGAATTCTGATACCAATAGTAAGGTAAAGGGTTTAAATATAGGGGCAGTTGATTACATCACTAAACCCTTTCATGAAGAAGAATTGTTAGCTAGAATTAAAACCCATTTGCAATTAAGAAATCTCACAAAAACTTTGGAAAAACGAGTTGCAGAAAGAACAGCAGCATTGTCTAAGGCATTAAAAGACCTACAAGAATCTCAAATTCAACTTGTACAGACAGAAAAAATGTCTGCCCTTGGTCAATTAGTAGCAGGAGTTGCTCATGAAATTAATAATCCAGTTAGTTTTATTCATGGCAATCTCGGACATGCTTCAATATATTTCCAAGACATGATTAATATTATTAACCTCTACCAGCTGCATTATCCTAATCCAGTTCCAGAAATTCAAGAGGAAATTGCAGGGATAGATTTAAAGTATATGCTTTCCGATCTACCTAACTTAATTTCTTCAATGAAAGAGGGTGTTCAGCGCATTCGTAATATTAGTACCAGTCTCCGAATATTTTCTCGTGCAGATAGCGATCGCAAAGTTTTTTGCAATATTCATGATGGCATCGACAGCACAATCATGATTCTCAAACACCGCTTAAAAGCATCCGAGAATCGACCTGATATTAAAATAATTAGAAATTACGATAATGTGCCAGATTTAGAATGCTTTATTGGACAACTGAATCAGGTATTCATGAATTTATTAGCTAATGCTATTGATGCTTTGGAAGAGTCTAATATAGGACGGACTTATATTGAAATTGAAGCAGATCCTAATCAAATTTTGATTCAAACCACTCTTACTGAAGACAATAATCATATTTTAATTAAGATTAAAGATAATGGGTTAGGAATGTCACCTGATGTCCAACAAAAAATCTTTGACCATTTATTCACCACTAAGTCTGTGGGACAAGGCACAGGATTAGGATTATCAATTGCTCGTCAAATTGTTGTCGAAAAACATGGAGGAACACTGGAGGTAAATTCATTACTAGGAAAAGGTTCAGAGTTTATCATTAAACTTCCTATTTCATAATCATACTAAGTAGTGTTATAAGAATCTTGGAGATTCTTTTCGTCCATAGCTTGCTTGAGATTATTCGTAGGCTATTTAGTATTTCTATCCAGAATTAATACATAAGTAAAATATCTCTGGCAATTTGGTAACTATAACCTTGTAGAAAAATCATTCTCACTCCATATAGATAAATTTATGTTTAAAACAGTTGTAGGTCACAGTAACGATCCAGATTCTCTATCAGCAGTTGAAGAAGTTATTCAACAATGTGTCAGTTCCCTTGCAGGAGATATACCAAAAGCTGGGATTCTTTTTTCTGCAATTGACTTTGAACATTCCCTTATTTTGCAGCAAATTCATCAGGCTTTTCCGGGGATTGAGTTGATTGGTGGAACAACAGATGGAGAAATTTCTTCAGTCTTAGAGTTTCAGCAAGACTCAATCACCTTGATGTTGTTTTGCTCAGACGAAGTTGAAATTTATGCAGGAGTTGGACGCAAAGTTTCAGGCGATCCAATTGCTGTAACAAAACAAGCTGTAGAGCAAGCCAAAGCAAAAAGTACTGCAACTCCAAAGCTATGTTTAACTCATCCAGAGAGTCTTACAACTAGTGGTGTATCAATATTGAATGGCTTAAAGTTAGCTCTTGGTGAAAATATCCCGATATTTGGTGGTTTAGCAGGCGATCAGTCCAGATATCAAAATACATATCAGTTTTTTCAAACAGAAGTATTAAGTGATTCTGTACCAATTCTGCTTTTTTCGGGCACAATATTGTTCTCTCATGGTGTTGCAAGTGGTTGGCATCCCATCGGTCAAAAAAGCCAAGTGACTAAGGTAGATAAGAACATACTCTATGAAATAGATGGTAAGCCAGCTTTAGATTTTTATCATCATTATCTAGGTTTACTTCCTCCTTCAATGGAATATCCTCTAGCAGTATTTGCTCAGGATGGAGACAATTTTTATATAAGAGCGCCTATTGCTTACAATCAAGAATCTGGTAGTATCACCTTTTTTGCAGATATTCCCGATCAAGCTGTGATTCAAATTGCAGAAGCAGGTTATGAAAACATTTTGGCAGCTTCCAAATCATCATTCATGAATGCCTTAGATAATTATCCAGGTTTAAAACCAAGTGCTGTTTTATTTTTTTCATGTGTAGCTCGTCGGCAAATACTTGGTACGAGAGCAAAAGAAGAGTACCAGAATACGAAACTCTCTCTGACTGACCATTTACCTGCCTGTGGATTTTATTCTTATGGAGAAATTGCTCCTATAGATCGAATTAGCCAGACGCAATTTCACAATGAAACATTTGTAACTTTAATTCTGGGAACTCGGTAGAAACTGATGGAAACTGAGGATTATCAAAAAGAAATTAAGGAACTGAAAAAAGCGAATAGAATTATCCAAAAGCAATTAGAGCGTTCTGAGGCAGATCGGGTAAAACTAGAAGAGACAAACGAAAAAAAAGAATATTTGCTCAGGAAAGTAATTGCTGAATTAAAAGAATATCAAAGCAATTTAGAAGAAAGAAGTCATGAACTAGAAATGATGCTTCTTAATCTTCAGATAATGCAGAATAAAATGTCTAGTTTAGGCAGTCTTGTTGCCGATGTAGCTCATGAAATTAACAACCCAGTTGGTTTTATAGCAGGTAATCTGACTCCGGCTCAAGAGTATATTCAAAATTTGTTACATCTGATTGATCTTTATCAGGAAATCTATCCTCAAACATCTCAAGAAATCCAAGAAACAATCGAAGTGATGGATCTAGAGTATATACGTGAGGATTTACCTAAGCTTATTTCATCAATGAAGGAAGGCACTGATCGCATTTCTAATATTAGCAAAAGCTTGAGAAATTTCTCTAGATCAGACACAGAAGAAAAAGTTCTGTTTAACCTTCATGAAGGTATTAATAACACTCTCCTTATTCTCAAGCATCGTTTGAAAGATAATAAGATTCGTCCGGCTATTGAAGTAGTTAAAAATTACGGTGAGCTTCCTCATTTACTATGCTTTCCAGGACAACTAAATCAGGTGTTTATGAATTTGTTGGCAAATGCCATTGATGCTTTAGAAGAGTCTAATTATGGATTTAGTTTTGATGACATTAAAAAAAGTCCTAATCAAATTACAATTCATACTACTCGAACTAAAGATACAAATCACGCATTGATTCGGATTCAAGATAATGGTGTAGGAATATCGGCTGATGTTCAGAAAAAAATGTTTGAGCATTTATTCACAACTAAACCAGTGGGAAAAGGAACAGGATTAGGATTATCAATTGCCTATCAAATAATTGTCCAAAAACATAGGGGAACTCTAGAAGTAAAATCTGTGTTAGGAGAAGGTTCTGAATTTATCATCAGTATTCCCCTATCTTAAAATAGTAAATTTATCAATTATTCAAATTAATTTTAGTAAAAATATAGCAATCCAATTTAATTTTTGAAAAATATTAAGGGACTTTCAAATAAAAAAATATCCCAAATTATCTTGTGGGATGGGCATCTTGCCCGTCCGTCCCGAATATTAGGACGGGCAAGATGCCCATCCCACAAATGGATAATTTATTTCTTGGGAAGCCCTAAGCAGTTACTTTATGGTCATTTTGGGGAACTCTATAACTGTAGTTCCAAGATTGTCTTCTCAAAATTTATGACCAATACACTTAATCATTCCATAGCTACTGTTAATCTTTCTTTAGAACGCGATATATTTTTACGTACATTAATTAGAGAATTGTCTGGTACTTTGCAGGATGTAGTTGGCTTGGAAGAAGCTTCTGGATTTATTAGTGTAGTTGGCGAAAGGATGGGTAGGCAAATTAACCAAGATTACAAATCTGCTCTGGAAGTCTCCAAACTTTCCCGTAAGCAAGTCGCTGATGTCTTGATTGATTTAAAAAGACGAATCCAAGGCGATTTCTATGTTATTGAGCAGGATGATGAAAAAATTGTCTTTGGCAACCGTGTCTGCCCATTTGCAGAAAAAGTGCTTAATCGCCCTGTTATGTGTATGATGACTTCAAACGTCTTTGGGACGATCGCAGCCAACAATCTGGGCTATGCGAAAGTAGAATTGCAGGAAACCATAGCACAAGGTGCTTCTGGATGTAGAGTTATTGTTTATTTAAAACTCACAGAAGAGGCAGAAGATGCAGAAGGTCGAGAATACTTTAAGGGATTAGAATCTGTATAAACTCTTCATGACTAAACTAAATCTATAGTACAAGCTTGAGTGCAGATATGTAAATTAGAATTGAACTCTGAAATTGGAATCCCCATGACTCCTGAACAATTTCTTGAATTTGCCAGAGTTTTACCAGAACCTCTACTGCTGGTGAGTGGAGAAGGTCAGTTGTTAGCTACCAATCAACCAGTAGCAGAGATGCTGGGGTTACGTCGTCAGGAACTGCGGGGAAGAATGCTTTTTGAACTTGTCACTCAGTGTACTGACGATGTTGTAAAATACCTGCAAGCTTGTTCATGTAGTAGAGCAATGGTGATTGGCTCCTTGACTTTACGAAGGAATGATGGAGAAACGTTAATATGTCGTAGCCAAGGAGCCGTTCTTCAACCTTGGTCTCCTGAATCTTCAGCCTTAATTCTCTTACGCTTAGAAAATAAAAGTTTAGCCAGCAGTAATTTTGTTCTCCTCAACCAGAAAATCGATGAGTTAGCAAAAGAAGTCCAGAGACGTAGACAGGCAGAGGAAGCGCTCTTGAAAGCTAATCAAGAGTTAGAAATTAGGGTTGAGGAACGTACAACTGCTTTACAAAAAACACTAAAGGAACTACAAGTTACCCAAACTCAGCTTATCCAAGCTGAGAAGATGTCTAGTTTAGGTCAGATGGTCGCTGGTATTGCTCATGAAATTAATAACCCAGTGAGTTTTATTCATGGGAACCTCCACTACGCCCAGAAATACACTAATGATTTACTGAAATTGGTGCAAATTTATCAACAAGTTTGTCCAAATAATCCTCCAGAAATCCAACAGGAAATAGAAGAAATAGACTTAGATTTTCTGATTCAAGATTTAACTCAACTTTTCCAGTCAATGACAGTGGGAACAGAGCGAATTCAGGAAATTGTTAAATCACTACGTAACTTTTCCCGACTCGATGAAGCAGAACTTAAAAAAGTTAATATTCACGAAGGAATTGATAGTGCTTTAATGATTTTGGAGCATCGACTCCAAGCTAGGCATGAATATCCAGAAATCAAAGTCATCAAAAAATATAGTCAGCTACCCAATATAACTTGCTATCCCGGTCAACTAAACCAAGTGTTTATGAATATACTTGCTAATGCAATCGATGCAGTTGAAGCTTCGATAGGCAATTCAAAAATAACTCATAATCAAAATCTGATAAGAAATAATCCCCAAATTCAAATCAAAACTGAAGTAATCGATGACAAATGGGGAACGGTTAGTATTACTGATAATGGTTTGGGAATAAGTGAACAAGTTCGCTCAAAGGTGTTTGATCCATTTTTCACTACTAAACCCGTGGGTAAAGGTACGGGTTTAGGGCTATCTGTGAGCTATCAAATTGTAGTTGAAAAACATGGCGGACAACTTAGCTGTTTTTCTGTTCCAGGAAAAGGTGCGGAATTTGTTATTAAGATACCTGTTAACCCAGGCTCGTAAAATTTTAGGACTTACGCAAAAAATTGTAGGGGCAATTCATGAATTGCCCTTCAAACCGATTTTATTCCTCTTTCTTTTTACTTTTTACTTTTTATTTTTGCCTTGTTCGGTGAGGTTTTATATTTAATTTGACTCACTTACTAAACGTATATTCATGGATAAACAAAAGCCTGTTTGCTAATTAGCAAACAGGCTTGTATTTGAGTACAAAGTTGAGTTGAGACTCGATTAAATCTTAGCAGTAGAATCAACTGAGGGTTGAGACTGACTAACCGAATCTAACTTTGGTAAAAGCACTAGATTTTGTGTTTTTACATTACTTTTGATTGTTGCTTGCAAAAATGGGGTATTGGAGATGGAATTGTTAGCCAGTGTAAACAGTGGATTTGACAAAATCCCTGCTATAGAAGTGGCAATTAATGTTACCACCAACCCTACTTGCAAAGGTCTTAGCCCAGGCAAATCCCAACGCACTTGGGGATAATTCTTCACCGCGTCGGACATTTCATGTGGTTCTTTGACTACCATCATCTTAACTACGCGAATGTAGTAGTAGATGGAGACAACGCTGGTAACTAAGCCCAGTAAGACTAACCAATAAAGTCCTGCTTGCCAACCAGCCCAGAATAAGTAAATCTTGCCGAAAAACCCAGCCAATGGTGGAATACCACCCAAGGAAAGCAGGGCGATACTCAACGCCAGTGTTAGAAGTGGGTCTTTTTGATATAAACCAGAGTATTCGGCAATCTGGTCGGTTCCTGTCCGCAGCGAGAACAGGATGATGCAGGTAAAGCCGCACAGGTTCATGAACAGGTAAACCAGTAGGTAAAATATCATGCTGGCATACCCGGCTTGTGTGCCAGCAATCAAGCCAATCATCACAAACCCAGCTTGGGCAATGGATGAGTAAGCTAGCATTCGTTTCATGCTGGTTTGGGCTAGGGCGACTACGTTACCCAAAATCATGCTGAGAACGGCTAGTGCAGTGAAGACAAATCTCCACTCGTCTGCAACAAGGGGGAAGGCTGTTGTCAGCAAGCGGATGGCTAGGGCAAATCCGGCTGCTTTGGAACCAACTGATAAAAAGGCGATGACTGGGGTGGGAGCGCCTTCGTAAACGTCTGGTGTCCACTGGTGGAAGGGTGCAGCTGAGATTTTGAAGCCAATACCTGCGATCGCAAAAACCAAGGCAATCACTAACCCTAAAGATTGTCCCACTTTCGCTGTGGCAATACCATTAGCGATCGCGCTTAGTTCAGTTTGTCCTCCAGATAGTCCATACAGCAGTGATACACCGTACAAAAATACTGCTGTGCTGGAAGCGCCAATTAACAAGTATTTCAGCGCCGCTTCATTGGAGCGAGGGTCACGCTTGGTATAACCTGTCAATAGATAAGACGAAATACTCAGGGTTTCTAGGGAGATGAAAATCATCACCAACTCACTAGCCCCGGATAAAAACATCCCTCCTAAAGTAGCACTCAGCAAAATAGCGATGAATTCGGCTAAAGGAGTACCGCTTTGCTCAACGTAGCGAATTGACATCAGTATAGTGGCGATCGCAGATAAGGCAATGATGCCGCGAAAGACGATACTCAGGTCATCACTGTTAAAGGTGCCGGTAAAACCGATGGGATTAGGAGAGTCCCATTGAAAGTATAGGGCGACAATGGAAGCAAATAAACCTGCGATCGCTAGATATCCAATCCAGCGTGCGGATGTACGCCCCAAAATCAAATCAACAATCAAAACCCCCAAGAGGGTGATAATAACAATCCCCTCTGGTAAAATCGTTCCAGCGTTCAACTGGGATGCAATATTAGCAAAATCCATGATATGTATAGGTTTTGGCGATTAGACATTAAGGCTAACTCTGTTCACTCTAGCAAGTTTTCTAATCCCCAGACTAGCTGTTTGAACAAGAGCTTAACAGCTTGGGTGCAGATAGCTATTGCACCAACTTAACTAGCTTACCAGCAGGTTTCTCACTATTTAGGGATTCACCTAAAAACTTTCCTACTTGTTTTTTAAGGCGTGACCTTCAGTGAATATGTTGATTACATAAATAATGATGCCGCAGGTGCGTTCGCTATCTACAAAAAGCTCATTAATAATTAATAAGGGCACAGCATTGCTGTGCCCCTACAAGATTCATAACTTCTAACTTTCTTAAAAACCGACTGATGGCAGCTTACCTTGTAACGACTGAAATTTAGACTGAACGCAGTTTGCACAATTGCAACCAACTTGATCAATAATCGGATTAGATGATTGAATCAAGTTCGGTGTTGCCAGATCAATAATTTGTTCTGTAGGTGCTACGGTAACAATTTGTGTAGCATATAGAGATTTTAGGCTGGATGCGTGTACTGGATTAACTACCAGCAGCATAGATACCAGAAATGCAGGACAGGCAAGTAAAATCAGTTTGACTATGTTCATAATTTACACAAAAATACCTTTGATGATACAGCATAACCAATAAATTGTCGGGGTTCAACTTTAACTACTGAGTATTACTTAACTGCGACCAAATCCTTGACCGCGCAAAACCTTTGACCAAATAACTAATTCGCCTTGCTCACCACCTGCGGCTAGTAACTTACCCTGGGGATGCCAAGCTAGGCTAGAAAAACCTCCTGAAACACCTGTGATAATTTGAGATACTTCCTTGGCTTGGTTCCACAAACACAACCAGCCATCAGCAGCAGCAGAAGCGAGAAGGAAGCTTTTGGGTGCAAAGGCGATCGCATTGATCACATCCACATGATTTGTTAATACTCGTGCTTCCCAGCCTAAAGTATCATCCTCTAGCTTTTCCCACACCACAATCCCTTCAACGCTAGAAGATGCCAGTATTGGCGCACCCACTTTGGTTGTAACTTCTGACCATGCCAATTGGCGAATTTTACCAGGGAAGCCACGCATTACCCAAGGGTCAGGGTTATTCCATTCCAAAACAGTGACACTACGATCCATGTTGCCAGAAGCCAGGTATTTGCCATCGGGCGACCAAGCCATTGCTACGCTGACAGTAGTCATCTCTAGGTTGTATGGTTCTTCATCCCAGTTTTGACTATGCCAAATCTTGACTCCCTTGTAACCACTAATGGCCAAGTATTCTCCGTCAATGCGCCAATCTATACCCAATACTGAAGAGTTGTCGAAATTTAGCGTCACGACAATTTCACGAGTATCTGCATCCCAGACTTGGACGTAACGCCCCAAACTAAAAGCTAGTTGATTACTGGTGTAATTCCAAGCTAGCTTGTCAACCCATGCGGGGGCATTTTCCAAGGTGGCGATTAATTCAGTATTCTGCCAAATTTTGACCTGTCCATCTTGTCCGCCAACGGCTAAAAATTTTCCATCTGGCGAAAATGCGAGACAGTCTAGTGATTTACCGTTACCAGTTTGTAGCGTTGTAAGTTCGCCATCATTCCACAAAACTACTTCACCGGCGGCAGAAGTAGCTGCTAAAGTTTTACCTTGTGGCGACCAAGCGATCGCAGTTACATAATCTGAAAGTGTCCCCGAATAGTGTTGTTCAAATTCCTTCGATTTGGTTGTGGAGTTCATATTTTTAAAGGGGGAGTGGGGAGTGGGGAGTGGGGAGTAGAATTCAGGATTGGGGAGTGGGAAATTCCCTCCTCTCTCCTCCCTACTCCCTACTCCCTACTCCCTAATTATGCTAGACAGGCAAGAAAATCTTGTTTGAGTTGCGCTGCATCAAGGTTGCGGCCGATGAAGACTAGTTCGTTTTTGGGGGTTTCGCTTGGTTTCCAAGGGCGATCGGGTTTGCCATCAAAGATCATGTGTACTCCTTGGAATACAAATCGATTTTCTTCTCCAGCAATATTTAAAATGCCTTTCATCCGAAAAATATCTGGGCCTTGGGTACGCAGTAATTCCGAAAGCCAAGTGTTTAATTTTTCTCCATCGACTGCACCGGCTTCTACTAAAGCCACAGAAAAGACGCTTTCATCGTGTACGTGGGTATCTTCGCCTAAGAAATCTGGATCGATTTCTAATGCACGGTCTAAATCAAAGGCTTTTACACCTAATAAAGCATCCATTCCTAGTTCAGAATTTTGGGTACGGTAGATTTTTGCGATCGCATTCATCGCCCGAATCCGTTTTTCTAATTCATCTAACTCTTCTGGCTCGACTAAATCTGTTTT
Source organism: Nostoc sp. (assembly GCF_036917435.1). Classification (GTDB taxonomy): domain Bacteria; phylum Cyanobacteriota; class Cyanobacteriia; order Cyanobacteriales; family Nostocaceae; genus Nostoc. The sequence continues at coordinate 22,483 of NZ_JBALDM010000007.1, forward strand.
ATTAAGTAAAATTACATCGGCAAAAGCAATCTGTTCTTGTGCTTCGTCTGCATCCCAATGTTGCCAAATATGCTTGGCATCTACCACTGTCACCACCGCATCTAAAGACAATTGGCTTTGCAAATCTTCATCTACAAAAAATGTCTGAATCACTGGTGCAGGGTCGGCTAATCCAGTTGTTTCAATTACTAAATGGTCAAATTTATCGCGCCGCTTCATCAAATTGCCAATGATGCGAATTAAATCGCCCCTTACTGTACAACAGATACAGCCATTGTTCATTTCAAATATTTCTTCATCGGCATCGATAATCAATTGATTATCAATACCCACTTCCCCAAATTCATTAACAATCACAGCAACTTTTTTGCCGTGTTCGTAGGTGAGGATGTGATTGAGTAGAGTCGTTTTACCTGCTCCCAAATAGCCTGTAAGAACAGTAACGGGAACTGAATTGTTGATTACGTCAGCCACCATACTCTAAATTCCCCTTATCTCACCTTATGGATAATCATTATCACATATCATAAATGAACTTGCTGTTATTTTGGGTTTCAGCAAAATAATCACATAATTTAATCACCAAATATTTGATTTTTATGCATCTTCAATAAGTAATAAATATTTATCAGTTGCAAATATTCCATGCAAGCCTACAGTCTGCCGTAAGTCACAGGTTTGTACCTTGACAATCTGATAACTATAGTGATAATCATTATCACAGATGAATAAATTATTCTTTGATGGAGAAGCCTGGTGGTTTCAAAAAACATTACCTGCTTGAAAAAGCAATTAACTCACACGGTGCAAGCATCTGCGTCTATTGCAGTCAGTTTTTTGGTCGTTGCACCGTTGGTTGTATCTACTGCAATAGCCCCTGCACTAGCAGATGATACTCATAATCATTCAGATGAAACTAGCTTTTATATCGGCTTAGATAGTTTAGAAGTTCTTTCTACAGGGACATACGCAGGTTTAGAGAACCCCAACTACAATCGTTTGACCTTTCTATATGCACACAGAAATGAAGACCAACCCGAATCTAGCCATTTCCACGGCATTGGTGCTTATAGCTACTCAGGGTCGTTAGACAACCCAAGCATTAACCCAACCAATACAAATAACCGAATTCCTGAATCTTACTCAGCACAACCGCCGCTAACATTATTACCTGGCACAGGGTTTTATAGTGGTCGCTTGATTAGTACCGCAACAGATAAGGAATATAGCAATCTGACAATAGAAACTTTAGCGTCTCTAGAAACTTCAAAAGAATTAGACAACCAGTATCTGTTCAATAGCTCTAATGGTCGTTGGCAGTCATCACTTGAGGGTGCAAATATTGGTTTACAATTAGCTTCAATTAGCAGTGGATTGAATATTGGCAATTCAGCAGGTGTTGATATTGTCAAGTCAGTCGGCGATATCTACACAATTGGTAGTGGTGATAATTTTTCCTTTAGCCCTACCTTTTGGACTGATGCTACTGCACCACTGGGAACTTATTCTGCATCATTCAAACTTGTGGATTTAGGCAATGGGACTAACCCCATTCCCTTTAAGGATTCTGGTACTTTCAATTTTGATTTTGAAGTGAAGGCAGTGCCTGAGTCATCAACTATCCCTGCCCTTGGTATAGTCGGTTTACTGGCGCTTTCTCTTTCTCGGTTGCAAAAAGTTACTCGCAATAGCTTGAACTAATCTCAACACTGTTCGGTTAAGGCAAGAGACGCGATAAATCGCCGTCTTTACAATATACTGACAGCGATTTATCGCGTTTTTGGGATCTATGTATAGGACTTAGGCATTGACAGGAAAGACCAAGTATATATGATTAGAAAAACCAGATATATCGTAGGGGAAATTCATGAATTGCCCCTACGCGAAATCAAGGCTTTCGCTGTCTTTTTGCGTAAGTTCCATAATTTTAATCTTGCACCAAAGTGCAAAATGATTTTTTGCATCTTGGTGCGATGATTTAATTTTATGAGGAGAAGAGAAAATCCTGAACTGCTTCTAAAACAAGTGCTGGGTATTCTTCATGCAGCCCCAGAGAACCGTGTATAACGACACTTCTCACCCCTGGCAAGGCTACCAAAGCGTTCATTTCTTCTCGTGATTTAGGGGGGCTGGATTCCCCAATTACTACTATCAGAGGTATATCTAAAGACTGCACAAGTTCCAGAAAATCAGATTGTTCGTGTACAGCATCAAGATTACCAGTTACAAAAGCAGCAGATGCAAATCGCGCTCCTGGTTGTTGAGTTGTGTACCATTTATTCTCGATGAAACTTGGTGTAATTTTAGCCGCGTCAGTAAAGACATGACGGCGGTACATAAAACTTAATAAAGATTGGGCAGTGTTGAGTTTGTAGAGCGCTTGACCAAGTATAGGCGATCGCACCAATCCTCTGACAATGCCAGCTATTTGCTGACTTGCGCCCATTGTGGGCAAAGGGCCACGCCAAGTAGGAGCTAACAATACAATCTTTGAGAAAGCAACCTGCTTCACAGCTAATTTTAAAACGTAACTAGCAGCATGACCAGCCGCGATCGCAATAATCGGAGTATTAAAAATAGCTTTGACAAAATCTTCCAGAAAGTGCTGATATATTTCTGGACGGTAATCCAAGCTAGGGCGAGAAGATTCACCAAATCCAGGCCAATCTACGGCTACAACTTGAAAATTGGGAGCTAGTAACTTGGCAAGTTCGCCTACTTCCGAACGTGTCGAAACACTGCTGAAAGATGGTAATAGCAATAGCGGTGAACCTTTACCAAGGGTTTCATAAACAACGCGCAATTGCTGATTTTCCCATTTCCAGAGATATTCTTGAACTATTCCACCAAAACCAGTAGTAGTAGAAGTAGATAATAAATTTGTTGGCATGAGTCTAAATTTTGGTAATTATACGTTATTTGTCAGCTGTCCTTTGCAAATGACTAATGACTAATGACCAAGTTTAGCTAGGTAAATCTAACTTACATTCCAACGCTTTTTTTTGCATGGTTTTAAAAATGTTGTAAAATCCATTAGCGCGGGATGGCGTGAGACTAACATTTAAGCCCGTTTCTTGAATAAAATCTGGGGTAAGTTGGACAATCTCAGTTGGCGTTAGTCCCTGCAATCCTTCAACTAGCAGCCCTACTAATCCTTTGGTTAACTGGGAATCAGACTCGCCCTGAAACACAACTTTACCGTCATCCAGGGTTGCTGTAATATAAACTTGAGACACGCAACCAGGAACTTTATTTTCGGGTAATTTATCAGCTTCTGGGAACTCATTGAGCTTCTGAGCATACCAGATTAGCTGTTCGTAGCGCCGCTTCGGTTCGGAAGCGCGTTGAAAGCGCTGGACAATTTTAGCAAGCGCAGGTGGCAAAGAATCTAGAGTTGATGACATAACAGAAGCTGCAAACGATCGGTCTTACCTTGAGTGTAGATTATCTTTACAGCGATGCCTATCGCATTCATCTTCAGTCAGATTTTAATGCAGCCAATCGTAAAAACTTAATTTTTTATAAGCAAGCTTGAACAACAATTTTATAAAAATTGCCTTGTAAGTAATCAGACAGAATTAATTACACAAGTTTTTTACTGTAACCTGTAACCTGTAACCTCTTCCCTATCTCCACTAATGAATTTAATTGTGTCCGACTACTTATCAGTATATTTTTACTTACAAAAATAGCTGCAAGTAGACGTTAACTAAGCAGCTAGGTGATAGCCAACAATTAAAAATTAAAAATCAAGAAAAATTCTGACTTTTAATTTTTAATTTCTCTTCCTTAAGGATTAATTCGTAGTTTGTGCAGCTAACATTTGCTTCAGCTTTTCTAATTCCGAAGCCCAACGAGGATCTGGACGAATAGCGTCTGAATCGGTAGTTGTTGTTGTGCTGTTTTCGCGGGAACCCCCGCCACCGCCACCACGACGGGGCTTTTTAGAGCTTTTCTCCCGACGGCTACTTTCTCTACCTTCTCTGTTAACAGCAGGAACGGGCGTACTACCAGCTTGAACTGGTTTAGGAGCTTGTTCGTCGCCCTCTTCACCTTTTGTCCGAGGTAATGCCTTTTCTAACTTAATGGCAGTGTCTTTAAACATCTGACCATTATATTTTTCAATGATTTCGTCAGCTTGTTCGTCATTGTTGACGGTAAGAAAACCAAAACCACGGCATTTACCAGTTTTGCGGTCTTTAATTAATTTAGTAGTTACAGCTTCACCTTCTGCTGCAAAAACTGCTTGCAAATCTTGACGATCGATTTCTTCTTTAGGCAAATTACCTATATATAGGCGAACGGACATGAACTATACCTCCAGAGTTAAATGAACATGGCAAGGCAAGAAAACAATTACTTGGCTTTGGACTTTTAAATAGATGCTATTGACCAAGACTGCCATCAACCAATTTTTTGCTCGAAACTGTCAACTTATACAATACAGTTTTTCGTCGGGATCAAGCTTGTTTAATCCAAAGGCCCACACTATGGTGAGCTAATAACACCTTAATTCTAAGAATTGTAAATTTAATAGCCTATTGCCTGCTAAAGTACACGCTTTCTTCCATGCCTTTTTCGCAGAATCAAATACCATTCCTTACATTACCACGGTATTTTCTACGTAGCTAGTTTAGCGCATACATTTCTAACGTTAGTATTACTGCATCGTAACATAAAACACATTTTTTGATTTAAGGGAGCATCTTTTGAAACAAAAACCAGCCGGTGGCTGGTTGATTTCCTGCTGTGTTGGGAGGATAAAAAGGTATGGAGGGGGGAAAGCATCCGAATTAATAACTAAGCTGTAGTGCTGAGTTATTTTTGTTGCTATAGTTTGTGTAAATAAATGTAACATCTTTAAAGAAAACCTGCAACTTTTGTTTACATTCTGATTTGTCATTTGTCCTTTGCAAATAAGCAATGACGCTCATCAGTGCTGAGTAGGAAGGGATAGACCAATGCCCAATGCCCAATGCCCAATGCCCAATGCCCAATTCCCAATTCCCAATTCCCAATAATTAACCAGTAAGAAAAACGTATGCGCCCAAAGCCTGGGCTGCAACTGCCAAAAAAGTAGACCAGATGGGATGAGGGCTATGAATGGTTTTACCACTTTGAGTTTCCAGGGTTTGGATATCAATCCAAGGTGTTGCTCCTCGCCGGAACCAACCTGTGACGATAATTTGGCGACCGATTAGATCCTGGTGATTCACTGACTGTCCTAGCCAAGAAATGTGGTGTAATTTCACCAAACCTGCGCTGGATTGGAGGATTAAATCTTGCGCTAGGGAATTGCTAGTACCTTGACGACCTAATAACTTACCCACAAGACGCACGCTGACGCTATCAATGGGTAAGGCAGAAGGGTCAGCTAATAAGTTCGGTAGGTAGTCGTCAGTTTGTACGGTGGGGGATTTGATATCGGGGAAAAAAGAATTAATCCGCATCACTGTACCGACGCTAAAGCCAATTAGAAGGCAGCCTGTAATAAAAGACCAATCTTCATATATCCACTTTAGATTCAAAAACTTGAGTGCAAATGCTAGTTGCCAGGTTAGCCAGACCAAAGCTGCAAACAGAATCCCTAGAGGAATTCCCAACCAGGGAGCGATTTGTAATAAGAAAGACTGACGCTTCACTCTTGATGGTTCGCTTGCAAAATGTAGTTCGGTGTCTAGATGCCAGTGACGGGCTATTTTACAAAGGCGTTCAATGCGATCGCCCATCAGGGGATGACTATTATTAATAGTAAACCATTGGCGATAGGGATTGGCAGTATCCCACTTCAAAAATGATTCAAAAGATAAATTGCTGGCAATAGTGCCCAAAGAAAGGCTCTGCTGGTGGCTAACTGGTGTCAAGACATTTAAGCTTTCTAGTTGCCAACTGGTATGTTCTTCTTTTTGGATATCAGCTGCAATGCCAATGGAAATTTTGAGTAAAGCGCGAATTAAGGCGTTGGGATTACCAGTGATTTCAGATGCGACGCGATCGCTATAATAAAGCCGCAACCGCGACAACCATAATCCAGTCCCAGTTAGCAAACCCCAAATTCCATAAACAAGACTAGCCACAATTGTCACTGGCCAACGCCAAACTTTCCCTGATATTTTGTCTGCTAACTCAGATATTCGCTGATATAGCTTATAAATTGGTAGTGTCACCAGCAGCAACAAAGACATCACAGCAAAATCCCAGTGAGCAATATGCCCTAGCTGCGTGGCGTAGATAATTGCGATTTCATCATCTGCTAGTTGCTCTAATAGTCCTTGACTCACAACAATCCTGGCATTACGTGGTAAACTACCGTAAGTCAGGATAATTGGTGCAGCTATTGGTAAGATCCGCAGTTTAGGTAACGGCCAGTGACGCTGTTGACAACAGCGTTGTAGCACTCGCACAGCTTCGCGGCTATGGCCATTCAATACATCTTTGGAAAATTCTCGCTGACCATACAACTTAGCCAATAAAAGATCCAGCAACCAAGGTGATACTGCGATTAAAATCACCAATACCGTTAGCAACAATTTAGTAGGGTTGCTGTATAAAAGCTGCAATGGCTCCAGATAAGGTAGTTTGACTAAAGTCAGGTTGATGAATCCCATTGCGAACTTGAGGATTTCTCGCATCACCCAAAATAGGGCAATGAATGTTCCTGCTGTTAGCAACCGTAAGGGAATTAGTTTTGGTTTACGTAGGGGTTGCCATGCTTTGGCGCGTTGTGCTTGTCGCCAATAAATAACGCCGAATAATTTAGCTTGGGTGCGGGTTACGGAACCCATGAAACCGTTTAGTGGTGCAGTCGGTGGTGGTAATGGTGTCGCTACTGTAGCTTTGAGCTTAGGTAGTGGTACCATCGCCGGGATGTCATCACTCTTGGTTTCTATTACTTCAACTTCTGGCTTTTCCTCTGATGTAGGAGTTACCGGGGGGGTAACTGAGGGAGAATTTAGGGAAGAATCTGGGGTTGAATTCTCAAAAGCAACAAATCCAGTTTCGACATTTTTTGATTCTCGATCGCGTTTCTTACGCTTTGTCAGGTGTTCGAGAGCGCGTGTTGCCCACTCTTGAACTTGCGGATTGTTACTCTCAATGAGATTCTGGGAAATAGCGATCGCTTGGGAAACTTCGCCAGTGCGAGCATAAGCCATCACTAAACCAACCTGGGCTTGTAAGCTAGCAGTACCATTGCTTTGGCTGCTAGCAATAGGTTCAAGTTGAGCGATCGCTGTTTGGTAATTTCCCTGTTTGAGGGCAACTAAACCAGCCTCCAAAGATGATTTGGCATGTGAAGGCATACAAATTCTGGCACTCCAATCTCTTCTAAGTGATCCACGTTTGGGCAAAAGCGCGAACCTCGGATGCAGTGGAACTCAACCGCGCCCAAGTTTTGCTTGTCAAGTGAATTATTCTTCCACTGGTTGTTGACTAGAAAATACTGGAGCGATCGCGCTTAATTTTAACTCTGGATGGTCGCCGAGCAACTGTTGACAATTCCATTCATTACGGAATAACAACACTGGCCGTCCCATACTGTCCTTAACTGTAGTGGTATTGAATATTCGTCCCACTTTTTCTAATGCTTCCCAACCACCCTCAACCCAACGGGCGACACTGTAGGGTAATACATCTAATATGGTTTCTACACCATACTCGTTTTGTAAGCGAAACTGTACCACTTCAAATTGCAACTGGCCAACCGCCGCCAAAATTGGATCGCGCTTGGCTTCATCATTTGAATACATGATTTGCACAGCACCTTCTTCTCGCAATTCCGCAACACCTTTTTGGAATTGTTTAGATTTCGAGGGGTTGGGATTCCTCAGAGATGCAAACAGTTCCGGCGAAAAATACGGAATCCCTTCATATTCGAGCTTTTGTCCCGTGTAAATTGTATCCCCGATCGCAAAAACACCGGGATTGTTCAAACCAATCACATCGCCAGGATAAGCCACATCAATCGATTCCCGCTCTTGAGCAAAGAGTTTTTGCGGGCGAGATAGACGGATAAGTTTACCGATGCGGGCGTGATTCACCATCATATCTTTTTCAAACTTACCAGTACAGACCCGGATAAATGCGACGCGATCGCGGTGTTTCGGGTCCATGTTCGCTTGCAGCTTGAAGACAAACCCCGAAAATTCTGGGTATGTAGGGGCAACTTCGCCAACACTGCTGTAATGAGAACCGGGTTTCAGGGCATAGTCGAGGAAATACTTGAGGAATAACTCTACCCCGAAGTTAGTCATAGCGCTGCCAAAGAACACAGGTGTCATTTTGCCTTCGTGTACCAACTGCAAATCTAGTTCTGGCCCAACTCCTTCTAAGAGTTCCAGATCGTTTTTCAGTTGGTGGTAAAGGCTTTGTTCTAGCTGTTCTTCTATTTTCGGATCGCCTAATTCGACTACCGTATCGCGGGCTTCTCGGCTGCCGTGGGCGCTGCGTTCAAACAGGTGAATTTGTTGTTTATGTCGGTCAAAAACACCTTTAAAGCGATCGCCCATGCCAATCGGCCAGTTGACTGCATAGGTTTGCAATCCCAATTCTTGCTCAATTTCATCCAACAATTCCAGAGGTTCTCTTCCGGGGCGATCGAGCTTATTGATAAATGTAAAAATCGGGATACCCCGCAACTTACATACTTCAAACAACTTGCGGGTTTGGGGTTCCAAACCTTTTGCCGCATCAATTAACATCACTGCATTATCGGCAGCCGCGAGAGTGCGGTAAGTATCTTCACTGAAATCTTGGTGTCCGGGAGTGTCTAATAAATTTATTTGGCAATTCTTGTATTCAAATTGCAACACCGTGGAGGTAATGGAAATACCCCGTTGTTGTTCCATCGCCATCCAGTCAGAGGTAGCCTTACGCTGTGCCCGTCGTGCCTTAACTGCTCCAGCTTCGTGAATCGCACCTCCGTATAAAAGTAGCTTTTCTGTTAGTGTAGTTTTACCAGCATCAGGGTGAGATATAATCGCAAAATTGCGTCGCAGTTCAACTGCTTGAATAAGTTCAGACTGAAGTTCAGTAGACATAAATGTATTTGTTTGTTAGCTAACTTAATTTTTTTGACTCTAGTAAGTCTTTTAATCTTAAGACAACGATGCTCGTGATAGGGTCGTAGTGTAATCAACAATCTGATTAAATAGGAGAAAGCAATGTACGACACAGACAAGCGAAAGCTTCTATCCGCCTTGGCGCATGGATCAATTTTCTTCAGTACAACACTGGTATCTGTCGGTATCCCGATCGCCATACTGTTTGTATCTGATGATCCTGTTGTTAAAGAAAACGCCAAAGAATCCATCAATTTCCACTTTAATGTCTGGTTCTATGGTGCAATTCTGGGAGTGCTGTTTTTTCTCCTCGGTTGGTTACTCTTACCTCTATTATTACTGGGCCCACTAGCCGGTCTGGGATATCTATTGCACTGGGGATTAACAATTTGGGCGCTCATCGGTGTTTTCAGTAATCCTGATATACCCTTCCGTTATCCCTACATTTTTCGATTTCTTTAGAACAAATTATTATTGGGTATTGGGCATTGGGCATTGGGCATTGGTAATTGTCAGTTATTTGCTACTAAATACAAAATTTAATTAATTCGTAGCGAATTCTCTGCGTGCCTTTGCGTTTAAATTTCAACCCTCAATTCCCATTGTGAATTTTGAATTGCTTACTATATTGTTTTTTTTCCAGTCCGTCGGATAAGTGCAACCAAGCTGTAGAATACAAAATTGCCCCACAACTTGATTAAGAGTAGGGCAAAGTACAGTTAAGCACTGTTTGTAGTCTGTCTGACGGCAGGAAAATTTTAACCTGCTTTTGTGACGCTTTGTTTTGTGTCCATTTGCGTTGTTTTTCTTCATAAAATTTTATGTTTCCTACACATCGTCCCCGTCGTCTGCGTACTAATCCTCAATTGCGCCGGATGGTTCGTGAAACTGTTTTAACAACAAGCGATTTAATCTACCCATTATTTGCCGTACCAGGTGAGGGAATCGCTAATGAAGTGAAATCCATGCCCGGAGTCTACCAACTTTCGATAGATAAAATTGTCGAAGAAGCCAAAGAAGTTTATGACTTAGGAATTCCTTCTATTATTTTATTTGGTATTCCGGCTGATAAAGATGTCGATGCCACTGGTGCTTGGCATGATTGCGGTATCGTCCAAAAAGCAGCGACGGCGGTAAAAACAGCAGTGCCAGACTTGATTGTAATTGCCGATACTTGTTTATGTGAGTACACTAGCCACGGTCATTGTGGTTATCTGCAAGTTGGTGATTTAACAGGACGAGTTTTAAATGACCCAACTTTGGAATTGTTGAAGAAAACAGCAGTTTCTCAAGCGAAAGCAGGTGCTGATATTATCGCGCCATCTGGGATGATGGATGGATTTGTCCAGGCAATTCGTGTCGGTTTGGATGAAGCCGGATTTCAAGACACGCCGATTTTGTCTTATGCTGCTAAATATGCTTCGGGTTACTATGGCCCATTTCGGGATGCAGCAGACTCGACACCGCAATTTGGGGATAGAAGAACTTACCAAATGGATCCAGGTAACGGGCGCGAAGCAATTAAAGAGATTGAATTGGATATCGCCGAAGGTGCTGATATGCTCATGGTTAAGCCAGCTTTGGCATACATGGATATTATCTGGCGCGTGAAGGAAGCAAGTAACTTACCAGTTGCGGCTTACAATGTTTCTGGTGAGTATGCGATGGTGAAAGCTGCGGCTCTCAATGGTTGGATTGATGAGGAGCGAGTAGTTATGGAAACTTTAACTGGATTTAAACGTGCTGGCGCAGACTTGATTTTGACTTACCATGCCAAAGATGCGGCTCGATGGTTGAAGTAGACTAGACAGTTGAATAATCAATAAATCTTACGCAGAGGCAAGGCAGCACCATAGGAATCAAATTTTATCACCAAATCAAGGGTTTAAGACCCCTACGTCTATACGTAGTATCAGTTGGAGTTGGGGATTTCAACCCCAACTCCAACTGTCTAAAATGTTTGAAGTAATGAGTAATAAGTAATGAGTAATGAGTAAATACCCGTTACTTATTACTCATTACTCATTTATTTTTAATTTCTCTTACGCAAAACGTAGGGGCAGTTCATGAATTGCCCCTACGTATAATTTTTTCCTGTTTTTGGATTTGGTTGTCACCGATGATTTGTCAACATAATAATGAACACAAATGCTACTTGATTTTTTGTTTAATAAAGGTAACAACCTGAGTTAGCTGTTTCTTCAAGCCCTCGATTTCAGCTTGCATTTTGACAATTTTCTCATTTAATAAATTAATTTCTGCCTCAGAGACTCCTCCAGCAGTAGGAGTTGCGTTGCTTGCCGCCGTAGGCATTGCAGTACTGGCAGCAGTAGGTATTGCTACCGTAGCAGTATTTGCGACGCTAGGGGCTGCTACCGTCGCAGTTGCGACGCTAGAAGTTACAACTGTGCTATTTTTAACAGCAACCCCGGCTCCAACTGCGACTAATTCTGGGCGCGGCAGTTTCGCCTTGGTCATAGCTAACTTAATTGCGTTAATTAGTTGCTTTTGATCAAAAGGCTTGCCCAGAAATTCAAAGTATTCAAAGGGTTCCGCGATCTTCTCAGTTACTTCTTCCTTGCGACCTGACATGAGCACCAAAGGAATTTTCCTTAATTCCGGATCGGCTTGAACTTTCTGGAAAACCTCCCAGCCACTCATTTTAGGCAACAGGAAATCCAGCATAATTAGGCTGAGTTTTTCCTGAAGAATAAAATTTAGTCCTTCTAAACCGTCTTTTGCTTCCAGTACCTCAAAATTGCCCGGAGGCAACATTTCGCGTACTTTTACCCTGACAACTGTAGTGTCATCGATAACTAAAATCTTGTTGCTTGCCACGACTGTTTGCTCTAACAGAAACTTTAAGTGTAAATAGCGACTTTGCCGATTGTCCTTGAGAATCCTCCCACTATATACAAAATTTCTAGCAATTGGGGGATAGTATATTTCGGTATAAATGACATTGCTAGAGGTGTTTTGTAAAACTTTTGCTTGCGCTCTTTTCGATTTATGTCATGGTGATATTTAAGGCTTTAGCTTTGTTCTAGGGCATAAAGCATATAAGCACACGGAGACACGGAGATATTAAGACCGTTTTCTGTGTCTATTCTTGTCCATTGAAAGACCATTACTTTATATCCGTATCTTGCTTGGATGTCTATGATTTCGTCACAACAAGCCGAACTAAAGTCTGAAATTGCGGCAATGCCTAGCTGGTTACGTCGCCCTATCGGTAAAGCCAGTGAAATATCTACCGTACAACGCATTATTAAACAGCGCCAAATCCACACAATTTGCGAAGAAGGTCGCTGTCCCAACCGAGGAGAGTGCTATGCTCAAAAAACTGCAACTTTCTTGCTAATGGGGCCTACTTGCACTCGCTCTTGTGCTTTTTGTCAAGTAGATAAAGGTCATTCACCCATGCCTCTTGATTTAGAGGAACCGCAAAAGGTAGCAGAGGCTGTACAGCTTTTGGGATTGCGTTATGTAGTACTGACTTCTGTCGCCCGTGATGACTTGCCCGATCAGGGCGCAGGTCATTTTGTGGAGACGATCGCTACTATCCGCCAATTAAACCCAGAGACTCAAATTGAAGTGCTGACTCCAGATTTTTGGGGTGGTGCTGGTGTTGGGGAATCAGGTCAACGCCAACGGATAGCGATGGTTGTGAAAGCTAAACCAGCATGTTTTAATCACAATATCGAGACAGTGAGGCGATTAACTGGGCCAGTGCGTCGGGGAGCTAAATACGATCGCTCACTCTCGGTACTAGCTATGGTCAAAGAAATCGATTCGACAATTCCCACTAAGTCAGGTTTGATGCTGGGACATGGTGAAACACTTGATGAAGTTATTGAAGCAATGGCTGATTTAAGGGCTGTGGAGTGCGATCGCTTGACTCTCGGACAGTATATGCGTCCTTCCTTAGAACATCTCCCAGTCCAAAAATATTGGACTCCAGAGGAATTCGATCAACTCGGCAGATTAGCATGGGAAATGGGATTCAATCATGTCCGTTCTGGGCCTCTGGTTCGCAGTTCCTATCATGCTGGAGAGGAGGGAGTGGGGAGTGGGGAGTAGGGAGTAGGGGAGATGAGGGGGATGAGGGAGCAGGGGAAGCAGGGGGAGAAGAATTAACCAATTTTCCATTCCCAATGCCCAATGCCCCATGCCCAATGCCCCATGCCCAATGCCCAATTCCCAAATTCACACAAATATTCTTAAAGAATTTGGGTATTTGGTACGCCAGTTTGGTATTTCTTAGAAAGTCATGACATTAGGAGAATCGGATTATGACCGCTAAAACAACGAAGAATCCTGCAAATTCCCCATTTGCCGACAGTGGAGCTAAACCTCCCTATGCCTATCGCACAGGCTGGGCAATATTCTTGTTGGCTATCAATTTCCTGGTAGCAGCCTGGTATTTCCACATTATTGAATAGTTAGAAGTGGAGAGGTGCTGCTCAAATCGTTCCTTTGAATAAACCTTTGGGACGAATGAGCAGCACCAAAATCATGATTAACAGTGCTACACCTTGTTTGTACTGTGAACCCAACCAGGGGGTGCTGACTTCTTGGACAATGCCAATGATAAAAGCTGCTGCGATCGCACCGTAAGGATTGCCAATCCCCCCAAGAATCACTGAGGCAAATAACGGTAAAATTAAGAACCACCCCATATTTGGACGCACGGCTGTAATCAACCCATACATACTGCCGCCCAATGACGTAAGAGTGCCGGCAATTAACCAAGTCCAAAAAATTACTCGATCGACATTGATACCTGAAACCCTTGCCAAGTCGAGATCGTCAGCAACTGCTCGCATCGCCTTACCAATTTTGGTATTTTGCAATAGGTAATGCAGCCCCAAAATTGCTAGCACCGCTAACCCCAATACCAATAATTGATTTTGCGGTACTTTTAACCCAAAGATATCTAAAGCTGTGGTGACAGGTAAATTATAATTTTGGTTCTTGCCACCCCAGATCAAAATAATGCCATTGCGAAGAAATAAGGCAAGTCCGATAGAAATAATAATCAGTGTAGTGGAAGTAGCACGTATAGAGCGCATCTTTGACCACAATAGCTTTTCCGATAACAGCATTCCTGCTACTGTTCCTACCGCCGCCAGGATCATTGACAGCCAAATATTTACTCCAATACTATTGATCAGCCAAGTGAGATAGGCTCCTAAAGTTAAAAAGTCACCATGAGCAAAGTTAGATAACCGTAAAATTCCATAAGTAAGAGTCAGTCCAACTGCGGCTAGAGCAATAATGCTCCCCACCGCAATCCCATTGACGATTAGTTGGGCGAATTGTGTATCCATAAGTCTTAAGTTGCTTTAAAAAATTTTAGGTCAGTGGTTCATATAATAATTTTTTTAGAATAGCTGCTAAATTTGACATCATAAGTTATGGTTTATAACAACATAAGTTATGTTTTATAAATAAAAAAGAATTGTCCGCTAATATACATAAAATCCTTTTCGGATTTTTATGTGAAGCTAAATTTGTTAAGCGGTCTAGTTGACCATGCAGCAGTACTCAAGCTTATCAGACCAGAACTCACAGATAGATGCAACGCCAAAAGTTTTGACAAGAATTCAGCAACTTCGCGCCAAGTTGTGGCTGGAGAGCAGCTTGAACCAGTTGCAAAGTCGCCTTAATCAGTATCTGCTTTCTGCTTGTAACAATGTCCTACAGGCAGAAGCCGCAGAAGCAGAAATTCTCCAAGCTGTGGTTAACGAGATTAGCAGCGTTGTAAACAGCAGTAATCTGGCGCTTACAGATTATGCCGTTGGCATCGCTCTGTTTCAACCACAAGAAACTGTTGCCACAGTTTGCTATGTTTCTGGTTCTCCATCCCCAAACTCACAACCTTTATTTTTAGATGTGCCGACAGCAGAAAAAAAGCTGCTGTTGAAATTGCAAGAGATTATAGAACTGGAAGATTTGCAGAAACTTGAGAATCAACAGCCACCAAGTGCTTGGCAGTTAGCTGATGATTCTGGCAGCATCATGGGCTGGCTAATTATTGCCGCAGCGCCCCTAAACTGCGATTGTAAGTCGCTCATAGAATCACAAGATCAACTTAGATCGGAATTGATGGCTAGGTGTGCCAAGCACTGTACTACAGCCTTGGTACAACTCAGGCATATTCTATCTTTGCAGCAACAATATCAACATTTAAGTAACTCCAATCAAGAATTGGAGCGCACCAATCAACTGAAAAACCAGTTTTTGGCAAACACCAGCCACGAAATTCGCACACCGCTTAGTTCTATTATTGGGTTTACCCATCTGCTTTTAGCTCCAGGGTTTGAACCAACTAAAGAACGCCAGCTAGAGTATTTACATATCATTCAGTCTAGCGGCAAGCATTTACTAGCTCTGATTAATGATATTTTGGATCTCTCAAAAATTGAAGCAAATCAGCTAGAGGTGCAGTGGGAAAGTATAGATGTGCCTCTGCTATGTAACAATGTTTTGGCACTGGTGAAAGAGAAAGCCGCTAATAAGGGTTTAAAACTGTGCCTAGAAATTAACCCCGATATCACAACCCTAGTAGCCGACTCTTTGCGACTTAAGCAAATGCTGTTGAATTTACTCTTCAATGCCTTAAAGTTCACAAGCATTGGAAGTGTTGGCTTACAGGTTTTTCCTGAAGGTGTATCTGTACATTTTACAGTTTGGGATACTGGCAGTGGGATTTCTCAAGAAGACCAAACTCAACTATTTGAACCTTATTTCCAAATTGCTAAGGCTGTCGCTGGTGGTGCTGAAGGGACTGGTTTGGGTTTAGCAGTGACTCGCAAACTTGCCCAAATTCACGGTGGTTCTGTGAAAGTGGAATCTGAAGTAGATCGCGGTTCGCGTTTTACCCTTGTACTTCCCCTTCAGCAAGAGGCGGGAGATGAGGGAGATGAGGGGGATGAGGGGGATGAGGAAGCAAAATACTTCTCATCTCCTCTGCTTTTCACCCCTAGTCATTCTGTAGATATTTTGCTGCTAGAAAATGACTTACCCAACGCTGATTTGATGCAAATTTATCTACGGAAATTGGGATATCAGGTGACTTGGGTTGAGAATGCTGTGGAAATGTGGGATATTTTGACACAGCTAGAACCAGCAGTGATTTTGATGGATGTTTGTCTACCAGATGAAAATGGTCTTGATTTGATCCAAAAACTGCGAGAGAATGAGCAATATCAGGCGATTCCGGTAATTGTTCAAACAGCAATGGCGATGAAAGGCGATCGCGAAATCTGTCTAGCAGCTGGAGTAAATGATTATATTTCTAAGCCGATTGATTTACCACTTTTAGCCAGTCTGGTAGCCAAGTACAGCAAACCGCCAGTATAAGGAAAGCAGGGAACAGGGAACAGGGAAACAAGGGAAATAAGCAATGCCCAATGCCCAATGCCCAATGCCCAATGCCCAATGCCCAATGCCCAATAACAAAATGACTACAATAAAAATGTGTTGGGTGCTATAGGGTTTGAGTAGGATTGGGAAATGATGCTGATAGAAAAATTTGAGCAATTAAAAGCCTTATTTCAAGAGATGGAGCAGGCGTTGATTGCCTATTCTGGGGGCGTTGATAGCACTTTGGTTGCTAAAATTGCTTATGATGCATTGGGCGATCGCGCTTTAGCTGTTACGGCTGTTTCTCCTTCGCTGTTGCCAGAAGAGTTGGAAGATGCCAAAATTCAAGCCGCAACTATTGGGATTGCTCATAAAATCGTCCAGACTCACGAGATGGAAAATCCCAATTACACTTCTAACCCGGTTAATCGCTGCTATTTTTGCAAAAGTGAGTTGCACGACACTCTCAAACCTTTAGCTTTACAGTTGGGTTATCCCTACGTAGTAGATGGGGTAAATGCCGATGATTTGCATGATTATCGCCCAGGAATTCAGGCGGCGAAAGAAAGAGGGGCGCGATCGCCTTTAGCCGAAGTAGGTGTCACTAAAGTTGAAGTTCGCCAACTTTCGCAACAACTCGGTTTACCTTGGTGGGATAAACCCGCTCAACCTTGCCTAAGTTCCCGGTTTCCTTATGGTGAAGAGATTACTGTTGCTAAGTTACAACGAGTTGGGAGAGCAGAAATTTTCTTAAGAAAGCTAGGTTGGCAAAATTTGCGCGTGCGATCGGAAGGGGATACAGCACGCATTGAATTATCACCAGAGCAAATTAAAGATTTTGTGTTGATGACAGATTTACAAAAAGTAGTTTCTGTATTTCAGGATCTTGGATTTCTTTACGTAACGCTGGATTTGGAAGGTTATCGTAGTGGTAAGTTAAATCAGGTTTTGAATAATCGGGAAGCCTTGGGCGTTAAATTATAAAATTTTGGTTCTATATTTCTTTAGCTTCTACAGAAACTAGAAAGCAGCCGTTAATCCTCCAGGAATTATCCGGCTGTTTTTCCATAAAATATAAAGCTCTAAAGGGAACTCCATCGGGGGCAAGTAGTAGCACTGGCTGAGTTATGTTTCCCTGGATGGTTGTTATCTTCTCAAAAAAGACAGAACGAGGACGGTATACTGCTGGGTAGCTTATCTTCACCATCTGCATAAAATTTTCTGGAGTGCCAAATTGCGCCTGAATTCCCGGACTGGCGAAGGCAAAAGCGCCTTGGGCATCATCTTTTTGAAAAGCTGCCAATTGGTGTTCAATTAGCGAACGGATGGCGATCGCATCGTTGTTGGTAACTTCCATAAATATAAAAGTAGCGATCGCTCAATCTTCACGCTGAGTCAGCTTGTATTCTATCTGCTGTAGTGCCGAGCGCCAAACATCGTAACCCTCTTGTGACAGGTGCAAACCATCTGTGGTTAACTCTGGGCGCATATTGCCTTCCATATCCGTAAACCAGCTATAAATATTTAGATAATTAGCGCCTTCTTGTTTGGCAATCTGGGTTAGTTGGGTGTTGATGTGACGAATGCGGCTATTGGAAAGTTTTGCTAAACGAGTAGGCAAAATTGATTGAAC
Source organism: Nostoc sp. (assembly GCF_036917435.1). Lineage (GTDB taxonomy): Bacteria > Cyanobacteriota > Cyanobacteriia > Cyanobacteriales > Nostocaceae > Nostoc. The sequence continues at coordinate 40,543 of NZ_JBALDM010000007.1, forward strand.
AATGATTTCAGTTTTTGGGTGAGCATCCCGTAAACGACGGACAATTCGGCGATAATTACGCAAAATTGTGTCATCGCTAGCGCCTTTTCGTAAGTCGTTAATCCCAGCCATGACGTAAATTACATCGGGGCGGGTTGCCGAAAATGCTCCCAATCTTCTTAAAACGCCACTGGAAGTATCTCCAGAGATGCCTTGATTGAGCCACAATTTCCCACTAGGCAGTTTTTCTCTAGGAAACCACATGCTCAAAGAATCACCAACTAAGATACTTAGATGATTTGATCCTTGACCTTGAGCGATCGCTCTAGCTTCTAAAGCGAGTAAACTTTTCCAGTCATCATAAGTTAGTTGACGCTTCCTGATCGACTCCCACAAAGATTGCAAATTATCACTATTTGTGCGTGTATAAATCTGACCTGTTTTCAAAGCCGCCAATCTTTCGTAGTAAAGTTGATTACCAGATGTCAGTGAAATACCCGTTGCTTGAGCGCTGGGGTTGACTGATGATTCTCTTGAGGCTGGTAATCCTTTACTACTAAGTTCGGGTACGCTAGAGACGTTTTTCTCGTCTACCGTCGGCTGTGAATTTTTTAGGGGTTGGAACGCTTGCCCACTGAGTTCTGGTAAGGAGAGATCAACACTGGGGATGATTTGTCTACTTACTATTACCTGCGAACCTTGTTTTAAATCCCACAGGAATCTCGAACTTTCTGGCAGGACAATTGACAAATGTGGAAGAGCCGATGCTGGTATTGCTAATCCTGTTAACAATCCTGCTGCCAACAGATAAGGATCCCTCATCGCTTTCTCTCTCCTCTACTCACTCTTTTCCCTATCACAACATTATTCGCCTGCATTCAGGAAAATTTTACTTCGGTTAAGTTATTATTCTTATTTACACTGTATAGTTCTGTAAAGTGTGTTGAGGAGATTATCTTTGACAATTTACGATCTCTTTAAAGTACGGTTTTTTCGGTGGTATACAAGTGTGATTTGCGAGAATACGGTACTAAATGCAATATTTTCACAAACTAACTATTTCGTAGAACTCGGTAGTCACAAATATTATAAGTGTGTATAACTTTGGCGATTATATCATAGATGATCTGCCCTTCATGAGCAAGTAAAAAATTATTCTTACTGATATTCGAGAACTTACTTAAAAAAAGTTAGGCTCTGAAATTGTTTTGGCATAATTCTGGAATCATTTTCAGGATTGTCAAATAGTATACATATTACGTTGACATCACAAAAGTTAAATTTATTTTCATCCAAAATTTGGCTCTTAACTTTGATGGGATAATTAGAGCTTGATACAGATTATCCAGTATTAGAGCAATTCCTGTACTTCTTTTGTAGTTTTGTCTATATAATTTCAAGTTTATGTTTGCTTTTACAAGTATGAGTTAAAACATATTTAAATTAAGTTTTAACTATATAAAATAACTTCATTGTAAGTGCTAATATTTACGCTTAATCATTTGTCTTGTTTTGCTGCTAATAACTTTTGAGTAATTTCGGGAATGAACACTTGATAATTACTGTGGTGAAAATCTGTATAGTTTGCTTTTGTAATTTTCCATATATGCAAAAAAATATCCAATAATCTCTTGTGGGGTGGGCATCTTGCCCGCCCATAACTAAGTGCGGGCAAGATGCCCACCCCACAAGAGAAGAGAGAATGTGATGAGTGAGATTATTCAGGGAGTTGCCACAAGAAGGGGTAATTTTCTGGACTTGATGAGAGTCCTGCTTTTACAGGATTTTGTCTGATATATTCCCAATATTGTTGAAACTCTTCATCGTTCCTAACAATATGGTCATATCTTTCATCTTGCCATACTGTTCCTATATGTTTCATCCCTTTGGGAATTTGTTTAGCACTATAACCTTTAATACTTTTCATAATGCTACTCAATGACCAAAACTCATTTTCCGACTTGAGTAATGGCTGAATGAGCAGATGCACATGATTTGTCATGACCACAAAGACAAATATTCGATATCTATTTTTATCAAAAAACAAGCAGGAATTAAAAACTATTTCTCTAGCTTCTAGGCTAAGTTCTAACTTTTCCCAAGTATTAAAGGTAATGAGATAAACCACCCCTTCTAATTCCCAATGAGGTAATCTTCTTTGAAAAATTTTCAACTTTGGCTCTTGCATTCAGAATAGAAAACTATTTGTACTTTTCTGTAACTTTTCTTTCTTGTGGGGTGGGCATCTTGCCTGCCCCTTCCTTTATTTTTCCCATCCTCCTATCCAAAACCCACAAAAAAAATCCCCCACCTTGCGGCAGGGGATTTTTATTACTTATCTACAAAACTAGTAGCCGAATTAACCGAACTTACCAGCAGTAGAAGCAATCAAGAATGCGGCGTAAGTCACGATGTAGCCAACAGTGAAGTGAGCTAGACCAACTACACGAGCTTGAACGATAGACAGAGCAACGGGCTTGTCCTTCCAGCGAACCAAGTTAGCTAGAGGAGTGCGTTCGTGTGCCCAAACAAGGGTTTCAATCAACTCTTGCCAGTAACCTCTCCAGGAGATTAAGAACATGAAGCCAGTAGCCCAAACTAGGTGTCCAAACAAGAACATCCAAGCCCAGACAGACAGGTTATTCACGCCGTAAGGGTTGTAACCGTTAATCAACTGAGCGGAGTTAGCCCAGAGGTAATCGCGGAACCAGCCCATGAGATATGTAGAGTTCTCATTGAACTGAGCTACGTTGCCTTGCCAAATACCGAGATGTTTCCAATGCCAGTAGAACGTAACCCAACCAAGGGTGTTCAGCATCCAGAAGGTAGCAAGGTAGAAGGAATCCCATGCTGAGATGTCGCAAGTACCGCCACGACCGGGGCCGTCGCAAGGGAAGGCATAGCCGAAGTCCTTTTTATCGGGCATCAGCTTAGAACCACGGGCATCCAAAGCACCTTTGACTAAGATCAAGGTGGTGGTGTGCAGACCTAGAGCGATCGCATGGTGTACCAAGAAGTCGCCAGGCCCAATGGTCAAGAACAGGGAGTTAGTACCAGCATTAATTGCATCTAACCAACCTGGCAACCAAACGTTAGCGTAGTTAGGCCATGCTGTGTAAGCAATACTATCAGGGTTAGATAGCAATGTATCTAAACCGTAGAGTACCTTACCGTTAGCAGCTTGGACGAATTGAGCAAATACTGGCTCAATCAAGATTTGCTTTTCAGGTGTACCGAAAGCAACAACTACGTCGTTGTGTACGTACAGACCAAGTGTGTGGAAGCCTAAGAAAAGAGATACCCAGCTGAGGTGGGAAATAATCGCTTCTTTGTGCTTCAGCACGCGGTCAAGTACGTTGCCTTTATTTTGTTCTGGATCGTAATCACGTACCCAGAAGATTGCACCATGAGCAAAAGCACCAAGCATCAAGAATCCAGCAATATACTGGTGATGCGTGTACAACGCTGCCTGAGTAGTATAGTCCTTCGCAATAAATGCGTAGGAAGGCATGGAGTACATGTGCTGCGCTACTAGGGAAGTAACAACACCTAGCGCTGCTAAGTGCCAACCCAATTGGAAGTGCAATGAGTTGTTGTAGGTGTCGTAAATACCTTGGTGAGGTAGGTTAAACGGCCCTTCAACTGGAATACCAAAGAAACTCTTGGCATTCAATGCTTCTTTGAGACTGTGACCAATCCCAAAGTTTGTCCGGTACATGTGACCAGCAACGATGAATAGGACTGCGATCGCTAAATGGTGATGAGCGATGTCAGTCAACCACAAAGCTTCTGTCTGAGGATGGAAACCACCCAAGAAGGTCAGAATTGCAGTTCCTGCACCTTGGGATGTACCAAATACATGTCCGGTGGTGTCAGGGTTTTGAGCGTAAACAGCCCAGTTGCCTGTAAAGAATGGTGTCAAACCGGCTGGGTGGGGTGGTGTGTTGAGGAAGTTATCCCAACCTACGTGCTGACCGCGAGCTTCGGGGACAGCAACGTGAATTAAGTGACCAGCCCATGCCAATGAACTAACACCAAACAAACCTGCTAAGTGGTGGTTTAGGCGATGTTCCGCGCTCTTAAACCATGCCAAGCTAGGACGGTACTTGGGTTGCAAGTGCAGCCAGCCAGCAAACAACATTACAGCAGCGAATAACAGCAAGAAAACTGAACCGTTGTACAGTTCGCCGTTATTCCGCATACCGATGGTGTACCACCAATGGTAAAGACCAGAGTAGGTAATGTTTACGGGATTACTAGCGCCCGCTTGGGTAAAAGCTTCGATCGCTGGTTTACCGAAGTGGGGATCCCAAATCGCATGGGCGATGGGACGGATGTGAAGGGGATCTTTAATCCACTGTTCAAAGTTACCTTGCCAGGCCACGTGAAACAGGAGGCTGGATGCCCACAGGAAGATGATTGCCAAGTGACCGAAGTGAGTTGCGAAAATCTTTTGGTAAAGATTTTCTTCCGTCATGCCATCATGGGTTTCAAAATCGTTGCCTGTAGCGATCGCATACCATATCCGACGAGTCGTCGGATCCTGTGCGAGATCCTGGCTAAATTTTGGAAATTTTGTCGCCATAGGTTTAATAAATCCTCTGACCTTTAGCCATCAAATATCAGCGTCTAGAGTCCTGAGTTCTGAGTCCTGAGTTCTGAGTTTTGACTCAGCACTCAGCACCCAGCACTCAATAACTGATTGCTACCCTACTGAAAGGATGTGTGCATGGAAGAATGCCCAAGTTGTGGCAATTCCTCCTAAGAGGTAGTGAGCTACCCCTACAGCCCGACCCTGAATAATACTCAGAGCGCGAGGCTGAATTGCTGGAGCTACCTTCAGTTTGTTATGTGCCCAAACAATGGACTCAATCAGTTCTTGCCAGTAGCCGCGACCACTGAACAGGAACATCAAGCTGAATGCCCAGACAAAGTGAGCGCCTAAGAAGAGTAGACCATAGGCAGATAGCGCGCTGCCGTAGGAATTGATGACTTGTGTAGCTTGTGCCCACAAGAAGTCACGTAACCAACCGTTGATGGTAATAGCACTTTGGGCAAAGTTACCACCAGTGATGTGAGTCACGGTACCATCTGCATCTACGGTTCCCCAGACATCTGATTGCATCTTCCAGCTAAAGTGGAAAATTACAATTGATATGGAGTTGTACATCCAGAATAGTCCGAGGAATACGTGATCCCAACCGGATACTTGGCAAGTACCGCCACGACCTGGCCCGTCGCAAGGGAAGCGGAAGCCCAAGTTAGCTTTGTCTGGAATCAGACGAGAGCTACGGGCGTACAGCACACCTTTGAGCAGAATTAGGACGGTGACGTGGATGGTGAAAGCGTGAATGTGGTGAATTAGGAAGTCGGCTGTGCCCAAAACAATGGGTGCAGCTGCCACTTTACCGCCAACAGCCAAAATACCGCCGCCAAAGACATAGCTAACTGGTTCTAGGGCATTAGGTGCAGTTGTACCAGGAGCCAAGGCGTGGATATTTTGTATCCACTGGGCAAATACCGGCTGCAATTGAATCCCTGTATCAGAGAACAAGTCTTGAGGACGACCCAATGCGCGCATTGTGTCGTTGTGGATGTAAAGTCCAAAGCTATGGAAGCCGAGGAAAATAGACACCCAGTTTAGGTGAGAAATAATCGCGTCGCGGTGACGAATCACCCGATCCAGCACGTTGTTTTGGTTCACAACAGGATCGTAATCCCGCACCATGAAGATAGCAGCGTGAGCCGCTCCACCAACAATCAAGAAGCCACCGATCCACATGTGGTGTGTGAATATGCACAACTGCGTAGCGTAATCAGTTGCCAAGTATGGATAGGGGGGCATCGCGTACATGTGATGCGCGATGATGATGGTCAGTGAACCCAAGAAGGCTAGGTTAGTAGCCAATTGAGCGTGCCAGGATGTGGTCAGGTTTTCGTAGAGACCTTTGTGACCTTCACCAGTGAAAGGGCCTTTGTGGTTTTCGAGGATCTCTTTAATGCTGTGACCAATACCCCAGTTGGTGCGGTATTGATGACCAGCAACGATAAAGAGAACTGCGATCGCTAAATGGTGATGCGCGATGTCAGTCATCCACAAGCCGCCTGTTACTGGGTTCAGACCGCCCTTGAAGGTTAGGAAGTCAGCATACTGACCCCAATTCAAGGTGAAGAAAGGTGCTAAACCAGCAGCAAAGCTGGGATACAACTCGGTCAACAAGTCTTTGTTCAAGATGAACTCGTGGGGCAAGGGGATGTCTTTGAGAGCAACACCTGCATCCAAAAGCTTGTTGGTCGGATTGGACACGTGGATTAAGTGACCTGCCCATCCCAAGGAACCACAACCTAGCAATACTTGCAAGTGGTGATTCAGCATGGACTCCACATTCTGGAACCATTCCAGTTTAGGAGCGCGTTTGTGGTAGTGGAACCAGCCGGCAAATAGGAATAAGCCTGCTAATACCAACCCACCGATCGCAGTTACGTAAAGTTGGAAGGAGTTTGTAATCCCCCAACCACGCCATACTTGGAACAAACCGGAGGTGATTTGAATGCCGTGGAAACCACCGCCAACATCACCGTTTAAAATGTCTTGTCCGACAATGGGCCAAACGACTTGAGCGCTAGGCTTAACGTTCAACGGGTCACTTAGCCAAGCTTCGTAATTAGAAAACTTCGCGCCGTGGAAAATCATTCCGCTTAACCAAACCATCACTACGGCTAAGTGGCCGAAGTGGGCTGAGAATATCTTGCGGGATATGTCTTCTAAATCGCTTGTATGTGTATCGAAATCATGGGCGAGTGCGTGCAGGTTCCAAATCCATGTGGTGGTTTTGGGACCCCTGGCTAAGGATCTGTCAAAGTGTCCAGGTTTTGCCCATGCCTCGAATGAGGTTGGAACTGGATCGTTATCGACGATGACTCTTGCCTTCTTTTCCTCTCGCTCTGGAGGACTTATTGTCATTTGACCTCCTCTCTTGATAAGGAATGAGGAATCATGAATACCACAAAGTGAACCATTACCGCATACTCAGAATTTCACTGAAGCCGCGATGAAGACCCTATGTGGAGAGTTGTTTCTCGTTGAATTATAGAGTCTTCACCTGCACTTTGTTAGAGATATTTTAACAATAATTCAAACTTGGTCAAATATTGCTGAAATTGCCGCCTTATCTGCCTTTTAACTTCAAACTATTTGTCTAAAAGTCAATAGATTAACCATTTTAATTTACAAAGAATAACAATTCGTAAACTTGATGATTTTGTTGTAAGCGGTCGATGTTCCAGCTTTTACTGCTATTACTCATGAATATTTATGTCATATTTCCGTTCTTGTAAGTAAAAAGCTGTAGAAAATATGACTTATTTTAAAATCTCCTGAAATAGGCACAGGAAAACTTAGGGTATGTGAGGTAAATTTCAGCTTTTGGGCTATAGTGCCAGATGGACAGTTTCAGCGAAAATAATCTGTCAATTGTCGAAGACTATCACTGGGTGCAACGCATGAACTCGTGGCAGAAAAGGGTGTTAGAAAAGCTTCTCCCTGAGAGATTTCCGATTCTTAGGTGGATAATGACATTGGTGCTGGTATTAAGCTTGACCAGTTGTGGTGAAAAAGCCGATAGCCAGGAAGTATCTACTGGTTATAGAGAAAACTCTCCACAGATTTCTCAAATTTCAAAGCAATTTTCGGAAGTTTCCCCACCATCTGTTATCCAAGCACTGCGTCCAAGCTTGGAAGTTTATCAGCCACAAGTGACAATTGTGACTCCTAGACCTGATGAGGTTTTCCAAGATAACAAAGTTACAGCCAGTTTTCAGGTTAAGGATCTAGCAATATTTAAAGATCCAAAATTACAACTTGGGCCACATCTTGACGTAATTCTAGATAATCAACCTTATATTTCTGTTTACGACCTGAATCAACCCTTGCTTTTGCCAGAATTGTCTCCAGGGACTCATACCCTTCGAGTCTTTGCCTCTCGTCCTTGGCATGAAAGCTTTAAGAATGAAGGCGCTTATGCCCAAGCAACATTTCACGTCTTTACCAAAACCGACGACAATAATCCAGATCCTAAGTTACCCCTGTTAACTTACAGTAATCCTCAAGGGAACTACGGGGCAGAGCCAATTTTACTAGACTTTTATCTGACTAATGCTCCCCTACACCTTGTTGACAAGGAAAACACTAACGAAGGATTTAGTGATTGGCGCATCCGCGTCACTATTAATGGTGAAAGCTTTGTTTTCGATCGCTGGCAAGCAGTTTATCTTAAAGGCTTCCAAACTGGTAAAAACTGGATAAAGCTAGAATTTCTCGATAATCAGGGAAATCCTCTCAAAAATGCCTTCAATACCACAGTTAGACTGATTGACTACCAGCCAAAGGGCAAAGATACTTTATCGAAAATTACCAGAGGAGAACTAACAGCAGATGAAGTGCGCGGTATTGTAGACCCGAATTATAAACTCACACCTACGCCTTCTGTTGAAAAAACACTCCCAATACAACCGAAGGTAGAAAAACAGCCAATTCCTGAAACTGAAGTTCCGAAAGAATCCAAAACACAACCAGAAAAACCAAAGTTGGAAGTTCCAACGGCTGTACCATCTCCTACCTTATCCCCGACACTACCAGAAATTATTAAGTCTCCGATACCAGAGGTAACGCCGACTCCTGAATCAACGCCACTACCTGAAAAAGTTCCGCCTCAGCCAACTAAACCTAAAGTTGATGGATTTTTTAACCGTCAGGCTGGTAAGAAACCTACTCCACAAGTAACAGTTGCGCCATCTCCGAGTTTGTCACCCACGCTACCAGAGATTATTGAGTCTCCAGTACCGGAAATAATTACGCCAAAACCAGAACCACAGCCAGAGGTAACGCCAACTCCTGAATCAACGCCGTTACCTGAAAAAGTTGCGCCTCAGCCAACAAAATCTAAAATCAACGGATTTTTTCAGCGTCGAACGAGTAAGACACCTACTCCAGAAGTAACGGTTGCACCATCTCCGAGTTTGCCACCCACGCTGCCAGAGATTATTGAGTCTCCTGCACCAGAACTACAGCCAGAGGTAACACCAACTGCTGAAGAATCAACGCTGTTACTTAAATAACATCTTGTAGGGCAATTCATGAATTGCCCCTACTTGAAATCACGGTTTTGGCTAAATTTTTCTATAATTACTACTAAAATAAACGCTCTGAAGCAGAATAACCGGAATTAACCAAAGACACTCAACTGTAATTCTTGTGCCAAAACCTCGACAAATGCGATCGCACCTACAGGATTTCCGATATTATCCAAGCTAGGACTGTAACAAGCGATCGCTCCCTCACCTGGTACTATTGCTACAAGCCCACCACCAATCCCTGATTTCATCGGTAAACCAATTCTGACTGCAAACTCCGCAGAAGCTTCATAAAGTCCACAAATTGACATCACAGCATTGACAATTCGGCGATTTTGTGATTTTAATAAGCTATTTTCAAAAGCTAGAAGTTTTCCTAACAGGGCTAAGTCTTCAACTCGCCCAGATATGCAGCATATTTGATTGTAGGTGTCAAGTGCTGTTTTAATATTTTCGATATATCCGACTTCAGCAAGATAGTGTGCGATCGCTTCATTGGCTGTTGAACGGGTTAATCGCACGGAAGCCAGCATCACTTCATCTAAATATAGTTGGCAACCGGCTAATTGGTTAAGCCATTTACAAAATAAAAGAGTGCGTTCGGTAGCATCCTTTCCTGGTAACTTATCGGCGAGGGTGATTGCCCCACTATTAATCATCGGGTTGCGGGGGCGACCGCGATCGCTAACTAATTGTTCTAAAGAATTGAAGGCTGCATCCGATGGTTGCACGCCAACCCAAGCAAAAACTATTTCTGTGCCAAAATTTTCTAGCAGATAAAGTAAAGACAATGCCTTAATCACGCTCATTAGCGGGAAAATACAAGCCGCATCCCCAAAACTGATAGTTTTTCCCGATTTACAGCATATATGAACTGCAAACCAACCAGGATCAGCTTTAGCTAATTGTGGAATGCGATCAATAACTCGTCCCTGTTTAGCTTGAATTTTAGCTTGTTGTACCCAAGCTGATAACTCCGTAGTCGTTAGTCTATCAAGTTCTTTCAAAAATGATATCCGGTAAACACATTTCTAGTTTATGGGGTTTTTGAAACCGAGAAACTATTATGACAATAACGTTATGATTATAATGTTATAATAATAATGACTTTCCCAAAAAAGCAAATCTCTTGAGGATGAAGCCAGTGTCAGTAGAGCGATCGCCAAAACCAAAAAACGAGCAACTCAAACCAGCAGAGGTAGATGAACCATATCTATTGGATGAGGATCTTGGCTATCTCATAGGTAGAGTATTCGCAAAGAATCATCGCAACTGCTACCAGGAACTTAGCGATCTTGAGATCACACCCCAGCAGTACGTTGTCATGATGAAACTGTTGGAGAAAGGTGCAAGTTCTCAGAACGAACTGGGGGTGTTGGTGGGAATGAAGCCCGTTACCATCCACGGGATCATTCGGATTCTGGCAGCCCGTGGATTGATTGAGACGCATCCGCACGCAAAGGATCGGCGACTGCATATACACTCAGTTTCCGATGCCGGTAAAGAGATAGTCAAGGAGCTAGTTAAGCGCGTGCAAAAAGTAGGAGTTAAAAACTTTGCACCTCTTAATGCCACCGAAAAAGAGACATTACGGCACATTCTCAAGAAACTGCTTCCCCAGGATATGGATTCTCAAAGCACGATTGAATTTTTGACAAGTAAAAACCATGTCTAATCCTGCCCGGATTGATGTTCACCAACATATCGTTCCTCCAGATTACGCAAACTGGCTGACTCAGCACGGCATCAAGCCTGGAGGAGGTTTTCTTCCGAAATGGAGTGTAGAAGATGCAATCAATATGATGGATGAGCATGGCATTGCCACTGGAATCCTCTCAGTTTCTACTCCTGGCGTGCATTTGGGCAATGATGCCGAGGCGCGGGTCAAGGCTCGTGAAGTCAATGAGTTTGCGGCTCAGGTAGTTAGCAATCATCCCCATCGATTTGGATTCTTTGCCACCCTAACCTTACCTGATGTCGATGGTGCGATCGCCGAAGCAGTCTATGCAATGGAAGAATTGCACGCGGCTGGGGTAGTTCTGCTTGCAAATACCCACGGTCGCTACTTGGGAGAAAAGGACTTTGACCCACTTATGCAGGAATTGAACTGCCGCCATGCTGTAGTCTTCGTCCATCCCTCGGAGCTACCGGGGCCTAGTGTACAAGGTGTACCATCCTTCGCAGCCGACTTCTTGCTTGATACCACCCGCGCTGCAATTAATCTCATCGTGTCTGGGACAATGACCCGCTACACCAATCTGAAAGTGATTCTGTCCCATGCTGGGGGATTCATCCCTTACGCCGCCCATCGCATGGCTCCAGTATGTTCCCCCGATGGCAACATCGAAACTGGACTGGAAAACCTCCGCCGCTTTTACTTCGACACCGCCTTGTCTTCCAGTCCGACTGCATTGCCTAGTTTGCTAGCGTTCGCTGACCCAAGTCACATTCTTTACGGCAGTGACTCACCCTTCGCTCCTGTGCAAGCTGTAAGTCGCTTCACAGATGGACTTGATACCTACCCCTTCGACAATCAGCTACGTTCAGCGATTAATCATAGCAACGCCGAGGCTCTGTTTCCACAGTTCGCCAAATTACTCACACCAATTTCAAATAGCTAAAAGCAGCAACTCAAAATATAGATGAATTAAGGAGATTATCAAAGATGACAAATAATAGCCATACAGTAGCTACCGTCCCCCTAGATGTGGATGTTGCGATCGTCGGAGCGGGTATCGGCGGGCTAGCTACCGCAGTAGCATTGCGTCACGCTGGCATCGAAGCTCATGTGTATGAACGAACCAAAGTCCTTAGAGAAATTGGCGGCGCGGTGATCATCCGCGAACCCAGCGTGCGGCTGTTGGAGGCATGGGGTGTCGCTGACCGTTTCCATGCCGAGGCTGTGCAGACTAAGGTGATCGAATTGCGTGACAGCGAGGGCAAACCCATCGGTACGACTCCTGCCGACATGACCGGCGAAGGCAGGGCTTACTCCGTGCATCGCGCTGATGTCCATGCCCTGCTGCTGGGGGGTGTGGATCAGCAACACATCCATCTTGGTATGGAAAGCGTCGAGGCTTTTGAAGATGGCGATCGCGGTGTCGTGAGGTTTGCAGACGGGCAGCAAGTTCGCGCCAAGGTCGTAATCGGAGCGGACGGCATCAAGTCCGTGGTTCGCAAGTTCATTCATCATGATGAGATGATCTTCTCGAAGCTGGTTATCCTCCGTGGACTCGCGCCTAGTTCTGCAATGCCTGAAGGCCTGGCAAACGACCGGATGTACCTGTGGGGTCAAGCTCCCAAGATGCTGACGCTGCTACCTCTGCGCGGGGGTGCTGAGGTAGCGATGGACAGCATCATGGTGCAGGATACCCCGCCGCAGGATCTTTGGACGAGCGAGGTGCCAACGTCGGAACTACTCGATTTCTTCAAAGGCTTTGACCCTGCCATTATCAAGCTGATTGAAGCTGGGACGGTTCCGGTTCGGGCAAACCCGGTCTATGAACGTGAACCCATCGACACCTGGAGTACCGCACACATAACCCTGCTGGGCGATGCGGCTCACCCGATGGCACCACGTGCTGGTCAGGGTGCGAACCAGGCGATTCAGGATGCCGATGCTTTGGCACGGGCATTGAGTGGGGAAGGAATGACGAACGTTCCCGACGCACTGCGCCGCTACCATGAGGAACGGGCACCGATAACTAAAAAGATGCAACTCGCTTCGAGGTTGTCACCCCAAATCCAGCCTCTGCCTGTAGGCGAGTGATTTGACATAGCTTTACCGCGTTGCTTGACAACGGCAGCAGATAATAATGTTGCCGTTTTACCATTTCTTTGTAAAAGTGCGCCAAATTTCCTTGTGAAACTGCGCCAAATTTCCTTTGCTTCTTATTTCTTTCTTTCTTTGTGCCCTTTGCGTCCTTTGCGGTTCGTTCCTCATACTAGTTCGGCGCACCTTCATACATAACTGGTATTAGAGTTTCAAAGATAGATGAGGATTCTCTCAACCCTAATCCCAATGGCACTAAGATATTAGATTGTCTTATTTACTCCTCTCGTCTTCCCAGATTAGATATTAATGCTTTTCTTAGTGCCATTTCTTTATGCTTCCCCGTGTCAGAGCGCCAGAATTACCGCAAAATTACTCTTGGCTCAATACTGATAAACCCTTGTCTCTGAAAGAACTCAAGGGTAGAGTCGTAATTTTAGATTTTTGGACATACTGCTGTATCAATTGTCTGCATATTCTCCCAAACCTGAAATATTTAGAACAAAAATATAAAGATAGCCTTACCGTTATCGGTGTCCATTCTGCGAAATTTGACAACGAGAAGGAAACAGAAAACATTCGCCAAGCTATTCTGCGCTACGACGTTGAACACCCGGTTATAGTTGACAGCAATTTTCGACTTTGGGATGAATATGCTGTCCGTGCTTGGCCTACTTTAATAATTATCGATCCAGAAGGTTACGTAATTGGTCAAATTTCTGGCGAAGGAAACCGTGACGCTTTAGACGAATTGATTCAAAAGTTAATTCAGCAACACCAGGATAAAGGCACGATTAATTTTCAAGAACTTAGCTTGACTTTAGAAAAACAGCGTCAATCATTAGTTACACCCCTAGCTTTTCCTGGTAAAGTCTTAGCTACCGAAGCGGGTTTGTTCATTGCTGATTCTGGACATCATCGCCTGATTATGAGTAGCTTCGACGGCGAAATTCTGCATTTGATTGGTACTGGAAAATCTGGCTTAACCGATGGTGCTTTTAACGAAGCGCAGCTTTTTGCACCACAGGGAATGGCTTTTGATGCAGAAAATCAAATTCTTTATGTGGCTGATACAGAAAATCATACCCTGCGGCGAGTTGACTTGAAGCGTCAAGTTGTAGAAGCGATCGCAGGAACTGGTGAACAAAGCCGGAATATTCATCCTCATGGCGGTGCTGGTTTAGAAACCGCGCTGAATTCCCCTTGGGATTTGGTGAAAGTGGGAAATACTCTGTTTATTGCAATGGCTGGGCCGCATCAAATTTGGGAAATGGATTTAGAAACTAGCATCATTAAAACTTATGCTGGTACTGGTGCAGAAGCTTGCGTTGATGGTTCACTTACTGAATCTGCTTTTGCTCAACCTAGCGGGATTAGCACAGATGGAAAAGAACTATATATTGCCGACAGTGAAGTTAGTTCAATTCGTGGTGTTGGAATTGTAGAACCCTATCAAGTGCGAACCATTTGCGGTAGTGGAGGTTTATTTGGCTTTGGCGACGTTGATGGACAAGGTGAAGATGTCCGTTTGCAACACTGTTTAGGAGTTGAATTTGCTCAGAATTTTCTGTGGGTGGCAGACACCTATAATCACAAAATTAAATTAGTTAGTCCTAGTGGCAATTGTCAAACAGTCTTAGGAGATGGTATTGCGGGTTTACAAGATAGACAAGGTAAGAATAGCCGATTTTTTGAACCTTCGGGATTGAGTGCTATGGATTCATATCTATATATTGCTGATACTAATAATCATGCCATCCGCCGCGTAGATTTGAATACTTTTGAGTTGACGACGCTAAAGTTTTTTGGCTTATGTGCGCCAGATGTTTGTATTCCGCCGAATTTATAGGATGATAACCTCATACAAAAGTGCAAAGAAAAATCTTTGTACCTTTGTCCTTGTTTAGCCTGGGTTTTAGGTTGGCACCCAGGCTGATAAATCTTTATTTGTCGGAGGATCAAGTCTTTTCAAGTTTCTGTTCAAGTGCAGAAGTATCATCCATGACTGGATATCAGAGTGAATCTATCTTGATTCTCGGTTTGATGAATGAGTTCTTTAGTCTCCTCATCAGCTATCTGCTTGTTTTTTAGATCATTAGCGATCGCCAGATTTGCTTTAGCGATCGCTTCAATCTTCTCGCAACAACCCTCGTCCCAAACATCGCCAGGTTTGTGGTTGCAGACTTTAACAGACTCTTGGGTTTGATCGTGTTTTTGAGGCATGGCTAATAATACCTACTAAATGTAAATGCACATCAAGCTACCTCATTAAGTATAAACTCTATATGGTAAAAATAGGCAATGACCGGCATTAATCGGCATTAATCGGCATTTAGTCCCGATGTTTTCTTGAATTTTCGCTCTACTCTACAGAAATTCAATAGTTTTAGTCAGTTGGAGAGCTTAGTAGTAAACGATCTAAAAGATAATTAGTGGCAAAGTAAAATAAGGCAATTAGGATAATGGCAGGTAATGTAACTGATAACAAAGCTGTTGTTTTATCTGAGCCAGATACTTCAATGCCAACGGTTAGCAGAATTGCCGTCATTCCATTTTGATGGCCAAACATCACTCTTACTTTGCTGGCTAGAGAATCTTTTAAAAATAGAAAAGTTACAATAACTTGTCCTAAGAAAAATGTAGAGAATGCTAAAATTCCTCCAGAAAGCCAATCTAGGCGAAGATTAGCAGATAATAAACCAATAACAATTACACTTAAATAAAAAATAGCAGAAATAATTTTTTCTAACTGCTCTGGTGCGATCGGTCTTAGAAATATACCTACAAATGCAGGTAAGATGAATGAATCAAATAAAACACTGTAGAGAATAATTATCGCTAAAAAAATTATTTCTAAAGATATTTTAATTTTGTCATACAGCCTATTTGACCAACTCTTAATTTTATAATAGATGTAATAAGCTATAAAACAGCTAATAACATCAGCTGCAATCCGTACTAAATATTGATTCCAACTGAAATTATTTGAGACTAACAGTGGTAGGAAAAAATAAAAAGCAAATAGTACAGTAATTGGGTCATCAAAGCTAGACCAAGCCCTCAAAATAGTTTCAGATTTTCTGCTAATCTTGCTGCTGTCAAGAGATTTAGCTGCCGCAATTGGATCTATTTGAGCAATTATGGTTGCACATAAATAGGCAATTGGGGCAATACGGGGTGAAAAGTGAGCCAAAAGGAAACCGGGTAAGATAATCTTTATTGGTACTCCAACAACTATTACCTTAATAATTGAGTCCAAATGTCTTTTAAAGAATATCGGATCAATATTTAAAACATTGATATACAAGCCCAGCGAAATGGCAGTGTTCATCATTTCTTCGAGATGGGGAATGGTTCTGACATTGATGTCAAATCCAAGGGCTAACCAATGAGCCGCCAATCCCAAGCCAACTGACAGAATGCTTAATTGAAGTAGCATTCTCGTTACACCAGTATCAACAATAAGAAGTATATCACGCTTTTCTTCAGAACAATCTTGATATGAACATTAGAATTTTTGGACATATCTTAATAGAATGCCGATTCAGTATGAAACCAGGCTTTTTACAACCAAGTTTTTGTCCTTGGGAAGACAAAAAGTTTTTAGGTTTCTGAGATTAGTGAATTAGCATTCTGCTAATCCTCATTGAAGAAGAAGTCAGAATGTGCTAAGTGCCCCGGTATCGCTAGCAGAAGTGCAGCTTGGATTGCTCCGCCTCCGTTCATAATCAAGACGCTTGTTCGCCTAGCTTCTCCCAAAAGGAGAAGACTTGCCTTATGCTGCGCTATCAATGAGGGATTCAGACCCGTCACTGATTGTTCGCGCTTGCGTCTCGTACAAAAGATCACTAAAGAGGAAATCTTTAGTGGGAGTCTTAAACCCCTTAATTCATCCGCTTTTTAGTTCAAAATACCTTTCCTGTATTCTGGCGAATGACGCATATATTCTGTTTCGATAATTTGTCAAGATTTTATTGTTCTAAGGAAGTGTTCTTGACATCATAACCGCTTAGTAAATGAGGTAGTATTTCATCTGTAGGTAATAGCAAATTATCTAGAATTTCCTCACGCAGTTCTCTAGAACAATAAATTCCTCTAGAAACACAATCAAACAATAGGTAATTTGCATAAATATAATGTTCCAAAGCTTTAACATCTGCTGATGCAAGGTTAACTTTATAACCAGCATCAAGATGCTTAAGCATAAGTTGTCGTAATTCTTCTGCCCATTTTTCCCATTCTTGATTAGCAGCATGACTTAGTGGATGACGATTTTGCAAATCAATCAATTCTCTAGCTAAATCAGTTAGATTTGATTCTTGGGCTTTTTGAATTGCAAAATCTAGCTTTTGATTAATATCAACCTCTGTATCATTACCAACTTGTAGCCGTTCAATGGTAAATTCATTTGAAGTCTTCAGGCTTACATATTGATTTTCATTAGGCATATCTCCATGAGAACGATCCACAGCCAAAGCATGAATGGCTGCTAATCGAGAAATTAGTAAAGCTCTTGGTTTAGAAGCAAGTAATTGCCTATGATCGTCGTTATATTTTCTAATCTCTGTCGCAAATTTTGCAAAGGTCGTCCGGTCAATTTCAATGTCACGACTAATGTAAAGGTCAACATCTAAATCAATTGCTAAGTAATAAGCTCTCCAAGAGCTAGAGCTAATCTGAGCTTTAGTTGTCATTCTATGTAGCCAATTCAACATATCTTGCAACCCCTGACTGTCTTTTACGATGTCATGGGTACACTTAAACATTAATTTGATAAATTCATCAGCATTACTCAGTCGCTCAGTAATTAAAATAAATACCTCTCGCCATTGACGCACTATTAAGTTTTGTTCAACAAACTTTTTTAAGAATTCTGGTTCACGATTTTCTACTATGTATTCCGCAGCAAAAAATTCCTGGAAAGTCAGATGAGAAAAAGAGTATATTGCCTTAGATTGTTGAATTAGTAAACCATAGTTGGCTTCAATAATTCTTAGCGCTTCTCGTGAATCTATTTCCGCGATAATATTCTGCAAAAATTGCACAATTTGCTTTTCCAATTCCCACTGGTACCATAGAAATTTAGGAGGGTTATCAGTGAAGCCATGATAAGCTATTTCACTGAACATATTAATTTTTCGTTGTCGTGACAGATAAAGATCGGGTTTACGTTCTATCCGACGGCTAGTATCCCATCTTCTCAACAGAGAATCTACTGCGTCTGCGTATAGTGCATAGCGATTTATAGAGAAATCATAGGTATCTTCAAATGTTAAACATAAAATTGTCAGCAGCAAAGGACTTGTGGCTAATTCCTTGACTGCTTGATTTTCTTCTAATTTGTCTAAAAAGCGATCGCTAATTTCTTCTTCTCCACGGATTTTAAACCACTGGTGAACAAACATCTTAATTTCTTGCTTTTCAAAATCGGCAATTTCTACCTCTGTAAAATCATCAAAAACATAATCACAGGCTGCATTACGACAGGTAATTATAAAACGATTGTCTGGGAATGAATTCGTAAATTCATCAATTTCTCGATAAATATTATTATTTTCGACTTTTACTTCATCTAATCCATCCAACAAAATTAAAGCCCGGCCACTTTCTAGTAAGTTACGCGCTTTTTTTTCGGAATCCGGGATATGTTTGGTAAATTCATAGATTACGGTTTCCGTTAAACTTTTATTAGATTGATTTTCGGATATATCTCGGAAACGAATAAAAATAGGTACAACTTTTTCCAGCGA
This sequence comes from Nostoc sp., assembly GCF_036917435.1. Taxonomy (GTDB): domain Bacteria; phylum Cyanobacteriota; class Cyanobacteriia; order Cyanobacteriales; family Nostocaceae; genus Nostoc. Next base: position 59,176 of record NZ_JBALDM010000007.1, read on the forward strand.
TTCTTCTAGGGAGAAGTGCAGAGCTAGATACTTTAAAAATGTCGTCTTACCTGCTCCTGGTTTGCCTAATATCATCAGCTTTTTGTACCGAATTGCAGCTTCTAATGCTGGCATTGAAACTTCATTACTAGAGAAAAATAACCGCCTAAAGTTTTGCTCGGTTGCAGCTTCTAATTCTAAACTATTTAGTAAATATTCTAGTGTTTGCTGTCTGCGTCCCTGAATATTCCTCAATATTTTAAATGTATTTACATAAATACTATCTATAGGTATTGGCTCATTCATATCTAGGACTCGCATTGTGCTGCACTTTCTTTCTAGGTGCTTCCAATAAGGTTCTAGCCAATCTCCTTCAACATCAGAGTCTATGTTGCTGATTTTTCTTAAAGCTTCTTGATAGCTGTTCTGGTCTAGAAGTACTCTACATAGATAATTGAGATTTTTCTCCTGCATTTTCGGTGGTGTGGCAGCATTAAAAAAAGACCGGATAGTTCTATCAGCTATTAAATTGTCATTTTTATCTTCTGACTGATAATAAATAGAATTTAATCTATTAATTAAAGAACTAGGTGAACCACCAAACTTCTCTGAATAGGCTTGCTTTAAGGATTGAAAAACCTTTAATTCGACTTGAATTGATGCCATTTTCTTGTCTCTGTGATTGGTTGATATTAAGAATAATGAAAATGTACCATTAAGATACAATAGGTTTTAGATTGTCCAGCCCTTGTCTACCAAAACTTTATCCGAAACTTTTATTCAAATCTGTATTCTCATACATAATATCTTCAGTTGAGTATCCCACCTTTCCATAAAAAAACGTTTTAATCAGGATTTTATTTCGCTAGGTTATAGATGGTCTGACATCTTATTCTACTCAAATAAATACATTTTTACAAATTGCCGTAAATTGCCGTTGTATGCCTTAACTTTCCTAATTATATGCCAAACAAATTTGATATATTGTCTTAAGAAGATGTCTAAAAAGCCACTGGCTCCTAATCATCCGAAATACTCCTAAATCCCTACTAGAAAGGTGGGCTTTAACTAAAGTATTCCACCCTGAGAAAGGGAATAAGCAAGAATCTAATATTTATCAGACATTCTGCCAAGCTAGAGAATAATAATTCTTACAGCCAACCAATGCTTGAATTGAGTACGTATATATTATCTGAAAATAAAACCGCTCTATGAAAAATCCTGTCAATCCCAGTGAAATCCCATTTGGTTGGCAACTGAAACATACACTTCGGGGGCACAATGGGTTAATTAGTCGAGTGGAATGGTCTCTAGATGGTACGATGCTGGCCTCGCCATCATTTGATAGCACAATCAAACTTTGGTCTGTAGATAGTGGCGAATGCATACGTACCCTTGAGGGTCATAAAGGACGGGTTTGGACAGTTGCTTGGTCGCCAGATGGCAAATCAATTGCTTCTGGATCTGCTGATAACACTATCCGCTTTTGGAAAACAGAGACTGGCGAACTCCTAAAGACAATTGATATGCATACTGGTGTCTGTCTGAGCATGGCATGGTCTCCAGATAGTCAGATACTTGCTGTCGGTGGGATGGGCGATGATTGGTCGATTATATTGGGGTATGTGAACACAGAACAATATAAAACCATCGAAGGACATTCAGGACAAGTGAATAGTTTGGCATGGTCGCCAGATGGGAAAATGTTGGCATCTGCTTCTCACGACAGCACAATCAAAGTTTGGGATAAAGAAACAACTAAACTGGTAAAAACTTTGGTAGGACATTCGGCGGATGTTTATAGTGTCGCATGGTCTCCAGATGGGCAAATGGTAGCATCAGCTTCTCGTGACAATACAATCCGTTTGTGGAATCCTCAAACTGGGCAAACATTATTTGTTTTAGAAGGACATACAGCATCAGTAAATTGTTTGGAATTCTCTAATGATGCTAAATTGCTAGCTTCTAAATCTTCTGATGGTACTGTTCGTCTGTGGCGCTGCGATACTTGGGAAACTTTGACAATTTTAGAGGAAGCAACTTTTAAATCGTTGCCTTTTGGGTTAGCTTTTCACACCACAAAACCCATTTTGGCAACTTTGGGTGAAGCAGACATCGCCATTCGCATTTGGCAAATCGACCCAGAAATTTTGCTGAATGCACCTCCGGTGAATCCCTCTGACTTATATAGAAACGCTAAAGTGGTGCTAGTGGGTGAAAGTGGTGTAGGCAAATCTGGATTGAGTTTGGTATTAACTAATAGAGAGTTTCGCGCCACAGAATCAACTCACGGTCGTCGTGTTTGGACTTTTGACAAAGAGGAGTTCAAGTTAAGCGACGATCGCCAAGAATTGCGGGAAATCCTTTTGTGGGACTTAGCAGGACAGCCAGGTTATCGGCTGATTCACCAGTTGTATTTAAATGAATTGGCAGTGGCCTTGATTGTATTTGATGCCCGGAGTGAAACCGAACCCTTTGCGGGAGTATATTATTGGAACCGGGCTTTAAAACAAGCACAAAACTTACCAGGTAATTCGGCGATCGCTTTGAAGAAATTTTTAGTATCCGCCCGTGTCGATCGGGGTAGCATTGGTGTGACAAAAGCACGCATCAATGCTTTAGTTAGCGAACTTGGTTTTGATGGTTACTTTGAGACTAGCGCTAAGGAAGGATTGGGAATCAAGGAACTAACTACAGCCATTCGCAAAGCTATTGATTGGGAGAATTTGCCAAAGGTAAGTTCTACAGAATTATTTCAGAAAATCAAAGGTTTCTTAATTCAAGAAAAAAAATCACGAAGGCTGTTATCTCTAGCAGATGATCTCTACCGTGCCTTCTTGCAAAGCAATAATACTCTTGCTGATTCTAAAGAAGTGCGAGACAAGTTTGAAACTTGCATTCGGCTAGTAGAGTCACGAGATTTGATCCGTAGACTCAGCTTTGGGGATCTAATTCTTTTGCAACCAGAACTATTGGATGCTTACGCCTCAGCAATTGTCAACGCCGCTAAAGATGAACCAGAGGGTATGGGTTGCATTGTCGAAGAAGATGTACTCGCGGGGCGGTTTCAGATGTCAAAAGATGAACGCATCGCCGATAAAGAACAGGAGAAATTACTTTTAATTGCCACGGTAGAAGAATTATTGACTCGTGAAATTGCTTTGCGAGTACAGACTGAGGCTGCACCATTCTTAGTTTTCCCCTCCCAGTTTACGAGAGAATGGCCAGAAGCTCCTGATCCCGAAGGCAAAGCGGTGATTTTTGAGTTTGAGGGGGCTGTATTAAATGTATATACGACCTTGGCTGTACGCTTATCTCGGAGCGAAATTTTTAAACGCAAAGAAATGTGGAAAAATGCTGCTATGTTCACAGCCAATGTTGGTGAATGTGGTATCTGGCTACGCCATACTGAAGAAGGAAAAGCGGAGTTAACTCTGTTCTTTAAGCCAAAAGCGAGTGAGGAGACAAGGCTGCACTTTGAAGAGTACGTGCATACCCACCTGAAGCGACGAGCTTTACCAGAAAGTATCCGTCGCCGCCGCATTTTTGTTTGTTCGGATTGCGAGACACCAGTTACCGAATTACAGGTGACACGTAGGCGAGAGCGCGATTTTAACTGGATTGATTGTAGCGTCTGCGGTACTCATATTTCTCTACTAGATGGTGAGGAACGCCTGAGAGTAGATCGGACTGTGATTATTCCGCAGATGGATAAAGCCGCAGATAAGCAGCGCGAGATTGACACCGCTACTTCGATCATTCAAGGCAAGGTTGCCACCAACGATTTTGATGTCTTTTTATCTCACAATAGTAAAGATAAACCTTTAATAGAAGCGATCGCTAACAAACTGCGACAGCGAGGTTTGAATCCTTGGCTGGATAAAAAGGAGATTGGTGCCGGAAAGAGCTTTCAATATGCTATCCAAGAAGGAATCCAGCAAGTCAAATCAGGTGCCATCTTTATTAGTCCTAATGGTTTAGGAAAATGGCAACTACAGGAATTGCGATCGCTTAACAATCGATTCGTCAGCGAAGATATGCCTTTGATTCCAGTTTTATTACCGGGTGTCACAGAGATCCCAAACGATCCAAAGTTACTGTTTCTCAAGGAATTAAATTGGGTAAGTTTTGTTAATAATGTTGATGAAAAGCAACCTTTAGAACAGCTAATAGCAGGAATTATAGGCATCAACCCACTCAATTGCTAACAATCAACCCAGGAATCTATCTATGCCTAAAATAAATCCAGCAAAATTAAAGAAAGTATCTGTTAACCTCCCGTTTGGTATTGGCGGGACAGAATGGGAACCCGACTCCACAGAACGGAAGGCGGCTTGGTCGCTGTATGTAGAACTTGTTACCCGCATTGCCATCCAGCCTCTAGATTCCGAACAAGACCAAGGCTTGTTACGAGAAGCACTTTCATCCTTACACAGCTTGTTTGGTACTACCCGACAAATTCTCAAAGATGCGGGGCCTGATATCGGTGGATCTCGTGAGTCAGTGGGAGGAATTGCGATCGCTGTTCTCAACCGAGGATTGCGTCCGGTTTTATCTAAATGGCATCCTTTACTACAAGCCTGGGAAGCACAACGTTCCTTGGATGTCAGTCCCAAGAAGCACGAACAAGATTGGGAAAAAGAAGCTCAATTTAGAAGTGAGTTAGAATTGCTCAGAGAAGATTTAGAACAATATGCTGTGGCACTTGCAGTTATTGCTGGCGTAGATTATTACTTGTGAATATGAATAAATACATTGAGGCTCCAGAGGAGTTTGACGGCAATCAAGCAATATTTTGTGCTGGCGGTATCAGTGATTGCCCTGATTGGCAAGCAGAAATGTTGCAGCTATTAAAACCTTCATCTTGGACAATTTTAAATCCCCGTCGGACTAATTTTCCAATTAATGACTCCAGTGCATCCAGAAAACAAATTGAGTGGGAACATAAACATTTGCGACTAGCCCAAGCTATTCTTTTCTGGTTTCCCCAAGAAAGTATTTGCCCTATCGTACTTTATGAACTGGGTGCATGGTCAATGACAAATAAACCTCTATTTCTCGGCATTCATCCCCATTACTCTAGAAGACAAGACGTAGAGATCCAAACATCTCTGGTACGTCCCGATATTAATATTGTCTATTCTCTAGAAGAATTAGCTAGCCAAGTGATATTATATACGGCAAATTTCTCATAATGTAAAAGTACCTCGACCTTTATTTTAACGCTTACGAGATATTGCTGTTTATGCTGCGGAATTGGTTGAAGTCGAGCTTAGATGATCTTTGTAAAATGATAGAAGCAACATGAATACTATCCTTCACATCACCAAAGTCCAACAATGGGAACAAGCAAAAGATTTGGGCAGCTATCGCGCTGATTCTCTCGATACTGAAGGCTTTATCCACTGTTCCAAGTCAACGCAAATACTCAAAGTTGCACAGAGGTTTTTTAATAACCAAAAAGAATTGCTAATACTGTTTATTGATTCTGAGAAAGTCCAAGCTGAAATTCGCTATGAACCTGCTGAAATTGGCGAATTATTTCCTCATATTTATGGTGAGTTAAATATTGATGCTGTGTATCAGGTGGTTGATTTTGATGCTGGGGAAAATGGGTTATTTGAGTTGCCGCAAGAAGTTATAAATTTAGAATAACGAACCGCAGAGGCGCAGAGAACGCGGAGAAAGAGATGAGAATTAAGAAGTAAAAAGTAAAAAGTAAAAAGATAATCCCCATAAATAAATTCAGGGGATTTGATAAGGACTTATTATTTCTTGCGCTATGCGTCTCGAAATAAATGTTTTTATTTCGTTCCATAAATAAATTTAGGGGCTTCAAACCACTGCTCTTTTTCTTTCTTTTGCCTTTTTACTTTTTACTTTTGCCTTGTTCGGTCAAGGGTTTGATTCATAATTAAATTATTTAACAACTGATATCAGATGGTTACTCTTAAACTCAGACAAATTCGAGTTCCTGCAGGGCAAAGAATAATCCTGGAAGATGTGAGTTGGCAAGTATTTGAAGCAATCCTCAATGAGTTAGGAGAACATCGCGCGAGTCGAGTAGCATACAGCGAACGAACACTAGAAATTATGGCTCCATTACCAGAACATGAACGAGCTAAGGTAATTATTGGAGACTTAGTGAAAGCCTTGCTAGATGAACTCGATCTAAATTGGGAATCTTTAGGTTCAACCACCTTTAAACGAAAAGATACAAGTGCAGGTATTGAACCGGATGATTGTTTTTATATTCAAAACTATCAGCTAATGATCGGGAAAGACAAGATTGACTTAACAATTGATCCTCCTCCTGATTTGGCGATTGAAATTGATGTCACCTCTAAAACTCAAATTAATGCATATCAGGCTTTGAGAGTGCCTGAAATTTGGCGATATGAAAACAAAAATTTAGAAATTAGCTTGCTGCAAGGTGAACAATATGTAAAGTCTCTCACAATCCCCACATTTCCTAATTTTCCTATCATTGAACTAATTCCCCGATTTGTGGAAATGGCGCGAACCACAGGAATGAGTTCAGCACTTAAAGGGTTTCGACAATGGGTAAGAGAACAGATACAAGATAGTCAGGGTGAATAAAATTCGTGGCTATATAAACAAGTCTAAGGAATTCCGCGCTTTACTTAAAGAATGCGGAATTAATAATCCAGAGCAATTGTGACCGAATTTAATTTACAAATCCAAGAAAATAGCGATCGCAGCACCAACGCCAAGGGCGAACGCTTCTCTTCTGATATAGAGGATGCAGCACTTAGCTTACTTCCCTCCAGTAATACGATACACTGCACCGACACTAAAGGCGATCGCATTGACCGTTTCCTTTCCCAAGAATTACCAGATTTATCCCGTTCGCGCATCCAACAGTTAATCGAACAGGGCAATGTCCAACTTAATGATAAAGTTTGCACATCTAAGAAGATCAATGTCAAGCTAGGCGATCGCATCACTCTAGAAATCCCAGAAGCACAACCCCTAGAACTGCTAGCAGAAGATATCCCTTTAGATATTCTCTACGAAGATGACCAATTACTCATTCTCAACAAACCCGCAGGTTTAGTTGTCCATCCCGCACCCGGTCATCCAGATGGCACACTGGTAAATGCTTTGTTGGCTCATTGTCCCAATTTACCAGGAATTGGCGGAGTCCAACGTCCGGGAATCGTCCATCGATTGGATAAGGATACAACGGGAGCGATCGCGATCGCAAAAACGGAAGTTGCCCATCATCATTTACAAGCCCAACTCAAAGCTAAAACCGCACGCAGAGAATACTTGGGCGTGGTTTACGGTGCGCCAAAAGGTGAAAATGGCAAAATCGACTTACCCATTGGTCGCCATCCCCAAGACCGCAAAAAAATGGCTATTATGCCTATTGAACAAGGTGGACGATCTGCCGTCACTCATTGGCAAGTACTAGAACGCCTCGGTAACTATACATTAATCCGCTTCCAACTAGAAACTGGACGCACCCATCAAATCCGCGTCCACAGCGCTAAAATGGGTCATCCCATCGTTGGCGACCCAGTTTATAGTTCTGGTCATTCAGTGGGCGTAAATTTGACCGGTCAAGCACTCCATGCTTGGCGACTAAGATTGCAGCATCCCATATCCGGCGAGATGATTGAGGTGACAGCTACTCCTCCCACCCAATTTACAAAACTTTTAGAGATGTTAAAAAGACGAACTACACTTTAGTCCATCCCACGCCTAAAAATAACGCTATTTTAAAGACATTGGGCATTAACAAAAAACCATGCCCAATGCCCAATGCCCAATGCCCATTAACAACTAGCGTGCATTAGACATGGGATAGAGTCTGTTTCACTAGTTATACCTAAATGAAACTCCTACATAACCCAAGACTTATGCACGCTATAAAATTATGAAAACGATGTACTAGCCAACCGCCGATCAAAAATTGTTACTTAATTCCAGCTAACTGGCGATAAGGTACAGACTTTTCGATATCGATGTTGAATGACGAGATTCTTTGTGGTGTATTGCCTGTTGCATTGACACTTTGTGCCATAGCCAAGAATAGAGCCGGATCGCCAGCCTTGGGCTTTTGCTCTTGGGGAAGGAATCTGCGTACTTCGACCTGCCAAATGATTTGGGGGAAACCCAGTTTGGCACGGTGGTAATCTTCGTATCGCGGAGATTTGATGTTAAATGGCAACTCACCCGCAGATTGAGATGGCAGTATCCGACGGCGCTGATAAGGCACTGTGGAATATCCAAAGTTGCTCAGGTACTCTTCAGTGTTGAGAACTTCATCAACAAAGCCGACAATACCTTTGGTAGCAACCACAATTGACCAAGCGATTTTTTCGCGCTCGTTGTATGGGTCACGTCCTAGAACGCGCTGAATTACTTGCTCAACAAAGCGATAATTATTGTTGAGGTCGTAGAAACTTTTCTTAAAGGTATTGGAAAGCACTAATCCACGAACAAAGTCCCGCACTGTAATTTGTCCATTACGGAGTTGAGACTCTAAATATATTTCGCGATCGGCTGCAAAAGCATAAAAGAAAAGTTGACGATATGCTGCTTCGATCAAATCGCCTAAATCTGATGGAGACAGGATATTGTCTGTAGTAAAAATCCTTGGCTGTTCATCACCAGGTACTTCATATCCAGCTACACGCTGGTTTTGACTTGAAGGTTCGTATTCTAACAGAGGAATTGCCATTCTAAAGCCTCCATGTTCTTAATTAAAGTTAACAACTTTAAATCACATATTAAAGGAGTAGTTGTATCAGAACCTCAGATTCTGATAAAATTTTACGAAACTTAACTAAGGGTGATTCTAAGTATTGGTAGGAAAAATAATTAGGTGCTGATTGCATTTAACCCCTAACTAATCAATAAAAGTAGTGCAATTTCCAGTTTAATAATTACTGTAAATGACTAGAAAACTTTGTTCACATTAGGACTTATGCAAAACTACAAGCGGTAGGGGTAATTCATGAATTACCCCTACCTGACAATAAGCGATTAGGCTATTTTTTGTGTAACTCCTGCACATATCTCAGATTAGAAGATTGAGTTTCACTTTTTTTCACTTAAGCAATAATTTTTAACACTTAGCAAAAGAAATTAATGGGCATTGGGAAGAAACTTGTTAAATAATTCCCCCTCATCTCCCTCATTCTCCTTCAATGACCTATCCAAAATTCCAGAGGATCTATGGTTGACTTACAGTAAGGCCAGCTACGCAAAGTTGCTTCCATTCCTTCCTGCCAGTAGGGTGGTTCTAATCCTAGCCCTAAACATAGATGAGATAGGATGCTAGCAAACTGTTGATTGTGACCAAAGTCTCCTAGATGGGCATGGGCGTATTCATGGACGACTACACCAAACCAGTCTTTAGGTGCAACTCGACCGACATCTACCAAAATAGTGATTGGATTTGTAAGAATATTACATAGCCCATCTATGCCAAAAGATTGAGCTATGGGGACTGCAAAAATTTGGATGTGGCGACGCTCTTGTGCGTGAAAACACTCATGACAAACTTCTAGGTAGGAGTTGATCTTAGCGTTAACGGTGTTAATATTTTCGCCAATCCAAGTGTAAATGGGGATGCGATCGCGCAGGTTATCGAACACATCTACCATCCCCGGCTCTAGGGCAAGCCCCTGCACTTGATGCAGATAATCTTGCCCACGAGTAAAAGCATCGCTCTGCTTAAGATAATTCACCAGCCCAAAACTGAATAAAACTGTCTTTTTTCCAGAACATCCTGTTTTGTGTTGGAAACCTCAACAGAAGCTTCGATACGACTTTCAGTACAAAACGATGCCGTGCTGAAACCACCAAAGCGTTTGACTGTACTGGTTCGCAGTCGCATATTTGGGCTGGCAAACCAGAATCTCTCAATGGAACTCATTGTTTCATATTCGGTTGTCAACACTAGTCCGTCTTCATCATCCATGTGAAAAAGACCAACTACAGGCACAATTTCGGCGTAACCCCTTTCGCGTAATAATTTACCAGCCCTGGGGTTATCGCCATCAGGCACGATCGCAAATATGGTTTTGCCCTGATGGTTATCTTCACCTTCTCTATCCCAAGCCATTGTCCCTAACCAACGCACACGCGATCCACCTACTGACAAGCTGGGGTCAATTTCGTGATACTGGCACAGTTCAATGATTTCTGGATGATTGGCTTCCAGAGTTTCTACTTGTATATCCGATTCTCCCGTCTCTGAGCGCTTGAACGCCAGGTGATGAGTTGCCCGTTGCGATCGCCACTTACCAGCACTTAGCTGAAAAAATTCCATTGCGTCTATCAATCTTCTGACTCCTAGTTATGACTCCTGCGGATGATGTTATACGTGTTTTTTCTTTTTACAGTTATTGGTATATAAACATTCTAAACATTACAGCCATTAGCGATCAGCTTCAACAAACTCCCTGCAAAGGGCAAATGACAGGTGTTGTTAGGTAATTGTAAACTTTTATAAGTACAATTCTTTATAGCTTGACAATATAGACAAATTAATATCCCAAGTGCTACACTAGTTGAAAGCGATCGTCTTCACATTACCAGTAATAATAAATACCTTCGATTCAGTCAATCAGAGGAGTGAATGATGGATTTTCCAGTCGAACTAACCTTAGAACAACAGTTTCGCTTACAAAACTTGAAAGACCAGGTAAAGAGTTTAAGTCAACAAGAAGCTCAGGAGTTTTTATTAGAAGTTTTACGGCAGATGATGGTAAAAGATAATTTGGTTAAGCATCTGCTAAAACAAGCCTGAATCAAATAAAAAAAGAATATCCCTTCCTTAAGACTTACGCAGTGGCAAAGTTCCATTAAAATGCGTAAGTCTTATTAGTTTTTTGGGCATTGTGAAGAGGCAGGAGATGAGCGAGATGAGCGAGATGAGCGAGAATTATTTAACAAGTTTCTTCCCCCATACCCAATGCCCAATGCCCCATGCCCAATGCCCAATGCCCCATGCCCAATTCCCAAGCTAAATATTACAGATTATTACTTTGTCTCTCATAGTAAAGACTAGGGTACTATTGATCCCCTATGTTTTTGTTTGGCTACTCACAGTTAATCTGATCGAGAACAGGCCAGAAATAATATCCGCCATTTGTCAATATTAAGGAGAACTCATGGTTCTTGATGCTTTTTCTAGAGCTGTAATTGCGGCTGATGCCAAAACCGCTCCTATCGGTGGTGCTGACTTAGCAGCCCTTAAGTCTTTCATTGCTGAAGGCAACAAGCGCCTTGATGCTGTGAATGCGATCGCCAGCAACGCTAGCTGTGCAGTTTCTGATGCCATTGCTGGTATTGCTTGCGAAAACACAGGTTTGCTTCAAGCTGGTGGTAACTTATACCCCACTCGTCGGATGGCTGCTTGCCTACGTGATGCTGAAATCGTTCTGCGCTACGTAACCTATGCACTGTTGGCTGGTGATTCTTCCGTATTGGACGATCGTGCTTTGAACGGTTTGAAAGAAACCTACACAGCTTTGGGCGTACCAACTGGATCTTCTGTACGCGCTTTCCAAATTCTGAAGGCTATCAGCGTCGCTCACATCACCAACACCAACACTGAAGCTAACGCTGGTAAAAAGTTCCGTAAACTGGAAACTCCTCAAGGCGACTGCTCTGCTCTAGCTGCTGAAGCTGCTAGCTACTTCGATCGCGTTATTTCTGCTCTGAGCTAATTGCTAATTCCTAACGGCTAAAGCCTATTAGTCAAGCCACCTGAAATTAAAACTCGATCACATCAAATCTGGAGTATAAAAAGCAATGAAATCAGTTATCACTACAGTTATCGGATCTGCTGATGCAGCAGGTCGTTTTCCAACCACCTCTGATTTAGAATCAGTTCAAGGTAGCATTCAACGTGCTACTGCTCGTCTAGAAGCTGCTGAAAAGTTAGCTACTGGTATCGATAATGTAGCTAAGGAAGCTTATGATGCTGCCTTCAAAAAATATCCTTACCTCACCCAAGAAGGCGAAGCTGGCGCTACCCAAGTCAAGAAAGACAAGTGCCTTCGTGATATCAAGCACTACCTACGCTTGATCAACTACAGCTTAGTTGTGGGCGGTACTGGCCCTCTAGACGAATGGGGTATTGCTGGCGCTCGTGAAGTTTATCGCTCTTTGGGTCTGCCTACTGCTCCTTACGTTACCGCGTTGACTTACACTCGCGATCGCGCTTGCTCTCCTCGTGACTTGTCTCCTCAAGCATTAGTTGAATTCCGCGCTCTTCTCGACTACGTAATCAATTCCCTTTCATAGTAATAGGATTGACTAGACGTAGACGAGCGATCGTCATCCTCTAAAACTCAGGGACTCTCAATCTGTTGCTTTGCCTGTATCTGGTTGAGTAATTGATCAAGAGTCCCTCAGTTGTTACTAATTCGTAATTTCAGTTGGGGGATTTCAACCAAGAAATTTTCTTTTATGACAATAGATTCTCTATTTGAACAGTTGAAACACCCCAACCCCAATCTACGGGAACGAGCCATGTGGGAACTGGCTGAGGTTCGGGATGAAAATACCATTCCTCGCTTGATGGGTATTTTGGATGAGGAAGATGTAACTTATCGTCGAGCGGCAGTAAAGGCACTGGGTGCTATTGGTGTAGATGCTGTACCATCACTGGTAGAGTCATTAATAAATAGCGAGAATGCAACCATTCGGGGTAGTTGTGCTAAGGCTTTGGCACAGGTTGCTGCTAACCATCCAGATGTTCCTTTCCCAGATGAGGGCTTAGAGGGGTTAAAAACTGCGCTCAACGATCAAAATGCCGTTGTTTATATCGCATCAGTAATGGCGCTAGGTGAAATTGGTTCACCTGCCTTTGAGATTTTAGCTGAAGCTTTAAAAACAATAGATAATGTTGCGCTGGCTGTGGCGATCGTCAATGCATTCGGTTCGATGGGTGATATCCGAGGTGTCGAAGTGTTGACAGCATTAACTAATGATGAATCTGTTGATCCATACATTCGTGAATCAGCAGTGAGTGCTTTGCCCCGATTAGATCAGGTGATTAAATATAAAAGATAAAAGAGCGATCGCTCTTAATGCGACTATCTTGATTAATCTCAGTACGACGGATACATTAGATGAACAGACTGGGTGTTACCTTGAAGTAATCTCCGAGTGACTTAGCTTGTGACTTACTAATCGACCGCTTACCATTCACAATCTCTGATACCACACCACTTGACCCGATGATGTTCACCAAGTCAGTTTGACGGGTGTTACTAACTTCCATAATGTGTTGGAGAATTTCATGTGGTGCTGATTCATCCATTAGATAGAACTCTTTCTCATACGCTTCAATCAGCATTACTATCAGCTTATGCAGAGCTTTTTCTTCTGGAGTCCGATTCTTGCAAAACGTTAGACGCTCTGCCACAGCTAGGGCGCGATCGTATTCCTCTTCCGTCTCAATTACCTTGGGAGCAACTTCAGCTAGCAGACTACTATAAGCAACTTGGTCAAAAGTAAGGGTCATTACCAAGCATCTTCTTGTAACTGTCTCTCAATTTGAGAAATCGCCAACTCGATCACCACTCGAACTCCTGCTTCTTCTTCTTCAGTTAATGCGGCTTGCAGGGGTTCTAAAGAAGTGCGATCGCCAATTTTCATTAATGCCAGAGCCGCCGCTTTTCGAGTTTCCCAGTCGGGATGTTGCAGTAACTCTACCAAGCTAGGAATCGCTGGTTGATAAGCTAGGCTGCCCAAAGCAGATGCCGCTTCACACCGCACCATTAAGGATGAGTCTGTGAGGGCGTTTATCAGGATGTGAAATGCTCCTTCTTCACTGCCTTCTTCAGCCATTTTAGCGATCGCACCCACCACCGCAGCCCGAACATCAGCTGAGTCTGAGTTAATTTCTCGATATAAATGCTCTTTCGCCTCTGCTCCAATAAATCCCAGCGCCCATATTGCATGTCCTTTAGCACTTTCTGGATACTCAGTTGACGCTAAGATTTGCAGCAATGCTGGTACAGCTGCCTCACCAATTTTGGCAAGCCCTCCCACAGCAGAGGTTTTAACCACCATATCTTCATCATTTAAGAGGGCATTAACCAAAGTGGGAACTGCGATCGGATCGGCAATCAGTGTCAGGGTTTTGGCGCTGGCTCTGCGAACAACTGGGTTTGGATGATTTGCTACAGCTTCCATTAATAAAGGGGTAGCTGGTTTACCGACTTTACCCAACGCCTCTGCAAAACTCAACCGAACCATCCCCCGTGAGTCTCCCATACTCTCAATCATCTGCTTGAGTAGCTGTTCATTACCAGGGTTGAAGGAGTTTAACCCTAATTGCTCATTGACTGCTGCTAGTATTGCATCAGTTTCTGCCTGGGAAAGATTTAACGAATCCTCCCCGGATTGAGTTTTGGAGTTGAGCATGTGACTTTTAGCTAAATTATCAAGATTATTACTAGTGGTCTGTCAAACCCATTTTGACGGTTGGAAAGACGCGATAAATCGCCGTCTCTACAGAAGATTTATTCGTCAATTATTTCTTGACAGACTACTAATTGCTTACGCTCAGGGCAGCTTGCTGATTACGGAGTTCCTGAAGGGCAGAATCAATCCTGGAAAGCTCAGGCTCCAGTTTTGCCATAACATTTACTCTCATCAACTTCGCCCGTTTTGCTGTTTCTGTAGTTTCTTGGATTAGGCGTTCCCGATATAGCTCAAGTTCTGCAATCACTTCAGCGACATCTTGAGGGGTTATGTTATCGGTTGTTGTGAGTTCTGAGGTTTCATCCATAAGTTTTGTTTCCTAAATGCGTGTTTATATATTCGACTATCGTTTGTATTTGGTTACTCGCTAAAGATCGGCACTTAGCTAATACATAAAATTGAACAATTGGCAAGAGGCAACTAATTAATCGCTGACACATCTTGAACAATTGGCAAGAGGCAACTAATTAATCGCTGACACATCCATATAGAAATCTGATTTGATTCCTGAATCACTCGTAGAGAGAGGGAATAGGGAACAGGGAATGGGGAAGAGGAAAGAAGGAATAAAGTTGTACTGAGTTCTGTTCAGAAATCAAGTAGGAGTCCTATATATTCCGATCTTCTCAGATCGCGTTACCACTGGTAAAGCTTTTTGATAGAAATCTTAAAAATTAGTTCCCAATTCCCAATTCCCAATTCCCAATTCCCAATTCCCAATTCCCAATTCCCAATTCCCAATTCCCAATTCCCAATTATTTTAAGATGTTTCCTCTAGCGGAAAAATATCTCCTCGCAAGTAAGAATCAAAGTTTTTCTTAAAGTATTGAATGCTCGTTACATTCGGCTCATCACTTTCTGTTGGCGTGAACTCATAAATTGGTACTTTTTCCCTCACCAGTTTGACCAAGCTAGGATGAAGCTGCTCAAAAGAATCTACTCTAAATATTGTTGTTTCAAATCTTAATTTAGCTGGATGAGCATAACCTAACTTCATCCAAGGCATCCAAGGACAGTCTCTCGCCCACTTAGCAGGAGGGACATCAGTCGCATCGGGGCGGCAAGTATTTGATATAAAGTACTCAACTCCCTTAAACTTTTCTCCAGGGCAATAATCTGAATATTTACTATCTCCTGCTAACGGATGTGGGTATTCTAAAGGAATTTCCATAACTGAGGTAATATATCCCTGGCCTTTGGGTATAACAAATTTCTTTGGTTTGACTGAGCCTTGGACAATGCGGTTAGCAATGTGAACTACCGGTACTGGTTGACTTGCTGTTGGTGACTGCCAAAAGTGCAGAATTTCTTGTGTATCAGGATCGCAAAATAAACCCAACTCTCTATTAATGCGATATCCGACTTCGCCGTGTTCGGGATCGGGTTTAAGAAATACTTTGGTAGCATTCATTCCAATAATAGAGAACAATTTTTCTTTTTGCTTATCTGGTGTTTCTTCCCACGAAATTTCCCCAGACCAGTTGTAATAAAGCTGTAACCCATGATTTTTTCTGTAAAAATCGAGGTTATTAAATTCGTAGTCTTCTAAATAATTATTCATACTCTTTTTTTATCATCCTCAAATGGCTGCGTAAACATAAAGCGGATCGTTGCAACTCTTACTTAGTAAGCAGTAAACTTCGACTTAACTATTTTGATTGTCCAATGCTCAATGCCCAATGCCCAATCCCTAGTACGATAGTAAACATGACCTCTGAGCAATTATCCAAGAGCCATTTTATAGATCAATGGATAAACGTTTTTTTAAAATGTTTGGGCTAACAGAAGATCAAGCGATCGCAATTATCGATACACCTTTAGAACAACTCGAAGACGCTTCTGATAAGTATATTGCTGTTTCCCATTTAATTAACTATCCCACTGAGAAATCGATCGCGGCTTTGGTACGGGCGATTGAAACCAGTAACCCTGATGACTTAGATCATCGCATTGTCCGACGCAAGGCTGTGGAAAGTTTAGGGCGATTGCAAGCTGAATCAGCTTTACCTGTAATTCGGCAATGTCTTAAAGATGATGATATTTATACTGTTGAAAATACCGTGTGGGCAATTGGAGAAATCGGGACTAAAGATCCAGAAATTCTTGAAGAAGTGGCGCAACTACTGGATAAACCAGGTCAAATCTATCGAGTCATTATTCAAACTTTAGCTAATGCTGGCTATCAGCCGTCCTTGGAACGTGTAAATAAATTTACTCAAGCTGAAGATGAACCTACACGTAGTGCAGCGATCGCTACAGTTTGTCGTTTCACCGGTGATTACTCCCAAATTAGTGAAGTGATGGCGCTGCTGCAAAGTTCCAGCGTCAATGCCCGGCGCGGTTGTATTCAAGATTTGATTGATGCACGCTACTACAAAGCCATCCCAGAAATTGCCCGTTGTCCTGTATCTCTGGTGTTTCGCTTGCGAGGATTGCGGATGCT
The DNA here is from genome assembly GCF_036917435.1 of Nostoc sp. Classification (GTDB taxonomy): domain Bacteria; phylum Cyanobacteriota; class Cyanobacteriia; order Cyanobacteriales; family Nostocaceae; genus Nostoc. The sequence continues at coordinate 76,076 of NZ_JBALDM010000007.1, forward strand.
TTTGGATGCAGGCGTTCCCAGTGGTGAAATCACCTTTACAGAAATTCAACCTTACTTAGAACAAGTACTTTACGATCGCCCCAACGATCTAGATTTAGTACATGAGTATGACGCAACCCCTGAATTAGATTTTGTGATTAACGAACTCTACGAAACCGATTTTGGACGCTGCTATTTAGCGACAAAAACCTTACTAGATATTTATCCAGAAGAAGCACCTCAAGCACTTCTAACAACTTATGGGGATAAGGCATATAACGATTATGGCGCTCATTATCATGTCATGAAACTTTTCGGATGGCTGAAATATGCTCCCGCCTACGATTTATTGATAGAAAACTTGCACAACCGCGAACCTCAGTTTCAGAAATCTCGCGCAGCGTGTGCGATCGCTCTTGGTGAATTGGGTGATTCACGAGCAATTCCTGAAATCAAAATTTGCCTCAATACCCCAATTTGGGATTTCAAATATGCTTGCTTATTAGCGCTAGAACGCTTAGGAGACTCATCTGGACGGGAAATCTGCGCTAATGATGCTGATTGGTTAATTAGGGCGAAAGCAACAAGTACTAAATAGACATCTCCAGAAATCAATTAAGACCCCTCTCCAAACCTCTCCCCGAAGCGGAGAGAGGCTTAATTTCCGTGATATTTTTATGTACATTTAAGGTAAGTAAATCTTTTCTGGAGATGTCTAATAGTTAGGAGTTTTATCAAGTCTAAATATTTATCGATGCAATGGCATTGTTAGTCGATGCTATGGCATTGTTAGTCGATGCGATGGCATCGCTAGTCGCTGCAATGGCATTGCTAGTCGCTGCGATCGCATTGTTAGTCGGTGCGATCGCATTGTTAGTCGGTGCGATGGCATTGTTAGTCGGTGCGATGGCATTGTTAGTCGATGCAATGGCATTGTTAGTCGATGCGATGGCATTGCTAGTCGATGCAATGCCATTGCAAATCAAGAGGCTTTTGTGTACGCCGTCGCTTTGCAAGCTCTTAGAGGTTGTTGGAAAAGTATTTTGCTGTGACTTTAGACACTTTTAAATTCCCCCTAACCCCCCTTAAAAAGCTACCTATATATACACAAGTCAAGTTACCCCCCTTAATCCCCCCTTATAAAGGGGGGAAACCGGAAAACCTAGTTCCCTCCCCTTTATAAGGGGAGGGTTAGGGTGGGGTAAAACATTGATTAATCAGCTATTTCAGACTTGTGTGTACACCGTAGCCTTAAAAAGGGGGGAACCTGAATCAAAGTCGCCCAATTTATCGGGAGATTTAGAGGGATTGCAGCTCAGGACTTGCTATTCTTAACTGTTTTGTTTAACACTAACTCTGGTTCTGGTGTTTCCTCTTCTTCTGGCAAACCGTAGATTGACTTGTACAATTTCACATACTCTTTAGCAGATTGATGCCAACTAAAATCTTCACTCATACCGCGTTTTTGGAGTTCTTGCCATTGCGGTTTGAAACGGAAGCCTTCCCAAGCCCGGATCATACAAGTGAAAAGGTCTAGCGGTTCATAGCGGTCAAAGCAATAACCAGTGCCTGCGGCATTTTCAGGGTCGTAATGGCTTACGGTGTCAACTAATCCACCTGTACGGCGCACAATAGGGACAGAACCGTAGCGTAAAGACATCATTTGACTTATACCGCATGGTTCAAAACGGCTAGGCATTAAGAAGGCATCAGTACCAGCGTAAATGCGGCGAGACAGGGCATCGTTATACAGCAAGTAAGTTGCCATGCGTCCGGGAAAACGGGATGCTAATTGCCACATCTGAGTTTCATAGTAGCGATCGCCTGTCCCCAGTAAAACTATCTGTGCATCTGTATAAGAGAGGAAGCGATCGAGGATTTGCAACATCAAATCAATGCCTTTTTGTTCTACTAATCGGGTAACGATCCCAATTAAAAAGGCTTTGGAGTTAACTTCTAATCCTACTTCTTGTTGCAAAGCAATTTTGTTGGCTTTGCGTTTATCTAAAGTCTCAGGAGTAAAGGTTTGCTCAATGTATTTATCATTTTCAGGATTATAAACTTCAGTATCAATACCGTTAATAATCCCAGATAATTTACCGCTAATAAAGGACAGCAAACCTTCTAATGTTTCACCGTAAGTTGCTGTCTTGATTTGTTCGGCATAAGTAGGCGAAACTGTATTTACTTTATTAGCAAATTGTACAGCCGCCGCCATTACGTTGTGTCCTTGCATATACCAGGGACACCAAGTGATTTTCTCTAAATACCAACGCCACGGCCCTTGATAAGCCAGGTTATGAATGGTAAAGACTGTGGTGATATCAGGATCTTGATGCATCCACACAGGAATCATCCCTGTATGCCAGTCGTGGCAGTGAATAATTTCCGGTTTCCAGTAATTCCAGGCAAACTCGGCTGCACCATTGGAAAATAATGTGAACCGCCAGTCTTCACCTTCTCCAGAATAAATATGGCGGGGTAGGAAGGCGGGATGTCCAAATAAGTACAAGGGAACATCAGTGCCAGGCAGAACGCTTTCATAAACAGCAAATTCCTGGAACATGGCAGATCCCCGCCAGACGGGTTCTTTGGGAATTTCCATTTTGTCTGGCAGGAAGCCATAGTAAGGCAAGAATATCCGCACATCATGCCCCATTTCTCTCAGAAATTTGGGTAATGCCCCAACAACATCACCCATTCCTCCTACTTTCGCAATGGGTGCTGCTTCTGCTGCAACAAATAGAATCCGCATGGTAATTTTTGCTTCCCTGAGTCTATAGTTGTCAAATTAACTTTGCGATCGCTACCAACGCAATTTTTCGCGTCTTTTGGTAGAACAGCGATCAATTCTTATCTAATCACATCGGCTTGCCCAATTGCTTAGGAACCGCGCTGAATTACCGCAAAAATTTCTGATAAAATTTCTGTAGCTCCCTGTTGCCGTAATAATTCGGCTAGTTCTTTGCCTAGCGCTTCGGCATTTTTGGCAATTCCAGTGACGGTATCTTTGACGATTTTTTGACCATCTACACTGGCAACTATACCTGTTAAGGTCAAATTCTCACCAGATATTTCTGTATTTACACCGATGGGTACTTGACATCCGCCTTCTAAAGAGCGTAGAAAAGATCGTTCAGCGAGACAGCGATCGCGTGTTGCAGGATGTTCGATGGCTTTGAGTAGAGTTAGCAATTCACTATCATCAGCACGGCATTCTATCCCTAAAGCACCTTGTCCGACGGCGTGGAGGGAGATTTCATTAGGGATAATTTGGTGAATGCGTAGGTGCAACCCGGCGCAGCCATCGCTCATTCCCAATCTTTCTAATCCTGCGGCTGCCAAAATTAGGGCATCGTATTCGCCTGCATCTAGTTTTGCTAACCGTGTAATTAAGTTTCCCCGGACATCTTTAAATGTAAAGTGGGGGAAGTGGTGGCGTAACTGTGCTAACCGCCGCAGCGAAGATGTACCAATTACCGCACCTTCTGGTAATGTATCGATTTGTTTATCTTTGTGCTTTTCATGCACAACTAATGCATCGGCTGGGTTTTCCCGTTCCGTAATTGCTGCGAGTATTAACCCTTCTGGTAAGTTAGTTGGTAGATCCTTGAGGGAATGAACCGCAAAGTCAATCTCTTGATTGAGCATTCCCACTTCAAGTTCTTTAGTAAAAAGTCCTTTATCGCCAATCTTAGCTAATGCTACATCAAGGATTTTATCGCCTTGGGTAGACATGGTGTGGACTTCAAAAGTGATATCAGGAAAGCTTTTCTGGAGTTGCGCTTGTACCCAATAGGTTTGAACTAGAGCAAGTTGGCTTTTGCGCGAACCGATCCGAATAGTGCGTGGAGGACTAGAAACAACTGAAGTCATAAAACAATATAATATCGCAGGCGATAAATTCACTTTGATCTAGACTACCGTAGTCAGGGACTCATACTAATTTTGGGGTTTGAATTTTAGATTTTGGATTACAATTCTTTACCAAAAGCTGCTTTGAGGAATCTCGAACAATACTACTGAGTACAGCATTTGATCAATTAATAGCGAATTAAATTTGGTAATACCGCGTGCAATGCCAATGCATCGGGTAACAATGCCAATGCATCGGGTAACAATGCCAATGCATCGGGTAACAATGCCAATGCGTCGGGTAACAATGCCAATGCGTCGGGTAACAATGCCAATGCGTCGGGTAACAATGCCAATGCGTCGGGTAACAATGCCAATGCATCGGGTAACAATGCCAATGCGTCGGGTAACAATGCTAATGCGTCGGGTAACAATGCCAATGCATCCCTTTGCATTAAGATCAGAGACTTATTGTCTAAGTCCTACTTAGGGACTTCCAAGAAATAAATTATCTAAATAAACGAACCACAGAGGCACAGAGAACACAGAGGAATGAGGAGAAGAGAGTTTTTTGGGTATTTTTTTATTTGGAAGTCTTTTATAATAATGGGAGAGCGATCGCGCAAGTTGTACCAATTCCTACTTCTGTGGTGATGTTAATACAACCTTGGTGTAAATCCACACACTTTTTCACTACTACTAATCCTAAGCCTGTACCAGGAATGCTTCTAACATTCTTGCCCCGATGAAACGGCTCAAACAGTTGTTTTTGATCTGCTAGCGGAATCCCAATACCTTGATCCTGAACTTGAAGAATCACCGTATCTGTTTTAAACTCCAGTTCTAGATGAACATTCCCCCCTTGAGGAGAATATTTAATTGCATTGAGCAGTAAATTAGACAGAATAGAACGCAATAACCTTTCATCCACCCAGCCTGGAACGGCTTTTCCTTGGCAAACAAAGCTAAGTGTATGCCTCTCATCTGTACTTAGGCGCATTTCTTCTACAAAATCACCGCAGAATTCTTCTAAATCTAGAAGTTTAGGATTAAATTCTAGTTTTCCGGTTTCGGCTCGATTGATGGTTAAAATATCGTCTAGCATTTGAACCATATTTTTAACAGAGAGTTGAATTCTCTGCAAATTCCTCAGTCGCTTAGAAGAGTTATCCCATTCATCCTGACAGTTCTCTAGCAATTGGGCAGCTGCTAAGGCAGTACTTAGAGGTGTGCGAAACTCATGAGATGCCATTGAAAAAAAACGTGTTTTCAAGACGCTGAGTTCTCTCTCTCGCTCTAGTGCCATCCGAATTTCATCTACCCGCTTGCGTTCTGTAATATCGCGGCAGTTAACCATAATTTTAGTATCTGCTGTATTATCTAGAAATTTCTGGCTAATCGCTTCTAACATCCGCCACGAGCCATCTTTGTGGCGACAACGAAACTCCATTGGGGTAGTAACTTCTGAACTTTCGATAGCATGAATAAAACTATGGTAGATATTAACAAAATCATCTTGGTGAATGTAATCTAATAAGTTTTTACCAATTAGTTCTGCTGGTGGATAACCCAATACTTTTTCGACAGAAGGACTTTCGTAACGAATAGAACCATCTACATCCAGAATTTTGACAATATCTAAAGCATTTTCAATTAATGAGCGGAAGCGTTCTTCGCTTTGACATAATGCCTGTTCAGCTTGCTTGCGCCCAGTAATGTCACGTTGTACTGATATCCAGTGAGTATACCAGCCGCTTTTATCAGCTACGGGGACGATGCTAAATTCATTCCAGAATTCCGAGCCATCTTTGCGATAGTTAATTACCTGAACGGTGACTGGTTCCCAACAAGAAAGGGCAGTCCAAACTTTATCCAGTTCAGCGCGACTTGTTTTTGCTCCTTGCAGGATACGGGGCGTTTTGCCTAAAACTTCTTCCAGGCTGTAACCTGTGATTCGGGTAAATGCTTCATTAACATAGATGATATTTGGCCCAGGTTCGCCAACGGGTTGGGCTTCAGTGATAACTACAGCATCATTGGTATTTACAACCACAGATTGCAACAATCTAACTTGTTCTTCCTGCTGCCTTTGGTGGGTGATATCAGCAATCACTGCTACCATGCCGTTGATACTATCGTCACTATCATGTAAGGGCGCGGCGGAGAAAACTATATCGATCGCAGTGCCATCTTTTTTAAAACGGCGCAATTCCACCCTAGTATAAGTTGTTCCTTGGAATATACTTTGTTGTAGAGTGTTATATTCCTCTAATTTGTCATCTAAAAAAATTGGGTTAGGACGATCGATTACCTCCACTTCTGTCCAGCCAAACATCCGTTCAGCAGCAGGATTCCAGATTTTTACATTCCCTTCTAAATCAAGTGTAAAAATGGCGCGAGGAGAGGCAGTAATTAGAGCTTGTAGAGCGGATTGCGTGCGTTGACGTTCAGCAATTTCGGCTCGGAGGGAAACATTGGCTTTAGCTAACTCTTGAGTCCGTTGTTGAACGCGGTGTTCTAATTCAGCGTTGAGTGTTTGTAGCTGTTTGTAAAGTTCTGATTGTTGAATAGCGATCGCCACTTGGGTTGCAAGTTGCTTCATCAACTCAATTTCCCAAGATTCCCATACGCGGGTGCGATCGCACTGATGGGCAATCAATAAGCCCCAAAGATAAGGGGTAGAAGCAGGTGTTTTGCTATCTCGTTGTTTATCAGCTTGCCGATTTTCTTGTAAAATTGGCACTACCAACTTAGCTTTGACACCGAACTGTTTCACGAAGTCTGCTAGACATGATTCGACATCTGCTTGTTCAATATTAGCGATCGCGCGGGTTTTCCCCAATGAATAAGCTTGATGATATTCTCTCGGAAACACTTCTTCTGGAAATGTTTCTCCTAAAATTTTTGTATATTCAGGCAAAACTGTTTCAGTTATTGCGCTACCAGTGCCATCTTCCCAAAGTCGATAAATTAACACCCGATCTGCTTTAAGAAACTCTCGCACTTCTGCAACAGTGGTAGTCAAAACCTCCTCTAACTCCAAAGATTCACGGATGTGTTGAGCAATCTGATTTACTAACCGTTCCCGCTCAGTTTGTTGCCGTAGAATCACCTCTGCCCTTTGCCGTCTACTTACTTCCAGATTGAGAAAATAGTAAATTACCCCCAAAGCAACAATGCTAAAGCCAATAGAAATTGGAGCAAGATTGATAATACTAAAATCTGGCATGAGCATAAAAAAGAAAGATTAAAAGCATCTGGCTTAGTTTACTGTTTTCTGCTCATCCATTAGTTCCGAACGTTGATAAACTAAATATAGGACTTTCAAAGTGGCAGAAGTCATGAGTGTTACAAAATCTGCATCCCTAACCCTGGAAGAGTTTCTCAAGTTGCCAGAAACAAAACCTGCAAGTATTTATATTGATGGAGAGATTATCCAGAAACCAATGCCGAAAATGCGCCACTCTCGACTTCAGGCTAAGTTTGTTAATGGGATTAATGAAGTCACAGAGCAAAAGCAAATCGCTTATGCTTTTCCAGAGTTACGTTGTACTTTTGGCGGTCGGTCAATTGTTCTTGATGTGGCGGTTATTCGTTGGTCACAAATTGAATTTGATGAGAACGGAGAACCTGTAGATGATGTGCTAATTGCTCCTAATTGGACAATTGAAATTCTCTCTCCAGATCAGAGTTCTAATCGAGTTACAAGCAATATTTTGCACTGCCTGAAATATGGTTGTCAGCTAGGATGGTTGATTGATCCTGACGATCGATCAGTTCTCGTATTTAAACCACATCAACAACCAGAATTTTGTCATAGAGAAGATCGCTTGCGTGTTTTAGATGGTATTGATTTAGAGTTGACAGCAGAACAGGTATTTGGCTGGTTAAAGATGAATGCATAGTGAGCAAGCCATATTAAAATAATCTGTAAATAATAGTGTGAATTACTTTTTTAGTTTCTACTGCTAAATACTCACGATCGAACTTACTGATATAGCCAAATCTGGAAATGCTTGTGGGTAAATAGTGCCTCCAGTTAATGTGATTTTTGAAGAATATTCTCCATTTTGAGGATCTCGAAATACTATAAGTTGTCGCTTTTGAAGATTAACTATCCAATATTCAGTAACTTCTACTTCAGCATATATTTTAGTTTTTATTTGTAAATCTTTATCTAAGCTGGAATCTGAATATTCGATTAACCAGAAGATATTTTTAGGGTAGGGATGATGTTCTAAATATTCACGTCCCAATCTTTGTACAACAGCAATGTCAGGCTCAGGTTCAGAGTTGTTAGGAAGGGTAATCGGTTTACTAGGGCGAACCGTGGCACGATTGCCTAAAAGTTGAATCAGATACTCTCCAGCTTCACTGCTGAAGTAGGCATGAGGTTCTCCTTCTGGTGACATTTCTACTATTTCTCCCTTTAGTAGTTCCACATGCCGATCGTCTAGGATACCTCCCGCGATCATCCTGTGATATTCATCTATTGCCCACTTCGCTGTAGTTACAATCATAGAAATACTTTTTTATCGCCTCTCACCTCAAATCGTAACGCAATCATAGAAGTTATTAAACTTGAAGAAGAATTCAGAAGTCAGAATGGGCTAAACGCCCCGCTATCGCTAACAGGAGTCAGAATCAATCAGTCGGGGATTCAGACCTGCCACTGTCTTGTTGACCACCAAATTTAAAATTTGGTGGGGGTCTTAAACCCAGTTATTCATCCGCCACTCGTACAGAATTCATTCTGAATTCTGACTCCTGACTCCTGAATTCTGTTTGATAAAAATTTTTAACAATTTTTATCAAATCTAGTGTATAAACCACCATACTTAAACCAGTATTGCCGTAACTGATGACAAGGTGTAAACAAACTGGCTTTAACACGATAAAGAAGAACCTGTCGATGGTCGCCCATCCAAATTTTATCAACCGGCTCAACAGAAATTAATGTACCTCCTAAAGCTGCTATACAGTTAGTAAATCTATCAACGCAAGAATAGTCTATAGTTTCAAATATAAAAAAATGACCTGAACATATTAAATGACGGCTTCTTATCCAACATTGGAGCTTTTTATACGCTTGTGGCGGCAACATTGTTTTGCTTCAAATATTTTGATATAAATGCAGTGGTTAAATCGATTTTTAAATGAATGAACTTATTGGATAAATAGTTTTTTGTTTTATGCAGAGGCGCTTCTGGTGCAAATTGCCTATTCTACATTTTTGAAAAGTAGAGTGCGATCGCCTAATATAGCGATCGCACTTTGTTCAATTCTCAGCTAGTATCCGCCGAATTTTGGCAAGTAACCAAATGCGGTTAGGCAAGTAAACAAGACAATCAGCCCCAGCAACGAAGCTAATAGCCACAACACCACGTCTTTGTCAGAACTGCGTAAAAAGGTTTTTAAAGTAAAAGGCTCAAGCTGCTTTCTAGTTAAAGGAAGCGGTAATTTGTCACGATAATCTTCACCATAACGAGCCATCCTTGCAAAAGGTAATTCACCTTGAGAACGCCCTTGCAAAATCCGTCGCCGTTGATAGGGAACTGTACTGTAACCAAAGTTACTAATGTATTCCTCACTATCCACTAAAGCATCGATAAAACCTTGGATTCCTTTGGTAGCTAGCACAATCGACCAGGCTAGTTTTTCGCGTTCATTGTAAACCTCACGACCAAGGAAACGCTGTACGCATATCTGCACGAAGCGGTAGTTATTGTTACTTTCGTAATTGAGTCGCCGAAATGTATCAGATATTGCTAACCCTCGAATAAAATCCCTAACTGTAATTTGACCATTTCTCAGTTGGGATTCTAAAAAGGTTTGGCGGTTACTATCTAGCATCTGTTGTTCATGGAAAATCTGACGATAGGCTGCCATAATTAAGACATCCATTTCTAGTGACGATGGCAGATTTTCGACTGTATAAATTCTAGGTTGCTCGTCGCCAAGAATCTCGTATCCAGATACACGATGGTTTCGAGATGAAGGGGAGTAATTTAACAGAGGAATAGGCATAATTTGATTGGGGATTGGGGATTGGGCAAAAGAGTCTGAGTAAAAAGGTGGGATTTCCTACTCCTAACTCAGCACTCCTAACTCAGCACTCCTAACTCAGCACTAGTTAACAAGGGTGATACTCGCAATCACGCCACCTTGCTGATGAATGCGTTGATATTCTTGTGAGAGTTTATTGAAAGGTATGAGATAGACTTGGTTGCTGCGGCGAAATGGAGAAATCTGGTTTAGTGCCTTTGCCCGATAACCAGTTACTTCCAATCGATAAACCTTACCTTCATCACTAGCTGCTACACCATGACGAGTTCTAGAACCTAGTGGTGGATTGCGGAATGTCGCACCATTGCTAGCTGGTGAAACCACAGGGGTAGGGGTACTTTTAATTACCAAACTATTTAACCGAGGTTGCTTACCTGCCAAGTTGCCTTTGAGACTGCTACTAGAGGCTCCTCGGACTAATTGGAATATATGGGTAAACTGCACGATGTTTTGAAAGGCTTCGGTTTTGTAGCCTCGAATATAAGGCACAATGTTTTCCCCGAAGGTATCCTGGTACTCGTTGCTGTCGAGATAGGAATCAATATCTGCCTCAAAGCCTTGTTCATCCAAAATAGTACTGTGCGATCGCATTTCTTCCAAGTCAATAGGAGCGCGACCAAGCAAATGCCTAAAGTTCAACTCAATCGCCCGATAACGAGGACAATTACTGAAAAATCGAGAACGATACAACTCAGACTTCGCTACCAAACGCACAAATTCGCGGACGCTGACTTCACCCCGCTTCAACTGCGACTCAGGAACAGTCAGCCGCTCACTTTCCATCACATAGGCGTTTCCTAACACCTGTCTGTAGATAACTGTGATGAGAGCTTCAAGTTCTTCTGCTGAATAACCGGGTACTCTCTCAGTTGAGTGAGTGTCTTCAAACAGGCTGATACCTAGACGTGAACTTGCTCCAAAAGCCATTTTCTGAAAATCTCCTGGCTAAACATCAAGTTCTTTTGGAACTTCTTAAGGAGGTTCTTAGAAACCTACATCCAATCAAGAATTGCATACCAAAAGTAAGGAAATCGCTCAGGAAATGGTAAAGAAATCGGAAAGAAGTTATAAAAACTAGAAATTGTTACTTTTTGCAATATTTTCTGAAGGAGAGTTCACAGATTGTTTTAAACATAACTAGTATGTTTAAAAAAAATTTATGCGAATTCTCTTAGTTGAAGATGATGTACGCCTTGCCGAAACTTTAGCAGAAGCCCTTACAGACCAACGTTATATGGTTGATGTAGTAACAGATGGTGAGGCTGGATGGAATCAAGCCAAAATGCTGGATTATGATTTACTGCTGCTGGATGTGATGTTACCAGAGCTAGATGGAATTAGTTTATGCCATCGACTGCGATCGCACAGCTATACTATGCCTGTTCTCATGCTGACTGCCCGTGACACCGTTAGCGATAAAATCACCGGACTCGATGCGGGAGCAGATGATTATGTCGTTAAACCAGTGGATTTGCAAGAACTATTTGCCCGAATTCGCGCTTTACTTCGGCGGGGTAACGTTTCATCACCGCCAATTCTGGAATGGGGCAATTTGCACCTCAACCCCAGCACTTATGAAGTGAGTTATGGCGAAAATATGCTCCATTTAACTCCAAAAGAGTACGGAATATTAGAGTTATTGCTGCGAAATGGTCGTCGTGTTCTGAGTCGCAGTGTGATAATTGAACATATTTGGTCGCTAGAGTCTCCTCCAGAAGAACATGCTGTGAAAGTTCATCTCAGAAGCTTGCGTCAAAAGCTCAAAGCAGCCGGAGCTTTTGATGATTTTATTGAGACAGTTCATGGTGTAGGCTACCGTCTTAAACAACTGCTTTAATAAACCTACTCAAACTTAGTACAACATTTCATTAATTCGTAACAACCTCTACAACTTGGGCAAGCTCCGTAGATGTTAAAAAATGTCTCGTCTCGAAAAGTTCGCAAATGGACTTCAAATATATTTTTTACGCTTCTTGTCCGTATCAAAATCATAATGATAAGCTGTCGTGCATTTAATTTGCACAGCTAGGGCGGGCAAGATGCCCACCCCACAAGAGATTTATTTTTTTGAGGATGCAAATATAAAGTATTTTCAGCTTATAAGACCTTTAAAGGCAGTTTCTCGCATCATCCCACAAAGCGCTGCAATCGCTTCTCTTTCTCTTCCCAATCAGGCAAATAAGCAAACATAAAGCACTTAAACACTTTACCGTGGTTGGGAACGAGTAAATGTACAAGTTCGTGAACGATCGCAAACTCACCCAATTCTTTTGGTAAATCTAGCAGTTCAGTATTCAGCGTTAAGCGTCCGGTAGTAGAAATAGATGCCCATTTGCGCTTCATTGGACGCAGTTGGATTTGTTTAACTTGGACTTTAATGCGATCGCTCCATTCTCCCACAGCGTCCTTAAGTGCTTGTGCATCTTGCCATTTTGGATTGTCGCAGGTAGCGATCATGATTCGACTCGTTGGAGTTTCAGCAGGTTGTTGGTGACTTCTATTGTTTGCTCAACTGAGCTTGTAATAGGATAAATATTAGCGTAAAGTTCGGTTCTTAAATCAATTTCTTGACGCGCATCCCACCAATAATCAGGGAAGTTGCTATATATGGCGTTGATGCCTTCGGCTTGGTTGATATCAAGGCGATCGCCTGCGTGCTTGATCACAGTGTAAATCGCAAAGGTGTTTTCATCAACCTTGAGCCGTTGCCGTTCTGCTTCTGCTTCTACGCATTCATTGGCAATTTCATCTAGTTGGGCTAAAGCTTGTTGTGCGTCTATTTGGCGCTTTTCAAAGCTGGCGCGGACAGTTTCGGCACGTTCGCCAATATTTAGCAAAAAAGGCGATCGCTGACTTTGCTCGTGTACATCTCTAAAAAGTGCCTTACTCAAGTTTAAAACTTTTACTGTATCCGTCGTGCTACTTTGGCGGAATTGTTCTAATTGTTGGGCATTGAGTTCGTGGATAGTTCCGGGCATTTCTAACTCGCCAATTGTGACGTTGCGGCGGATCAATTCTTTGGTTTTGGCGGTGAGTTGAATATCAATGTAGGGGCTGGTATTATAAGCAGCGCGGATGGTTCCGTAAAGCCTGACGACGTTTTGATAATTTTCCATGAAGGGACGCAGGTCAGGGTCAGGAGAGAGGATTTCGTAAATTGATTGGAGTTGGCGGACAAATTTAAAGAATTTCTCGCGCAAATCTTTGTCTGCAAAGTGCGCCGCCGCCCGTTCTTTTGCTTTGTCGTCCCATCCCTTAGTTAGCGGTAAATACTCAGGTGCAGTATTTTCCATCATCGTTTGCAGGAGGTTTTTGATGACATCAACATTTTGGATGATGTCGTTAATTTCTCCCGACTCAAAGGCAAGGGCTTGCTCTAGTTTGTCGCCAAAGATACCGATAAAATCTAGAACAAAGCCGTAGGGCTTGACTAATCCTTGTGCATCTTCGTAGGGGCGATTCACACGGGCGATTCCCTGCAAGAGAACGTGGTCGCGCATGGGTTTGTCGAGATACATACAGTAAAGTATCGGCGCATCAAACCCCGTCAGTAGTTTCTCGGTGACGATGAGAATTTTGGGTAAGGCTTTGCGATAGTCTTCGTACAGTTGGCGAATTTTTGTCACAGCATCAGCATCGCCACCGCAAAGGGTTTCTAAATTTTGGGCATCTTCAGCAGAACAATAACCTGTAAAAGTTAGGGTTTTGGTGGTGTCGTAGTTAAAATCTTTCGGGCGAGATTCGATAAAGTCGATGACTGCATCCGGTAAGGATATTCTGGCAGAAACGACGGATTTTTTAATAAAGGCTTTGCGGACTTCTTTCTCTTCGGCATCAGTCAGGTTATACTCCCGCAGTCCTTCGGCTGTAGTTCGGGAATAAACGACGGTTGAGTATTCGCTAGGGAGATATTTGTCTAAGGCTTGTTTGTAAAGTCTACAAGCTTCCCGGTCTACACCAACCATAAAGGCTTTAAAGCCCATTGGTTCAACATAATCGCGGAAGTGTTCGGCGACAAATTTGGCTACTTTATCTACTCTATCTGTACTTTTGAGAAACTCTTTTAATTTAACCGCGCGATCGAGAATGCCATCAAGTTCTTCTATATCGTTGATGTCTTCTGCGGCTTGGAGTTGGAGAAATTCTTTTTCTAAAATTTCTTTGGGAACGCGAAACTCTGATTTAGCAAGGGCATAATTTAGCTTTAGGGTTGTGCCATCTCGTACCGAGTCGGCGGTTGAATAGGAATCTAGGCTGTAGTTGTCGTCACTAGGTTCGCCGAAGGTTTGGAAAGTGCTTTTTCCTTTAGCTGCTTTACTGACAGGTGTACCTGTGAAACCGATAAATGTGGCGTTGGGGAGGGCAGCCATCAAATATATACCGAAATTACCGCCTGTGCTACGGTGTGCCTCATCGACTAAGACGGTAATGGTAGAACGCTGATTTTCTACTCTCATCTTGTCGAATTTGTGAATCATGGCGACGATTAAGCCGCGATAATCGTCTTGGATGAGTTTTTCTAAGTCTGCTTTACTGGTTGCAACTTCATAGCTTTTGATGCCATAAGCTTTGAGGTTTTTGTCTAGTTGGTTTTCTAGTTCGTTGCGGTCAACAATCATGATTACAGTATTATCGCCGCTAATATTGCGGAGTTGGGCGGCAACTGTAATCATAGTGAGGGTTTTACCACTGCCTTGGGTATGCCAAATTAGTCCGCGTTTTTTATTCGGATCTTGGATGCGTTGCAGGACTTTTTTAACTGCACGGGTCTGGTGTTGGCGTAAGACGACTTTCGTTAAGCCGTCATCGCGTTCTAGGAAAACAATGTAATATCTGAGAATATCTAAAAAGCGTTGATGGTCGAAGAAGGTTTTGATTTTCTCTTCGTAGTCGCCTTCTTCAATGGTGTCGGTTTTCAGTTTCCATTCAAACAGGTTTTTGCGGTTGGTATTCCAGGTTAAGCCATACCAGAAATTCCACAGTTCTGTGACTTCAAAAATTTGGGGAAAGGCGAGTAATTCGGGGGTTTGGTTGTGGTAGCGGCGAATTTGGTCAATGCCTAGTGCTAAACCATCTGTTTTCTGTTCTCCTTTGGTTTCCGCGATCGCAACAGGAAGACCATTTATTATAAAAATAACATCAGCGCGGTTGGGAAATTTTACGCCTTTTTGCTCCCATTCATCAGTGACTTGGAAGATGTTATTTTCTGGATTGTTAAAGTCGATGAGGGTAATGTTTCTGTCGCGGTTTTCTTGGGCGACAAAAATAGATTGTTTGCCTTGCAACCAGTTTAAGGCTTCGCGGTTGCCTTCGATGGTGTTGTCAATGTTTCGCAAACGGCGGAGAATTTCATCTATATTGTTAGAGGTGACAACACCAGGATTTAGTTTAATTAGTTGAGTGCGAAGAACATCAGCAAAGCACCTTTCTTTGAGCTTTTCCTCTCCTTTCCCTTCCCGCCGTTGCAATGCTTCTTTTCGAGTGAGATATTCCCAGCCAATTTGATAGGCATATTTCAGCATCGGTTTTTGAACGGCGGAGGTTTCACTCATACGTAAGTCTCGGTTAAGGGTTGGGTGGAAATTTTACCCGTCATCAGTTGTTCTAGCATGGCGTGGAAGAGTTCGTCAGTAAGGGCGATTTCTTTTTCTAGGGCTTGAATTTTGCGATCGCACGCTTTGAGAATCGCAGCAATTTCTTGCTGTTCTTCCTTTTTTGGATAAGCAATCGTCATAGCATGAACTGTATTTCTATTTAGAGTTGGGTTACTAGCACCAGAATCAAAACGTTTTAAATTGAGAAAATATAAAAAGTAAGCAATAAAGAGAGGATTATTTTCGTTAAATTGTTTTACCCAAAGTGTGGTGTCATGAGGCCAATAATCACAATCAACATAATGAACACTTCCAAGTGTTCCTTTTCTGCCAATAATAACTCCTGGCCCTTTAACCTTAGCAAAGTTGTGATAACTACTGATTCCACCTGATGAAATTACAGGAAATTTGCCAGGATTCTGTTCTTTTTTGGTAATGTCAAATCCACGTTGAAGGACACACAAGCTATCAAAACGTGAGACTATCCAACTTTTAGGAATTCCGCCTATTTCCTTATCCTTGCGTGGTTCGTTGCGAGTGCCATGAGTAAAAAGATACTGCATTAGTGCAGCTTTGCGTTCCCGTTCTAGTTCTAACTCTCGCTGATGGGTTTCTTTGGCTTTCTGGATGGTTCGCAGAGTGTGTGCGATCGTTTTTTGTTCAGGAAGGGTGGGAAGATAAACCTCTATTGATTTTATCAAAGCAGAATTTAGATTTTTTTGATTTGCTCCATGTCCTAAATTACGGATTTTCTCATAACTGTAATAAAGGGAGTAAAATAAAAAATCAGTTAAAGTATTACCATTATTAATATAAATTGCAGCACACGCTTGATTGATTGCGGCATCAATTCCTAAAATAGCCACACGCCCTCGTGTTACACCTTGCCCATACATTGCCATTAATAATGTATTAGCAGGAATAATTTTAGTTGAGGAATTATTTAGCCCATCATAAGTTATTTTTTCTTCCGTGCTAGTAATAATTCCATAATTAATTTCACCAGTTTTTACCCAAGGAATATCACCGTTCCAATATTCCAGCTTATTTCTGCTAGGAGTTCCCCCAGAGGTAATATGAGCTATCTCACCTAATTTTGCACTTTTCCAATGAGAAGGTAACTGTATTTCATCCATCCCCACCCCTTTCATACTCCATCAGCAATAATCAAATCAATCATCTCATTCTTATTCTTCCGATAAACCCGAAAATCACTATCCAACGTCAACAAACAACTCCCTAAAATCAACTCACTCATTCTTACCAAACACGCATCAGCTAAAGACATCGGCACATTTTGATAACGTTTCAGCAACTCTCTAACCATTTTTATCTCATCACTGAGACAAAAAGGGATTTGAATTAAGCCAGCATCTAATAAAGACATAACCGTGTCCTCTCCACCATAAAAATCTCGCAATAGAAAACACGCCTCACTAATTACTACTTCGCAAGTTAAAAAGGGCGGTTCAACCTTTTTCCATTCATTAACCGCCCAATCATGCGAATTTTCCCGATTATTGATAAATGCAACTAAGGGGCCTGTATCTAGAAGTACCTTTTTCCTCATTTCCAACCGAAGCCTTCTAAATACTTCTTATTGGTAGCTAAATCACCAGGGCCTCCATCAATACAGCCAATATACTCTTTGGCTGCTTCATAGGCGGAAATAGGTTCTTTCCCTTCTTTATGTTCTAAATCCTGCTTTTTCTTCTCCTGATATTGCAAAAATTGAATAAAATTAATTACCTCCTCCAGCTTATCAGGAGGTAACTTTTTAACTTCATCAATGATTATTTGTTCCTTATCAATTGCTTGAGTCATTGCTGTATCCTGGATGAAAATAAAAATGAGAAAATGCTTGTAGCTGATTTAATTTTACTAAAAAAGGGCGGTTAGAAACCAATACGCTTGGGTTAAGGATAATTGTAGCAAGATCCCCGTAAGGGTAAGTAATGTGGATAAAATTAAATATAAAACCTCACCCTGCCTCCGGCTTCCCTCTCCTTACTAAGGAGAGGGATTGAGGGTGAGGTTTGATCTGATATTTAATTACGCCTACCTACCACTCATTGTAGATAAATTTAAATACTCAAGAATCAGCAAGCGTAAATAGTCTAACATCTCAAGATAAGCCTTCATCCCCTGATATTCTCCATTACTACCAAAGTAAAATTGAGCAACAGCAGGAATATCAAAAACTGCCAGATGAGTTAAGTTTTCAACTGCTTGCTGTTGATTTTCTATCTCACCCTTCACTTGAATTTGACTAGCATATCCTCTGATATTAACTGTTAACAGTTCAAGCTCTTCTAAAACCGAAAACTCATCATCAGAAGCCGGGAATTTGGCGGTGATTTCCTGGCGTTCTGATTTTGTTGTTTGATAATCACTGGTTAACTGTTCTAAAATATGAATAATTTGATTTTTCGTTCTATTAGATTTTTGATTTACCACATCTAACCTACTCATCATTGACCCCATAAGTTACAATTTTTTCAATACCAAACGAATCCGATCGAACAATTAGATACTCATTTGCTTTTCGATAAACTGCTGCACCATCTCCACGATATCCAGCTTTAGGGACTCGCACTGCTCCCTTTTTACTAAAGTTGTGAGCTTTTCTTAAATATTTCAAAGCATCAATATTTTTCCTTAAAGCACGATCTACAACACTATGAGCCACACTAGTATAAGTAGATGCATCCCACTTTGTTAAATACTGCTCAATCTCAGCAATTTCTGCCTCACTGTATTTTGCACACAACCTTACCCAAAACGGTCAACAGGCGACTCATCAGGCATTAAATTTACACTCCCTCCTAGATGCTTAAATTTAACTTTGCTAACACCTCAGCTAAATCTTTATCAGCCCATTCTCTCTCTTGTCTGGCTACTGCCAAATCTGCCAAAATATCTGTAATCTCACGATGAATAAACTTCTCGCTAACATCCACAAACTGCGACGGACTAAGATTATAATCCGCTTCCCTCAATTCCTCTATCTTAATAACCTTACTCAGCTTCTCCCGCGTTTCCCAATTGCGATAAACCTCAGCAACCGCCTTAATTCCTTCCTTTGTAAAAATATTCTTCGGATCGCCTTTCACAAAATAATCAGCAGCATTAATCAGCAAAAACTCGCCCTTACGATTCAGAGGTTTTAGGCGATTTAACAAAATTATTACCCCTGGTGCAGTCGTATTATAAAACAGGTTTTCCGGCAGCAAAATCACCCCTTCAACTCTGTCCCTTTCTACAAACACCTTGCGGATGTCCCTTTCTTGATTTTTGTTCTGACTCCCCGAACCGCGAGACACCGCCCCTGTATCCAAAACAACCGCCGCCCGTCCGTTATCTTTCAGCGATGCCCATATATGCTGCACCCATCCCCAATCTGCTGAAGATTTGGATGCAATTCCGTCTTTAAACCGTTCAAAAGAATCTTCTTCATAAGCATCTGCGCCGTAGTTATCCTGATTCCACATCGGATTAGCAACCACATAATCAAAGCGCATCACCTTCTTGTCAACCGTAAATTTAGGTTGCCGGAATGTATCGCCAATTTCTATTTGTGTATCAGTAAAATCTTGCAAGAACATATTCATTTTAGCGATCGCGAAAGTTGTCCAATTCAACTCTTGCCCAAATAACCGAGGGGCTTTACTCTCTTCCCCTGGATGTTTGCGGTTGAACACCAGACGCGGCTTAGTTAACAACCTCCCCGATCCACACGTGGGATCATAAATCTTCGTGTAGGGTTCAGGATCAATAATTTCTGCAATCAACCAACCCACCTCTGATGGTGTCAGAAACTCCCCCGCACTTTGCCCTTGTCCTTCGGCAAACTTCCGCAGTAGATACTCATAGGCTTCCCCCAAAACATCTGCATTGGTATTCTTTAACCCCAACCGATGCCGGCTGATGACTTCAATCAAGTCCTTTAAACGATCATCATCCAAAACGCGCTGATTGCTTTGCTTTTCGTTATAATCCTTCAGCGTCAGGGTTCCCGATAACCCAGGATTGCGCTTTGCTACTTCCCGCATCGCCGTTGTGATAAATTCTCCTAAGCCATCTTTGGGATGAAAACGAATCGTATCCCAACGGTATTCGTGGGGAACATAGTAACGGACAATCGGCTGACGGTTATTTTTAATTGCATCTTTGTGATCCGCTTCAATGAAAGCACGGGCTAAGTCTCCACCCCCAAACTTCTCGGCGCACTTTTCATACTCATCATCAAAGACATCAGACAGCCGTTTGTAGAAAATTAGCGGCAGAATAAAATCTTTGAACTTTGGCGCATCCGTTGCACCACGGATTTTACAAGCAGCATCCCACAGCCATTGTTCCATTGCGGGGATATCCAAGCGATCGCCAGCTTGCGCTAATTCTAAAAGTGGTAATTCTCCAGAACCGTTTTCCTCTGCTTGCTTTTTACTGTTTTTCCTGATTCCACGCGGCACTATACTTAACTCCTGCGATGCTTTTAAGCTGTCGCGTATTTAATTTTCACAACCAGGGCGGGCAAGATGCCCACCCCACAAGAGATTCTTTTTTTTTGAGGATGCAAATTAAAATATTTTTAGCTTATCTTATTTCGAGAATCCGTTTTTTCAGTTAGGACTGCGATTTATCGCGTCTTTGGGATCTATTAAACTGACTACGAACTTGCTTATCCATCAAGATTTTGCAGCCCCATCGCAATCTTACTGTGTTTCTCAATTTGCCCCATCACTTGTTTCGCCCGTTGAATAACTACGGCTGGTAAACCTGCCAATCTTCCCGCTTCAATTCCATAAGATTTATCAGCGCCTCCCGGTTGAACTTGGTGCAAAAAGATAATTTGGTCGGGTAATTCTTTTACCGTCACTTGATAATTAGCCACATTTGGCAAAATGCTAGCTAATTCATTCAATTCATGGTAATGAGTAGCAAAAATTGTTCGTGACCGAATATCCACTGCAATATATTCTGCCACCGCCCAAGCTATGGAAAGACCATCAAATGTTGCTGTTCCCCGACCAATTTCATCTAATAAAACTAGCGACCTAGATGTGGCATGGTTGAGAATATTCGCCGTTTCATTCATTTCTACCATGAAGGTAGATTGACCAGTTGCAAGATCGTCTACTGCCCCTACACGGGTAAAAATGCGATCGCATATTCCCAATCTAGCAAACCTAGCTGGTACAAAACTACCAATCTGCGCCATTAACTGAATCAATCCCACCTGACGCAAATAACAACTTTTGCCACTGGCATTTGGCCCGGTAAGAATTATCAAATCGGGATTGTCATTTGTCATTTGTTCTTGGTCATCTGCTAATGACACATGACTAATGACTAATGACTCTTCACCCAATTGCGTCGAATTCGGCACGAAGAAACCCGCAGGTAAAGACTGTTCCACCACCGGATGACGGCCATCAAGAATATTTATCTCTCTTCCTGGTAACATTTCTGGACGACAATAACCTTGATGCACTGCCAACTCAGCTAAACCACACAATACATCTGCCGCCGCCACTGCACGAGATAAATTACGAATTACTTCCGCCTCTTGCGCGACTTCTTCCCGCAATGCTGTAAAAATCTCATACTCCAACTGATTTAAATCATCCCGCGCCGTGAGAATTCGGGCTTCTCGTTCCTTCAAATCTGGGGTGATGTAACGTTCCTCATTGGTCAGAGTTTGCTTGCGGATATAATTAGTCGGTACTTGGTCAGCTTTGGTGCGAGAAATACTGATATAGTAACCAAAAGTTTTATTAAATCC
This sequence comes from Nostoc sp., assembly GCF_036917435.1. GTDB lineage: Bacteria > Cyanobacteriota > Cyanobacteriia > Cyanobacteriales > Nostocaceae > Nostoc. The sequence continues at coordinate 97,355 of NZ_JBALDM010000007.1, forward strand.
TACCTTCAGCGTCGAAATTCCCGTCTTAGCCCTCTCATCAACTTCTAAGTTGGCAATCCATTGCTGGTCTGCTTCTACAGTTGCTTTCCTCTCATCCAACAGGGGATTTACACTAGGGCGAATCAATCCACCTTCTTTAATTAATATAGGTGGTGACTCCATAAGATGGGCGTGTAACTTTTGTGCCAATTCTTCCAACACACTTGGGACTTTTTGTAAAGCTTTGAGAAATGGCGATCGCGCTTCAGTTACCAAGTGGGATAATTCAGGTAAACGTGAGAGGGAATCTGCTAAAGCTACTAAATCTCTAGCATTAGCTGTACCAGAACCCGCCCTTCCGGTGAGGCGTTCTAGGTCATAAATTTGGCGTAACAATTGCCGCAAATCTTGACGCAGAGGCGTATTTTCCATCAATTCTTGGATGGTATCAAGACGTGCCCCAATACCTTTAATATCAAGTAATGGTTGCAATAACCACCGCCGCAAAGCCCGCCCACCCATCGCTGTACTAGTTCTATCTAATGACCAAAGTAGAGAACCGTGAAAAGTTCCATCTCGGACGGTTTGAGTAATTTCCAGATTACGGCGGGTTTGACTATCAACAATTAAGTAGTCAGTGACAGTATAGGTGCGGAGTTTTTGCAGAGGAACTTGGTTTTCTTTTTGAGTATCTTCCAGGTATTCTATAAGACCACCAGCCGCACGGACAGCGAGGGGAAGATTATCGCAACCCAGTCCTTCGAGCGATCGCACCTTAAATTTCTGCAATAATCTAGGTCTAGCTTCGCCTTGGGAAAATGGAACTTGCGATCGCAAACTATAGCAAAATGATGGTGGCAAACACTCCGGTAAATGGGGCGAAGTTTCTCCGGGACGCAGCAAGCTACCCAAATCAGGCGCATTTGTCGGAACTAACACCTCTGAAGGTTGTAAGCGCATTAATTCTTGCGTCAAATGTTCTAAATCACTACCTTGAGTTGTGAGAAATTCCCCGGTGGAGATATCTGCATAAGCTAAACCCCAATGATTTGCGGCAATTACTACTGCTGCAAGATAATTATTGCGACTTGATTTGAGCATTCCCTCTTCTAGCAAAGTACCAGGGGTAAGAATGCGCGTTACTTCCCGCCGCACCAATCTACCAGCAGCTTCAGAAGCATCTTCTACTTGGTCACAAATTACTACTGCATAGCCTTTTTCTACTAGCATTGTAGTGTAGCGTTCCCAAGCATGATGCGGAACACCAGACATCGCCACTCGTCCCTGTTCCCCAGCTTGCTTACTAGTGAGAACTAATTCTAATTCTTGCGCTAGTTTGACAGCATCTTGAAAATAGCATTCAAAGAAATCTCCCACCCGATACAGCAACACCGCATGAGGATATTTATCCTTCGTCTCGACATAATGCAAGTACATTTGACTTAGCTTACTGCGATCGACCTGTTGATGGTCAGAAATAAAAGTACTTGGGTCGGGTTTGGTAGATGGAGTTTCAGAGTGAGAAGCAGTCATAGATGCTGTTGAGTGACACGTGGAAATTCCACAATATCTGATGATAGCTTGATTTTAGAGGTGAATTGCGATCGCTTAAAAAGATTTTACGGACTTAGTACAGTCCATTGGCAGTTTCGCTCTCGAAAAAAAAAGTGGTCAAATGGTAGAGATAATTCGTCAGCTACTGCGTCTGGAAAGTCAACTAATACTACAAAAATAGCTTCAGAGTTTAGTGATTGTGACACAAGTTCGTCTCGTTGTCGATAATAAAAGTAAGCCTTCAGGAATTTCCCGTTGTACTCTATTAGTAAATCGTAACGATATTTTTAACTATGACTACGCAAACACTACTTCCAGCAGAAGTTTATCAAGGTCAGTTTGGGGAATTTACAATTACTCAGAGCGATCGCACTGGCGTAATTATCTACCGCACTGGGTTAATGGTAGCAGCACTGAGCTTTGCTATAGGCAGCGCTTTGGTTTTGTTCTACAATAACCCGATTGTAACTGCACTTACACCTTTATATACTTGTTTTATTCTCGCTCTTGGTGTAAGTTTATTTACCATTCATATCTACATGGCATTACTGCACCGAATGTTGCAAGTTTTTTGGGCGATCGGTACTATAGCATCAGTGATTCTGGCAATTTCTAGTACTGAACCTTTAGCTTTGACTGTTTACAATCAGCCTCTGACCTTATTTGGAGTTGGTTTTATCTTCGTTGCTTTGACAGGAATTTATTTTAAAGAGGCTGTTTGTTTCAATCGCTTAGAAACCAAAGTATTAACCCCAATAGTACCAGTACTCTTGTTAGGACATTTGGTGGGAATTTTGCCAACTCAGGGCGAAAGTGTTTTATTAGGAATTTGGGCAACGTTGTTTTTAGTGTTTGCTCTACGAAAAACAGTACAAGAAATTCCTGCTGATATTGGAGATAAATCTGTATTTACTTACTTGAAAGAACAACGTTTAGCTAAGGTCTAATGCGGGTAAAAAATCGTCGGTGTCAAAAATTTCCAAAAATCAAACTAATAAAACGCCAAGAAATGTGGACACTTACGGTTCAGGGGTGGGCGATTGCCATCGCTTTGATTGCTTATTTAATATTTTTCACTATTACTCATGTACACTCATTTCTTGCCGTGACTTCCCCGATCAAATCAGCAGAAGCATTGGTTGTTGAAGGATGGTTACCAGATTATGCCATACAACAAGCTCTGATTGAATTTAAAACTGGCTCTTATCGTCTATTAATTACCACGGGAGGCTCAATAGAAAAAGGAAATTTTCTTAGCGAATATAAGAACTTTGCAGAAGTTTCAGCTGCTACCTTCAAGAAGCTCGGTTTAGAATCAGAGAAGGTAGTAGCCGTTCCAACACCTACGGTAATTAAGGATCGTAGTTATGCATCTGCTGCTGAATTTAATCGCTGGCTATCTAATTCAAATTTAAAGCTACAATCAATTAATCTTTTTTCTTTGGATGTTCACACCCGAAGGAGTTGGTTTTTGTTCAAAAAACTACTTACACCTAACGTCCAAGTTGGTGCAATCGCTGCCAAAACACAAGATTATGATCCAAACAAATGGTGGAATTATAGCCAAGGTGTACGGACAATTCTTGATGAAGGCATAGCTTATATTTATGCGCGGTTTTTCAATTGGAAATCCTAAAAGTAATAAGTAATGAGTAATAAGTAATAAGTAATAAGTAATAAGTAATAAGTAAATACCCATTTTCATCCACTCCTTACTCCTTACTTTAAAGCCCATGCTCAAAGCACGGGGCTTTAGACCCAATTCTTTGGTAAAGGGATTGGGTGCAAAATGGAAAAATTATAGTGCGGGCTTTTACCTATTACCAAATTTTAAACAACTTTTTCCTAGTATCTAGAAGGGCTATTTATTACTTTTGCAGAATTTGTAATAATGCTTGTCGATAAATTTTTAGCCCTTCTGCGTTCAGATGATCGCCATCGCTCGACAAATTATCTTTAAGAACATTATTCTCATACAATGGTGCTACTCCTGTTGCTGCAAGTGCCACTTTTTCTATTTCAGCAACTTTATTAATCAAAGCGTTAATTTGTTCAACTCTAGAATTTGGGGCTGATATAGTTGGATCTGAGCTTCCTGCAACTGTTGAATAAAAAGCTGGAATCAGAAAAATCTCTTTATTCCCCATTGTTCTGATCAGTGCGATCGCTTCTTGGAGATTTTTGGTAAACAACTCGTCACTAATTCCATACCAAGCATCATTTCCACCTATGGCAATAATCGCTTTTTCACATTTAACCTTCGTAGGAATTAAAATTTTAAGTTGTTCTAGTAATGAGATTGCACTCAGACCATTTAACCCAAAATTAAAAGTACCACTCCCAAGGGTATTACCAAGTTCAGCCGAAATAGAATCACCAAATAAGCAACCGGAAAACTGTTTATCTTGGGCGGCTAATTTTTGATATTGCAGTGCAATTTTCCCTAAAGGTGAAGAACTTACATCATCCTTTGGAGGTGCATCAGCAGGACTAGAAGAGGAATTTGCTAGTCCGACTAGCCGAGAAATTTTTGACACATCAATAACTAGTTGATTACTGGGATATGCTTGGAGAAAGCTAACTAGTCCTAGACCTTCTGGTGATTTTGCTCCAATGATAATGGCAGATCGTAGGGCTTGGATACTGGCTTGATCGCGACGAGCGATCGCAAGGGAAGCAAAAGATAAAATTTGCTTGCCCATATCTGTATTTATCAGCTTATCTAAAGCCACAATATCAAGAGACATTTTTACCTGAAGCGTCTCTTTAAACTTCTGTTTATCCAGGGCGCTGAGGTAATCTAAGAAAGGTTTTAGATCGCTAGAAGCCTTTTGTGTCTCGCTATAGCTGCGGATATCTGCTACCGGGATTGATTGCTCAAACAACCCGTATCTGAAAGTAACTTTCTCAGCAGCCAAACTCGGCAATAAACCAAGTCCACTATGCACTAGTAAAAATATTAAGCACCCAGAGAGGCATATTAAAAGACGATAGAAATATTTCATCACAGTAAATAATCACAATAGTTAATAGTCAATGGTTAAGGGTCAAGAGTCAAGGGGCTAAATATTGCGTATTGGATATTTCTCCCGACTCCTTTCTATATCAACAGCCAGCACTAATTTGGGAATACTCAATCCAGTAGGTGTGAGGATGCAAACGTGGTTGAAGAAGGCGCATATTGGTTAGCTTGGGCGCAAATTTCGGGAATTGGCCCGGTATTACTGCGACGGCTGCAACAGCATTTTGGCACGCTAGCAACTGCTTGGAATGCTACCAAGGTACAGTTAGCAGAAGTAGAGGGTTTTGGTTTGCAAACATTAGAAAAAGTAGTACAACAGCGATCGCGCCTACACCCAGAACAACTATTCACTAAGCACCAGCAGGAAAACTCCCATTTCTGGACACCAGCAGATGCAGATTATCCCCGCTTACTATTAGAAACTCCCAGTCCACCGCCGATTTTGTACTATCGCGGTGAAGTCGAACTTCAAGAAAATCTCGGACAAAAACCGATGGTTGGCATTGTCGGCACACGCCAACCCTCAGAATATGGCATCCGTTGGACTCGCCAAATTAGTACAGCTTTGGCTAAAAATGGCTTTACTGTTGTTTCTGGGATGGCAGAGGGAATTGACACAGAAAGCCACATCGCCGCCATGAAAGCAGGTGGACGCACGATCGCAGTTTTGGGAACTGGCGTAGATGTTATCTATCCCCATAAAAATCGTGATTTATACAAACAAATTTTGACGGCTGGCTTAGTTGTGAGTGAGTACCCCACAAAAACCCCACCCGATCGCACTCACTTTCCCCGTCGCAACCGGATTATTGCAGGTTTAAGCCGCGCCATCCTGGTAATGGAAGCGCCGATCAAATCTGGTGCTTTAATTACAGCTACCTACGCAAATGAATTTGGTAGAGATGTCTATGCATTACCTGGAAGAGTGGACGATCATCCATCCCAAGGGTGTTTAAAGTTGCTGAGTCAGGGGGCTTCTTTCATTCTCAAGGAAGTAGATGAACTGTTAACAATGCTGGGAGCAATACCACAAATTGATGGAGTCGAGACTTCTACAACATCAGAGCAGTTAAGCTTACCAAGTTTATCGCCAGAATTGCAAACAGTAATGGATGCACTCACAAGTGAAGCTTTACCTTTCGATTTTATTGTTCAACAAACCGGCATGGCCGCTGGTTCAGTTTCCAGTGCTTTGTTACAATTGGAACTTATGGGTTTAGTTTCGCAACTACCAGGAATGAGATATCAAAAAAGTTAAGAGTTCAAAGACAACAGCATTGTTTAGCTTAGGAATAAAACCATTTTTAAATAAATTAATAATTATCTTGGGGGATAATATTGCGGATTCATAACTGGAGATTGATAACCATTTGGCACAGGATTCACAACAGGGGGTTGATAACCACTCATGGGTACAGTGCCTGTTGTACCGTTGGGTAAAGCCGGATTCGCTACTTGGGGCTGATAACCATTTGTGGGTATAGTAGTGGTACTGTTGGGCGTAACAGCATTTTGGCTAAACTCTTCGTAGGCAGCGCGAGAAATTGAGCTAATCAGTTTTTCGGCGCGAGGGTCGTTTTCTGGACGTTGTACCATGACACTAGCTATATAGCGCTTGCCAGTTGGAACAACAATTAAACCTGTGTCTGCCAACATTGTACCGATATCGCCCGTTTTGTGGAATGCTCTTGCGCCTGTTCCCAAACCCGATGGTAGCAGTGTATCTCTTTGGGTACGACGCAAGATATCGAGCATGAGATCGCGTGATGGCATACTGACTAAATTTCCCTGACTCACAATCGCCATCAAATTTGCCAATTCTTTGGGAGTAGTAGTATTTGTCCCTTGCAAATCTGGGAGTTGATTACGAATTGTGGTGGTTGTCAATCCCCAGGTGCGAAAACGCTGGTTTAACGCTTCCATCCCTCCTAGTCGGGCAATCAGCATATTTGTCGCCGTGTTGTCGCTGATTGTAATCATTTTAGTGACAACTTCCAAAGCAGCGTACTTGGTTCCGGCTGGTTTGTATTGCAGATTTCCAGAACCACCAGCTATCATTTCCTGTTGCATAGTCAGCATTTCATCCAGGCGGATTTTCCCCGCGTCCACATCCTGGAAAAAGGCTAGTAAAATTGGCACTTTAATTGTGCTAGCTGCCGCAAAACTCGCAGAGGCGTTGACATCTACATAATTACCAGTATCTAAATCTACCAAGAAAATGCCTGGTGTAAGACTTGGGTTGGCCGTCGCCAAATTTTGCACGGCATTTTTTAAGGAAATAATTTCCTGGGATAAGTATAAGCTCGAAGTGGCACTTGGGGGAGCTTGAGTAGCTTGTGGCTGCGATCGCGCCACATTACCCACATTACTATTAGATTGGGGCGCAGGAGTTGTACTGATGCGATTAGCCGGGTCTAATACTGACAACACCGTGCCCACAATTGCACCCATCCCAACACCCACAATCAACAACCGCACAACATACAACATGGTTTTAGCCATTGGCTTTAATCGCGTTTTGTGCGATGTTCGTCTGCCGACTTTTGGCTTTTCCATCCGCACTGTTTTCACCATCACAGCCCCTGGTCGAAAGGGAGGAATTCTCCCTTTCACAGTCGGTATGGGTTTTACTGCCGTTGGCATGACTAAACCCGATTTTACCCTGCTGCTGCGCGTAGCATTAGGGCTTGGGGGAGGACTAATACGATTTTTGGGGCGTGCTAGCACCGCTTTTTGTCCATTGACAGCTTGCTGCTGGCTGTTGTTAGCTTTAACTTTCTTTTGCGCCACTTTTTGAACTTTTTGTGGACGTTGGCGGCGATTTAAGGGTTGTCGCCGCGAGAAAGCTGTTAGTTCGTCACCTGACTCTGACACAGTTACTCCTTGTGACCTACTTGACTGTTTTCTTGCAGACTCCTGACCCAAAATTTAATCTTTAAGCAATATTTGGTACTCAAATTCCACTTTGCCACTAAGTAGCACTTTTGTGTTTAGTTTAAGCTATGTTAAATATTTTGGGGGCATGATTGCGTATATATTAAACGAATAATTACAAGTTTTCACTATCCCTCTGTTTTTTTAGCGCCCATTCTACCTGTTGCAAAATTCCCCGGAGCATGGCTACTTCGCCAGTTTTCAGGTGAGCGCGATTATACAATTGGCGAAATTTTCCCATCCGACTAGCTGCCGTATGCGGATATACATAACCAATTTTCAGTAGTACTGATTCTAATTGCTGGTAGTATCCTTCCACAACATCTAAGGGAGCGAGTTCAGGTTGGGTTATAGTCTGAGTATTAGGTTGCTGGGCGGATTGTGACAATTCATAACAGCAGATTGCTACGGCGGTTGCCAAATTTAGGGCTACATAATCTGGACTTGTGGGAATAGCAACAAATCTCTGTGCATAATTTAATTCTTCATTGCTCAATCCCCGGTCTTCCCTGCCAAAAATCAGGGCTGCGGGTTCTTCTGGTTCCTCTAGTAACCAGGGTAGTGCAGTGCGGGGATTTTCTAAGGGTGTTTCTAAACTGCGAACGCGACCGGTGGTAGCGATCGCTCGTACACATCCATGCAATGCTTCTGGTAAGGTCGGCACTAATACCGCAGATTCGATAATTTCCTGACCATGAACAGACATCATCAAAGCTTCCGTCGATAGCGGATCGCATTGGGGGTTCACTAATACTAAATTATATAGCCCGAAATTTTTCATGACTCTGGCGATCGCCCCGATATTGATCGGCCCAGCTGGTTCTACCAACACAATTCTTAATCCAGCCAAACCCATTTTTTGCCTCCTGCGATCGTACCAATAAGATATTTTTAGGCTAATTTTCAGCGTTGTGGTTCTGCTGAAGAGTTTCCTTAAAATTATTTTACCTGTGTCAGGTCTGAACAGTTCAGCGCAATCTCCGCCGTTCAGTTAGTCGTTCGTCGCTATTTATTAAGATAAGTTCAGTAAGTCGGTGAGAATAAATCAAACTATGTTTTCTAATATAAAGCTAGATAAATTTAGCTCTTAGTAAGGGCTTTAGCCCTTTTCTTAGGACTAAAGTCCTTACTACAAACAATGATATATCGTTAAATTTTTTATCATCCTGGCGATCGCGTCCATTGCAGTAGCGATCGCACTAAGATTTCTGAAGTCTGGGGGATCTTTGCTACAGCATGAAATTTGACACGCTTCAGCTTTTATGAGCCGACAGTGACTGGGTAAGACAACACAAAGGGCTTGAAATTACCTCCAGATTTAGAAGTACCGCTTAACTCCAAATCATAAGCTCCTACTTTGGGAAATACGATGTCGGCTCCGGGAATGCTTTTATATTGCTTGGTTGATACACTATGTAAACTTGGCTTCAGCAATGGGGTATCAGTTTTGGTGTGAGGTTGAGGATAGACAGCCAACTGACAGTTACATTGTGTCAGGGGGATTAGTTGCCCGCCTTTACGGGTGAGGACAATCCAAGCATGAGCGGTTTTGCCAGCTTGGGGATTGTCATGGGGTTCAATATGCAGCATCCCGCCCACATTTCCAGAAACCTTTTCAGTGTGGGCATTAACTGGTGTGGCAATCAAAACCGAAATTAATAATAACCATCCCAAATTCTTCTCTAGGGTAAAGTGGAACATAGAGTTTCTTAGAGTAAGTGAAGTAAACCAGGCGGACTGGGGAAAGACAATTAAATAAAAATTCAAAAAGATTTTTGATGCTATTTTCCACCAGTACTTAAGAACAATAATTTTAAAAGAATAGTTGCGTCAAAAGACAACCTGTCAAACTTGACCGGAAAATTCCTTACTAACTACTAAGACTCAATCTCAACTAAAAACTCGTTGACTCCTAATCTTTTACCTAAATATCTAACTTAAAGCTATATCAGCTTATTACTTATGATAGTTACTCAAACTCACTTGGATGAGTGAAAGTAGTCAGAGTGATGAGTAGAGAGTAAATATACTTAGTAGCTGAGGGTGAAAGCATGGACACGACAGGTAAGGTTCAAATTGTGGACTCGTCCTGGTGCGTTCCACTGCCGTTTAAAGAGTATGCAATGAGCCGAGTAACTGTCTATTTTTATAGTGATAGATGGGTTCCAATTAAATTTTGTTATTTGGAAAAGGCAATTTTGCTTCACCATAAGGCTAACTTAGAAGGCAAGGAAATTTTATTATTTCCTGCTAATCTAGACCCTAATCAATTCTCAAACTCTTTTAACTAAAATGCATTGAGATAAACCATTTAAAAAAATTGGTAATAAATAAATCAGGTATAAAGTCGTATATCTATTATATATAAATGTACGACTTTTCTTGTAAATTGGATTAAAAATTCGTGCGGATTAGAAAGCTCAATATAGCAGATTGCAACAGGCGTGAGGTACAGATCATCTTAGGGGCACAACATGTTGTGCCCCTACTTCATTTACCCGCAATACGCTGTATATACAGCGATCCCTCTACAAGAAAAGAGACTCAAACCGCCTTGACGGTTGCTATATTTACAACTGTTTTGAAAGTTATAAATACCACCAGAAGATTGAAATTTAGTATTTTTAAAGTTGCATATCCAGTAGGGAGCGCAACGCCCAGCGATCCAGAGATTCAGTAGTAAAAATTTGAATTTATTCTGACATCAAACCAAACCTGAACGGAGTGCCACAACTGCTGCTTGCACGCGATCGTCCACTGCTAATTTATTCATAATCCCTCGGACATGAGTTTTAATAGTGTTAGGACTAAGATAAAGTTTCTGGGCAATCTCTGGGTTACTTAAGCCGTCTACCATGAGTTTCAAAACTTCTAATTCGCGCCCAGATAAATTAGCGTTGTTGCTGGTGGGTGCAGGCGGTTTGAGATTATCAATTACTCGTCGCGCGATTTGGGGATCGAGATAGGCTGCACCATCAACTGCGGCTGCGATCGCACTTAACAATCGTTCCACACTTGCACCTTTAATACAATACGCATCTGCACCGCTAGATAGGGCGGCAATAATTTCTGTCTCCGTTTGATGAGATGTCAGCATTACCACATGAGTTGCTGGCAACGCCGCCTTAATTTGCTGTGTCGCTGCAATGCCATCCAATCGCGGCAATCCTATATCCATAACCACCAAATCGGGTTTTAGTTGCAGTGCAGCTTGAACTCCCAAATAACCATCTTCGGCTTGTCCAACAATTTCCAACTGAGGATGAGCCATTAATGATTGCTCTAATCCCAATTGCATCATCGGATCGTCTTCGACAATTAACACCCGCAATGGCGGAGCATTCACAGGTAAATTTAAGGGATAGCGAATATCTAAAGACATTTTTATTAATTAAGAGTCATTTCTTATTTGTCATTAGTCATTAGTCATTTGTTAATAACTAATGCCCAATGCCCAATTTTTATTCTTCGACGCGATAGCCTAACTCTGCTAAACTAATCCGCGACTGTCGCCATTTTGGTTGGACTTTGACAAATAATTCTAAGTAAACTTTGCCAGCGATTAACTTTTGGATTTGTTCGCGGGCTTCACTACCAATTGCTTTGAGCATTGCTCCGCCTTTGCCAATGAGTATGCCTTTTTGGGAATCACGCTCAACGTTGATGGTAGCAAGTATACGGGTAATGCTGGGAGCTTCTTCTACTAGATCAATTGCGATCGCTACTGAATGGGGTACTTCTTCACGAGTCAATAATAAAATTTGTTCTCGGATTAATTCACCCATAATAAAGCGCTCTGGCTGGTCAGTTACCAAATCTGGTGGGTAGTATAACGGCCCAATTTCTAAATGTCCAATTAATAATTCTTGAAGTTGTGGTAATCCTGCACTCGTCTTGGCAGAAAATTTCACAATTTCCCATTCATGAGACTCGGCCATCTGGGCGTAACTATCATCTAGAAACTGAGAATCGGGCGGTTGTTGATCGGTTTTGTTCATGCCCAGAATCACCGGTGTTTTGCTACGACTGAGCAATTCGGCAATATAGCGATCGCCCGATCCACAAGCCACGGCTCCATCTACCACAAACAGTATTACATCTACCGATTCAATGGCAATTTTGGCATTTTGCACCAACACCTCGCCCAGTTGGTGATGGGGCTTATGAATTCCTGGCGTATCTACAAATATTAACTGCGCTTCTGGTGTAGTTAATATGCCGCGCAAACGGTTACGTGTAGTTTGTGCTACAGGGGAAGTTATGGCAATTTTTTGTCCTACCAATTGATTCATTAAAGTAGATTTACCGACATTTGGACGACCAACAATGCCGATAAAACCTGATTTAAAGTCAGGAGGAGCCTGTGGGATTGCCACTTCTCCTGAAAAAGAGAAGTTGTAATTATCAATACTAGTCACCTTTGGCTCCACCCTCATATTTTATAGCTGGGATAACTTGGTTTTTTCTTAGACACAAAACAGGCATAAAATTACCCTGGCATTTTTAGGGATTGGTTTTGCCGAGGTTTAATCTACTACTGACTCTAAACCTATATTTTACAGCTGAGATAACTTTGTTTTCTTTTTAGGTACAAAAGAAACATAAATAGGACTTACGCAAGAGTCACGGAATAACGAACCGCAGAGGCGCAGAGGACACGGAGAAATGAGAGTTTGAGAGATATTTTGCGTAAGTCCTAATAAAATTACTTTGGCATTTACAAGGAGCGCATTTGCTTAGGTTTAACTAAATTTGGGGGTTTAAGTCCCCTTCACTTATAAACCTCGTCCATTTTTAAACCTGGAGTGCGGACATCTTGCCCGCTACTAGATGGGAGCAAGATGCTCCCACTACTTTTAAAAAGTATGGTTCTCAAAATGGATGTGGTTTAACTGTGGTTTAACTATGTAAGTTTTGAGATTCTCAACTCAGCACTGCTGAGTCTTTTTGTCTTTTGTTAGTCTAAATAGTAATTAAAAGCAACGCAGCATGAAACAAATTTAACGAATTGGATTATGTACTGTCACTAACTTTGTACCATCAGGAAAAGTAGCTTCAACTTGCACATCATGCACCATTTCAGATATCCCTTCCATGACATCTTCGCGTGTTAATAGTGTTGTACCATAACTCATTAATTCTGCTACAGTTTGCCCATCTCTCGCCCCTTCTAAAATAGCAGCAGAAATATAAGCAACAGCTTCGGGATAATTCAGTTTTAAACCCCTTCCTTTGCGTCTTTCTGCTACTAAAGCAGCAGTAAAAATCAATAGCTTATCTTTTTCCTGCGGCGTAAGTTGCATTCCTCTCTCCTCTCTCCTCTCTCCTCTCTCTGTGTTCTCTGCGCCTCTGCGGTTCGTTTAAACCTGCCACACTCTTGGTATACAATTACCCCGATTCAAAAAAGAAACTCGCAGCATCTGCCAAACATCAATAAACCAGTTTCTCACCTCAGATGTAGAAGAACCGCGATATCGACACAATAATCCATGTTGTAATCGGCTAACACCCGCCTCTCCTTCCCCACCCCACAGATTCCGTGTTTTTTCAACAATTTCTACCGAAACTGCACCACCAACCCAAACCAGACTACCTAATATTGGTTTTCCAGCCAAGCCGTGGGGACTATGGAAAATATCTTCGCTACCCCGTAACAATTGTCGATCGATCCATAATGGAACGCCTTGCTGCCAAATTTCGGTATGCGATCGCCATTCTCCTTGTAAAAATTTTTCTCCCCTAGCACTGCGACCAAATCGGGTAATTTCCCAACCTAACCAACTGCTCCCAGTTGCTAATTCTACCCGTAAATCTTGCCGATAAATTGCCTCGTTAAATAAAATTGTCTCTTGGGGCAACCATTCTAAACAAGCACCACTGTCAACTTGCATTTGGATGCTTTGTCTAGCTTGTAAGCCATTGCTGCGGTATATCTTGCTTGCAGCAGCCGTAGTGATTAAAGCTTGGGCTTGGGGTTGGAGGTGGATGTTAGAAGATAAGCGATCGCCTCCTACCATTCCCCCAGCCGTGTGTAAAATGACGCTATGACAAACTTTTTGCCCTTCTGGGTAAAATGGGCGTTGTACTTTCAGAGGGGCTTGGTGGCGATCGTAAATTAACTGGGTTGCACCTTGGCGATCGGCATAGACTAAATTAAGTTTGCCATGCCACCCTTCTGCTATTTGTGAGTGAGAGGTCATTTATAAATTTAAGATTAAAGTTCAGATAACTTATATTTATCAAACAGAATTCAGGAGTCAGGAGTCAGAATTCAGAATGAATTCTGTACGAGTGGCGAATGAATAACTGGGTTTAAGACCCCCACCAAATTTAAAATTTGGTGGTCAACAAGACAGTGGCGGGTCTGAATCCCCGACTGATTGATTCTGACTCCTGAATTCTGACTTCTGAATTCTTCTTCAATTAATGCATTATTTGCTGCTTTATCTGCAATTTATCAAACAGAATTCAGGAGTCAGAATGGGCTAAACGCCCCGCTATCGCTAACAGAATGAATGCTGTACGAGTGGCGGATGAATAAACGATCGCAAACTGGTGCGTCAAACTCCGTTAACGCACCCCAAAAATCACCTACTCGTCAATTTGACCAACGCGGCGGATATTCAAAATGTCGCTCATTTTTTTAATTTGCACAAAGACTTGCTCTAATTGAGAGCGATCGCGTATATCTATTCCTAAATCCATCAATGCAGGTTGGCCAATAGCCGTTTTCACCTGAGCATGGCGGACATTGATTCCTTGGTCACTCAGCCGTGAGAGAATATCCTTTAGCACCCCTACACGGTCAAGGGCTTCAATTTGAACATCTACAGGGTAAGTGTGCGGACGACCGCTATTTTCTGCGCCTGGGTTCCACCTAACTGGTACTAAGCGCTCATACTCCACAGTTTCTAGATTATGGCAGCCTTGGCGATGAATTGAAATCCCCCTACCTCGCGTCACCACACCAATAATCGGTTCGCCAGGAATCGGGGTACAACACCCAGCTAAATAATATACTAGCCCCTCCACACCAACAATAGGCGAATCACTGGCGCGAGAAGTAGTTGGAGGTGCATCTCGCAAAGCCTTTGATGTTGGTTCTTTGGGAATAAAAGGCGATACTGTGGAAACTGGCTGTTGTCCCTTCGCCACTTCTCGCCAGCGATTTAGCACTAGGTTCAACGTAATTTCTCCGTAACCCAAACCAGCGAGTAAATCTTCTACGCTGTGGTAGTTACACTTTTCGCCAACAATCTGCATTGCGTCGGATTTTAGCAGACTATCAAAACCAGTTTTACCGAGTTCCTTTTCTAACAATTCCCGTCCACGGGCAACATTTTCTTCCCGGCGCGATCGCTTGTACCATTGTTTTATTCGATATTTTGCCGCCGAACTTCTCACAAAGTTCAACCAATCTAAACTCGGATGGCAGTTCTTTTGGGTGAGAACTTCTACAATATCGCCATTTTGTAGCCGTGTTGATAGAGATACCATTCGCCCATTCACCCGTGCCCCTGAACAGTGGTTTCCCACTTCCGTATGAATGCGATAAGCAAAATCTACAGTGGTAGAACCAGGGCTTAAAGGAACAACATCCCCCTTAGGGGTGAAGACATAGACATCATCTTCAAATAGATTATCTTTGATGCTATCAAGATATTCTTGAGCATCCTTGAGATCAGTTTGCCATTCCAGCAGCAGCCGCAGCCAAGCAAACTTGTCATCTGTGGCTGTCAAATGGCTAATACTAGAACCCCCTGTTTCTTTATACTTCCAATGGGCGGCAATCCCATACTCGGCGATATGATGCATTTCGATTGTCCGAATTTGCACCTCCAAAGGACGGCCGGTTAATCCAATCACCCCAGTATGCAACGACTGATAACGGTTAGGCTTTGGCAGTCCAATGTAGTCTTTAAATCTCCCAGGAATTGGGCGAAAAGCATCATGAACTACCGCCAACGCCCGATAGCATTCCTCATTGGTTTGAACAATAATCCGCAGCGCTGCCAAATCGTAAATTTCATGAAATTCCTTTTGCTGGCGGTGCATTTTTTGATAAATGCTATAAAGATGCTTGGGACGACCGCTAATATCCTGAAAGACGATTCCGGTTTGCTGCAAACGTTCTCGCAAAATATCTGTAGCTTTAGCCAGTTTCTCTTCTCGCGCCGTCCGTTTTTCGGAAACAAGTTCTTGCATTTGGCGGAAAGCTTCTGGTTCCAAATACTTAAAAGCCAAATCTTCCAGTTCCCATTTAATTCGCCAAATTCCCAAGCGATTGGCCAAAGGCGCGAATATATCTCGCGTTTCCTGGGCACTGCGGCGGCGGCTGGCCTCTGACATATATTGTAAAGTTCGCATATTATGCAAACGATCTGCCAATTTCACCACAATCACCCGAATATCTTGCGCCATTGCCAAAAACATCCGCCGGAAGTTTTCGGCTTGACTTTCGGTTTTGCTGGTGAAATTTATTTTAGAAAGCTTGGTGACACCTTCAACCAATTGCCGTACTTCTGGGCCAAAGCGTTCTTCTATTTCTTCACTTGTAACTTCTGTATCTTCAACAACATCATGGAGAAATCCAGCTGCTATCATAGCAGCACTGCCTCCCAAGTCACGCAGCAAGTCGGCTACAGCGATAGGATGAGCAATGTATGCTTCTCCCGATTTTCGGTATTGACCTTGATGCAGTTGGTAAGCAAATTCAAATGCACGACCAATTAAGACTGTATCATTATGCCTTCGGTCATCTTCCGCCTCGCCGTTACTTGTGCATGACTCCTTCAAACATTTTTTTAACCATTCCGGAATGGCTAGATCAATTGGTGAATTTATAGCTAGACTGCTCATACAATTGGGTTTGGATAGGATCGGTAGATTAAGTGAATGATAAATAAAACTGCCAGCATCAACTGAAGAAGATGCTGTCGCCCAGAGACGGGTAGAAAAAACAGTGTCAGGATGATTTTCCAATTGCAGATGGTAGTCATCCAGTTTGAGTTTCAAGGATCGTGAACTTGAAAATCCATTGATGGCAAACAAAGCCTCAAACCATAATTTGAGGCTTTTAGTGCTGATAAGTGTTTAAGAAAGTTTATTGTAGAAGAAAAATTACTTGACATTAATACTATCTTAACTAGCACTGGATGTCTTTAAACCCTGAGAAATATTTAGCACTCGTAACCTTGCTAGAGCAATTACGCACGGATGCCACAACTACCGAAATCGCTGCCCTCGAACTGCGACAGCGTGTAGCCTCGTTGCAGCAATTTTTCGGACAGGAGATTGTGCCTTTGGCTGATGAAAACTGGCGAGTCCAGTCTTATCAAACGGAAATGAGTAAACAATTGCGTTTGTTGGCAATAGATGTGATGTTTTTGCAAGGAGCGCGGCAAGCATCTACTGCACAAACGAGACTTCAAACGATTAGCGATCGCTTGACAACCCTCATTCAGTACTGTAATGCTATTCTGCAACCGGAAGCGGAACGAGAAAAATAACAATTGTTCACCTTTTCTCTAATTTCTCCATCATCTCATTTATGACCTATAATGGAAAGTTATTTTGGCAACAAAGTTGGGAATTGGGAATGGGGCATTGGGCATGGGGCATTGGGGAAAGACTTTCCTGTTTCCTTGTCTCCAATAGACATCTCCAGAAATTAATGATGTTTTATCCATAAACCTTGTAGAAACGCGAAATTATACTTCGTCGCGCTACGCCAACGTGCCTCTACATTCTTTTTGAGAGGTGCCCCATGCCCCATGCCCAATGCCCCATGCCCAATGCCCAATCCCCTATCCAATACCTTTGAGAAGAAGATTCATTGTGCGGCGCATATATGCTTCCACTGGCTCGGTTATGGGTTTAAAAATAAGTGCATAGTAGAGTGACCCACTTAAAAGGTCGATAACTAGCTCAATGTCCGCATCCTTGTGAATTTCACTTCTAGACTTTGCACGCTTAAGTACTTTAGACAAGGCTTCACGTCGAAGTTTGGTATATTTTGTCCAGTAAACTTCGGCAAATTGAGGATTGCTAGATGCTGTACTAATTATGAGGGCAATCGTCTGACGACCAAGGGGACTATCTATTTTTTGGGCAGCATGACTGATGAGGATATCCATGTCTCCCCAAAAGCTGCCGGTATTGGGGATCGCTAAATCATCTCTCAAACTTTCTATCGCGTCTGCAACTAGTTCTTCTTTGGAAGTGTAACGCCGATAGATGGTGGTTTTACCAACTCCAGCGCGGGAAGCGATCGCTTCTATACTCATACTCTGATATCCAACCTCTGCAAGCAAGTCTAAGGTCGCTTGCAAAATAGCTTGGTCGGCGTGGATGCTGCGTGGTCGTCCTGAAGGACTGTTGATTTGGTTACTCATAAAAATATCATCCCCAAGCAATATCTTCTTGGCAATCTGCTTCTAACTTTGGGTACAGCAGAAGCATCTGGGAAATAAATAAACTCTACAACCCAGTTTTCATGCACGAAAACAGCAGAAACTACCATCCATCTTTAGCATAAGTATTTTTGCTACTTCTCGTTGAAGTCTCTCTTGACCATTCTTATATGATACGCTACCGTAGCGTATATATACAATACTTAATTTTAGCTTCTGTGATGCCAAATAAATAGCCCAATCCAGGTATCCGATTGATACCAATTTTTCAAAATAAAGCTTTACCTAGCTTGCTTCTAGTCTTTAGCGAGTATTACGAATTACAAATTAAAATGGCTACCAACATTAAACGTTCTAGTACCGATCAATTTGGTTATGTCCACGGGCCATTGAAGTGGGCGATCGCCTTTACCGCTTCATTAGGTGCAATTTTAGAAGTAATTGATACTAGTATTGTTAACGTCGCTCTCACCGACATTCAAGCAACCTTGGGTGCGACTGTGAGTGAAGTGGGCTGGGTTGTGAGTGGATATGCGATCGCTAACGTCGTCTTAATACCCTTATCTTCATGGCTGGGAGATTACTTTGGGCGTAAAACCTACTTTATTTTCTCGCTGATTGGTTTTACGATTTCCTCTATTTTATGTGGGCTATCCTTCAATCTCCCAATGTTGATCGCCGCCCGGATTCTCCAAGGTTTATGTGGTGGCGGATTGCTAGCGAAAGCGCAGGCGATTTTGTTCGAGACTTTTCCCCCAGCCGAACAAGGTTTGGCCCAAGCAGTTTTTGGTGTAGGTGTGATTGCTGGCCCCGCAATTGGCCCAACACTAGGAGGATTCTTAGTAGATGGTTTAGGCTGGCGCTGGATTTTCTTTGTCAACATTCCCTTTGGGATCATTGCAGTAGCTATGTCTTTGGCGTTTTTGCCCAAGAATAAGGAAAAAAGCGATACTCAAAACCAAGCTGTTGATTGGTGGGGAATCGGGTTTTTAATTGTGGCTGTGGGTAGCATACAAACTGTATTAGAAGAAGGTGAGACAGATGACTGGTTTTCCTCTAGTTTCATCATCACTCTGACCATTCTGGGGATTATTGGCTTGGGGTTGTTTATTTGGCGAGAACTGAAAATAGCTCACCCTGCCGTGGATTTGAGAGTTTTGCATCACCGTTCTCTAGCTGCGGGAAGCGTTCTCTCAGCAGTGGTGGGTATGGGGCTTTATGGCGCACTCTTTGCTGTGCCGATATTTGCTCAGAGTGTGCTGCACTTTACGGCAACACAAACAGGACTATTATTAGCACCTGGGGCTTTAGCATCTGCGATTGGGATGGTTTTATTAGGCAAACTGAGCAGTATAGTTGATGCCCGATTTTTAATTGCGATCGGTGCTGTCGGCTCATCTGGAGTGATGTTTCAATTGGCAACAATTACTCCACAAAGCGGGACAGACGATTTATTTTGGCCATTGGTATGGCGCGGAGCTTTTACTGTATTTATGTTTCTCCCTTTAAGCTTGGCAGTTTTAGGCCCACTACCCAAAAAAGATGTTTCTGCTGGTTCTGGTTTCTACAACCTGACTCGACAACTAGGTGGCAGTATCGGCATTGCGCTACTTACTACTCTGCTCGATCGACGACAGACTTTTCATCGAGATATCTTGTTATCAAAACTTAGTCCTTACGATCCAGAAACCAATCAGCGCCTCGACTTGCTGAATGGGGCACTCCAAAATCAAGGTATGGATGCAGCAACAGCGCAACAACAAGCACTAGCTTTATTAAGTCAAACAGTAGATACTCAAGCTGCTGTTTTATCTTATGCAGATTGCTTTCGAGTCGTAGGGATAGGGTTCCTTTGCTCATTACCTTTGTTACTATTCCTGGGCAAAGGCGGTGCAGGAGTAAAAGCGCCAGTCGGTCACTAGTACAACAAGGCAAAAGTAAAAAGGCAAAAGTAAAAAGAAAGAACGCTGATTTTGTAAGATTTATAGCGATTTTAAATGGGCGGCTTATTTACGCCGTGTTGTACTAGTGTGTCAAGTCAACTTTGCTGAATAAACCAAATTTTAGAATCTTTTTCTCTGTGTTCTCTGTGCCTCTGCGGTTCGTTCTATTACCCTTTAAACTTCACTTGACAAAGTACTAGTACTCTGTGTCATTAAACTTGAAAAATAACAGAACGAACCGCATTCGCGCAGCGTCTCGTCAGAGAAGAGTGCGAAGGAAGAGGTAAAGAAGAGAAATTTAAAAACTAATTCACCTATCAAAATTAATGGGATAGACCACTAGTTTTGAAGGCTTGTAGTAAGCACTTTAGTGCTTAGAAAATAAGGACTAAAGTGCTTACTACGAGCGTTCTTACCCATCAATTTAAACTTGACAGACTATTACTCCGTTCAGGGGAACTCGTAGAGTAGCCGCTCTATAATCAGTCTTTCGTCCTGACGGCGATTTATAGCGTCTTTGTGATAATTTATCGCATCTTTACGATCTAGAATTTCCATCAAAAAACCTTAACCGAACCGTATTGGAATTGGTATTAATTAAATATGCCATAGTTTCCGCAAGGACAATTGCCATAACTTCAACATAATTTTCATTAAAAATATTTTTTAGCCCTCAAATATTAAAAGTTTTAAGAAGTCCTCGCTTGCACGTTTGACATCAAAATATATAGCTTCAATAATGTTACTATATAAAAATCCGTAATTGTATAGAACTTTATTTGATTTTTGCTAAATATGCTAATAGCCAAAACCCGATGCGGCTAGCTCTCAGTTAGCTTTGTTTTGAAAAATCAAATGGAATTGCTATACAAACTGGCATTCATAGGGTTGCATTATGCTTTTCTCAAATTCCAGAACTAGTTTAAAAACTAACCAAAAAAATAATAAACTAGGCGCAGTTTTTTGGACTCATACTAATATTGTGCTATTCACTGGATATTTAATCGCTCTCCCCATTTTTACATTGATAACTTTATCTTTATTATTGCCCTTATTCACTGCTAGCTTCTTCGCTTCTACAGGAACCTCGCACTACTCTACATCGATTCCTTGGATAGATAATGCATCTGAATGTGAACATACTGGGAGAAACTGGCGCGATCGCAAATGTTGGGATAATGAACACAATCCTATGTTCTAAATAGATATCGCATGACAAAACACGCTAGTAAGCTTTGAATTAGATCAAAATGGATATGTAGCCTGTTGTTTGTCCAACCTTGAATCAACCTAACTTTGTGCGAAATCTGCAAGAAACTCACTTAAATCGTGCCCGCGCTAGTCTCAGACAAGCGCTTTCTTGGTATGGACATCTTCGCAAATCAGGACAGTTGTCATCTAACTCAGAGTTGGCAGGTTTGTTGAAACCAGAATTGGAAGCTTTGAATTCCACACTCAACAAGCTGGACTCTAACGTGATTAGAATTGCTGCTTTTGGTTTGGTGAGTCGTGGTAAATCAGCAGTTTTAAATGCTTTGCTAGGAGACAAAATTCTCCAAACTGGGCCCCTAAATGGTGTTACTCAATGGCCCCGTTCGGTGCGGTGGCAGCCCGGTGGGAAGGTACTAGTAGAATTAATTGATACACCAGGATTAGATGAAATTGAGGGTGAGTCACGGGCAGATATGGCACGAGAAGTAGTGCATCAGGCAGATTTAATTTTATTTGTCGTGTCTGGTGATATCACCCGCACTGAATATCAGGCACTGCTGGAATTAAGGCGATCGCAAAAACCCCTGATTTTAGTATTTAACAAAATAGACCTTTACCCAGATACAGATCGGGGAGCAATTTACCAAAATTTACAACAATTGGGTGCTGGAAATCCTCAAGCCAAGCCTCTATTACCAGATGAGATTGTCATGGTGGCGGCAGAACCCGCAGCAATGGAAGTGCGAGTTGAGTGGACTGATGGGCGTGTCAGTTATGAATGGGAGACACCACCACCCCAAATAGACGAACTCAAAGAGACAATTCTGAATATTCTGAATCGGGAAGGGCGATCGCTTCTAGCTTTAAATGCCCTCATCCAAGCACGGGATGCAGAAGCCGCCATCGCTCAAAAAACCATCGAATTACGCGAAAAAGAAGCTGAAAATATCATTTGGCAATTTACCAAATACAAAGCTTTGGCAGTAATGCTCAATCCCATCGCTTTTTTAGATATTCTTGGCGGAACTGTTGCCGATTTAGCTTTAATTCGCGCCCTCGCTAGATTATATGGTTTGCCGATGACTAGCTATGAAGCTGGGAAAATTTTAAAAACGATTTTATTTAGTTCTGGTGGTTTGCTACTAGGGGAATTAGGTAGTAGTTTTCTTTTGGGTTTAGGTAAAACTACGGCTGCAATAACCAGTGGTGATAATCCCAGCAATATTACTGCTTTTGCTGGCAGTGCGATCGCTCAAGCTGGTATCGCCGGCTATGGTGCATACTCCGTTGGCAAAGCGGCTCAGGTATATCTCGAAAAAGGCTGCACTTGGGGACAATTAGGCGCTAGCAGCGTTATTCAAGAAATTTTATCTCAAGTTGACCAAAATACAATTCTGTATCGTCTGCGACAAGAGTTAGGCATAAAATATTGAGAATAAATAAGATTTATAAAGTAATTGTTACCGTTTACAAGTGTTTATGAACTTCTATCAAGCTACTCTGACAATTGACTGACATTTCTAATTTGCGATGCAAGATTGAGAGAACAGGTTATGGGAAAAACTTTTCCCTATCCCCTAATATCTACCTGCGTAAATTAAAGGTGAAACGATCATGACAACTACCCTAAACTCATTTGAAACTGCTGGTGCAGCAAATATTGAAGAAGCAATTACTGAAGCCATTGCTGAGGCTCGGACAACTTGTGAGCTTGATGGCAGTAATTCTGCGGGTTGTGCTGTAGCTTGGGACATCGTGGAAGAATTGCAAGCTGAGAAAGCTGATCAACAGCAAGCAAAAGTAAAGAAAACCTCTTTAGAAAACTATTGCGATCGCCATCCAGCATCCGTAGAATGTCTAATCTACGACGTTTAATTTTTCCGTAAATCAGTTGTTGCTGATTGCGTTATTTGCTTAATTGCCTCTAAATCAAGTGGTGATGTTTCACTTTCCATTGCCAACCACAAAAGATATTCTATATTCCCAGCCGGGCCAGTGATCGGCGACCAAGTTAAGCCTTTGTATTTCCATCCTAATTCGTGGGCTGTTTGCAACACCTGGAAAATGGCATCAGCTTGGTCGTCTGGATCTCGCACAACACCTTTTTTACCCACACGGGATCTGCCAACTTCAAACTGTGGCTTGACTAACAACACAGCTTCTCGGTTAGCTTGAGTTAGTTGCCACAAAGCAGGCAGAATCTTTGTTAAAGAAATAAACGATACATCAACCACTGCCAAATCAGGAATTGGGTCATTTTCGCTATATAACTGATCTGGCCGTAGTTGCCGTAAATTGGTGCGTTCCCGCAAAATCACCCGCGAATCGTTTCGCAACCGCCAATCAACTTGTCCATAACCGACATCAATGCCGTAAACTTGTTTTGCTCCAGCTTGTAAGAGACAATCAGTAAAACCACCAGTAGAAATCCCACCATCTAAACAAATGCGCTCTACTACGGGAATGGTAAATACTGACAAAGCTTTGGAGAGTTTTTCACCGCCTCTAGAAACAAAAGGCGATCGCTCCTTAATCTTTATTTGAGCCGCAATATCAACTTCTGTACCAGGTTTATCAACTAACTGCTGATTAACAGTAACTTCCCCCGCCTGAATTAACCTCTGTGCTAAAGCGCGAGAAGAACATAAATTAAGTTCTACTAATAATGTATCGAGTCTCTGTTTAGCCAATTAACTAGACTCTCCTGCTAAAATTAAACCCAAAGCACGATTGATAATTTCTTCTTGGTTAACCAGCTTTTCTAATTCTTCTGGCTCATAACGACCTTCTGCTACTTCGAGCGTTGCTTCATCAATGGCATTTAAATAGGCTTCTGCTAAAATTTCTAACAATTCTTCTGATGTGAGATAATAGCCTCCAGCTTTGCGGCGCTTATTTTCTCGTTGAATTTCCCGAATCGAATTCCGAATTGAAACTTCCCAAGAGCGAGTCGTGCGCTTTTCAGCTTGTTGTTTAATCAGATGCAACAATAGGATCACTGCATAGCTACGAATCGTTTTGATGATGTCATTTCGGCTCATTTCCTCTAATTCTTCCACTATAAGCAATGCTCCCTGAACATCGCCCTTAACAAGCAAGCCCTTTAGAGTTAATAATTCTTCCATAATTAGCGCCTCAAACCTCGGCAACTTCTATGGTGATTCTAGTTCACTCTGGTAATTTATGAGCGATCGCAGAATTAGCCAT
Source organism: Nostoc sp. (assembly GCF_036917435.1). Classification (GTDB taxonomy): domain Bacteria; phylum Cyanobacteriota; class Cyanobacteriia; order Cyanobacteriales; family Nostocaceae; genus Nostoc. The sequence goes on from NZ_JBALDM010000007.1 coordinate 121,618, forward strand.
TAAATTCTCCAGTTTACGTACGGATCATCGTAGGGTCACAACATGTTCACTGGTGTCAACTTAAGCTCAAAGCTTTGTCCCCTAGATGTTTTACCCCCCTTAATCCCCCCTTATAAAGGGGGGAAACAGAAAATCTGGTTCCCTCCCCTTTATAAGGGGAGGGTTAGGGTGGGGTAACGCGGATCGTAATCAGTAGTCAGTAAACTCAATATTCAGTTTTTACAAGGGTTTCACGTTAAGTTGACACCAATGAACATGTTGTGCCCCTACCCGTGTACTTCATTTACCTGCAATACACTGTATTTGCTCGTCGCGGTGATGAGTAAGATTGTGAGACAAAGACAGTAAATGTTTGGATACCAAAGCTTTTCTCCCTTGAGTTAAAAAACAGTACAAACCCTGTACGCTGGAAATTTTACCCTATCTAGTGCGACAGTTAAGCTAATGCGCGTCCATATTGCATATTTTTTGTTAAAACTGTCATTTGTTATTGGTTCTTCACAAAAGACAACTGGCTAATGACAAAAGACGAAGTTCACGAAAAAATAAGCAATAAAAATGCGTAACAGCCTAGCAATAATTGCAGCTTGCTCTAGAAGCTTAGTATGACAAAGGCATTCCCAAGCATAGCAAGGCGCTTGAAAAATATAGGAATCAAGTTGTTAAACATGGGAACCTTCCTAATAACCCGTTTTATCGAAAACTGGAAACGCTACTTCTTGGGTGACACTGTTGATGTCCGCCCCTCCGCCTCACCCTCCTTTGATGTCCGTCCTTCCTTAGCGGGCCCAGTCCTGAGTTTGGGTGGAGGTGGCCCTGATGTCGATGATGCCATCCAGTGGATGATTAACCAAGTTAGGGGAGATAGTAACTCCGCTACTAAAGTTAATGTTGTAGTTCTCCGCACAAATGGTAATCACGATTACAATCGGCTAATTTATGCCATGAAGGGCGTAAACTTTGTGGAAACTCTTCTAATTCGCAATAGAGAAGAAGCAAACAAAGCCGAGATTTTTGAAAAAATCAAAAAAGCTGATGTAGTTTTCTTTGCTGGCGGCGACCAATGTCAATACATCCGCAACTGGAAAGATACCAAGGTTGAAGCTGCTGTTAAGTCAGTTTACCTGAAGGGAGGCGGTGTTGGTGGTACTAGTGCGGGGGCGATGATCCAAAGTGATTGTGTTTATGATGCTTGTGCTTCTTCTGAAAAAGGCATTGAAACTAGAGACGCACTAGAAGATCCGTACCGCGACATCACTTTTACTTACAACTTTTTCAACTGGAGTAATTTAAAAGGAACTATTGTAGATACACACTTTGATAGGCGGGAAAGAATGGGTCGAATTATGGCTTTCATTGCCCGTCAAATTAAGGATGGTATATCTAGCAGCGTTTTAGGCATAGCGGTTAGTGAAAGTACATCGGTTCTTGTGGATAAAAATGGCTTGGTGAAAGTTATGGGTAGGGGTGCGGCATACTTTGTACTTGGCAATCATACGCCAGAAGTATGCGAACCCCGAACGCCTTTGACCTTTTCCAATTACAAAATTTGGAAAGTTCGCAGTGGCGACACCTTTAACTTAAAAAACAGACCAACTTCTGGGTATTATCTCAGAAGTGTTAAAAAGGGACGGATTGATTCAAATCCTTATTAATTCGGGAATTGGGAATGGAGAATTGGGCATTGAGAATTGGGCATTGGGCATTGGGCATTGGGCATTGGGAATGGAGAGTTAAAACTTAAAAGTTTAGCCTCAGAAGCTCAACGTCCACCCTCAGAAGGTCAACTTCCACCTTCAGAAGCTCAACTTCTACCTTCAGAAGCTCAATCTCTAAGTTTTAACTCTCCCTCCCCAATGCCCAATACTCCTTTACTTTTTACCAGGGAACTACACCATTCTCATCAAAAAAACCGCCGCTAGAACCATCATCAGGTAGAGTAGCAAGTTTTACTGCTGCGATCGCTCCTTGCTCAACAGTGCGATATCCTTGGTATTGATTAATGTCAGTTGCTGTGAAACCAGGATCGGCAGCATTGACTTTAATCGGGGTATCTTTAAGTTCAGCAGCCAATAGAACTGTAATCGCATTCACTGCTGTCTTTGATGAGTTGTAAGCAAGAAGCTTAAAGTTAGCGAACTCAAAATTTGGATCGGAGTTGTGAGTCAGAGAACCTAAACCACTTGATAAATTAACTATTCGCCCTGCTGTTGACTTTTTTAAAAGTGGCAGCAGGGCTTTTGTAACTGCAAACACTCCAAATACATTGGTTTCATAAGTTTGTCGCAGTGTTTCAATCTCAACTTGACTGGGTGGAAGGCGATCGCCTTCAGCTAGTATCCCAGCATTGTTTACAAGAATGTCAAGTTTTCCGAATTCGCTCTCGATTTGTTGAGCGGTAAAGTCGATTGTTTTTTGAGCGATGACATCAAGTTGAACCGATCGAGCATCAATTTTATTTAAACGAAGTTGATTTGCCGCTTCTTTACCACGTTTTATATCTCTTGCACCAACTAGAACAGTAGCCCCTCTAAAACCTAATTGGCGGGCAATCTCATAGCCGATACCTTTATTTGCACCTGTGATTAGTGCAACTTTGCCTTTTAAATCTTGTGACATCTTTGATAAATATCTAAACAACTGTTATTATTTTCAGGTAATTCTAGCGGATGTATAAGTAGTAATTTGCGATCGTGTTTGCCTCAGTAGTGATTCATACCGTAGATAGCGGTTGAGAAGATATTTGCAGCGTAAACTAGCAATTGACTCAAAAATTCTTAGAGAAGGTAGATATGCAAACCAAACAACTTGGCAATTCGGAGCTTCGCATTACCCCAATCGGCTTTGGTGCTTGGGCGATCGGTGGAGGTGGATGGGCTTTTGGTTGGGGAGCGCAGGACGATCAAGAATCTATTGAAGCAATCAATCGCGCTCTCGATCTCGGCGTTAATTGGATTGACACCGCAGCTATCTATGGTTTGGGACATTCTGAAGAGGTTGTTGCTAAGGCACTCAAAGGTCGATCTAGTCGCCCCTACATTTTTACTAAATGCTCAATGATTTGGGATGAAAAGGGCGAAATTGGTCGCAGCCTGAAGGCAGATTCTGTGCGGCGAGAAGTTGAAGCTAGTTTGCGCCGACTCGATATTGAAACCATTGATCTCTACCAAATCCACTGGCCTAACCCAGACTCAGAAATTGAAGAAGGCTGGACAACTCTCTCTAAACTCAAAGATGAAGGGAAGGTTCGCTATATCGGGGTTTCAAACTTCAATGTTGAACAGTTGAAACGTGTCCAGGAGATTGCACCAGTTACATCATTGCAACCACCTTATTCACTAGTTAAGCCTGATGTCGAAAAGGAAATTCTGCCTTTTTGTAAGGAAAATAACATCGGTGTAATTGTATATTCCCCAATGCAATCTGGCTTGCTTACAGGAAAGATGACATCTGAACGAGTTGCTAATTTCCCAGATGATGATTGGCGTAAACAAAGTAATGAATTTCAGGAGCCACGTCTATCTCGTAACCTGAAGTTAGTGGAGGTGTTGCAGCAAATTGGTAAGCAACACGATCGCGCCCCTGGTGAAGTTGCGATCGCTTGGACTTTAAATAATCCGGCGGTGACAGCTGCGATCGTTGGCGCACGCAATCCCCAGCAGGTGGATGGAATCATTGCTGCTGGAGAATTTCGCCTCAATCAGCAGGAACTAGAGCAGATTGGGGCTTTCCTGCGCGAGAATCCATAAAAAATGGCTGGCGTAAACTTTGAATAGTTGCGATCGCATGTTTCGCTACAATATCAATTTCCTCTTGGGTATTAAACCGTCCAATCCCAAACCGCACTGAGGCATAAGCTAGCTGTTGGGGTGTTCCCAGCGCTGTCAGAACACTGGAGGGGGCAGTGTTTGCCGAGGAACAAGCAGATCCAGAAGAAACCGCCATTACTGGCTGCAATCCTAGCAAAAGTGCGGCTCCATCCACGCCCTCAACACTGATATTCAAGTTCCCCGCCAATCGCTGTTGAGGGTGTCCGTTGAGATGAATTCCTTCAAGTTGGGAAAGCTGTTGCCATAAACTTTGTCTCAACTGGGTGAGGCGTTGGGTTTCTGTTGCTTGTTCAGCTAAAGCGATTTCTACAGCTTTCCCAAAGCCGACAATTTGCGGTGTATACAATGTCCCAGAACGCATCCCCCGCTCATGTCCACCGCCGTGTTGCTGGGGAGCTAATTGCACTCTGCGATCGCGCCTGCGGACGTACAGCGCCCCAATACCCTTTGGCCCAAATACTTTGTGTGCGGTTAGCGACATCAAATCAACTTTCATCCCTTGCACATCTAGGGGAATTTTACCAATAGCTTGGGCTGCATCGGTGTGGAAAATGATGTTGTAAGCATGGCATAGTTCCCCAATTTCGGCTATTGGCTGTAACACACCAATTTCGTTATTTGCAGCCATCACCGATACCAAAATCGTCTCAGGACGAAAAGCCTTTTGTAACTCAGTTAAATCAATCAATCCATCTTTTTTAACTGGGAGAATAGTAATCTCAAAACCGAGAGTTTTTAAATAATTACAAGGGTCAATAACTGCATTATGTTCTGTGGCAACAGTAATAATATGCTGACCTTTTTTAAAATAAGCTTCGGCAACACCTTTAATAGCTAAATTATTAGCTTCTGTTGCACCACTTGTAAAAACAATTTCTTCGGGAGTGGCGTTAATTGCTGCTGCTAAAATCTCTCGCGTTTGTTTAACAGCAGCTTCTGCTTCCCACCCATAAATATGACCAATACTAGATGCGTTGCCAAACTTTTCTATGAAGTAAGGGATCATTGCAGCTAATACCCGTTCATCTACGGGTGTAGTAGCGTGACAATCAAGATATATAGGACGAATAGACATAATTATTAACTCAAAAATTGACTTAGGTTTTTTAAAATTCTCAGAACTTGATAGAATTCATTTTCTCGCTTTAACAGAGTGAATTCATCGGAAAGGGCATACTTTAACGTATTTTGCTTACTCAATTTCAAGAAAATACAGTGACTACCATTAGTCACTAATCCGAACACAGGTTTTTCTGGATTAGGATTACCCAACATATAAGTGAGTGCTTGGGGTATGGCTTCTAAAAGAGAAAAGCTAGACCTTTTAGATTCAATTACTAACAACCATAATTTTTCTTGAATAACTAAAATATCAATTCTACCTCTGATAACTTCTTCTTCATCCTCCGCAGAAATTTCTATTGATTCCTCACCTCTTAAATAAAAAGGCTCATCATAAAATCCAGCTAAATTTAGTAAAGGAGATAAAACTACTAATTTAACTGTTTCTTCTGACAAAGGGGGATGCTTGACTAAACGGAGAAAATGAAGTTTTACTCTGTCTAAATCTTGCTTTTCTAAATCTGTGATTTCTGGTAGAGTGTCAAACCACTCTGTAAAAAAAGTCTCATTCCCAGCTTGTTGCAGACCAAATTTTGCTTCTAAATCAGCAAGGCTGACATTATGCGCTTGGATCGCTTGAATCATAGTATCATTCAAATGGATATACTACTATCTAAACAAAACCTGGTTGTGTTTGGCATAACCCTAACAATTCTTGTTCTGAGTAAACTCTTTGAGTTGAATCATAGACGACACAAGACCATTTCTTGGCAAACTTACATGCAAACTCTAGCGCTAGTTGCTCACTTCCCGAAGTTTTGCTGACATCAAGTAGAATGTGAGTCTGAGGTTTAGCTGTAAGCTTCTTGGTTATGATTTCAATTTCATCATGATTAAAGTTTTTTAATTCAGTGTTATCTAAAACAATCCAAACATGAGTATTGTCTCTAGAAATACGCCCATCATATACATTATCTGGATGTAGTAATACTCCCGAATATTGCAGAAAACTCAAAAATTCTCCTGGTTTAATCTCAGCACTGGAAATTAGAGAAATTGATTCTGGCATCGCTTATGCTCCTAGTATGGATAATAATTCTAATAATTCATCTTGAGTGCAAACTACATAACTGCCAGTAGCGATGATATCTTGAGCAGGAGTGAATTTGTAATTAGGTGCATAGAGAATAACTGGCTTGTTCAAAGGATTCAAGTCAGAGTTTGATATCAATTTTTGAATTTGCTTCAACTTCCAAGCAGTTTGGGTTGTTACTTCGATAATAGCGTTACTGGTTTCCACATCGATTTCACCGATTTCGCCATTTAGTCCCACTGTTTTATTGAAACTAACTAAATCAAACCCTGCCTGGATAATAGCATTAGCCACTTTGCCTTCCAGAACTTTTTGAGGATTGACTGAGTTCAGCGCATTGATAATTGCTTGCTCAAATAGGCTGCTCACATCCTGCTTTATGACTATAAATATAATTTAAATAGCATTGCCGTAACTATACCTGCATTTGCATGATTCACTTAGGACTTTGCATAGCTGCTAATTCCTGTAATTTAGTTAAAATTGCCTGAGCATGACCTTTGGCTTTTACGTTCGGCCAAGCATAGGCAATAATTCTATCAGATGAAATGAGAAAAGTTGACCGAGCAACACCCATATATTCTTTGCCCATAAATTTTTTTAAGCGCCAAGCACCGTAGGCTTCTGTCAAAATATGTTCTGGGTCACTCAACAGGGTGATTGACAAGTTATGTTTGCTGATAAATTTACAATGGGATTTACCCGAATCTGGACTTACACCTAAGATTTTTGCTCCCAGTGCGCTGAAGTCTTGATACAACTCGGTGAAATCTGTCGCTTCGGTGGTACAACCGGGAGTATCATCTTTGGGGTAGAAGTAGAGGATAACCCACTGACTGCTGAGGTCGTCGAGAGTGACTGAATTGCCATTTTGGTCAGGTGTGGAGAAATCTGGCGCTGGTTGTCCGACTTGGGGAATGTTGCTCATGATAGGGTGTGAGAGATTGCTTAAGCGAAGCTCGTCGTGGAGATTGTTTTAGAATTGTACATATATTGAGCGATGCCTGCGGCAACTCCTGCGGTGTAAGTTTGTGTTTATCTATTCTCACACTTCCAAGTTCACATGACTAAAGATATGCAACGCGAATTTACCAACCGCGATGAGTTGGTAGCCTACCTCCGCGAACAATTTCCAGGTGCAGCAGAACGCGATCGCCACATCAGCGAAACTCTGGGAGGACGTAAAGCAGCACAAGAAGGGCTGCAAAAAATCGACCCAGTAAGCTACGCGCAAACACGTAATTTTTTCACAGGTGCGGTAACACGACTTTCGCCTTACATTCGCTATGGCGTTTTGAGTTTGCGAGAAATTCGAGATTATGTCCTTGAACGGGTACAGCACCAAAATGATGCGACGAAACTAATTAACGAGTTAGGCTGGCGCGACTACTGGCAACGGTTGTATGTCAAGTTAGGGGATGGAATCTGGAAAGATCAGGAAGAGTACAAAACTGGTTATATCGTGGCTGAATATGCACCCGAATTGCCGCAAGATATCAAAGAAGGAACCACAGGCAGAGTTTGTATTGACAACTTTAGCCGTGATTTAAAAGAAACTGGCTATTTACATAACCACGCCCGGATGTGGCTAGCCGCTTACATTGTCCATTGGCGGCGGATTCGTTGGCAAGCAGCGGCCAAGTGGTTTCTCGAACACCTTTTAGATGGAGATCCCGCTAGTAATAATATGTCTTGGCAGTGGGTTGCCAGCACCTTTAGTCATAAACCGTATTTTTTCAACCGTGAAAATTTAGAACGCTATACCAAAGGCGTTTATTGCCAGAAATGTCCCCTTTTTGGTCATTGTGATTTTGAAGGCAGCTATGAAGAATTAGAACAGCGACTTTTTCCTAAAGGGGAATTTAGTAAACAAGCTAATAGCCAAAGTTGGCAGCGTGATAACAAAGGGAAGGGTAGCAGGGGGAGTGGGCGAGGAGAAAGGAGACAAGGAAGAGAATAATAACAAATGACAAATAACAAATGACAAAACCAATTGTTTGGGTACATGGAGACTGCCTCAGTCCATACAACCCTGGATTGCAAAAATACCCTGATGCCCCAGCTATCTGGGTTTGGGACGAGGCTTTGATAGATGAATGGCAACTGAGTCTTAAACGCATCACGTTTATTTACGAATGCTTACTAGAGTTACCCGTTGTTATCCGTCGTGGCGATGTGGCACAAGAAATTTTAGCTTTTGCGAAGGAACATAATGCAAATTTAGTTGTCACAGCTAATAGTCCCAGTCCCCGGTTTGATGATATCTGCAAACAAATCGAGGGTTCTATAGCGGTGGAAGTGTTAGAGGTGGAACCATTCTTTGATTATGATGGCTATATTGACCTGAAGCGGTTTTCACGCTATTGGAAAGTGGCTCAAGATTATGTTTTTGAGTAGGTGAATGGTAAAATTGTCGTGGTTTGCGATCGCTACAGCACTTCTGTCTATAATGAACTACACCAGACTAAAATATAAATACTTTTAAATGAAGTCATACTCTGTCGATCTTCGAGAAAAAATAGTTGCAGCACATCTCCAGAAAAATATCTCAATCAGGAAAGTAGCTAACATATTTTCCGTGTCAAAGAGTTTAGTACAAAAGCTTGTAAAACAACAAAAGCTTGAAGGAAATTTACAGCCCAAGCCGCGAGGAAAACCACAATTTAGTCATCTGACAAATGCTAGTACAGAGTTAAGAGAATTAATTCAAGCATATCCAGATGCAACATTGATAGAGTTATGTGAATTATTTGCAGACAAAACTGGCAACTGGGTAGGTCAAAGTGCAATGTGTCGGGCGTTACAGAAATTAGGATTAAATCGTAAAAAAAACAAAGCGGAGTACCCAAACAGAGACTCTTAGAGTTCTGAATTTAAGATTAGATTATTGGGAAAAGGTCAAACATATAGAGCCAGAAAATTTAGTATTTTTGGACGAAACTGTTGTTCTACTTGGGTTAAGCAGGACTCATGCCCGTTCACAAATAGGGAACAAGAGCTTACTCTCTTAACCCCTTTTATCGAGGCTCAAAGGTTACGGTAATTGGAGCTAAGATTGTAAGAAATTACAAGAACAAATACAAACAGATATTAACTATCTTTCTCCTGCTAAAGACTTGTTTGGACACATGGTTGATACAATTCGAGGTATCGTAGAAACCCAACAGGCCCAGAGCGATCGCACCTTGGAAAACACCATCCAAATATTAGGTATCGGCTTTGGCGGTGGTGCAATTATCTCCGGCGTAGTTGTCCAACACATCGACAAAATCAACCAACCTCTAACCGCGATATCTCCCAACAACCCACCCCATCCCTTTTATGCCTCTTTATTGTTGAGTGTTTTAGCTACATTGTTTTTTATAGGGATAGGTTGGCTGATAACTAAGCGCCAATATTATCCTAGAGAAAAGAAGTGATGGAACTCTTGTAAAGACGCGATTCATCGCGTCTCTACTAACTAATAACTAAATCATTATGTCAAACACTATTTCAATTACCGATTCTCTAGTTCCCAATCCCATCCCGAAATCAACAATTATTCGTTTGGAGAATATTTTTAAAATTTATGGCAGTGGTGAAACTGAAGTCAAAGCACTCAACGATGTGAATTTGACTATCCACGAGGGCGAATATTGTTCAATTATGGGGCCTTCTGGTTCAGGTAAATCTACAGCTATGAATATTATCGGCTGTTTAGATCGCCCCACTACTGGACATTATTATTTAGATAACATCGATGTGGCACAAATGGACGATCGCTCCTTAGCGCACATTCGCAACAAAAAGCTGGGGTTTGTCTTCCAACAATTCCATTTATTGCCCCAACTAACAGCACTAGAAAATGTGATCTTGCCAATGTTGTATGCTGGTGTGAACCCAAAAGAAAGAAGCGATCGCGCCACAGTTGCACTAACACGAGTCGGTTTAGCAAATCGCCTCAACAACAAACCAACTCAACTATCTGGTGGACAACAACAAAGAGTAGCGATCGCCCGTGCCATTGTCAATCGTCCTGTAGTACTCCTAGCCGATGAACCCACAGGCGCACTTGATTCGCACACAACCCAAGAAGTCTTAGATATCTTTAGCGAACTCAATGCCAGTGGAATCACCGTTGTCATGGTGACACATGAGCCAGAAGTTGCCCGTCAAACTCAGCGCATCGTTTGGTTCCGCGATGGTCAAGTGGTACACTCAAACCTGACACCATCTGACTTAAGTCAGTTAGCTGTTTCATAACTTTTTTTATCCAGATCCCCGACTTCTTTAATAAGTCAGGGATCTAGCTTTTCACAAACTCGGCGTTTTTCCAGTTTCAGCTTGTGTTGCGATCGGCTTAACATCGGTGTAACCCACTTCACCAGCTATTGTCCGAAACACCGAAATTTGCTCATCAAAATCTAGTCCTTCAATCTGAGAAACTAGATCGTTAATTGCCTTACTTGGCTGGTAGCTAGCTGGTAAACCAACCACCTGATTCCCCATAGCTACCGCCCAAGCATACCAAACTAACAGCTGATTGTTTTCTTTTATCGCCCCATAAGCGCGGGAATATTCTGTATCTTTGCGGTTAACAATATCCCGCATAATATCTAGTTGCTGCTCATCTGATAACTCAAAATAATCTCCTAGCAAAAGTGGTGCTAACTCAGGTTCAGCAGCAGCAGGGGCAGCTGGCGTGATAGAATCACCCATTTTTTTATAAACCAAATAGAACCATGCTAATTTTGCATCGGTATCTAAATTGTTAAAGGCATCTACCAATTTTTGACTTTCATTGCTCTGGGCTGAAGAAATAGTTTTATCGTAACTTGCAGTCATAATTTTATTTCCAAATAAATTTTGCACGCCAAACTAAGGACTACCAAATTTTTGGCATCAGTTTCTACTATCGAGAGAAAGAGTTATGTTAATTGCAAATTACGCCTTTAATGTATCTTTTAATAGAGGTAAAGTCTCTCCCAAGGGAGCATTGAAAGAGTCAATTACCTTGTTATGCTTTTACAAGTAAGCAATTAAAGAATTTAACTTAAGGATTTTAGTTATGTCTGATGAAATAAAACCCAATGTTACTGAAGCTCCCACCCATGATGCTCAATTAGCTGCCGAAAACATAGCTAGTGGTGAAGAAAAAGCGCCAAAAGTTGATTTTGATGCTGATTATGCAACTGCACAAAAATTCAGCGTGAGTGAAGTTGATCGCACAGGTGAAGGTGCAGCAGCAGCCGAAGTAGCCACTGCACCTAAATATAAAACTTCTACACCAGCAGAGACAAAAACTCAAGCGCAGTCAACTGGTAATCCTGATGATTATATGGAGTTAGCAAAGGAAGTTGGGAATTCTAAAAATCAGGGTGTAGCTAATGTTAGTGATGATCTTGTAAAACAAGCTTTGGAAAAGGGTGAACGAAAAAATTAAGTTTTCCTGATATCTTGCTATTTTGTAGGGTGGGCAATCTAACAGGTATTAAAATTGAAGTTCTCGGCATTGGTAGACATTTCCCACCCTATTGTTTTGAGCGATAGTTAATATATTAACTATCGAATTCTAACTATTAACGGATTAATGACTATTCATCACTTCTAGCAGTTGGCTTGGTTGCTGAATTAAATAATCTGGATTTTGTTTGGCTAGTACTTCTGGTGAGTTAAAGCCCCAAGTTACTGCAATGACTTGGATATTTGCTTTCTTTGATGCTTCTATGTCTCTGGTTTCATCTCCGACATAAATAACTTCTTGAGGTTGGAGTTGCTTTTGCCTCAATACATTATTGATTATGGTTGTTTTACCAAAAATTGTAATTCCTGAGTAGATAAAATCAAACAGGTGATCTAAATCATTGATTGTGAGAAATTGTGTAACATTATCTTTAGAATTAGAAGTGATAATGCCCAATTTATATCCTTGATTTTGCAGTTGTATTAATGCTTCTTTAATTCCCGGAATCGGCTTTAATTCTGGGATTTTGTTTTTTAATTCTCCTTTAACCTTTTTAACTAGAAAAGGTATTTTAAATAAAGAAACTCCTGAATACTTAATAATTTCCCTAGATGTTAAGTTTTTAAGAAAGCCTAATTGCTCTGGGCTGATGTGTCTATAACCAAAGTCTACAGCTAGACGATTGGCAATACTTACAAGGGCATCTACTGTATCAGCAATGGTGCCATCAAAATCAAATATAATTACTTTCGGGGTCATTATTTGCCTGGATGCGTCAAGATTAGCTAGGGCGTTTCGTCGTAACATTTCTGGCTTAATCCGCCGCAAGGCAGATGCTGGAAATCGTTTATCCCACTCCCGATCTGAGATTTGGGCTAATTCTAGCAGCTTGGGAGCAATATTTTCAGGATAAGGGCCAAACTCTGCAATATCAGTTGTTTGGGCAAAACGTTGATTCCAAGGACAAACGTCTTGGCAAATATCACAACCAGCAACCCAGCCTTCTAAATGGGGTGTGAGTGTCTCTGGCAGCTTGTCGTCCCGATTTTCAATTGTATGATAAGCGATGCAACGATTAGCATCCACTACAAAAGGCTGAGTAATTGCACCTGTAGGACAAGCCTGAAGACAACGAGTACAGCTACCGCAGTGTTCTGTATGCGGGCGATCGCTCTCTAGTTCCAAATTGGTCAACAACTCTCCCAAAAATACCCAAGAGCCATATTCCCGTGTAATCACATTACCATTTTTGGCAATCCAACCAATTCCGGCAAGTTGAGCCAACACTTTATCTTGTACTGGGCCAGTGTCTGCATAATAACGAACTCTTACACTTTCATCCAGTGATTCTAGCCATGTACATAGCTGCTTGAGTTTTTTATGCATCACCTTGTGATAATCCCTTCCCCAACCATAACGGGAGATTTTGGCATAAGCCTTGCCTTTGGGACGTTGATGTGGTGTGTAGTAATTTAGCGCCACACATATTAGCGATCGCGCTTCTGGCATCACTAAACCGATATCCTGACGTTTTGGGTTAGCCATCCATTCCATATCGGCGTGATAACCCAGTTCAATCCATGCTTGTAACCTCTGCGCTTCTGTGGCATCTATGCTATCTACAGCAGCAATTCCAACTTTGTGAAAGCCCAACTCCCTGGCTTTTTCTTTCACTACACTGCTGCTTGTTACGGAATACTGACTCATTTTTTTATTTGGATTTTGCCTTAGACAAAGGCTCGATTATTATACATTGCCTAGTCAATAGCTTTAATTAATATTTGTTACTTTCTCTAGATATAAATTTTATTTATCCAGGACTTACACAAAAAATAGCCCAAACCTTGATTTCTTGGTAGGGGCAATTTATGAATTGCTCCTAAGCTGAAAATACTTTAATTTGCATCCTAAAAAAAATAAATCTCTTGTGGGGTGGGCATCTTGCCCGCCCTAGCTGTGCAAATTAAATGCACGACAGCTTACCACGTATCTTGTTGCGTAAGACCTATTATTGCAATGTAATATATCTACTTCTATCGTGAGGAAGATTTACCAATATATAGTAATCTACCTCAACAGCAGCTTTATTTTTAGCAATTTTTGTAGTGAAATTAATATTTAGCTAGCATAATCTAGATAATTTTATGACCTCTGCTGAATTTATCTCGCCAACGCAGTTAAAAGAAGAATTCCAGATTGAGGGAATTACGGAAACAAGTGTACTGCGTTATTTTGAAACCTTAAATGCCGGAGAATTTGAGGAAACTGCTGCCTTATTCGCGGTAGATGGTGTGATGCGTCCACCATTTGAATCTGATATTCTGGGGACAGATGCGATCGCAGCCTACTTAAAACAAGAAGGGCAAAACATTAAAGCTTACCCCAGCACAGGAATAGCAGAAACTTTAGGAACCGGTGAAATTCAAATCCAAGTAACAGGTAAAGCGCAAACTTCGTGGTGTAGTGTAAATGTTTTGTGGCTATTTATCCTCAACCAACAACGGCAAATTTTCTATACTCGAATCAAACTTTTAGCTTCTCCCCAAGAATTACTTTCTTTACGTCGTGAAAATCAGTAAATAACTATAATTTCTTAGGAAATGTTTGATATTATCCAAAACCAAATCTAGGCATCAAAAATTACTATAAATAACTTTTGTCTATTTGACTAATTCGGGTAAAGTAGCTTGTAATTTGAGACAGTTTGCACCATCAATCTGCAACTCATAATCTACTTTATCCATCAGACGATTCATAATCAACCAACCATAACCACCTTCTTGTTTTTCCAATGGGTTGGGAGCGTAGTAGTTAGACATATCAAAGCCTTCGCCGTAGTCCCAAACTTCTAGAGCCAGATCCCGGTCTTTCACTTCCAAACGCAGTAAAATCGGTAAATTTGGTTTATCTTTGTGGGCATGACGAACTGCGTTTGAGTAGGCTTCCACCAAAGCCAATCTCAAACGACTTGATTGCCTCGACCAATCTACAGATTCTCCTAGCTGGATTTTCAAACATCCCAACAACCAGTTTTCGACAATATTCAGAAAACTCAAGTCACTTGGTACATGAAGCTCGCTTTTCATCACTTACAAAATCTCCAGTGAAAGTATAGTTTGATCGTCTTCTTGAACGTGGTTATCTGCCTGGATACGAGCTAGTAAATGGTTGAGAGAAAGTGGTTGTTCCTCTTGTTGTAAAAGTTGCCAAAGACCATCTTGATTTAGCATAGAACGGTTAACTGCCTCAACACCAGACCCGGTTTTTGCTGTTAAATCAGAATCATTTGAGATCATTGCTTCTGTAATTCCATCACTGGCTAGTAACAATGTGTCTCCGGCAGCGAGAACCAAACGACCAGACTGCCCCTGCCACTTGGGTAAGATTCCCAAAGGAACGCTGCGGACTTTGAGATAATTAGGATTGTCGGCTAAAGCGTCTTGACGTGACCATAAGAGTGGATAAATATGACCGGCATTAGTGTAGACGAGTTCCTTAGTGCTAGGGGTATAACAGGCTAACACAAGAGTTACAAAATAATTGTTGCTAATTAAATCTTCACTCAGAGCGTGATTGAGGTTTTGCATAACCACATTCGGCTCGGCTGGTGTTTCTTGAGATAATTCTCGGCGCAAAACTGAAATAATACTAGCCATAAACAAAGCGGCTGGGACACCCTTACCAGAGACATCACCCACTGCTAACCATAAATCCCCTTTGGGATGAACAAACACTTCAAATAAATCGCCTCCTACTTCCCGCGCTGGGTAGCAGCAAGCTTGCACTTTCACACCTTTGATGTCAGGTAAAGTTTGGCGTAGCAGGTTGTATTGAATTTGCCGAGCCACCTCCAACTCATTATGAATCTGCTGTTGCTTTTCTTGAAGTCGCTGATAGAGTTTTGCTTGGGAGAGGGCTAAGGCTGCTTGTTCAGCAACACCTGCAATTAGTTGGATGTCTTCATCTTGCCAAGGGCGATCGCGTCCCCATTGGTGGAGGGCTAGCACAGCCAACAAATGCTGTTGGTAGCTAAGTGGCACAACCAAATGGTGACAGGGGTTGCCCTCGTATATTTCTTGAGTAAGTTGATAATGACGAGTTTCCAGCACTTTTTCAATTAAAACACTGGGGTCAAAGAAGCAATCTAATACATTAGATTTAGGATCGTGATATGAAAACTGGTCTTGGATCAGGCGATCGCCTTCTACTGGTCTGAGCAAGCAACTGCTAGCTTCAAATGTTTGTCCAATGGTTGCTACAATCTTTTGCAGCATACTATCGTAGTCTAAAGACTCCCGAATTGCGGTTGTTACGGCATTAAACAAAGATTCTCGTCGTAAAGCCCGACTTAACTCTTGCGTGCGCTTCTTGACTACGCGATAGGTATCAGTAGCTTGTTCAACTAATGCCCTAAGTTTATCTGGATTCCAGGGTTTGGTAATGTACTTAAATACCTGACCAGAATTAATGGCATCCACCAAATCTTCGACATCTGTAAAACCAGTTAACAAAATCCGAATCGTGTCTGGAAAACGCTCTACTGTCCGACTAAAAAATTCGGTGCCATTCATTTCTGGCATTCTTTGGTCAGAAATAATTACCGCCATTTCGCCAAATTGGTCTAAGATTTCCAGAGCGTTAAAGGCATGATTGGCTTTATATACTTGAAAATCTCGCCTAAAAGTACGGTAGAGTAAATCTAGGTTATCTGGCTCATCATCTACCACCATGAGCTTAAGTTTTTCGACCCCTGTCTCAGCCATATTAGACTTTATTTTTCAGATATTTGAATGGCGATATAGTGTGATATTTATCCCAGCTGATAAACCACAGAAAATCAGAGAAGCCATTTACTTTGAAAATATCACTTTTTCAAAGTTATGAGTTTCTCTCGATCGTTCTCAATTGCTCCACATACAAATCCCTTTACCCAACCAACCCAGAACGCAAAGCGCGGACTGCTGCTTGGGTACGGTCATCGGCACATAGCTTATTCAAAATATTGCGAACGTGAGTTTTAACAGTCCCAACAGTGATGTAAAGTCTTTCCGCAATTAGTGCATTACTACAACCTTCGACAATCAACTGTAGCACTTCTAATTCTCTTTCTGTCAGGGTGTAAGGTTGAATTCCTTCCAGATTCTCGACATCATCAGGGTTAGAGGCAATAGTTTTTTTATCTACAAAAGCTGATTCCAACTTTTGAGGATTTTGTTGAGCTTGTTGTAATACAATTCGAGCGATAGCTGGATCGATCCAGGCGTTGCCATTGTAAGTTACTCTCACTGCTTCCAGCAAATTATCAAATTTGATATCTTTCATACAGTAAGAGTCTGCACCAGCAGCAAAAGCTGCCAACACAGCTTCTTTGTTATCCCGCAGCGTCAAAATTAACACTTTTGTGGCTAGCTGCTGCCCATTAGTAGTAGATTTTACCTCCCGTGTTAGTTCAATGCCATCTTTATCCGGTAAACCAATATCTACAATAGCAATATCTGGTTGTAGCATTTTTAACATTTTTAGCCCCTCAGCAGCATTGGCAGCTTCACCTACAACCTCAAGTTCATCCTTTTGGATTAGCGCTGTCCGAATACCTACACGAGTTAGATCGTGATCTTCTATCAAAACAATGCGAATTTTACTCATAGCCAACTTCAGCCCGTTACACTACCTTAACCATAAAGTCGAGTTTCGTGACATACTCCCACACTCACTGCAAGCAGTATAGTGGAGACTTCTATTCCCGAAACCAGAGTTGCGAGTTTAGCGTTTTATACTGGGTGAATATTACACCTCGATCATAAAATTTGCACTGATTTAGTCCAAGTAGTAGTCTGTCAAGTTTAAATTGATGGGTAATAAAGTTCGTAGTAAAGACTTCAGTCCTTATTTTCTAAGCACTAAAGTGCTTACTACAAACTTTTCATTACTAGTTTGACAGACTATGTAGAAGGGTTATGAGGAATCCTCACTTTCAAAACCGCAATCTCGTAGAGCCAAGGTTGAAGATGGGGAGAATCTCAAGCTTTCTATTGTTGCAGCGTAATCAAGGATCTGTCTTACGTTGAGTTCTAATCTAAAAAAAATTTGATAAACTTAACACTCAAGGAAATCTGGTGTGAGAGTTACTCAACAATAGGCTATGTCTAAAGGCAATCAAGCATTTTCAGTCTTGGGAATACCAGTTCATGTGATGGCTAACTATCCAGCCTGGTTGTTAGAATGTCTCCAACAAGGCAGAGGAATTCATGTAGTAACGCTCAATGCAGAAATGACTATGCAGGCAGAGCAGAATCAATTCCTCGCTCAGATCATTAAAAATGCTGAACTAGTAATTCCAGATGGGGCCGGGGTTGTTCTGTATTTGCGATGGCTATTATGGCAAAAAGTGCAGCGTTTTCCGGGGATTGAATTAGCAGAAAAACTTTTGCAAGAACTTGGACAACAGAAGACAGGGGCAAAGGTATTTTTTTATGGCGCAGCGCCTGGAGTAGCCTCAACTGCGGCAGATTTTTGGCGGCAGCAAATTCCAGATTTGAGTATAGTTGGCACTCACTCAGGCTACCATTCCCCAGAAGAAGAAGCAGAATTAAAACAAACTCTCGCTCAATTGCAGCCGCAAGTGATTTTTGTCGGTTTGGGAGTGCCACGTCAAGAGTTATGGATTGCCGAAAACCGCCATTTGTGTCCTCAAGCAATTTGGATTGGTGTTGGTGGTAGCCTTGATATTTGGTCGGGAACTAAAACTCGCGCTCCTGCCTGGTTAGGAAATAATAATTTGGAATGGTTGTATCGGCTTTATCAAGAACCTTGGCGTTGGCGGCGAATGTTGGCTTTGCCAGCTTTTGCAATAAAATCGTTTGTTTATCGGCTGACGGCAAAAGGGGCGATTAGTTAAGAGGGGGGCATGGGGCATGGGGCATGGGGCATGGGGCATGGGATGAGGAGACGTGGCGATGCAAAAAAAAGAGCAAATACCATCTCTGTGTAAGAGTGTCGCAAAGCCCAATGCCCAATGCCCAATGCCCAATGCCCAATGCCCAATTCTGAGTGTTATTACTTGGTTTATCTTAAAGGCTGCAAAAATTTTATATTTTCTTTGTTGAATTTTAAATTCCCAGGCGAAACCTGGGAATCCTTATTTTTAAGAAGAATGTCACATCTAAGCCGACTAGCTGTTTAGTTGTGGGTATAAGGAAAATTTAACAATGCCAGTATTAACAACTCAAGTTAAGACAGACAAATCTGTTCATAGAGAGAACTGTGAAACTCAACAGCACGGTAGTAATACTATTGCAAAGGTGATATTGCAATCTGTAAGCAAGACTTATGCTAACGGCACTCATGCCTTGTTGAATGCGAATCTTGAGGTAAAAAAGGGAGAATTTCTGTTTATTACCGGGCCAAGTGGTTCTGGTAAATCAACGCTCTTGAAAATGTTGTATGGCCAGGAATTGCCTACAAAGGGAGAAGTAATTGTTGATGAGTGTAATATAGCGGGTTTACGGGGCGATCGCTTGTCACTATTCCGGCGACAGATTGGTATTGTGTTTCAAGACTACAAACTGATTAGCCAACGAACAGTCTCAGAAAATGTGACTTTTGTGCTGCAAGCTCAAGGGTATACCCGTAAAGAAATTCAACGACGTTTAGAACCAACTTTAAAGCTAGTGGGTTTACTGAGTAAAGCTGACTGCTTTCCAGATCAACTATCTGGAGGAGAGCAACAGCGAGTGAGTATTGCTCGTGCGATCGTTGGTACACCGCCACTGATCTTGGCAGATGAGCCGACTGGAAATCTCGATCCAGATAATTCCTGGCAAGTAATCCAAATCCTCCAGAAGTTAAATTCCTTTGGCGCTACGGTAATTGTTACCACCCATGATGAACAATTAGTGCGGCGGTGCAATCATCCGGTAGTGCAAGTTCGTAATGGACTTCTGTCTCGAAAATAGTCATTTGTCATTTGTCATTTGTCATTTGTCATTTGTCATTTGCAAAGGACAAAGGACAAATAACTAATAAATATGGTGTTTGACTTTTTGTGATAGGGCTACGAAAGGTACTGCTGTTTTGGGGGGGAGAACTTGTAGGCGATGGTTTCCGGCCGAGCGGAGGCGATCGCAAGCTTGTAAACTTTTAAAAGCTGCGTCTCTGATTGTAACTTCCTCCTCTCGACTGAGTAAGAGTTGCAAGCATTCAACTACTTCTTGCTGCACTGAAGGATCAACTTGCTGACGGGTGATGAATTTAGTTAGTTGACGTAGCGCAATCAACCGTTTCAATGGATCTTTGTCTGTTAAATTCACCAATAACCGATCTAGGTGGTCTTCTTCTCGATTTTCATAAAAGTTGACAAATTGCCATACCAATAAAATTAAAGTTAACAGGGTTCCCACACCTTGAACAATAGCACCAGCTGCAATCCAAGAACTGTGAGAGTCAACCCAAATTGCCGCAGCCATGTAAGTGCTGACAGTAGCAAGACCACCACTGATGACTGCTAAAGCTAACCGACGATTTGAACTGTTTAAGAACTTACGTATCTTAGACCAGTGCAATTGCCAGTCCCACTTTTGCATTGAGTAAACCAATACCATTACCCCAATTCCCATTAATAGAGCCAATAGCAGCATCCAGTTCCACAACAACATTGCAACAACAATTGTCAGGAACCCAAGAAAGCCACCAGGCCCAGAGAAACGCTTAAATGTTTGTTGCTTTGTAGCTCCCTTTGTCTTGAACAATGGATGCGACCATTTCCAGTTGGGGATTTGGTTGATCAATTGCTGCCAATCAGACGAAGCCTGTGCCAAAGTGTTTACCTACTTGATTACGAAATTACATATTGTCTAAGTTTGACTAGAAATGAAGCAAGGGTGAAGACCCAAACCACAAAATATCCGGTTTTTATCGACGGATAGTAGACTAGTACAGCATGGCGCAAATAAAGATACCATTTAAAATGGCTTAAAGCAAGTGCATAAAGCCTGTTTACAGACAAAAACGAAAGTTATCAAGGGTGAATTGACCATCAAAAGCACAGAAGGTAACGCTGTAGATGTTATTCACACTTATAGATAATAAGGTATTGGGAGAAATTGCGGAGTCTGAATTAGCAAGATTAGCGCTTGGTAGTGCAGCTTGACTAAGGAGTTGGCGATCGCGATCGTAGGCGGAAAAGACTAGCCGTTGCGAACTAGTCACAAAGGCGCTAACCGAGTTCACCGGACGTAAGAAAGTCGCTTCTAAAAATCCGCTTTTGGGCGCTCCCATTAAGACTGTTAACCCTGAATAGCTTGGAAATGCTGGATTTGATGGCTGTATGGCGAGAGAATTATGAAAAATTACTCCCCAGTGTTCATACTGGCGCTCTACTGCTTCAAAACACTTTAAGTCTTCTAACTCTAAACAAATACAAGTAGGTACAATCACACTGACATCATCGATCGCTGACTCGCCCTGATTTGCCCAAGCTGAAGCTTTAATTTCATTTTGTATATTAAAGTCAACCGCAAATTTAGCGTCTTCAATCGTTGGTAGTTTAGTTGATTGAAGAGTAGCCTGCTTTCCCATGACATCCCGCCTTTACAATTAATTAAAGAATAATCAGATTTAGTAACATATCAAAAGCTACTGTTTCTATATATAAAATTAGAATTAATAGCTTGTTAAAATAACAATTTTGAGTTTTATTGATGCTCAAAATAATTTATTAGTTTTCTAATAGATTACCATAAAAACTTATGTTTTATTCACGGTTTAGTAATCCTCGCTACCAGAGAAAACGCCTATACAACAGTATTTACAACGTTAAATTACTTTTTCTCGTGAAAAAAATCACCAAATCTTTACAAGTAATCCAGTAATTTTATATCTACTTAATCTAACGGAAGTGAGAAGTTCTAAAGTGATTAGTTCGCCGATAATAATAATGAGTGAGGAGTTTGAACTACATAAGTAAGTATTCTGGAATGACCAAAAAAGATGCGGTGACGCAAAGCAATTATCAAATCCTCTCTCAATATCCCCGCATTCACAGGTCTATTCTGTTACTTATGCAATTAACTACTACAGTCAACAAAAAATACTTATGTTTCAACCAGCAGGATTTAACCAACGCTCCATAAATACCTCACTAGGTAGGATGGTATACTATACTGCCTCTGGATCGCCTTGGCAGGACAATACAAGTGCTAAAGACGATCGGGAAACTTTGGTGTTTCTGCATGGCTTTGGTGGTGGGTCTTCTGCTTATGAGTGGTCGAAAGTTTCTCCGGCTTTTGCTTCCGAATATCGAGTCATTGCGCCTGATTTAATTGGCTGGGGTAGGTCTGAGCATCCGGTACGTAATTATAGTATTGACGATTATTTGACCACGATTCGGGAGTTTTTTGAGCAGACTTGTAGTGGGCCAGTAACTGCGATCGCTTCTTCTTTGACCGCAGCCTTCACAATTCGGGTAGCAGCAGCTTATCCTGATTTATTCAAGTCTTTAATTCTCACTACCCCTGCCGGACTTTCCGATTTTGGCGAAAACTACTCGCGTAGCTTTTTTGCCCAGTTAGTCAGCGTTCCCGTTGTTGACCGTTTAATTTACAGCACGGGAGTAGCTACCAGTGGGGGTATTCGCAGCTTTTTAGAGCAACGGCAATTTGCTCAGTCTAATCGAGTGTATGAAGAAATTGTAGATGCTTATTTACAATCCGCCCAACAGCCAAATGCTGAGTATGCTGCACTTTCCTTTGTCCGTGGCGATTTATCCTTTGATTTATCTCTTTACATTCAACAGTTGACCACACCCACCGCCATTATTTGGGGACAAAAGTCAGAATTTACAGGGCCATCAATTGGTCGCCGCCTTGCCGAAATGAATCCCCAAGCAATCCGATTTTTTCAACAATTGGAAGATGTGGGGTTAACACCACAGTTGGAAGTACCAGCAGTCACAATTGGGTTAATTCGCAAATTTTTGCCTTTGCTTAATTAGTGGTTTTTTATTAAGGAGGCAGGAGGTAGCACTTGTTCGTGCCTAGCTTCTCTCAATATTGTTCGGTTAAGAGGATGTTTGAAAAGTCGCAAAATATACTAAAGACCCCACTTCCATTCCTCTCTCCATTTCGGGGAGAGGCTTGGAAACCCCCATTACCTTGTAGGGAAGGCAGGGTGGTTTCATACGAAAAAAGAAAAATACATAAGTCTTGATTTCTCATGTAGAACCATAGATTTTGACCCCTCTCCAAACCTCTCCCCCCGTGGGGGAGAGGCTTTAAAAACCAGATTTTTCTATATCAATTTAAGTAGTGAATTTATGGTAACTGTAACACTTACGGCTGTTGCTACTGCGATCGCAACTACGCTTTGGACTAAAGCACAGGAGAAAATCGGCGAAAACATTGGTGATGCTACATGGACGCTAGGTGGTAACTTAATCCGATTACTCCGCCAGAAGAAGAAAGTGCCATCTCTTACCAGTAATGAACCGCAGCGTTTAGATTATGGTCAAGCAGTGCTGGAACTGAAAGCAGCAGCAGACGCAGATCAAGAAATTGCTCAAGCTGTTGTGGAAGTGGAAGCAGCAGCAAAAGCAGAACCAAAACTCACTCAAAAAATTCAAGAAATCGAAAATACCCTCAAGTGTCAACAGCCAACCATTCAAAATCTGACGCAGCTAGCAGAAAAAATTGGGGTTGTAAATCAAGGACAGATAAATAACCAAACTAATAACTTCAACTTTTGACTACAGTCGTCTCAAGGGGAGGATGGGACAAAGTTAACTCCCGATCGCTGGCGTGAAGTCTGCCGTGAAATACTGGTAGAACGGCGATTGCTGACTACAAATCCTTTGACATCAACTGAAGGGGTCGCCCTACAAGTTGATGATGTTTATGTGCCACTGGGATTGGTTGAGCGTAAAAAAGTATCGAAGCCTCAAGGTGATGTTTCTCCAGAACAGGGTTCAGAACTGTACAAAGAGACAGAAATCACCAAAACATTTGAGCATGATGCTTTTCTTGAACAAGTTCTCAAAAAGAAGAACACGCCTAAAAGTCAAGGTAAGCGAATTGCAATCATTGGCGAACCAGGAGCAGGAAAGACAACACTATTACAGCAGATTGCTGATTGGGTATCTCGTGAGATTCACCAGTCAATTGTCATTTGGGTATCTTTAGCAGATTTGCGAGAGAAGGAACTAAAATCTTATCTGTCTGAGATTTGGTTGACTCAGGTTGCTGAGAAAACAGGTAAAGCTGAAGCCACTAAGCAACTAAAGGATGATTTTGTTGCTCTGTTTAATCAAAATAATGTGTGGTTGCTGCTAGATGGGTTAGATGAAATGTCCGCATCTAATCCTCTAACAGAAATTGCCCGACAATTCCGTGAAGCAGGGTTAATTTATCAAGCGCGAATTGTGCTGACCTGTCGGGTTAATTTGTGGGATGGCAGTAGTAATGCACTTGATGATTTTGATACCTATCGCAGCTTAGATTTTTCTTATCCACAACAGGTAGAGACATTTATTGCCAAATGGTTCGCTGCTATTCCCGAAACTGGAAAGCAGTTATGCACTGCGTTAAAAGAATCAGGTAAAGAAAGGATTCAGGATTTAGTTAAAAATCCTCTGCGGTTGACGCTGCTGTGTTTGAATTGGCAATCAGGGGATGGCAAATTACCCGATACTCAAGCGGGACTCTATCAGCAATTTGTTGATGACTTCTACAAGTGGAAAAAAGAAGAATTTGCTACAAACTCTCACCAGCGTCAACAACTCAATATCAAATTGGGCGAATTAGCTAAAGTAGCAATAGATAAGGAAGCAACTCGTTTTCGCTTAAGGCAGGATTTTGTTAGTCAGTTCTTGGGAGATGTTGATGATGAAAATTCGCTGTTGAATTTAGCGCTAAATCGCGGCTTGCTGAACCGTGTAGGGATAGATACGAATAGAAAATCTGTCTATGCTTTCTTTCATGCTTCATTTCAAGAGTACTTTGCTGCTAAAGCAATTAATGACTGGCATTTCTTTCTTAACCACATTCCCAAAAATCTCAGTCAAGGAACTTATCGCATCTTTGAGCCGCAATGGAAGCAAACAATATTACTTTGGCTAGGGCAAGAAGAAGAAAACCTCAAACAGCAAAAGCAAGAGTTTATCGATGCTTTAATCAACTTTAAAGATGGATGTCGAAAATTTTATGAATATCACGCCTATTTTTTAGCAGCCGCAGGAATTGCAGAGTTTAAAGATTATTTCAGAGCAGATGAAATAGTAGCACAAATTGTCAAGTGGAGCTTTGGTTATTTCAATACCAAAAAACAGAAGTGGGAAAAATTTCCTGATCCAATTCAAGAGGAAGCTAGGTCAGCACTGCAACAGACAGAACGTACAAAAGCGATCGCTGCTTTGGTGCAACTGCTACAATCGAGAACTGTGGATGACGACACCCGTAACGATGCAGCAAGTATCTTAGGGACAATCGGCACAGGCAATGAAATAGCACTCGTTACCTTGGTGCAACTGCTGCAATCAACAACTGTGGATGACTTCACCCGTTTGATGGCAACATATAGCTTAGAGAAAATCGGCACTGGCAATGAATTTGCGATCGCCGCCTTGGTACAACTGCTATTAACTAATCTATATGACTACACCCGTTGGCTGGCAGTATATAGCTTAGAGAAAATCGGCACTGGCAATGAAATAGCGATCACCGCCTTAGTGCAACTACTGCAATCAACTAATGTAAATGACTTCACCCGTACGAACGTAGCAAAATGCTTAGGAACAATCGACCCAGGCAATAAATTTGCGATTGCCGCCTTGATGCAACTGCTGCAATCAAATCATCTGGATGACGACACCCGTAGGTATGCAGCATCTAGCTTAGGAACAATCGACCCAGGCAATAAATTTGCGATCGCCGCCTTGGTGCAACTGCTGCAATCAAATCACCTGGATGACGACACCCGTAAGCAGGCAGCACATATCTTAGGGACAATCGACCCAGGCAATGAAATTGCGATGGCCGCCTTGGTACAACTGCTGCAATCAAATCATCTGGATGACGACACCCGTAGTTCGGTAGCAGATAGCTTAGGGAAAATCGGCACAGGCAATGA
>NZ_JBALDM010000008.1:0-96551 GCF_036917435.1 Nostoc sp.
GCTCAACGTTCATGCAAAAAGGCTCAACGTTCATGCAAAAAGGCTCAACGTTCATGCAAAAAGGCTCAACGTTCATGCAAAAAGGCTCAACGTTCATGCAAAAAGGCTCAACGTTCGAGCAAAAAGGCTCAACGTTCGAGCAAAAAAGCTCAACGTCCGAGTAAAAAGGCTCAACGTCCGAGCTAAGAGGTTGTTTGAAAAATGGTTAGCTGTGATGTTAGACACTTATTGATCCGCCCTAAACCCCCTTAAAATTTACCCCACCCTAACCCTCCCCTTGTAAAGGGGAGGGAACTGGAACTAGATTTCTTGTTTCCCCCCTTTATAAGGGGGGATTAAGGGGGGTAATACGCTTTATGCTACCGAGAAGAAGATTTTTCAAACATCCTCTAAAAAGTTTAGCGTTTACCCTCATTTCCCTCATCCCCCTTACTCCCCACTCAAAAAAAAATATGCGAATTCCTACCGCAACTTATCGAATTCAGTTTACACCCCAGTTCGGCTTTGACAACGCTAAAGCGATCGCAGCTTATCTAGCAGATTTAGGTATTTCTGATTTATATGCATCCCCAATTTTCAAAGCTCGATCTGGCAGTACCCACGGCTACGATATAGTAGATGCGACTCAACTCAACCCAGAACTGGGAACTAATGAATCCTTTGAGGCATTAGTTGCTGAAGTCCAATCCCTTGGTATGGGCTGGTTACAAGATATAGTGCCAAACCACATGGCCTATAGCAGCGAAAACGATTACTTGATGGACATATTGGAACACGGCCCAGATTCCAGTTATACTGACTACTTCGATCTTTCTTGGAATGCTCCCTTTGGCGATCGCCAAGAGCGAATTCTCGCTCCTCTCTTGGGAGATTTCTATGGTGCATCCTTAGAAAACGGACACATTCAACTCCAATACGAACAAAACGGTTTAACCGTAAACTATTACAGCTTAAAACTGCCGCTACGATTAGAATCTTATACAAAATTTATTACCCATAATCTGGGCAGACTCACCCGCACACTCGGACGCAATCATCCCGATTTTATTAAGCTATTGGGTATTTTGTATATTCTCAAAAGTGTGCCTTCAGAAGTTGCGGGAAAACAGCGACAAGACCAAATCGCATTTATTAAAGGATTGGTTTGGGAACTTTATACCACAAACGAAGCCATCCACGAGTTCATTGACGAAAATATCCAAACCTTCAACGGAGAACCAGGTAATTCCGAAAGCTTTAACTTGCTAGATGAATTACTAAACGATCAATTTTACCGTCTCGCCTTCTGGAAAGTTGGGGCGGAAGAAATGAACTACCGCCGCTTCTTTACCGTTAACGAACTTATTTCCGTTAAAGTTGAAGAAATGCGAGTTTTTAATAATACCCACAGCCTGATTCAAAAGCTAGTTGAAGAAGGCAAATTTACAGGCTTACGCATCGATCATATTGATGGACTCTATAACCCAATCCAGTATCTAGAAAGACTGCGCGAAAAGACGGGAGATGTTTATATTACAGTCGAGAAGATTTTAGAAATCACCGAAGAACTGCCGGAAAACTGGGAAATTGAAGGGACATCGGGATATGACTTTCTTAACTATGTAAATGGTGTATTTTGTCAAACTGAAAATGAATCATCCTTCGATAAAATTTACCATAACTTTATTGGTTCAAGAGTAGATTATTCATCAGTAGTGAAGGATAAAAAGCACTTGATACTAGAAAAGAATTTAGCCGGTGATATTGACAATTTGGCTCTTTTGTTAAAGAACATTTCCAGCAAATATCGTTATGGCAATGATTTTACCCTCAATGGCTTGAAAAGAGCGATCGCCGAAGTTTTGACCCTGTTCCCGATTTACCGTACATATATTACACCAGATGGAATTGGGGATAGCGATCGCGCTACCATTCAAGAAGTAATTCGCCAAGCCAAAGAACAAACGCCCCTGTTGCAGCACGAACTGACCTTTATTGAGAAGTTAATGGTGCTAGATTTTGATAATTCTCTGACTCAAACAGAACGCGAACAGTGGATATATTTCGTCTTGCGGATGCAGCAATATAGCGGCCCGCTAATGGCCAAAGGTGTAGAAGACACCACCTTATATGTTTACAATCGCTTGCTGTCGCTGAATGAAGTCGGGGGAAATCCGGGGCATTTTGGGATTGATTTAGCCAAATTTCATGGCTTTAACAAACAGCACCAAGTTACCTGGCCTCATACAATGAACACCACAGCTACCCACGACACCAAACGCGGCGAAGATGTGCGGGCTAGATTAAATGTGTTGTCAGAAATCCCCGAAGAATGGGATCAGCAGGTAAATACCTGGAGTGCCATTAATCGAGGAAGTCGCATTCATCGCCACGGCTTTGCTATACCCGATGCTAACGATGAGTATTTTATCTATCAAACCCTAGTCGGGGCGTTTCCCTTTGTGGAACAGGAACACGCATCCTTTGTAGAACGGATGAAGGATTATATAATTAAGGCAATCCGAGAAGCGAAAGTGCATACAGCTTGGTTGCGCCCTGATAGCGAGTATGAAGAAGCCTGTACTTCGTTTATTGAGAAAATACTCGATCCTTCCATCTCCGAGGAATTTCTAAAAGCCTTTCGTCCCTTTCAGCAGCGAATTGCAGAGTATGGTATCTTCAATTCCCTTTCCCAAACTCTACTAAAGATTACCGTACCCGGCGTACCCGACTTGTACCAAGGAACAGAACTTTGGGAACTAAGTCTAGTCGATCCAGATAATCGCCGTCCCGTGGATTTTGAACAGCGACGTAGTTACTTAAGCGCCATGCGCGAAGAGGTGAAAACAGATATTCTCAGACTAATTCAGGAGTTACTGAACGACAAAACAGACGGTAGAATTAAACTATTTTTAACGGCTCAATTACTCCAAGCCAGAACAAACTATGTCTCATTATTCCAGGATGGCGACTATCTGCCGTTAGAAGTTCAGGGAACCTACGCCAATCACATTATCGCCTTTGCGCGACGGGAAGGAAATCAAACAGCGATCGCGATCGCCCCACGCTTTCTAACCAGCCTCATCCAACCCGGAGAAAACCCCTTGGGTGAGTCAGTTTGGCAAGATACCCACCTACAATTACCCTCTGGAACTCCCCTCAACTGGACAAACGTTCTCACTCAGCAACCTTTACAGACTACAGAAATCCTATCTATCGGATCTGCCCTTGCCCATTTTCCAGTTGCTTTGTTAGTTAGTACTGCCGAGTAAATAATTCGTAATGGGCTACGCCCCGCTACGCTAACGTAATTCGTAATTACACTCCTGCGAGTCTGTGGGCGTGATTAGTAATTACGAATTACGATGTATCTATAGTTATGCAGAGAAATGTGGGATAAAGCCTCTGCGTATCTCTGCACTTCTCTGCGTTAAAAAATTCTTTTCTTGACTCCTCAACACCCTGCCAAATTGAAATTATGACCACTCCCCCAACACCCACCACCATACAGATTGACACTGTACGCGCCCACATCAAAAAAACCTGGAAAACCTTAACGCGATCGCACCAAGACTTATTAAAATCTGCAAAGGATACCAAGCTAGACCACGAAACTGATACTCCTTGGTTAGTCTACATTTCCCCCTTAGAAGATTGTCCTAACATTCAGGCTGTATTAGAGCGATCGCTATCTCCCAAGGATATGCAAAGAATTGAAATTCGCACTTTACCGTCGGAAGTCGAAGCGATTGAAGAGCATGGACTATTATACCTACCAGGGCCTTATGTTGTACCAGGTGGTCGGTTTAACGAAATGTATGGCTGGGATAGCTACTTTATATTACTGGGACTTCTGCACGATGAAGAATGGGAACTAGCACAAAGTCAGGTTGACCAATTACTGTACCAGGTGAAGCATTACGGTACTATCCTCAATTCCAACCGGACTTATATGCTATCGCGATCGCAGCCTCCCGTTCTCAGCATGATGGTTTTGGCATTATTCCAGCACACCAAAGATGAAGAGTGGTTAAAGTCAACCGTACCGCTTTTAGAGCAGTTTTACTATTACTGGGTAGTACCGCCCCATTTGAATCCGGCAACAGGCTTATCTAGATTTTATGCCCTTGGGGACGGCCCCGCGCCAGAAGTTTTGTTTTCCGAGCGGGATGAGGAGGGAAAAAGTCATTACGATCGCGTCAAGGAATATTATCAAACCCATGAAGTTGAAGATTACGACGTTAATCTTTACTACGATCGCGAAAATGACGAACTGACCAATTTATTTTACAAGGGCGATCGCACCATGCGCGAGTCCGGTTTTGATATCACCAACCGTTTTGGCCCTTTCAGCGCTGATATCCTCCACTATGCTGCTGTGTGCCTCAACAGTTTGATATATCAGATGGAACAAGATTTAGCCCAAATTAACAGTATTTTGGGGAATGAAGAACTAAAACAGCAATGGCGCGATCGTGCAGATATCCGCCGCGATCGCATCGATCAATGTCTTTGGGATGAAGAACAAGGACTCTATTTTGACTATCACTTTCAGAGTGGAGAACGCCGCCGCTACGAATTTGCTACCACCTTTTATCCCCTGTGGTTGGGAATTGCTTCTCAAGCCCAAGCCCAGCGACTTGTTGACAATCTCCATTTGTTTGAAGCCCCAGGCGGAATTCTTACCAGTACTCGTGTCACCGGCAACCAATGGGATGCCCCCTTCGGTTGGGCACCATTGACATTAATTGCTGTGCAAGGACTTCACCGTTATGGATTTCATACAGAAGGCGATCGCATTGCCAACAAATTTTTAGCGATGGTAGTTAAAGAATTCGAGCGTCACAACACCCTAGTTGA
Organism: Nostoc sp.; assembly: GCF_036917435.1. Taxonomy (GTDB): domain Bacteria; phylum Cyanobacteriota; class Cyanobacteriia; order Cyanobacteriales; family Nostocaceae; genus Nostoc. Next base: position 4,840 of record NZ_JBALDM010000008.1, read on the forward strand.
AAAATATGATGTTGAACGCTGTTCTGCCAACGTTTCTGACGACATTTCCTTTGGATATAGTTCTAACGAAGTTGGCTTCGGCTGGACAAATGGAGTCATTCTAGAACTCCTAGCAGTCGGTGGGAAAAAAGTTTAAAGTAAAAAGGCGTGAGGAAAAAACTCACGTCCTTGTCTTATTTATTACACTTGACTCTATATGGATTATGTATAGTTGAATGAAATTTGAATGGGACAAAAATAAAAACCAACAAAATATTCAGAAACATGGCATTAGTTTTGAAGAAGCTACAGAAATATTTGAAGGTGTTGTTTTCACCTCAATTGATGAACGCTACGACTATGAAGAAATTCGAGAGATTAGTATTGGCTCAATCCAAGGCGTTATAATTATTACCGTCGCCCATACAGATAGAAACGGCAAAATTCGATTAATCTCTGCCCGAAAAGCCACCCCCAAAGAAAAGAGAACCTACTATGAGTATCTCGCCCAATCGACTTAAAGAACTCCAAAATATCCCTGATACAGCAATTGATACTTCAGATATTCCTGAATTAGATCGGCAATTCTGGGAAACAGCCAAAATGGTAAAACCTGTTAGCGAAGAAGCTACATTAATTCAACTAGATCAAGATATTTTGGATTGGTTTAAAAGCAAAGGAAAAGGCTACCAATCTCTAATTAACTCCGCTCTCCGCTCTTATATTGAGCGTAGTTGATAAGTCAAGAGCAGGAATACAGAATAAATTTAAAAGTGGTGGCATATTGCATAATACGCCACCACTTTTAAATAAAGAGATTTAAGTACAGAGCTAAATCTACATTGAGTGGTTTTCAATTATATGGTTTATCTGAATCTCCTACTCATTGCCCAAGCTGAATTCTGAATTTTGACTCCTGTATTCTCTATCAATGCTATGTCAGCACCTAATTATTATCATCTTTACGCTTATCGTAAGGCTCACCTGTAAAAGGTTGTACCCCACTAGCAGGATAAGCATCATCATTAGGGCTAAAAATCCGCATTGCAGCCTCAGAAATATACCGAGTTATATTGGCAAGGATTTTGGAAATAGCCATAATATTTGGACTCCTTATTTTTGAGTCGCTTTAATTGTGCTAGCTATATTCTAATACTCATATTATTGACTAAGATTAATTCTCAATATATTGAGAATTAATGCAATCTTTATTCAGATAACTTTGTAATACTTTATTTTGTCAACAAGTCAAATTTCCCTCTTCGATTCTAATTCAAACTTAGCCATTTATTCAACCCCAGACTGGTAAATAAGCAGGAAAACAAACTTGCCTTCTATCGGTTACTTAACCCAGATTTCTCACCAATCAGTTTTTACTATCCTCCCGATCAAACAAACTAAACATTATTGCTAGCTTTTACTATTAAAAAATATTAAGTATTTTGTAAATCTAGTATAAATTTACCTACGAATCTACTGTTCCACAGCAATCTGTAAAATATCCTTAATGGTAGTTGACATTATTTATGGTAAATATTACCATAAATGAAAGAAGCAGCTTGTAAGGAATCTCTTGCATGACAACTTTGCCAGATTTGGACTATGTATATAAACAACAAAGTCAGCAGAACCAGGAATTAAACCTCTCGGCTGATGACTATAGCTTGCTGACGGATCTTTATCAATTGACAATGGCAGCTTGTTACACTGGCGTTGGTATCGAACAACGACGGGCTAGCTTTGAGTTGTCTGTCAGACGATTGCCAGAGGGTTTTGGTTATTTAATTGCAATGGGGCTGACGCAAGCATTGGAATATTTAGCCAAAATCCGTTTTAGTGCCGCACAAATTGCTGCATTACAGGCAACGGGAATTTTTGCTCACGCAAGCGATCGCTTTTGGTCACTTTTAGCGGAGGGAAAGTTTACTGGTGATGTTTGGGCAGTACCAGAAGGGACAGCCGTATTTGCCAATCAGCCACTTTTGCGAGTAGAAGCACCACTTTGGCAAGCACAATTAGTAGAAACTTACCTCTTAAATACTATTAATTACCAGACTTTGATTGCCACAAAAGCAGCAAGGTTGCGGGATGTAGCGGGGGAAGAAGCAACACTTTTAGAATTTGGCACAAGACGAGCATTTAGTCCCCAAGGGTCTTTGTGGGCAGCGCGGGCGGCGTTGGCAGGTGGGTTAGATTCCACCTCCAATGTGTTAGCAGCGCTACAACTGGGAGAAAAGCCGAGTGGTACGATGGCTCACGCCCTGGTGATGGCGTTATCAGCAATAGAAGGCACTGAAGAACAAGCTTTTAGTGCATTTCATCGATATTTTCCGGGTGCGCCGTTGTTGATTGATACTTACGATACCATTGCTGCTGCCCAGCGCTTGGCCGAAAAAGTAAATTCCGGAGAAATGCAATTATCAGGAGTGCGATTAGACTCAGGAGATTTAGTTACCTTATCAAAACAGGTGCGATCGCTCCTTCCCGGTGTACCAATTTTTGCCAGTGGCGATTTGGATGAGTGGGAAATTGCCAGATTAAAAGCTGCTGGGGCGCAAATTGATGGTTACGGATTGGGAACTCGATTAGTTACAGGTTCGCCTGTAAATGGAGTCTATAAACTTGTAGACATTGATGGTATCCCAGTGATGAAGCAGTCGAGTGGTAAGCTTACTTATCCAGGGCGTAAGCAGATTTTTCGTTCGTTTACGGGAGGTAAGGTAAAAGCAGACAGGTTGGGACTTTTAGGTGAAATTCCTCAAGAAGAAGAACCTTTGTTGCAATTGGTAGTGCAAGAAGGTGAACGAGTGCAGCCCTTGGAATCTTTGGCAACAATTCGTCAGCGTACCGCCGCCTCAGTTGTGAGTTTGCCACAACAGACACGGCGTTTGGATTATCCGGTGGCTGTAGAAGTGGAGATTTCTGAGGAGTTACGGGTGTTGACGGAGGAGACTAAGAAACGAACCGCAGAGGCACAGAGAACACAGAGGTAAGAAGTACTATTTCAGTCTGTCTTAATTACTAATTACGAATTATTATGAGAGTTGCTTTGTTTGGAACGAGTGCCGATCCGCCAACTGCGGGACATGAAGAAATTCTGAGTTGGTTGTCTGCACGCTATGATTGGGTAGCGGTTTGGGCAGCAGATAATCCATTTAAGTCTCATCAAACACTCCTAGAACATCGGGCGGCAATGTTGCAACTGTTGATTGCGAATATAGACGCACCACAGCACAATATTGCTTTGGAACAAGAATTAAGTAGCTTCCGAACGCTGGAAACAGTTGAGAAAGCTAAGATTACTTGGGGTGAAGACGCTGAATTAACGATGATTATTGGTTCAGATTTACTGAGTCAACTGCCACGTTGGTATCGCATTGAAGATTTGTTGCAGCAAGTGCGACTACTCATTGTACCGCGACCCGGATATGCAATAGATGAGTCTAGTTCAGAGGTAGTGCAAAAGCTGGGAGGGAAAATTGCGATCGCTAGTCTGACCGGTCTAGATGTTTCCTCAACAGCATACCGCGAACATGGAGATTCTGAAGCCCTCACAGCCCCTGTAGTTGCCTATATTAATCGAGAGCATTTGTACGAATGCCAGGACGTTCCCAAAAAAAGATATCAACTCCGTTAAACCAACAACCTTTGGCTGATTTCAAGGTTGGTGTGGATAATGTAATTTTTTCTGTAGATACTGTACAAAATCGGCTGTTAGTTCTACTAGTAATGCGACAGCAAGAACCATTTTTAAATCATTGGAGTCTTCCCGGTACTTTAGTACGTCCCGGAGAGTCTTTAGAAGATGCCGCTTATCGCATTATGGCAGAGAAAATTAAGGTCAACAATCTCTACTTAGAACAACTCTATACATTTGGCGGGCCAAATCGCGATCCACGAGAAGCAACTGATAGTTATGGTGTGCGTTATCTATCAGTTAGTTACTTTGCCCTAGTGCGATTTGAAGAAGCCGAATTAATTGCCGATCGCATGACTGGTATAGCTTGGTATCCAGTAAAACAAGTGCCGCAATTAGCTTTTGACCATAATGAAATTCTGGCTTATGGACACAGACGGTTACGAAATAAATTAGAGTATAGCCCGGTGGCTTTTGAAGTCTTACCAGAAATGTTTACCTTAAATGATTTATATCAGTTATACGCCACAGTTTTAGGTGATAACTTTTCCGACTATTCTAATTTTCGGGCGCGTCTACTCAAGTTGGGTTTTTTATGCGATACCAGAATTAAGGTATCACGAGGTGCTGGTCGTCCTGCTAGTTTGTATAAGTTTGACGCTGAAGCTTTTGCTCCCTTAAAAGATAAACCCTTGGTGTTTATTTAACCAACCTTTAGGTGAGAGAAAGGCATAAGGGAGAATAACCAATCTGACTTTTAACGTCATGTGGAAAAACCCCCGAAAAACCTAACCCCCTAACCCCCAACTCGTCGCGGGAAGGGGGAAAATTCAAAGTCTCTCTCCTTTTAGGAGAGAGATTTAGAGAGAGGTTTTCCAGATACCGTGAAAAGTCAGAATAACCAATGCCCCATGCCCAATGCCCCATAACAAATAATATGAAAATTGCGATCGCTCAAATTAATCCGACAATTGGTGATTTGCTTTTAAATGCCCAAACAATCTTAGAGGCGGCACAACGCGCAGCATCTAGCGGTGCGCGTTTGTTGCTCACACCAGAACTTTCTTTATGTGGCTATCCACCAAGAGATTTATTACTAAATCCTAGTTTTGTGGAAGCGATGGGCATCACTTTACAAAACTTGGCTCAAGATTTACCACCAAATTTAGCTGTGTTGGTAGGAACTATTGAACAGAATATACAAGCACATATTAGTGGTGGTAAGACTTTATTTAATAGCATGGCTTTGTTAGAGAATGGCAAGGTCAAGCAAGCTTTTCACAAGCGCCTTTTGCCTACTTACGATGTCTTTGACGAACGTCGCTATTTTGAAGCAGGGTTACAAGCTAATTATTTCACTTTAGATAATATCCATATTGGCGTAACTATTTGCGAAGATTTATGGAATGATGAGGAATTTTGGGGCAAGCGTACTTATGCAGTAAATCCAATTGCTGATTTAGCAATTTTGGGTGTAGATTTGATTGTCAATTTGTCTGCTTCGCCTTACACGGTCGGCAAGCAGCAACTCCGAGAAACAATGCTCAAGCATAGTGCAGTCCGTTTTCAACAACCGATTATTTATGCTAATCAGGTTGGCGGAAATGACGATCTAATTTTTGATGGGCGTAGTTTTGCCTTAAATCGTCAAGGTGAAATTATGTGTCGCGCCCGTGGCTTTGACACCGATTTAGTGTTGGTTGAATTTGATGAGGAACTACGGGATTTACAGTTGGGTTCTGTAGAACCTGCTTATGAATCAGAAGATGAGGAGATTTGGCAAGCTTTGGTTTTGGGAGTGCAAGATTATGCTCGTAAGTGTCGTTTTTCTAAAGTAGTCTTGGGTTTAAGTGGCGGGATTGACTCGGCAATCGTAGCTGCGATCGCAGCTGCTGCACTTGGTAAAGAAAATGTCCTCGGTGTTCTCATGCCTTCCCCTTACAGTTCGGAGCATTCCATCAGTGATGCTGTGGCATTAGCCGATAATTTGGGGATTAAGACTAATCTTTTACCAATTGGCGAGTTAATGCAAGGCTTCGATCAAACTTTAGGCGATTTGTTTGCGGGTACAGAGTTCGGACTGGCTGAGGAAAATATACAGTCTCGGATTCGGGGTAATTTATTAATGGCGATCGCTAATAAGTTTGGCTATCTCCTTTTATCTACAGGTAACAAGTCAGAAATGGCTGTGGGTTACTGTACTCTCTACGGCGATATGAATGGCGGATTAGCAGTGATTGCAGATGTTCCGAAAACCCGTGTGTATTCACTTTGCCAATGGTTAAATCGCAATAAAGAAATCATCCCGCAAAACGTCTTGACAAAAGCACCCAGCGCCGAACTCAAACCAGGACAAGTGGATCAAGACTCTTTACCGCCTTACGAAATTTTGGACGATATTTTGCAACGCCTGGTTCACAACCACCAATCAGCAACGCAAATTGTTGCAGCCGGTCACGATTCGGTAATTGTAGACAGAGTAATTCAAATGGTGGCGCGGGCTGAATTTAAACGGCGACAAGCACCCCCCGGATTGAAAATCACCGATCGCGCCTTCGGAACTGGTTGGCGAATGCCAATTGCTAGTAACTGGGTTGGTGTCAAAAAGGCTTACCAGACTAAAACCACAGCTACACCTAACCTTAGTTTGTTGTGATGTGTAGTTTTGCGTACAGCATTTCGTTTCTCAGCACTCTTCATCAAAAAAACTTAATCGCAATCCCATCTGATTTGTGAAAATTCGCAGTGTCCAGATCCCCGACTTCTTTGAGAAGTCGGGGATCTAACTTTTCACGAGTGATTTAGGACTGGTATGTATTGCCAGTAAATAGTTTTTTTCTGTGTAATCTCTGTGAATTTTTGTGTGCTAAATCATAAATTAATAGTAAAAATTATGACATCGTGTTCTAGCCAAGAGTATAGTTTCAAACAACATCAAATTTTAAAATGATGTTTATACTTAGAAGTAAGTAAATTAGAGCAGGTGCATAATGAAACTACAAGATTTCTTGGGAAAAAATGAGAAATGGTCATTTGATGCGATCGCACAAGATCCAGATTTGTCTAGTCAAATTCAGGTACTGCTAATCGGCTTAGGTTTGCTAGAACCTCCAGCCGATGGGAAATTTGGCCCTGTTTCTGTGATATCTCTCAAAAAATTTCAAGAATTAGCAAAGACTGAAGAGAGTGGCTTTTTAGGAGCAGTCACAGCCAAGAAACTGATTGAAACCAAAATAGACGATCTTCCTCAACCTCCGTTAAAACTTGGTAATGACATAGCTAGTAGGATTGTGAAATACTTGCTATCCAAAGATTATCAGGTATTTACCAATCCCAAAGAATATAACATTGTTTATATTGAAGGTATAAATGCAGACTGGAATCTCAACAGTGATACACCCAATGAATTTAACGATCGCCGGATTGTGATTGAAGTAGTAAATGGCGTTCCTAAAATCGTAGATCACTGGGAAGCGACTACAGAACCAGGGAAATACTACACTTATAATCCGATGAATCCCAAAGGAGCAGCAAGAATTCAGTTTGGGCAATACAAAGCTTGGGCTGTTGGTATTCACGGTACAGCAGAACCTCACGAAGCATTAGTGCAAGTTGGAGATATCACTGTTTGTAGAGATTTCAACCAAGATTTTAAACGGACTGGCGACAAGCTTGATACAGGTGATGATTTTTATGTGAATCAACACTACGGCTTTGATTTCCCCAGAAATGATATTCGCCTTGCTAGCGCAGGTTGTTTAGTGGGACGTACTCGTGACGGACATAGAGAGTTTATGGCGATTATTAAACAAGACCGCCGTTATGTTGCTAATCGCAAATATACTTTTTACACTACCGTAATTCCTGGCGATGATTTACTGAAAACGTTTCCAAAATGAGGTAATTAGTAACTTTTAACAATTCCCCAACTTGTAGCTGTGGGGAATTTTTTTATCTCAAGCCAATAGGATAGTTTTCAATCAATACTGTTCGGTTAAGAAAAGAGACGCGAGTAATCGCCATCTTTACAATAAATTCTAATGAATAATTATTTTAATTCAGCCAGAAAATCGTCTATTACCACAATAGTAGTCATTCAGATAATAATCAACCTTAAATTCCAAAAAAATATGTTGACTACAGTGAGTTATTTATTATAATAGCAAATTAAATAATATGTTTAAAGATTGTTTTGAGTAAATCTCCTTGTGTAAAAGGCTTAGTTAAATAACCAGAGGCTCTAACCATTTTAGCTCTAGCTCTGTCTAGAAATCCTACTTTTTCTGACACCATAATCACAGGTGTATTTTTAAAATTTGAGTTTTTACGCAGCAAAGAGCATAGTTCATATCCATCTAAATTAGGCATTGAAATATCCAACAAAATTATATCGGGTTTGGTATTAACAATTTGCATTAAAGCTTTTAGAGAATCGGTAACTCCGACAACAGAAAACATTTGTTCATCTAAATAACTTTGAATAACATTCAATACAGTAGGACTGTCATCAATACAAAAGATTGTGTAGATTTTTTTGTCAGCAGGTTGTTGGATGATTTGCTGACCCCTATATTCATTACTCTTAATAGAGTAGGCTGATGGTTTATAGCTGTTTGTTCTAGACGAATTTGGTGTACTTTTACTTTTAGGTTTTAGCTCATTTATTTTGAACAATTCTGAGGGATGCGACTGAGAAGTTGGTGGTGTTCGACGATAAACAGCTTCTCTATGAGAGGCTTCTCTTTCAGAGACACTAACGCTTCGGGGTGTTTGGCATTGTTCAACCAGTAAGCGGAGATTCAGATGACAAAACTTTGGCATGTCATCCAGAAAACTTTCAGGAATAAATTCATAACTACCCTCTTGTAAGTTCAGAAATGACTCCAGAACTTCTAGCGCCAATTGCTCTATCAGCATCGCCGCTTCAGAAGGACTAATATATTTCTGATTGACTAACCAGCAAATAGCCAGATAATCTGGGTTCGGTATCGCTTGATTTTCAATCCCAGTTTCAAATATCGCCCGCAACTGTTGGTGAATTTCACGAGGGAGAGTAGAAATTTGCTGACTCAAGCTTTGCAAATTCCTGTAAAGTGGCTCAAACATTTTCTCTGAGTAGCAGGCATAAATTAGTTTACCTTCGTCTACATATAATGACCAAGAGCCTGAAGTGCTAAACACTTGCAAACAACCAGTAACCGACTTACCAGTGATTTTTTTCAATAAAGATAAAGGCTGGAGCTTTTGAAAAAATCTGTATCTACTAATCGGAAGTGTCTTCATTAGAATGGCTCTAGAATCAAATTAACATTTGCAGGCAAAATTAGTGAATTACCTTTTCGGAATTCACCGTGACTTTGTTGGAAACACTATCAAATAAATATAGCGGTCACATTTGAGTTAGTACAGAGATTTCACACCCCCCAACTCTTAATTAACCAATCTCTGTTAAGCTGGAAATCACGAATTACAATTAAACCAATTCATATTATTGCTCCATAGCAAAATCGCCCGACTGGTTGCCAGGATATAGTATTTCAAAAATTAGATTGGTTTTCTGTATCTTTCGCTAATCTAGCCAATCTAACAGTAGCTCAAATACAACAAACAGACTATTGGCTCTCGCCCATCAGTCACAAAAGCATCATTGTTTTCCGTATTTTGCAACCTAAAATAGCAGATTCTTTAGTTCTCTTAGAAAGGTTTTTTTGCCCATAATGCTAAATTCTAGAGCAACCTAAATCTCCTGCAACTTAGACGAAAATCCTTCTACAAGAGGCATTCTATAGCTTAAATCCTCTTTAATAAACGATGTTTTTGTAGCCGTGAGAAGAGTCGTAGGGTACTTTTGCTAGAAGTTTATTCTTGAAGGAAACTTCACCAAGAGCATAAGTATTATTAACAACTAAGCATTAAAAAACTCAATGTCTTACTTAGGTTTCTGAGTGTAAATAAGTGGGCGGAATTCGCATCGCGTCTTCGACAGGAGATATCTGTCATTTGTCTTTTGTTATTAGGCATTAGCAAAAGTTTTAAACCTGTTTACGTTTCGTAACATTGTTTGATTTATTCCTATCGACTTACTGAGAGCAACTCTTAATGCTGGAATTGGGCAAAATGAGCGCTTGCAGAACAAGGACACTAAACCCCCAGCAAGGATGAGTTAGCTGATATAGCAAGAGCCAAGGTGGTTAGGACATCATCTGTTGATGAAACTTAGACACAAAAAGACTTTTCACCCAGTCCCCAGTCCCTAGTCCCCAGTCCCTTGCTATAATTGCCGCCATAATGGTGTGTGGTGAGATGCATAAGCGACCAGTTCAGCACAGGGGAATCTCTTCATAAGTGATGGAAACGGGTTTTAATGTTGTGTCGGGCTAAATAGTCATCCTGTACAATTTGAAGTGAAAAATTCAAGAACTTACAGCTAAATTCTTGATTGCTAGTAGTCTGTCAAGTTTAAATTGATGGGTAAGAAAGTTCGTAGTAAGGACTTCAGTCCTTATTTTCTCAGCAAGCTTTGTGCTTACTACAAACTTTTCATTACTAGCTTGACAGACTAGTAGTACATACCTGCGAAATAGCTATTTTTAGCTAGATGGTAGATAACAAGTAACATACTCACTAAAATTCAGATTACTATAACTTTCAAAAAAAAGTTAGCAGCAATATATAAACTTCATGATAAATCAGTAAAGTAAACAGAAAAACTAATTAATATTATGTTTCAGTATTTATTTGGTCTAATATCCGGGAAGGCTGAAAATGTACAGTAAAAGATAATATAGTCTACTTATTTAATTACACCTATAAATAAGTGAATCATTTTATAATAGCAATTTGACCGAATAATCTCAAGTTTTAAAAGTCACAAATATAAATACAAAATTCTCCCCGTAGCAGTAGCCAGTAGTAAATATTGCATTTATTAATCCATAAGCTATATGTAGCAAAAAGACGCAAAGAAATTTCTTTGCGTCTTTGGCGTGAGATTTAGAACTGGACATTCTCACTCTTATAGTTCTCCATCTACTTAAAATTGCTCCCGCCAGCACCAGCTTAAAAGTGTGCCACCAGCCACCAGCTTGACAACTTCCAGTAACCAATAACTACCATGTAGTAAATTCATTGTTGATGGAATAGACGCAGTAGCTTCAAATAGATTGAGTTGAACCCCAATCGCGCACATTTGCGGAGTTAAGAAGTAGGTGTCAAGTATAGCTATAGTTAGCAGCAACCCAGATAAAATAATACTGCCAATCTGCCAGTGATATTGGGTTTTACCCAAAGCTAATGCCCCAGTTAATACTACAGCAGCAGATAATAATTCCATACGATTGAAGTTCCAAAAAATCGTATAACCTGCTGTTGTAAAACCAGCTTGGCTCATCATGCCGGAAAGATAAAGGCTAGGCATAATTACCCAGTCTAAAACTAAACTAGCACTGAGCCAAAAGCCCAAAGTCAATATGATAGCGGTTTGCCAAATTGGTCGTTTGAATTCAATGTTAGAAATAGCGGTCATAAAATAATTGCGTGTGTTGTATTGTTAGTGTCTAACTTCACCAGCAATTTGACAAGTAATATCAATTAACCTTTACAAAGCAATTTCTCTTAATTCATTCTTAACTCGATCGTAAGATTTTTTAAAGTTAATTGAGAAATATTAAGATTCTTTAAAAAGTAATTTAAATGGATTTTTCTTGTTAGAAATACTCAATTTTTGATATTGAAAGGAATTGAGCGATCGCCTTTATTACCTTCTGTTGTGCAAAATAAGTCTCAAGATAGTGTGTGTCTCACCACAGAACAACTTAAGCTTGGTGTATAAGTTTAGAGAAATAGTGATGAATAAGGAAACAGTTCCTAGTCAAGCTGAAAAATCTAATCCACAAGGGGAACCATCGGAACTAAGTCCAGAGGTACTCGACAAAATCAAACACCCTGCGAAAATCGACGATGTTATTCGGGAGCAATCACCAGAAGAACGTAAGAGTAATCCAGCTTTAGTACCAGAAATCATTGACGATCCAACCGATCAATGATCGAGTTTGCGAAAGAGCCATTGAAAAACTCAGATTCCCCACACTCCTAAAAGTGAGTGTGAGGCTTCTGCTGTTTTAGCTAAAAACTTGGGAATCTTACTATACAGGATATTTGCTTACAAACCAAAACATAGGTTTGGCATTTTTGTGACTTAATTCGTTCGTATCTAATTAGCTTTTTCCTCCCTTTTGCCAAAACTGCTTTAAAATTTCCCCTGGCTTTCTATCCCAGGTGTCGATATGCTCGTATATCAAATTATCTTGATTGAGTTTATATGTTGAATAGCCATTAAAAAGCAAACCTGCTTTCCACGGAACACGCAACACTCCCCGCACTGTCCACTTTGCTAAAATCGTATCTTCGGCTGACTGAGATATATCATGCACATCAAAGTAAATTTGGGTAAAAAATAGCCGAGCGTGAAATCGCAAAGTCCAAAATATAATGCGATAGTTAAATTTGTATTTGAATGTATTTACCGGGTCTTTAAAATATATATCTTGTGTATAAATGTCATAAGAAATATCTTTTTCAAAAAGCGTTGGTAAATCCTGTTTGAGAATTTTAATTAATTTTTCCACTGATAATTGAGATTCCACGCGACTTTTTCCTTAAAAAATCTTTTTTAATAGCTTTTCCATCCCTTGCCAAATAGAAGATGTCCTCTTGTTAATCACACCACCCGCACTGAAATCTGACAGAGTGGGAAATGATGCAGACTTAGCATAGGGGCCATTTCGCAAAACTTTAGCTAGGGTATTGTTATTTTCGCGCAAACCTTCGTAAAAAAAGAATACCTCTCCTTGAATACCAAGTTGACGATTGTATTCAATTGCCTGCACCAGATATTCTGGACTAATAGAATAATTGCCAAGCTTCATCAATATTCCCGGTGCTAACTTGGGCAGTGTCGCATCAGTGAACTGCTGGCTTACTAGTTTATCAGCGATCGCACTATAACTCCCAAAATCACGCCGATAAATCTGCGGCTGAATCATATCGACTATTCCCCGATTCAGCCAGGTGGGTGAGTCTTGCAAATATTCCTGGAATGCCCAATCATGGATATTAGGTGCGATCGCTACTAGCAAATTAGGATTAACTGCTTTCACCTCCCCATAGAGACGCGCCAAAAAGTCAGTGAGAATATCTGCACGCCACTGTAGCCATTGCCTATCCTTGGGATTCTTTGGCGGATTGCGATCGAATTGCTGACGATAGCGGCTGACAGTTCCCTCATCATAGCCACCTTCACACGGGAATGCAGGGAAGCGATCGTCACCTTGAATACCATCCACGTCGTAATTATTCGCAACTTCCAGCACCAAGTTTAACAAGAATTCCTGCACTTGTGGGTCGAGTGCATTCAACCACTCAAAGCCGTTTTTCTTCAGTAAGTTGCCCTTAATATCACGCGCAGCCCATTCCGGTTTTTTTTGTAAAAGCACACCACCATTCAAATTGTAGGAACTGGCAAAACCATATTCAAACCAAGGAATAACTTTCAACCCAACTCGCCGCGCCTCCACTACCACTTCTTCTAAAGGGTCACGCCCTACAAATATAGGGTCAATTTCAACCCCAAAAATTTGCTGCATTGTTTGGCTGGGATAGAGAGTTACTGCCTTATTCCAAACAACGGGAAACACCACATTAAATCCTGTTTCGGCTAGAAAATCCATCGCCTCAGCAATGCGTTCCTTTGACCTGAGAACTTTACTATCAGTAGTGGTCAACCAGATACCGCGCGTTTCTATTGTATTCATTTGATTTGTCTCTCAAATAATCATATTATTGCTCTTGCCTTGACTAAAGAAACTGCTAAATAAATTTCATAAATGAGATTTTTTATCTTAGTTACTATATTCTAGTAATTGTATGAAAATCTGTTATTTTACTACGAATATCTATCCAAAGGTGAATTGCTATTTTAAAAGTATCTTTTAATAGATGTTTTCATCAAAAAAATTGTAAATAATCAATATCACCAACAAAAAACACAACCTATGACTATATTTGAAACGAATTGGAAACACGAATATGTAACTACCAATGGGGTAAAACTACATTACGTTACTCAAGGTGAAGGCCCCTTAATGTTGATGTTGCATGGGTTTCCTGAGTTTTGGTACTCTTGGCGGCATCAAATACCAGAATTTGCCCAAAATTTTAAAGTTGTTGCCATTGACTTGCGTGGCTACAACGATAGTGATAAACCAAGTGAGCAATCAGCTTATGTAATGGATGAGTTTATCAAAGATGTTGAGGGAGTAATTAAAGGATTAGGATATCAAAAATGTGTATTAGTTGGACATGATTGGGGCGGTGCGATCGCTTGGAATTTTGCTTATGCTCACCCGGAAATGTTAGAGCAACTAATTATCCTTAACCTGCCTCATCCTGCTAAATTTGCCGAAGGGTTACGCACTCCCCAACAGTTGCTACGTAGCAACTACATATTTCTTTTTCAACTACCGTGGCTACCAGAATTACTTTTACAATCTTCAGACTACCAAGCCATTGAAACAGCTTTTCAAGGTACAGCAGTTAACAAAAGTGCTTTCACGAAAGCCGATATTGACGCATATAAAAATGCTGCTGCAAAACGCGGTGCGCTCACAGCAATGTTGAACTATTACCGCAATATTTTTCAGCAGAAAATGCTAAATTCAAGTTGGGGCGTTCTGGAAGTGCCAACACTGATGATTTGGGGAGAAAATGACACCGCACTCGGTAAGGAACTAACCTACGATACCGCAGCTTATGTTAGGGACTTTCAAATCAAGTACATTCCTAATTGTGGCCATTGGGTGCAGCAAGAACAGCCTGAATTGGTTAATCAGTATATGCGAGAATTTCTAAAGACTTAACCTAATTTGTGATTAAATCATTTGGCAAGTATTTATACTTATCAAATTAGCCAAATTTTTGCGAGTAGTGCAAGCTCTTAAAAAGATTTAACAGAGATTTAACACTGGAACCTTTTTAGGTTTATCGGGTAAAAATCGACAAAAAACAGGATATATGGCGTTTATTATCTCGCTATTATATCTGTTTCATATCACAACCAACTTGTTGGTAGATAGACAGATTGACCTCACGAAGTTTAGTGAGATAATAAAGTTGTGAGGGACAGAACGGACGCAACTTGATTATTAAGGGGGAAAATATATGAAACTCCAGCTATTAGCGGCCATGGCCTTAGCAACTCCCCTATTTTTCACTACCTCGGTTAGAGCCGAAAATCCGCAGGATTTACAAAAGCTGCTTTCAACTGGGGAATGTATCCAGTGCAATCTATCGGGAGCTAACCTAAGTGGCGCTCATTTAATTGGTGCTGACTTGAGAGGCTCAAAGCTTCAAGGAGCCAACCTTGTAGGGGCTAACCTAGAAGGTGCTGACTTAACTGGTGCAAACTTGGCAGGTGCCAACCTAACATCAGCTTATGTAACCAATGTGAATATGAAGCAAACCAATCTCAACGGAGTAAATTTTACTCGCGCTACGATTCACGATTCTAATGTGTACAAAGCATCAATGAACGATCTTAATCTCACTGATGCCGAGATATTTAACACTGGAATCGGGATTGGGGGAGAGGATGCTGAGATTCCCGACTGGAAATAGGCTGAACTGAATAGGCAGGTAAAAATAAACACAACATTGGAGAAACTGGTTTTTTGCCAGTATTATCTTTAAAATCTGCCTATAAAATAATAAAAAATGAACCCCTTCTGTTTTGTAATCACTTTACTATGACCAAAGCAGAGGGGGTTTCTTATTGAGATTGAATCGAATATCCGTGTAAAAAAGTGCAATTTAGACTGAAAAGTTTTGCTATATCTAGCTTTCAAGCTTTTCATTAGAGGATTTGGCTTTGTGAAAGACCCGAAACGCGGAGATACTCAAGATTACCCCTAGTGTAATCTTGAGTACCGATGCTGGAAAAATACCTACAAGCATTCCTCCAATGATGGCTCCAATTACCGAACCAACTCCCATAGGCGCTATGGTATTGCTCAAGGTTGTACGATCTACAAATGCACCTCGACTAGCATATTTGATAACCCCTACCAGTACAGTTGGAAAACTAACCAAAAGGCTGGCTGTACCTGCTGTCTTAATATCTGCGCCAAAAGCGAAAACAAGTGTTGGGATAATCACTTCACCCCCTGCAACCCCAAGTAGACTGCTTACCAGCCCAATTGCTAGTCCAAATAAGATACCTGCTAAAATGCGCCAACTTAAAGCAGGGGGTAGAAGGGCTGGTATTTGTTGAGGTAGAAAACCCTCGACTATCAAGGCAATGCCAATGACTACCAATAGCACTAAAATGATTCGCTCAAGCTGTTCGTTTGAGAGCCTTCCCGCCATCGCCGCCCCAAAAAAAGCAGTGATAACCGCTCCGGCAATCAAGGAGAAGATCACAGGCAGCAATGGAATAACGGTGCTAAAGGAAAGCTTACTGCCCCGGATTACCAAGGATGCAGCAATCGTAATCAAGCTGACAGCCAAGTTCAGAGGCACAGCTTGCCGCACTGAATAACCCAATTTTCCAGCAAGAACTGGCAGGCGAAACTCTGCACCTCCCAAGCCAATCAGCCCTCCTAACAGCCCAATTGGTATGGAATAAAGAAAGGATAATCGGAAACGACGTAGTTCCAAACTTGTAATTGTAGGCTCCGGCGCAGACGAGTTATTCTTTTTCATCAATTTTCTGCTTAGGTCTTTTCCTTCGTGAACTACTCGTGGTTGCCTGTTTTCAAAGATTTGATGCAAGAGACATTGCAATGCAATGTCCCTACGGAGGTATTGTTTAGTTTACAGCAGCACTGACTAAACCATTGTGCCTGAGCAAAGCGATCGTGCTTGGTTCACGACCCCGGAAAGTTTTAAACACCTCCATTGGATGCTGACCACCACCAAGCGCCAGTACCGTATCCCGATAACGTCTACCTGTAGCTTTTACAGCCTCTTCATCTTCTAGCCCAGCTTCTTCAAAAGCAGCAAAAGCATCAGCACTCAGTACCTCAGCCCATTTGTAGCTATAGTAACCTGCTGCATAACCACCCTCAAAAATATGTCCAAAAGCACATAACATTGCATCTTCTGGAAGTGGCTGTAAAACGGTAGTAGTCTTGGCTATGCGATGGCGCACATCTGAGGGGGTTTCATTACTACCAGGGTAATAGCGGTAGTGTAGTTCTAAATCCACACTGCTCAGGTGAATTTGTCGCAGCGTGGCAGTACCACTCATATAATTACGCGCCGCTAGCAGCTTTTGATAATAATGCTCCGGTAGGGCTTCACCAGTTTCATAATGCTTCGCCATACCAAACAAAGTGAGCCGCTCATAGCACCAGTTTTCCATAAACTGACTAGGTAGTTCCACTGCATCCCACTCCACATTATTGATGCCTGCGGCTCCGGGATAGTCAACCTTAGTAAGCATGTGGTGCAATCCATGACCGAACTCGTGGAACAAAGTCTCTACTTCGTAGAAGGTCATCAAACTAGGTTTTCCATCGATGGGAGGACTTTGATTACACACCAAATAAGCTACTGGTAAGCGGATGGCAGTAGTACCATTTTCAGTAATTTTACCCCGATTAATGCACACATCCATCCAAGCACCACCGCGTTTTTCGGCTGGACGGCTATAGGGGTCTAAGTAGAAGTAGGCTATGGGAGAACCAGTTTTATCAGCAATTTGGAAATAACGGACATCCTCATGCCATACTGGGGCTTGATCATCGGCAGAGGTGACAGTAACACCAAATAATCGCTTAACTAGTCCAAATAAACCGTCTAACACTTGGGGAAGCGGAAAGTAGGGACGCAATTCTTCAGCAGTAAAGGCAAATTTTGCTTCTCTTTGGCGTTCTGCCCAAAAGCTGATATCCCAGTGTTTTAAATCTTCAGCTTCTGCTGCTCTCTGTGCTGCTGCAAAAGCTTTGAGTTCTACCAAGTCTTTAACAGCCGCATCATAACTAGCGCGGCGTAGTTCTTCTAATAGGGCGTTGACTGCCTCAACGTTGGGAGCCATTTTACTAGCAAGGCTCAATTGGGCAAAACTTTTAAAGCCTAGTATATCTGCGAGTTCTTGGCGCAACTTCAAAATGCGCTCAATTAAGGGGTTGTTATCCAAATCGCCAGTAGAAGCGCGGGTGATATGAGCTTTATAGAGTTTTTCACGCAAATCTCGGCGGGTGCTGTGCTGCATGAAAGGGGCATAACTGGGGAAGTCTAAAGTAATCCGCCAGGGGCCATTTTCTGGTGTGGCATTGCTTTCGCCAGATGCACGAGCAACTTGGGCTGCTAGACTCACTAAGCTTGGTGGTAAACCGTCAATTTCCGCTTGTGTTGTCAGGGTTAAGCTGAAGGCTTTCGTAGCATCAAGTACATGGTTAGAGAATTTGGTAGAAAGTTCTGCTAACTCCATCTGTATGGCGTTGAAACGCTCTCTTACCTCTCCTTCTAAGCCAACACCAGAAAGTTCTGCATCTCGAATGGCGGCTTCTACTATACGCTGTTGGGCTAATTCTAGAGTTGCCCAATTATCGCTGTTACGGAGTGCTTTAAAAGCATTGTAGATGGGTTGGCTTTGACCGAGCTTATTGATAAATTGTATGACTAGTGGCTGTACGATTTCATGAGCTTCGCGCAGTTCCGGGCTATTTTTAACACCCATTAAATGATTCACCACCCCCCAACTCCAGATAAGCCGTTCAGTCAGCTTTTCTAAGGGTTCTACTAAACCACTCCAAGAAGGCTGTACACTTGCCTCTAAAGTGGCAAGTTGCTCGTCAAGTTCTGCTAATAACTGATTGAAGGCTGGTACTACTCGTTCTGGTTTAATATCTGCAAAGGGAGGTAAGCCAACGCCTTGGAGTAAGGGATTTTCGGAAATAATGGTACTTGCACTCATGGTTTTGTGTGAACTGCGAAGAATAAAAATCATTGTTGATTTTTATTTATATATCTTCTAATGTAGCGATCGCTGTACTAAATAGTCTTGCCATTCTGACAAAATGGCAAAAAAAGCGAGAATTACTGACAAAGTTCTAGAAATATCAGCGAAAGTCTTTGAGATAATATAGTCATGCACCCATCTTCTCAATCAGGCGGCTAATTATGACTAGCCTCTTATCCAGTTCTCAATCAACAGAAGTTTTTTACCCAAGTTCGGATGGTGAACCTTTGGCAGAAAGTTATGTTCATTTATGCGCTCTATTGGCAACTTTAGAAGTATTGAGGCAATATTTACTGAGTAGGCAAGCAACCGTTTTAAGTAACCAGTTTCTCTACTATGCTCAGGGTTTTCCGAGGTTACGTGTAGCTCCAGATGTAATGGTGATTTTTAATGTTGCTCCTGGAGGCCGGGATAATTACAAGATATGGGAAGAGGGACAAGTACCTGTAGTCATCTTTGAGATGACTTCGGAAGGCACTAAAAACCAGGACATGGGCTTTAAAAAGACACTGTATGACCAGCTAGGGGTACTGGAATACTGGTTATTTGACCCGAAGGGAGAATGGATTAAAGAGCAATTGCAAGGGTATAGGCTGCGAGGCGAGGTGTATGAACCAATTACAGATAGTCGATGTGAACCTTTGCAGCTGCGTTTGCAAATAGAGGGGCAACTGATTGGTTTTTATCGAGAAGATACTGGGGAAAAGTTGCTGATTCCAGAGGAGTTGGCAGAGGCGCTAAAACAGGAAAAATTAGCCAAGGAACAAGCACAGTCCCAGGTGGAAAGGTTGAAGAAACAGCTGCGATCGCTAGGTGTTGAGCCTGATAATATTTAGCTAACTCAAGTTGAGTTCGTGCGATCGCTAAAAGACATGATAATGTAGTATGTCAAACAGGTAGCTATATCCGCCAGCATCGGCGTTAACCTGAAAGCGCAGTTTACGTTCAAGAATCCTACACTTTTAAGGCTTGGGAGTGTCAAATTAACTGAGCGCGATCGAGCATCTTTAGCGAACCGAGAAGGGAGGCTCGACTTTTATGATTTTATTTGGCAACTCATCTTTTTACTCGTAAAATCGAAGACAAGATCAAGGTCAGTAGAAAAGAGTCCCTAAATTAATGAATACGTTAATCAGTCAGGGTGGAAGAGTTATCACCAAACCTCAGATGGTAGATCGGATAAACGATATCGGTTGGCAAGCTCAACAAGGTAGCGTTGCTGCAATTATTCAGCTATTGAATGAGAAACTAGCCAAATCTGGTGTCAGAACTAGAGCTATTTTTTCTGATGGTGTCTTACAACTTCTCTGCGAGGCGGCTAGAATAGAGCAACTTGAGCAATCTCCCCTTGTAGAACAAATCCAGCAAATTCTTGAGTCCATTGCCCCACGCCACATTCGCCGAGTCAATATCAACAGTCGGATTGTTCGGGAACAACAATTGCTGTGGTTAAAAGAAATAGATAGCGATCGCGACAGCCAATTGCTTTGGTCGCACGAAATTGCCTTAATTCAGCCTAATATTATAAAGCAACTAATTAAAGATTTGACAGAAGCTCAAGCTGAACTAGGAAAACCAAGTTTCCCCAAACCTCAAGTTTCTCGTCCTTTGGTACTTATTAACAAAGAAAAACACCAAAGTAAACCTAAAAAAAAGATATTAGCGGCAGTTGGTTTATGCTCCCTGTTGTTGCTTAGTTGGGTTGTTTATGCCCAGTTAGGTAATAAACTGAAAAACTTAATACAACCAGAAATTTCCAAATCTTTAACTACAAATACTAACGAGAATAAAGCCCCAATATCATCTCGTATTCCTAACAATATCTTTGACGATCAATCTAATGATCCATTTGCAACATCTGTGCGAATTGCAAATCTTGCTTCCACATCTGGTAAAACAGCCACAACCTCAACTCAGTGGTTAGAAATCGCTGCTAAGTGGCAACGGGCTTCAGATTTAATGAGTACAGTACCACAAAAACACAGCCGTTATCAGGAAGCTAAAATTCGGACTCAACTATATAAGAAATACAGTGAAGCGGCGCAGAAAGAAGCCGATAAGAGTAAATCTTAGTTTTATTATTATTAGAAGAGTTCGATTCTTTAATTAGTGTTCTCGCAGTGGTGAATGGATTATTTACTTTACTTCTCGCACTTCACCCAAGCGCGTAAAACGAATTTCAATGCGTCGCCGCTTCGATTTTGGGTGACGCTTGTCTTGGGGAATAGGAGCAAATTCACCAGTTGGTAATATTAATTGTGCCGCAGAATAAGCGCGAAATTGAACTCCTGGCATCTTATTTTGTTACTGGATTTTCACCAGTTCTTTAACCACTGCAAGGGAACGCATCAATCCTAAATCAGCGTTAGAACCTGCTTTAAGTGTACTAACTGAACCACCTTGACTAGCAGCTAGCTCTAAATTAGAGTCTGATAATACCAATAGGTTGCTCGTCAGTGTCTCCAATAATTTCAACGATGTTAATGTTATAAGATTTTGTATTTTTTTCTATATCAGGTACGAGTTTATTTTTGATATAATCCAACATTGTCGTTGGAATTACTGGACTACCTGGATCAAACCTCGAATTTTAATCTTTTTAAGCACTCTACTGAATAATACACAAAAAATGTAGATAACGCCGAGCATATTCAGCAAATATCACGATGTCATTTATAAGTGACAAAAAATAAAATATTAATAATAAAGAAATTTTATAGAAAACCTAATAAAAGTTTTTTATATCTCTAGGCTGGGTAATTGTAATTGACTTTGGTTTTTTGTTTCTATGGACGACTCTAATAAACAATGATTGTCCAGAATCTTTGATAAGAGACACAACCTATTTTGCTGGAACTACCACCATAATTGGTCGATTAACCATTACTCCAACGCCTTTCTCAAAACAACCGTATATTGGCTTTTATGAACAGCAATAAAATGAAAAAAACAATCGTTGCTACTACATTGGTTTTTTGTTCTGTATTGATTATCAGTTCTAGTGAATCTGTGAATAGTACTTCTATAAAGAATAAATTGAATCAAGGAAATATTGCAATAGCTACTCAATTTAATTCTAAATCTATTTCCACAAACCAGCTAGATAATACCGAAATTGTTAACAAAGGTAGTAAGTCAACATTAAATAAAAATACACCTATCAAAGAGAATAAGTCTAATGAAATTGATAACGATAACCCGATATTTGGGACGATCAAAGATATGCAAAATGGAGACTTAAAATGCTATGTTACTGTTGTAGATGAGAATGGTAAGTTATATGAAGGTGTTGGGGCAATATTTGATATTTGCGAACCAGATAAATACGTCAATCAAAAAGTAAAGATGTCTTATGAGCTAGAGGATGTCAATGATTGTCAAAGTTCTGAGCCTTGTGGGAAAACAATCAAAGAATGGCTGATTACTAAGATAGAAATTCAAGATTAAGAATTACCGATTGACACTCCCCGTCCTAAAGGAGCGTCACCCGAAGGGCAAAATAAAGAGAAATAAAATGCAATACGGTTCAGTTAAGCCTTTCTTTCTTCTCTTTGCTTTGCGGTAATGCCTCCGGCACGCTCCGCGAACGTTAAAAAAATGACTTTAGTAAAAAGTTTTAGCCTTAAGTGAACTGTATTGAAATAAAATGGATTGAAAAAATCGACCCTATTGTATTGTCAATAAGGTCGATTTAATCAGGGGAATTAATTTATGGGATCAATCCAAAATCTAAAATGTCTATATTCCCTAACTCAGAAGTTCTCCTGTTTCTTGCAGGGAGTGTAAACGGCGGTAAATGCCCTCGTGACGCAAGAGTTCATCATGGCTACCCACTTCTACAATCTTTCCTTGCTCCAGAACTACAATTTTATCTGCTTCCCGCACTGTACTTAAACGGTGAGCAATCACAATAGTGGTGCAAGTACCCTGAATCGATTGCATCGCTAGCTGAATCGAACGCTCAGATTCATAATCTAAGCTAGAGGTGGCTTCATCAAAAATCAGCACGTCTGGTTGAACTAACAACGCCCTCGCAATTCCTAAACGTTGTCTTTGTCCTCCAGATAACCTCACACCTCGTTCCCCCACAACAGTGTAATAACCTTTGGGTAACTGCTCCACTACTTCATCGACTCTGGCAATTCTACAGGCTTCCTTAACCTGCTCTAAACTGGCATCCCGCCTACCATAAGTGAGGTTATCCAATATAGTACCGTTGAAAACGTCTACTTCTTGGTGAACGATCGCTAATCTTCGTCTATACTTACCCACATCCAAAGTGCGAATATCTTGACCATCAATCAAAATTTGACCTGATTGAGGTTCAAAATATCGTAACAGCAACTTCACTAAAGTAGACTTACCAGAACCAGAACGCCCCACTAATGCCACTGTTTGGTATGGCTCAATCAACAAGTTAATATCTTGCAAAACTTGACGGTTGGCATCATATCCAAAACTGAGGTGCGACAACTCAACTTTTCCAGTAAATTTATAAGGTGATTCTGTGTGGTTACTCTCTTCTAAAAGACTAGCTGAATCAGATGCAGTTGGCTCTTGCAGAAATTCGTGAAACCGGATCATCGAAGAATAACGACGGGCAAAAACTTCTCCCAAGGTGCTAATAGGTTCTAATTCCGCATAAGCCATGCTAGAAAGAGTTAAGGTCATGACAAAATGACCAAGAGAAATTCTTCCATCTAAGGTTGCTGCTAGAGTCAAACCCAAGATAGTAAACACGCAAAACTGAATTACAGTCCTTTGCCAAGTAGCTAGTTTGGTATATCCTTTGTGGACACGATACTCAACTACCATTAATTCCCGATCTAAACGTTGCTTTTGCCGTTTCAGTTCATTAGCTTCTGTAGCAAATGCTTTCACCGTTTTGATGTTAGTGATTAATTCCGAATTGCGACTTTCCGTATCTTCTGAATATTTATCGAGAATAGTTTCATGCCAAATCAGCTGCTTTAAATGCTTTAAGCTCAAGCTCAAAATAACTACAAAGGAAATCAAATATAAAATTGCAATTCGCCACTCAATTAGCAAGATAAATCCAAAAATTGCGAGTACTCGAACTAATCTAGGAATCAACTGTCCGGCAATTTCGGGATAAGTAAAAGTGTGGTTAGAAATACCTCTAGCTATTCTTCCCGCAATGCGTCCGGGGTTATTTTCATCATAAAATTCTAGTGGAAGAGTGAGAATTTTTTCTATGGCTGTTTGGGCTTTCTGGCGACGCATCCTTAAGGTTATATCCCAGTGAAACCAATGGGTTAACCAAGGCTGTGCAGGCGCTTTCACTACTGTGACAACAAATATTAAACTCAGTAATATACCCAAAGATAGAGTTTTACTAACTGGGTAATTGCTAAAGTGCGAAAAAGTTGCGATCGCACTTTGAAGTGGTTTATCCAAAGGTTGAGCAGACAAAACGTTTAAAATCTGCCCAATCGCATAAGGAACAACCAAATCAATAATTTCGTAAATGCTGGATATCGTAATACTAAAAAGACTCAGTTTCCAGTCATAGCGAAAATAATTGACAATATCTTGAAATTTGGCCATGATACACACCGTCCAAGAGCGCGATCGTGAGCTTGGAATTTATATACTACAAACGTAATACAAATTAGTCAAGGTCTATTAAGTTTAAATCATTCTTTCTGAATATTAGGCATTTGTACTGCAACAAACTCTAGGCGATAGCGATAGAGAGCAACTGGTCGAGAACCAGCTTTAAAGTAATCTGGATCTTGGGGTGAAAGATAGACAGCAGTAACTTGATCTGCCTCAATCGCCGGATTCGCTGTTAGCAGTTTATGATAGGCGGTGGTAGATTCTACAGAGTTTAAATAGGGGCGTGAACCACCTTTAAATAATTGTTGAAACACTTCTGTAGTGATAAATTTGCCATTAGGGATAGTTTCTGTAGTCCGTGCAGTCACAATGGAGACTAATTGGCGACTGCTACGCAAGAATGTAATCTGACGATTAGGTGAATCTGGATCTACTTTGACTGACAACACTGCTTCATCCCCTAAATAAGCTCGTGCCAAATTCAAACTATTAAATGCTCTGTCTGCTACTAAGCTTGGAGATTTGTAATCTATCTGAGGGAGTATTTTTAAACTGGATATATGTGGTTGAGCCTTTACAAATCTTACTACAAAACTCACAGGCTGATTTAATTGTCGGCGATTACCTTCAAACCCTGGAGTTACGATATCTGGTGCTAAAGGCGCAGCTAAATCTACTAAAGTACTCGTAACTTTCCATTTACCAGCTATCCATTCCGGGTAAACCAAATCACCCGAAGCCGGTTGCACTGAAGTTAATTTTTCCCACTGAGGAAAATTTGCTAACCGTTCAGATAACTCTCCTGCGATCGCTTCACCACTAAACAGCAGGAATAAAACCAACAAGCAACAACTCCAAATTACCTTCATTACAAGCATCAGTAGTTTTTTGTTGATTTTTTCATATTTAGACACCCGACTTCTTCAAGAAGTCGGGTATCTGGGAAACCCTAAATCAAGTTTATTTTTTTAATTTAAATCTCTGCTGGTAAAGGTTCCCAAACTTCCCCATACTTCTCTTTTAGAGTCTGCCAAGCTTCTACTTGTCCTGGTTCATATTCTCCAGGTTTACCCCATTGCAAAAATAAGCTTAAAGCGGATTCGTGTTTATCATCTAAAAACCGAATAGCATAGGTTGTAAAATTGCCTCTTTTCGCTTCACCTGTTTCAAATTTTACTTGAATAATTCTGTCCATATTCAAGTGAAATTCAAAACCTTCGGTGTGCATATTCGCGTACTTACCCTTTGGTAATTCTGCATAAAATAGCTTTTCAATCTTGCCCCGTGCTTCTAATACAGCCGCGCTGCTAGTAACAATTAGACGCAAGGTTCCCAGACTCTCGCAAGCTTCTAAAAATTCTTTCAAAGTAGTACTCATAAATTATTATCCTTTGTTATTTGTTGATTCCCAATTCCCAATCCCCAATTCCCAATGCCCAATGCCCAATGCCCAATGCCCAATGCCCAATTCCCAATTCCTATTTTTCGTATTGTTCATAAGCCGCAACAATGCGCTGAACTAGAGGATGACGCACGACATCTTTTTGAGTGAATTCGCAAAAAGCAATGCCTTCAACGTGTTTTAAAATTTGTAAAGCCACTCCTAAACCCGATTGTTGGTGAAGTGGTAAATCAGTTTGTGTCATGTCGCCTGTAATCACCATCCGCGAACGGAAACCCAAACGAGTCAAAACCATTTTCATCTGAGCGGGTGTAGTATTTTGAGCTTCATCGACAATGATAAAAGCGTTATTAAGGGTGCGTCCCCGCATATAGGCGAGGGGTGCGACTTCAATCACCCCGCGTTCCATTAAACTGGGTACTTTTTCTGGGTCGATGAATTCATAAATAGCATCGTAAAGTGGGCGAAGATAAGGATTAACTTTCTGCTGTAAGTCTCCAGGCAAAAAACCGAGTTTTTCACCGGCTTCGACGGCAGGGCGAGTTAAAATTAGCTTTTCAATCTGGTTGGCAAGGAGTGCTTGTACAGCGACAACAACGGCAAGATAAGTCTTACCAGTACCAGCAGGCCCAATCCCAAAGGTAAGATCGCGCCTACGGAGTGCGTCAATATATTGACGCTGGCGGAAGGTTTTAGCACGGACTTCTTCACCTCGGCGACTTTTGGCAAGAACATCTCGCTGTAAATCTTGTAGTTCTCCTTGGCGATCGCTATCTATGGCTTGACGGGCTGTTAAAATATCAGCACTGGTGATGGTATTGCCTTTAATCCAGAGGTTTTCAAGCGATCGCACTAATCGAGAAGCCAGATCGATTTGCTCTTGCGTACCAGAAATCACTAATTCTTGCCCGCGTAACACTAAAGTGGCTCCTGTTTGGCGAGATAGGATTTTGAGATTTTCTTCTCCATCTCCCCCAAGAGCGATCGCGCTAGGAACATTCGGCAGCTGAATTGTGAATGCACCTGCCATAGTATTTTTTAATTCGTAAGGATCTATTTTTGACAAAGGTTAATACTTTCTCGCTAAAGGCGAAATTACGCTTTTTTACTTACATTTTAGAAAAATCTTTGCAACAAATTAATCATCTGTAGGGGCATAAAGATTTATGCCCCTACTGGTGAAGAGTTAAAAAAAAGATCCAAAAATCTTTTTGCTACTTTCCATCTTTACAAAAATTCTGAGCGGAGGTAACAACAACCGCTCAGATTTGCTCTCTAGTTTTAACCTAGCGGAGGCGGGGTTTAACAATGGGTTTGGGCCCATCATTTCCACGCGCTTCTCTCATTTTTGGCGGTGGCGATCGCTCTTCTGTGTCTTCATCAAAAGACATACCCTCGCGGCCAGGAGTGGTACTGCCGTAGATATCCAGGTATGCCGATTGTCCAGCTGCGGCTGCGGCTGCGGCAATTACTGTCCGAATCGCCTGAATATTGCGTCCCCCTCGACCAAACACTTTCCCTTTATCTGTGCTTTCAAAAGCGATGCGAACCCAAACCCGGTTTAGGGCCTGAGAAATTTCACAATCGACGCTTAAAGTCTCTGGAGATTCCAAAAACGGCTGTACCAAAAATAGAACCAGATCAACATAGTTGGGACTGGCTGTTGGCAATTTTGTTCCGAAATTATGATGCGGCTGTTGTTGCACTGACCTGTTCAAAAACATTAGCTTTTACTAGAATGCGACGTACGGTGTCAGTGGGTTGAGCGCCTTGTTGTAGTCGCTTGACGATACCAGGAACGTCTAATCGCACTTCATCGGTTCTGGGGTTATAAAATCCCAATTCTTCTAAGGGACGGCCATCACGGCGAGCGAGGTTGTTAATGGCGACAATACGGTAACTTGCTTCCCGTTTTTTACCGAATCGCTTCAAGCGCAGTTTGATCATGGTTGAAGAATCATTCTCCTGTTGTTTGATATTAATTAGCAACTAGTCGGCGAGGAAGCAACCTAAATCTGGCTGTTGCCAAGAAATTGAGGGTTAGTTTCCTCTGCTGATAAATTCTGAGGTCGAAATGCTAATTTTAGCACTGCCTAGCATTTGCTGCTATTAGTCATTGGTCATTTGTCATTTGTAAATTACCAATGCCCCATGCCCCATGCCCAATGCCCAATGCCCAATGCCCAATGCCCAATGCCCCATGCCCAATAATTAAAGACTACCGAAGCCTTTTTTCTTTTTCTCTTTGGGTTTTTTCTTTTTCGTACCGGCATCACCACCATAGCCACGCCATCCGGGGGCTGCGGGACGATTGCCAGCACCGGCGAAGGCGTTGCCCATACCGCCACCACCACCAAACATTCCCGGCATTCCAGGGAAGCCGCCTTGACTCATTTGCTGCATGAGCGATCGCATTTTTTGGAAATCACCCACCAGTTTAGTCACATCTGACTCTCGATAACCGGCACCTGAAGCAATCCGCCGTCGCCGACTAGGAGAACTGGCTAGTAAATCGGGGTCGTGGCGTTCTTGGCGAGTCATGGAGTTAATCATCGCCTCGCAGCGCTTTAGCTGGGTTTCTCCCTGCTTGAGTTGATCGTCTGAAAGCTTGTTCATCCCTGGGATCATCTTGATGAAGCCTCCCAGAGATCCCATATTCTTCAGCATCCGTAACTGCTTGAGAAAGTCAGTAAAGTCAAACTTTGCTGACAAAATTTTCTCCTGCATTTTCTCAGCATCGGCTAAATCAAACTCTTCCTGGGCTTTTTCTACCAGGGTTAGCACATCGCCCATTCCCAAAATTCGGGATGCCATGCGATCGGGATAAAAGGGTTGCAGTGCCTCGACTTTCTCACCCACGCCCACAAACTTAATCGGCGCTCCCGAAATCTTCCGCACCGACAGCGCTGCACCACCACGGCTATCACCATCCATTTTGGTGAGAATTGCCCCAGTAATTCCGATTTGATCGTGGAAGGTGCGAGTCAGATTTGCTGCCTCTTGACCAGTCATTGCGTCCACCACCAACAGAGTTTCATGTGGTTGAACAGTTGCCTTGATGCGGGCTAATTCCGCCATCATCAGTTCGTCAATTTGCAGCCGACCAGCAGTATCAATAATTACTGTATTTATCCCTTCTGCCCTAGCGCGTTCTACACCTTGTCGAGCGATTTCTACGGGATCTGCGTCGCTTCCTAGTTCAAATACTGGTACATCAATTTGCTTACCCAACGTCAGCAACTGGTCGATCGCGGCTGGGCGATATACGTCTGTTGCCACCAACAAACAGCTACGATCTAATTTTCTCAAATGTAAGGCTAACTTAGCGGTCGCTGTGGTTTTACCAGTACCTTGCAACCCAGCCATCAAGATAATAGTCGGCTTTTCCTGTGCTTCTGCAAGGGGAACATTTTCTTCTCCCATTACCTCCACCAGTTCATCGTGAACAATTTTGATGAACTGTTGGTCAGGTCGCACGCCGGTAACTACCTCGGCTCCCTGTGCTTTGGTTTCAACTTCGCTAATAAAATCTTTGACTACCTGGAGGTTAACATCTGCCTCCAACAAGGCGCGGCGTACTTCGCGCAATGCGTCTTGAATGTTAGATTGAGAAATTTTGTCCTGTCCCCGCAGTTTTTTCCAGGCGGATTCTAAACGGTCAGATAGAGCATCAAACATAATGTAATTACAGGTAGTTCGCCAATGAGGAATCTTGAACCGCCGATGAATGCGATTCGGAATTTCCGCTAAATTTTAAACGTGCTATTTACCAGCTTAGTAGTTTTCACCGCGACTGTAGCAACCAGATACCTAGCTTTATAGAAGATTCAGCTTAAAGTACAATGAGGGCAAGAACGGCTATTGTACAGCGAGAACCTACATTACATATCGCTATGACTAGCAACACACTGCTTCAACCCACAGAAATCATCCACTTATCGGGTATCAGTTGGCAAACTTATGAAAACTTGCTAACTGAACTTAGTGCTAGTCGCCGCCTCCGGCTCACATACAATCGAGGTAGTCTAGAAATCATGGCTCCTTCACCTGAACATGAACGATACAAAAGAATTGCGGGTCGATTTGTTGAAACTCTCGCAGAAGAACTAGAAGTTAGAATTGACTGCCTTGGTTCTACTACTTTCAAGCGTCCAGAACTGAGTGGTGCAGAACCAGATGAATGCTTTTACATTGAAAATATTAATTTCATAAAAGGCAAAAAAAGAATAGATTTAGCCCAAGATCCGCCGCCAGATTTGGTAGTAGAAATTGATATTACTAGCAGTTCTATAAATCGCTTTCAAGTCTATGCTGATATGGGTGTGCCTGAAATCTGGCGATATGATGGTAATGATTTTAGTATTAACGTTTTACAAAATCATAAATATATATCTGTTGAACAGAGTTTAGCATTTCCCAATCTGCCATTAACAGAGATTTCTAACTTTTTAGAGCAAGTGGGAGAAAAAGATTATTTGGAATTAGTTAAAGAATTTCGTCAATGGGTTAGAAACCAAATTTAATATCAAAATAGCGAGTTAATTAGACAGATGTCGCAGCGAATCAAAGTATATTCATACTCGATATACCACTCGTCAAATTCATACATTGGTATTGCTCTTGCCGAAAAAGCTTTACAGGGTTTACCTGTTGATATTGAACGAAGACCAATCTACATACCGAAGGAGCGAGGTATAAAGGTAGCCGACTTACAAGGACGAAGTGAAAGCGCTTTGTTATCGTCGTATCACAAAGAAGATTGTCTGCGGTGGGCGAAAAAGTACGGCATTGAAATTCGGCTCAAGGAAATAGAAGAATTTAGTCGGTGGGTCAAGCGCTGGGAGAAAATGAAATTTGGTAGGGAAGAACTTCCTGCGAGAGCGTATTACGCTGCTTGTGGAACTGGGAAGGAGCATTATGTCTTATCAAATTTTAAATAACAACAACAGCGACAACATTAAATCTGAACTCGACGCACTGAAAATAAAAATGAATGCAACCTTGTCAAAGTTGATAGAACAGGTTCCAGAGGAGGTAGTACTAAAAGCGATTAATACGCTCAAAGAAGCTTTATCCACCACCAAGGTACGCAATCCAGCAGGGTTTTTAGCAGAAGCTATCAGAAATACTTGGATACCTAATGAAGGGTATGAGGAAAAAGCAGGAGTAGATATTTTTAATGAATGGTTCCGACTTGCTCAATCTAAAAGACTAGTTTTAGCTTCAACCAAAATTGAAGGAGTGTTGCACGTTTGTA
This sequence comes from Nostoc sp., assembly GCF_036917435.1. GTDB lineage: Bacteria > Cyanobacteriota > Cyanobacteriia > Cyanobacteriales > Nostocaceae > Nostoc. Next base: position 35,714 of record NZ_JBALDM010000008.1, read on the forward strand.
CACCTGAAGGAGAATGGATTCCTTTTGAAGAAATGGTTTCTCAGTCCCCACTAGAAAGTTTGAAACTAAAGAAAAATGATTAACTATAGCGCTACAAAAATACGTTTACAATTTTAACTAGATATTATTTATCTCTGTTTGAATTAGTTAACTCATGTTATTGTTTAAAATAAATTTCTAGTACATTCATGAGTTGCTTGGAATCGTAGCCACAGAATGAGAGGTAAGAATAAAATTATCCAACATTTAAAAATAATAATTTGCATATAATTATTATATTCTTTCTGGCTCATCCCTTGAACTTTGTCAAAATCTAAAAAATGACCTAAACCTAAAGCTAGTGGAATTAAAAAAACACTAATAAGAAGGGTTTCAAATATAAATTGACCCATATATCCATATATGTTTATAAAAAAATAAATACTTGATAATTTATATACGCTTAGGACATGAACCAAATTGATCTAAAAGCTCAGATGTAAGCTGATGATCTGAACAACGCCAAATGACGCTAACATCACTAGATAGATTAAAGTCTGGCTCACCATAACCTGATAATGCCATAGCATCAGGAACTATAGTCTCTTTATAAATACAAGTTAGAACTTTATTGTCAGGTAGCGAAATGGGATTACGTCCACTATCATGTTGCAATGTTCCGGCAACCCATCCATTGGCGGTTAAATGCCATTCTCTCGATTCTTTACTTGACATATTTTATTTTTGTGTTTTAACTTGTTAATTCTATTACATTTTGGATATAAACAATACTAGTAAAAATACTTATTTAACTTAAAACTAATTGGGAGGGGTGGAGATAATGCTCCCCCTCGACTTAACTCAACACCAACGAGAAGTATGGTAAATGAACAACGTTGTAGACGTTGTAAACGATATAAATCTCATCTGCTGGATGCAGCTTTTTTTCGAGCGACGTATATCGATCTTCTTGATGTTAATGATGAGTCTGTGATTAGGAAAATTGCAAATGATGTCGGGTTGAATGGCGATCGCATTCTTGAGTTAATCTACAGTGAAGCAGCAAAACTGAATACGAACAGTTTGGCTGTCCTGGAGTTCCGACTTGGGTAGTCCAAGGTGGGAGATTTTGGAGAAAGGATCGTGTTGATTGGGTAACAGAAACACTACCAATACTGCGTAAGTCCTATGATTAGCACAAGCGCCACTTGTAAATATCTGGGAATGTGAGGAATGTCAATTTTTGTTAAGCGCAAAACCCGCGATCGCCAAACATTACATCAAAGTGCCGAACGCCAGTTCAAACGCCAATTTTTCGGTTTACTTTTGGTAATTGTAACGTGGAGTCTAGCTATGGGTTGGCTTCTAGCTTTGGCAACTAATGCTCAAAGTGCTACTCCTCCCACCGAAATTGGTACTGTTGACGTAGTGCCTGCACAGTATCAGCTAGCGCAACAACTGTACTTAGAAAACTGCGCCACCTGCCACATTGCCTTACCACCAGCCGTTTTACCCACCCAAACGTGGAAAAATCTCCTGCAAGACTCGCAGCACTACGGCGCACAACTCAAGCCTTTAGTCGATCCGCCACGTATTTTGGTGTGGAAATATCTTTCGACTTTCTCCCGTGTCCAGCTAGACGATGAAGAAACACCATATCGCCTCAACAACTCGCGTTATTTCAAAGCTTTACATCCAGGAGTTAAGTTACCACGTCCCGTCCAAATTGGCAGCTGTGTCAGTTGTCATCCCAGCGCTAGCGACTACAATTTTCGCCGCCTATCAGCAGAATGGAAGTGAGAATTTATAGCAATCCTATTTGAGAGAGGCTCAGATCCCCGACTTCTTCAAGAAGTCGGGGATCTTTTTGTTCGTAACTCTTTCACCTATTCCCCTATCTCTGTCCCAGTTGGGGGCAAAATGATACTATGAAGAAAGAGTAAATATAAGATAAGAGTTAAAACCAATCATCTAAGGCACTGATTGGCTAGTTTTTCTCCTGTTTTTGAGGTAATTCTCATTACACACCCATCCACGACCAAGACGGTTGGGTTGGGTTAAATGTTTATAATCAATGCCGACCCTTTAATCCCCATCCCCCTTGATTCAGTTCTATAACCTGCCATGTTAAAATTTTTGTTGGGCGACCCCAACGCTCGTAAGCTTAAAAAATACCAGCCTTCTGTTACTGAAATTAACCTTTTAGAAGAAGACATTAAAGTTCTTTCTGATGAAGAGTTAAAAGGTAAAACTGTTGAATTTAAACAAAGGCTTGCCAAAGGTGAAGCCTTGGATGACCTTTTGCCAGAAGCTTACGCCGTTGTTCGGGAAGCAGGACGGCGTGTGTTAGGCTTACGGCACTTTGATGTCCAAATGCTTGGCGGTATCATTTTACATGTAGGGCAAATTGCCGAAATGAAAACCGGTGAGGGCAAAACCCTCGTAGCAACCTTACCAAGTTATTTAAATGCCCTCACTGGTAAAGGTGTACACGTCATCACTGTAAACGATTACCTGGCTCGTCGGGATGCTGAATGGATGGGACAGGTGCATCGGTTTTTGGGGCTGAGTGTGGGGCTAATCCAGTCAACCATGACTCCTAGTGAACGCCAGAAAAACTACGATTGCGATATCACTTATGTCACCAACAGCGAAGTCGGTTTCGACTACCTGCGGGATAACATGGCGACATCTATGGCAGATGTGGTGCAACGCCCGTTCAATTATTGCGTAATTGACGAGGTAGACTCGATTTTAGTTGATGAGGCGCGGACACCTCTGATTATTTCTGGGCAGGTTGAAAGACCTACAGAAAAGTATGTGCAAGCGGCTGAAATCGCATTTACGCTCAAAAAAGACGAGCATTATGATGTAGATGAAAAAGCCCGGAACGTGCTATTGACAGATGAAGGCTTTGCAGAATCGGAAAATCTTTTGGGAGTCACAGATTTATTTGATCCAGAAGATCCTTGGGCACATTTCGTTTTTAATGCGATTAAAGCCAAAGAACTTTTCCTTAAGGACACAAACTATATCGTCAATAGCAATGGGGAAGTGGTAATTGTGGATGAATTTACCGGTCGGGTGCTACTCGGACGGCGCTGGAGTGATGGATTACACCAGGCTATTGAAGCTAAAGAACACGTAGAAATTCAGCCAGAAACTCAAACTCTAGCGACAATTACTTATCAAAATATGTTCTTGCTGTATCCCAAATTGGGCGGAATGACCGGAACAGCAAAAACGGAAGAACCAGAATTTGAAAAAATTTACAAACTAGAAGTTGCCGTAATTCCCACCAACCAAACCAGAAGACGGGAAGACTTATCTGATATGGTCTTTAAGACAGAACCAGGTAAGTGGGGTGCGATCGCTAAAGAATGTGCCGAAATGCACGAACTCGGCAGACCTGTGTTAGTAGGAACCACTAGTGTAGAAAAATCTGAACTTCTTAGCCGATTGCTGAAGCAGCTAGAGATTCCCCACGAATTACTCAATGCCAGACCGGAAAACGTCGAGCGGGAAGCGGAAATTGTCGCCCAAGCTGGACGGAAAGGTGCTGTTACTATTGCTACCAACATGGCTGGTAGAGGTACAGATATAATCTTGGGTGGGAACTCCGAATACATGGCACGTTTGAAGCTGCGGGAATACTTCATGCCCCGCATCGTCATGCCAGAAGATGAGGATAGCTTTGGCGTTCAAAGAGCAGCCGGATTGCCTACAGGACATGGTGGTGGTCAAGGCTTTGTCCCTGGTAAAAAAGTTAGAACTTGGCGGGCTTCACCAGAAATTTTCCCTACTCAATTGACAAAAGAGACAGAGAAACTACTCAAAGATGCAGTAGAAGTTGCAGTTCGTGAGTATGGCGATCGCAGTTTACCGGAACTCGAAGCAGAAGACAAGGTAGCGGTAGCCGCAGAAAAAGCTCCCATAGACGATGCGGTGATTCTTAAATTACGGGAAGCTTACAAGCGGATTAAGCAAGAATACGAACAATTTACTACCCGCGAACATGATGAGGTAGTGGGAATCGGTGGTTTGCACGTAATTGGTACAGAACGCCACGAATCGCGGCGGATTGACAACCAGTTGCGCGGACGTGCAGGAAGACAAGGCGACCCTGGAACCACGAGATTCTTCCTCAGTTTAGAGGATAACCTACTGCGGATTTTTGGTGGCGATCGCGTTGCTGGTTTAATGGAAGCCTTCCAAGTGGAAGAAGATATGCCCATCGAATCGGGGATGCTTACCCGCAGTTTGGAAGGCGCACAGAAAAAAGTTGAAACCTACTACTACGATATTCGGAAGCAGGTGTTTGAGTATGACGAGGTGATGAATAATCAACGTCGTGCTATTTACGCCGAACGCCGCCGGGTGTTAGAAGGCCAAGATTTGAAAGAACAAGTAATCAAGTACGCTGAAAAAACGATGGATGACATCGTTGACTACTATATCAACATAGAATTACCCTCCGAAGAGTGGGAGTTAGAAAAGTTGGTCGAAAAAGTCAAAGAATTCGTCTATCTGCTAGCAGATTTGCAGCCAAATCAATTAGAAGATATGGCAGTCGGCGAGATTAAAGCCTTCCTCCATGAACAGGTGCGAATTGCTTACGATCTCAAAGAAGCGCAAATTGACCAAGTTCAACCCGGACTGATGCGCCAAGCTGAACGCTTCTTTATTTTGCAACGCATTGATACTTTGTGGCGGGAACACCTGCAACAAATGGATGCCTTACGCGAATCGGTAGGATTGCGTGGTTATGGTCAAAAAGACCCGTTGATTGAGTATAAGAGCGAGGGTTACGAACTCTTCTTGGATATGATGGTGAACATCCGCCGAGATGTGGTCTATTCGTTGTTTATGTTCCAGCCGCAGCCACAGCAGATGATGCAAGCATCATCTGAGATGGTGTAAAAAGCTAGCTAGAGAAAATATTTCATGCAAAGGCGCTAAGAGGCAAAGCTTTCTTAGCGCTTTCGCGTTTTGATGCATCGTTAGAAAAACGACATCCGTCGTAGGGGCAATTCATGAATTGCCCCTACGATGCGGGTCTCTTTAACATTAATGAATGATTAATAAAAACCCAAATAAAACTCTTGTGGGGTGGGCATCTTGCCCGCCCTAATTATACAAATTAAATACACATCAGCTTAGAACAAATCTAATGAGCGACAGCGCCACCAGTTGCTTTCACCTTTTTGAAGAATAAAACAGCAAGGCCGCTGAGTAATAAAGCAATGCCAATAAAATAGAAACAATCGTTAAAAGCCATCACATAAGCTTCCTGACGGACTATATTAGATATGGATGCGATCGCTTGATTTTGAGCGGTACTTAAATCGGCTCCTCGACTGACAAAATACTGTGTCATTTGGTCAATTCGCTGTTGAGTTTCTGGATTATATAAAGATACTGCATCACCCAATCTATTCGAGTGAAATTGCTCTCTATTACTTAATAAAGTTGCTAAAGATGCAATTCCTATAGAACCGCCCAGATTCCGCATCATATTAAATAAACCACTCGCCGATCCTGCTTCTTTTGGACTCAATCCAGCAGTGGCGATAGACGTTAGCGGCACCATAATTAAGGGTTGTCCCATTGCACGCACAAATTGCGACCATCGTAACTGCTCTAATCCAGTTTGATTAGTCATTCCAGAGTTCATAAATGCACTGATGGAAAACAAAGTTACACCAACAGCCACCATTAAACGCACATCAATGCGTTGCATCAATTTGGGGATGAGGGGAATAATAAACAGTTGGGGAATACCAGCCCAAATCAACACTTCACCAATTTGTAGCGCATTGTATTTTTGAATTTGGGTGAGATACAACGGTAAAATATAAATTGAACCATACAACCCTACCCCCAGGGACACATTGACAATACTCGCTAAACCAAAGTTACGCCTAAACACAAGTCGTAAATTAATAAATGGTTGCTTACGAGTTAATTCAATATAGAAAAATATTGCCAAAAAAATTACCGCAATCACACTTAAGCGGACAATCAGCGCTGAACTAAACCAATCTTTGCGGCTACCTTCTTCTAAAACAACTTGTAGAGAAGCTAATCCAATAGCCATTGTAATAATTCCCCACCAATCACCTTGTTTCAGTAAATTAATTTGGGGTTTTTCTTCCTTAATTCCGTACCAAATACCAGCTAGCATTAATGCCCCTGGAATTACATTTATATAAAAGTTGTATTCCCAACCAAAATTTTCTGTTAACCAACCTCCCAATGTCGGGCCAATTGAAGGTGCAAAAACTGCACTAAAGCCAAATGCAGCCAGTCCAATTGATTGCTTAGATTGGGGTAAAGTCGTTAATACAACTGTCATAGCAGTGGGAATTAATACTCCTCCACTAAAACCTTGTAAGGCGCGAAAGAAAATCATGGAATTGAGGTTCCACGACCAAGCGCAGCATATAGAAAAGAAAATAAATAGTGCAGTATTTACTATCAAATAACGTCGGAGAGAAAACACCCGTGATAACCATCCTGTTAGAGGAATTACCACAATTTCTGCTACGAGATACGCTGTAGAAATCCAAGAACCTTCTTCTAGGGTTGCTCCTAAACTTGCTTGAATATCTTGCAGTGAAGCATTAGTTATTTGAATATCTAATACCGCCATAAATGCACCAAGCATACTGGCTAATACACCAATCCAGGTTTTTAGCGGTACACGTTCTGGTGGTGCTTGCTGACGAATTACACCTGTATTAGCCATAGTGTTGTTTCATTATTTGTCATTTGTTGATTGTAAGCAATGCCCCATGCCCTATGCCCTACTTAACTTCCACAACAACTTCCGCAGACATCCCCGGAGTAATCCGCGATTCGTATCCTTGAATGCTCTTTTGATCAAAAACTACTTTTACTGGGATGCGTTGGACAACTTTGGTAAAGTTACCTGTGGCGTTATCAGGTGGCAATAAGGCAAACTGAGCGCCGGAAGCTGGTGAAAGACTATCAACACGGCCAATAAAGGTGTGATGAGGGAAAGAATCCAACTTAATTTCTACTGGTTCTCCTGGGCGCATCTTTTCTAATTGGGTTTCTTTGAAGTTCGCAATTACCCAATACTCGTTATCAACGATCGCCATTAATGGTGTTCCCGATGCTACTCGGTTGCCAATTTCCACGTTTTTTCTACCGACTCGTCCAGCACTGGGGGCGGTAACATTGGCATAGGATAGTTGCAATTGCGCGTCTTTTAGCGATGCTTCCGATTGCGCGATCGCAGCTTTTGCCGCTTCGTATTGACTACGTTTTACTGTTGTATCTTGTCCGCCTGCGGTGGCTTGTTGTAATCCGCCCTTGGATGCTGCTAATTTAGCTTGGGCATTAGTGACATTTTCTTGCGCTTGTGCTAGTTGAGACTGGGCTTTGGCGACACCAACTTTGGCGGAGGCTAATTTAGCTTGAGCTTGTTCTACTCCCTGAATGGCGGCGTTTTTTTGTGCTGTAGCCACGTCATAAGCTGCCTTGGCTGTGTCTAATTGCTGACGAGCGATCGCACCGTTTTTATACAATTGGTTGTAGCGATTGTAATCTGCTTGGGCATTTTTCAAATTCGCATTTGTTTGCGCTACCTGGGCTTGGGCGGCGGGAATCCCTGCTTGGGCTAGTCTAACTTCAGCCTGCGCTGCTGGTATCCCAGCTTGGGCTTCTTGTACTGCTGCTTGGGCTGTAGAAATTGCTGCTACCGCACCGCTAACATCTCCCTGCGCTTGAGTTGTCTTACCAGTGGTGGTTTGTGAAGTTAAGGCAATATTTGCTTGGGCGGCTTGCGCCTGTCCACGAGCATTTTCTAGGGCTGCTGCTGCTTGCTGTACTTTACTTTCATAGTCACGTGGATCTAATTGCACTAACAACTGTCCCGGTTGCACGAGTTGGTTATCATTCACAAGCACCTGGCTTACAGTTCCGGGAATGCGGCTACTAACTTGGTGAATGTTTCCAGCAACAGTGGCGTTGTCTGTTTCCTGATGGGTGGAGGCGTATTGCCAATAGTGATAACCAAAAGCACCTGCTGCGATCGCACCTACGCCTAATCCTGCCAAAATTAAACCAGTCGGTTTTTTCCGCTTCGGTGGAACTTCTTTCTCGATGTCAGGAGTTACAACAGGTGCTTCTGTGCTTACAGCTTCTAAAGTTTCGGAATTAGGAATCAATTCTTTCTCTATAATTATGGTTTTGTTTTGGTTGCGTCCGTTAAAAGTGTTAGCCTTCATGATCCTTAACTCACTCGTTCGATAATTTTGATTGATAGTCGTTTATTTAGGATGCGTAATATTTCCTGAAAAAAATCTTATTTCCTTAGTATGCGTAATATTATCTCAAAACAAATATTGATGTCACTTCCCCCGGTCGGGTGATTGTGAGACTATCTTTAGGAGAGGTTAGCGATCGCTCGATTCAAGATTTGGGAAAACAGTTCGCGATCGGTAAAAGAAACACCATCCATCGCTTCATCACGAACTGCGGCGGCGATTGGCGGTAAGATGGTTTCGAGTTCCTTACCTGCATCCGTTAACCAAATTCGCCAGATGCGGCGATCGTGAGTGTCGCGTTCTCGACGCACTAAACCGCGTTCTTCCATGCGATCTAATACACCTGTTAAAGTCCCTCCTACTTGTTTGAGTTTGTCTCCAATGCAAGAGGTAGGTAAACCATCTTCTTGCCACAAACAGCACAACACCAGCCAGTGAAAAGGCGTAAGTCCAAAAGGTTCTAGCCTCTCGGTAAACTTGCGTCCAAGCAGTTGTGAGACTAATTTGATTCTGTAGCCCAAATTGTATGGTGCCAGATTTTGCTGCCACGAATCTAAAGCTGGGGAATGATTAGATGTAGAAACCATTTCACATAATACTTAGCGTACGTACTATTATCATAGCTAATTTAGCTTCTTTTAGCAATAGTTTCTTTGCATCTGTCTTAGGAAATAAATTGAATCAATTTAAATTTTTGATAGTACGAGAATGTGGTAAAAAGAAGCACCGATACTAAATAAGCTACAGTAGTCCACTTTGATTTCTAAATTTCTTTGCGTAGATAGGCAAGAAGCAACAGTAAAGAAGGCTCATTGAATTATACCTAACTTTACAAAAATCAAATAGGACTCCTATATTCGATTTTTAAAAAACTTGTAGAATCCTCTTCCCTCTTGTGTATATGATAAGCTACAAGCTTAACTTTTCTCATTAACACGATTTATTTAGATAGAGAAGCGCACAATGCTAATTCCACAATTACAAAAACTTTTAACAACACCTATTAATCAAAAAAGTAGACACAATAGATATAGATTTACCGTCATCTTCTGGTACATTCTAAGTCTAACTTTTGCTATTGCTTATATTCTTATAGGGCTTCAAAAAGCTTTCAGCAGTAAATATATCGTAAGCGACGATGCACGAGAATATATTTCTTGGATGTATCGTTATATTAACCCAGATTTATTTCCTGGGGATTTAATCGCTGATTATTTTCAGTCAGTGACACCAATTGGATATGGTATTCTTTATAAAATAATTGCGGCTTTAAATATCGATTTAATTTTATTTAGCAAAATTTTTCCAATACTACTGGGACTAATTACAACTAGCTATTGCTTTGTTCTCTGTATGGAGATATTACCAGTACCAATAGTGGGGTTTATCGCATCCTTACTTTTAAATCAAAGTCTTTGTATGCATGATGACCTATTTTCTGCTACTCCTAGAGATTTTATTTATCCTCTATTTTTAGCTTTTTTATATTATTTAATCCGGTCTTCTAGGTTTGGTATATTAATTGTCCTTGCACTCCAAGCTTTAATATACCCTTTAATAGCTTTTATCGAGTTATTAATTTTATTAATGAGATTATTTCGTTGGCAAAATGGGCAGATAACTATTTCTCAGAACCGAAAAGATTTTATTTTATTTACAGCCAGCATAATGATTGCTGGAATTGTAATTTTACCTTATGCTATTCAATCATCACAATTTGGCCCAACAATTACTGCTGCTGTTGCGAGAACTATGCCAGAATACTGGCATGGAGGAAGATTTAGCTATTTTAGCCATAATATTATTAGTTATTGGTTTGATGGTAGAGATAGCGGTTTTTTTGCTTTAATTTCACCTCCGCAGTTATTATTAGGTTTATTATTACCAATAATCCTGAAATTTAAATCTCACTTTTTCCTAACTAAGGAACTAAAGGATGAAGTCAAACTATTACTACAGACAGCAATAGCTAGTTTAATAATGTTTTTTATTGCCCATGCTTTAGCTTTTAAACTGCACTGGCCTAGCCGCTACACGCATCATACTTTTAAGATGGTACTTGCTGTTGCAGCAGCAATCTCTATTATCTTGATTTTAGATGCTACATTGCGATGGTCAAGAGAAAATGGGAAACAAATTTTAATCTTCGGAACTATTATAATCCTTGGTGCAGGACTCGTTTTTTACCCTAGCAACTTCAGCTTAAAAGTTTTTCCTAAAACTCCTTATGTAGTCGGTCAAGCCCCAACATTATATGATTTTTTGCAAAAGCAACCACAAAATATTGTCATAGCCTCTACTTCTGAAGAAGCAGATAACATCCCTATCTTTGCTCAAAGAACAATTTTGGTGGGTAAAGAATACGCTTTACCAATTCATACAAAATATTATGCTCAATTTAGTAAGCGGATGCTTGACCTGATTAATGCCCAATATAGTGAAGATATTAACCAAATTAAAGACTTTATCCAAAAATACAACGTCACTTTTTGGTTATTAGAACGTTCTGCATTTGTTCCAGAATATATAGCTAAAAACACTTGGCTACAACAATATCAGCCAGCAGCACGACAAGCAAAGACCAAGTTACAGAATAACTCTCTACCTGTTTTAGCAACATTAATTAACTCTTGTACAGTTTTTGAGACTGATAATTTAGTCCTTCTCAAAGCAGAATGTATCAAGTTTGCAACTAAGAATTGAACACAATGCTTAATTACAGCAGTTTTTTATATATAGCTATGTAGGGGTAATTCATGAATTACCCCTACCTAAATTTCAATCTCTCTTAGGAAAGGATTTGAATAAACAAATACTCTTTGACTGTAGCCAGAATGCGGTAAGGTCGAGATAATGTAGAGAACTGGTTAGCATAGATTAAAGCATAGCTCAAAGCGGGTAATTGGGAGATAGAAGCTACCTGTTGGGGGCGACTAGAAAGATAAAAATTAAGCAGTACTTTGGTTTTAGCGTCTATTTGCACAAAGTAGATAGGATTAGTTTGGAGAATTGAAGCGATCGCAGGTTGTTGTAAAAAAGTTCTCAAAACAGGATTATAATCGCTCAACAGTCCTATACTACCCATCGCCGCCAAAGCTAGCCAACAGGGAATTAACCAACCTGCAATCCAGTAACGAGTTGTGAGAAACTTTTTGCCAAAGTGGTAACGGCCAATCCACACCACAGGCAAAATTAACCAACCTAAGCCCATAGCCAAGCCAATAATTGCATACTTGCGGATGTCAAAACCAGCCCAGCTAAGAACGACAATACTGGCTATTACAAGTAAAACGCCTAATCCGCCAAAAGTATAGCTCAAATTTCGGGGAAGATTCTTATTTGCAAAAATATTTAATAGATTTATTCTAGCTTTTTTAAGAGGTAATTGTGAGTGCATTTCTGTTCGGTAAATATTACCTAACCAGTTCAAACCTACAGATGCAAATAAAGCTATAAACGGGTAAATACAAAGACTATAGTGAGATAAACGAGTAGTAAAAAAACTAAGTTCTACAAATAAGACAATTGGAAAGCCAACTAATATCAAATGGTAACGCTCAATAGGACGCTGAACAGTCAACAATAAACCTAAAATTCCGAAAAAAGCCCAAGGAAATGCTTTTAAAAGAATATTCCATATATAGAAAAATAGGCCATTATCATAATGGTCATTAGAACCTTGCTGCACAACAAATTTTAACAACTCCTCAAAACTTTGATTTCCGTAGTGCAACTGGCTTAACCACAGCCAAACACAGGTAGGTATTAAACCTACAAAAAAACCTAAATACAAAAATGGGTTAGTAAGATGACGATGACGGCCATGTTCCCAAATTAAATAAGGTAATAAAGCTATAATTGGCAAAAAAATCATAAAGCTTCTGATTAAAAAGCCTAAACCTAAACTTAAACCAGCTATAAAACTCCAAAAATAATGATATTTAGGGTTTAGTTCTGTTTTTATTAAAGACCAAATAGCTAGAAGAACCAACAAAACCATCGGCACATCAGGTGTACTTAAGCGGCAGTATTGCAACCAGAGAAACTCCATACTTAAAATTACAGTAGCTAGCCAAGCTAATTTTTTGCCCAGCATAATTTTGCCGATTTCATACACAAGCAATAAACTAAAAATGCCAGCAATCATACTAGGAAGACGCGCAGTAGTTTCACTGATACCAAAAACTTTGTAGAAGCTGGCGATTAACCAATAAGGGCCGGGAGTTTTATGATGTGCTTTATCCCAAGGAGCTATCCAATCGCCAGAATCAAACATTAGACGTGCGCGTGATGCGTAAAGCCCTTCATCATGTGCTATCAAACTATTGTGCCCAGAAGTAAATAATAATAAGGGCAGTATCAAAACTAACAAACTAAAATATGGTAATAATCCGACTAGGCGGATTTGTCGCCAAATATGCTGCAAGAAGTGTAGTTGATAGAACATTTATTAATTCGTAATTCGGAATGATGCTGTGTTGAACTTACTTATCTATGAGAGTAAACAGATTCGCTAACGGGATTAAAAAATGGGTAATAATAAAAGACCTCTCTCTATAAATCGCTCCATTATGGATAGAGATTTAAACCCAGATGCAAAACGTAATTACGAATTACAAATTCTTATGTGTCCTGTTGTTATTAAAATATCTTACATAGGGATTGTTGAAAAATACCTACAATTGCCGTATTTTTCCGAAGAAGTTCTCCAAAACAGAGATTTATGCAGTTAAGACCAAATCAACGCCTGAAGTTAGATGACAAAGACGATAAGCTATTTTATGCCTATCCTCGCTTTGTTACCCATGTGGATGAAGGATTTATTCAACAGCTAACGGATTTATATAGCGATCGCCTCAAACCCAACACCCGCATTTTTGATATGATGAGCAGTTGGGTATCCCATCTGCCACAAGAGATGCAGTTTGAGCATGTAGAAGGACATGGACTCAACGCTGAGGAATTGGCACGAAATCCCCGCTTAAATCATTACTTTGTGCAAAATCTTAACGAAAACCCGCAGCTACCTTTACCAGATGAAGATTTTGATGCTGTTCTCAATTGCGTATCTGTGCAGTATATGCAATATCCAGAAGCAATATTTTCCGAAATTTACCGCATATTGAAACCTGGCGGTGTTGCAATTATCAGTTTTTCTAATCGAATGTTCTTTGAAAAAGCAATTCAAGCTTGGCGTGAGGTTTCAGAAGCACAGCGAGTAGAATTAGTCAAAGCCTACTTTGCCTCAGTTCCAGGATTTACAACCGCAGAAGTTATAGCTCATAAGTCAACATTACCGAATTTTTTACAGTGGTTGGGTGCAGCTGGAGGAGATCCATTTTATGCAGTTATAGCTTACCGTAGTTAAGCCAAATATTTACTAGTACAATGTCTAAGATAGTGCAAGAGGGTTTGTAGTATAGCGTTTCTCGACAAGCGTGAGGTACACCCGTAGGGGCACAGCAATGCTGTGCCCTTACACCAAGCGATATAATTTTGTACCGCATTTGAATGGGAACCGCTATAAGGACTTTAACGCTTAGAAAATAAGGACTAAAGTCCTTACTACGAGCTTACTTACCTGCTCAAAATTAAAATAGTTTTGTATATACATAATTTCTCTAGATGAATTATTGGCTAATGAAATCAGAACCAGAATCCTATAGCATTACTGACCTTAAGCAGCAAAATCAGACTATCTGGGATGGTGTTCGCAATTATCAAGCTCGCAACTTTTTGCGTCTTATGCATGAAGGTGACTTAGCTTTTTTCTATCATTCAAACACAAATACTCCTGGGATTGCTGGGTTAATGCGTGTGGTAAAAAAAGATATTGCCGACCCGACACAGTTTGAGCCAGAAAGTCAATACTACGACCCCAAATCAACCTCCGAATCTCCTCGCTGGCAAACAGTTTTAGTAGAATTTGTTGAGACTTTTTCTAACCCAATCTCGCTATCAATACTCAAGGAAAAGTTTAGCGCTGAAGAGTTAATATTAGTAAGACAAGGAAATCGATTATCGGTGATGCCTGTCTCTGAAGCTGTGGCTTTGAAGATTTTGGGAATGAAAGTTTATCAAACAGAATTCAGGAGTCAGAATTCATTCTGAATTCTATACGAGTGGCGGATGAATAAACTGGTTCAAAACAGTATTTGCTCGCCAGAGACGAGATGGGAATTTTTAGATGTTTGCAGCTTAGTTTGAACACTATCAATAATCTCTAGCCAATCAGCATCTTTGTTCCACTCAGAGCGAATCCTGGTTTTAGTTTCTGCATCGTAGAGGTTACAAAAAACCACATTCTCTTTTCCAGCAATGGCAGCAATAATCAGGGGCTTGGAAAAGTCCTGGACTTGGGATATAGCTAAAAGGAAAGTTTTAGCAAAGTTCGTTTCTATACCAGTCCTAACAATATAAACTTCATCCGCTCTAACAACGATGTGTAATTTATTGTTTATATTTCCCTTAAATTCTCCCGATTTTAATTTCAGTTCAGATATATACCCAGTTAGCCCTGTTTTGTGGACAGGAATAGTTTGATCGTTATTGATATCGTAGTTATACCACAAGTAAGATTCCCCGTTTATTTCTCCGCTTTTGACATGCAAATAAATAGGTTCTGGCGGGTTACAAAGACCTAATTTAATTTCAGTAATCATGTTTTATTTATGCTTAATTAACTGAAGAAAAATAATAAATATACAAAAGGGCATCTATAAGAGATGCCCGTCATGCAGGAAAACCCCAAAGGGTTGTCCCTACACCTTCCCAACAATCAGCAACAGTGACTAATTAGGTATTAGTCACACTCACAGACGTGAATATAGTAATCTTATTAACTTCAAACTCTAAACGTCTCCAGTGCATACACTGAAAATGAACTGATGATATTCTAAGTTGCTGTTTGTCATTTCCTAACTAATTTGAACGAGATGTAAACCTGTCTTCTTCGTTATAACGATGTAATACTCCACAAATGGCAGCTAAAACTAACCATGAAATTACATTCAAACGAAAATCGAATAGAGTTACATCTACTGTATTCAATAGAACCCACCCAACAAAAGCCAGAAGATAACTGAAAAAGATTAATCTATCTTCTGTATTTATATATTTTGACTTTCGTAGTAATTGAATACCTGTAATCAAAATCCAACCAAGTAAGCTGCAAAATAAAAGAGTAGTGGGAAAACCAGTTTCGGCAGATAACATTAAAAAAAAGTTATGGGGATGACCCAGGCCAATGTGCATCTGCGCTCTGTAGAGTTTACCAAAACTGCGTAACCCCCAGCCAGTCCAAGGACGTTCTTGAGCTAAAGACCAGGCAAACTCCCATTGAGTTTTTCGCATTAAAGCGACTGGTCTATTTGGATACATATCATCATTTAATCTTGCCCAAAAGAAGGCAGGAACTACGCGGCGAAAAATTTGAGCGACTGGCGAGGGAGCAAAAGCTGCCAAAAGCACACTAGAAACGATCGCAGCGACACCTCCCACAAGAATGCGCCAGCCTTGGTAGAGTGCATAAGCTAAACAGGCAAAAATAGCGATCGCCCACCCATTGCGCGAGTTAGTGAAAATCAAGGCAATGAAATTTGTAATCACTGCAATGGTTAGGAAGAGAAAGGGGAGTGGGGAGTAGGGAGTAGGGAGTGGGGGAGATGAGGGAGATGAGGGAGTAGGGGTAGAATAACTAATACCCGATGCCGATGCCCGATGCCCGATGCCCGATGCCCAATGCCCAATGCCCAATGCCCGATGCCCGATGCCCGATGCCCGATGCCCAATAAACAATCGCCATTGTTCTAACCACAAACCTAAACTAAGGATGAAAACTATTGTTAGATAAGCTGCGAAGGTGTTAGCGTGCAAGAAGAATGAGGCTATGCGACCTGGTGGATTTCCTCCTGGTGCGATCGTCCAACTCAATACAACCCAGAAAATCTCTAATTTAAAACTCCAGCCTAAAAATAACTGCCCCAAGCCAAGAATTATTACCGGCATGGAACCGATCGCTAAAACCCAAGCCATTTGCCGCAATTGGACAAAGGTTTGAATGAGAGCGCTATGGGCAACGAAAAGTAAAAAGAATGGTAATAAATTAAATAAGCCGAGGAAAGCTGTTGTCTTGTCATCGGCAAATGCAGCACTCACGATCAGCAATGCACTCAAAAGAGCAAATCCCCAGTTGAGGGGGCGGCGATTAATTTTGCGGGATTGTTTCAACCAAGTGATTAATGAGACAAAACCGATAGTTACAGCCCCCAACAATGGACTTAATGGGAAGATTAATATTGCCCATAGAGAGTAGTTCCAAGAAGATTGCCAACGAGACTTGAAATAGTCAGAAACTTTGTTCAAGCTGGCTCCCAACATTCCTCACGGGTGAGGCGAATTTGAGCTAGGGCGAAAATAGTCGGAATGATCCGACCATAGTTAGTGGCGATCGCTCTCCAACCTAAATCTGCAAAAAACCAAGTCCACATCATGGGGCCAATCACAGCAAACATCGTGCGGGTTGCCCCATAACGAGCAGCACTAACTGTCATACCCCGTTGCGCCATTTGCATAGCTACATAGCTTTGGAATTGCGTTGTAGCTACTTCTGTGCCTGTAATTGCCGCTTGTCTAGCTACTTCATAAGTAGCAAAGTGGATAGCAAATTGACGGGCAATTTGCTTAAGTAGAAGTGGCTGGAGAAGTGAAGTAACCGCGATCGCACTACCGCCTTTGAAAAGCAACCCCAAGGGGTCAGGCTGCAACAAAATTGGTAGTGGTTCTTTTAGTTCTGATTGCACAAGGTGACGCTGCACTCCAAGAGTCAATTTTTGTTTTTCCTGTTCAGGTAATTTTTTCCATACCTGTCCCAGCAGATGCAAAAATACTTCTGCTTCTAAATCAATGGTTGGCAGCTGATGAGAATAGGGAATTTTTAGATACTTACATACTTGAACTAAAGCTTGTCGGTAAGTTACCTGGCCTGTACGTCCCCGTAATACCGTTATCCCATCTGCCGCCAAAAAACGAAAGCGTCCTTCTAGTGAATCTAACCAAGCTTTACGGTCTTGGCTTTGCACTTCGATAGGTTCGGGTGTATGTACATAGTCTAGGGGATTGAACTTACGACTAAATAGAATTGCCGTTAAATCTTGCAATTCTTCTTCGGTCGCTAACTCTAGCGCCGCCCTCATTTCATCCAATTTCCCTTCCTCCCTTCCATGCAGCTTTCTGTACCTTATTCTACTATTAGCTTTCAGCACTCATTAGTAGTAATTTTGTCCTTTGATAATAACCTAATGACCAATAACCAATGACTAAGGACTATGGACTCATGACTGATATTGTAGTGATTGGTGCCGGAATGGCCGGTTTAGTCTGCGCCCAGCAATTAAGTCAAGCTGGGTATTCGGTGCGAGTGGTGGATAAGTCCCGTGGTTTGGGAGGAAGATTAGCTACACGCCGCTTGCATGGAACTTGCGCGGATCATGGGGCTTGTTATCTGAAGCCAAAGGGTGAATTATTTAGACATTTTGTGGAGATATTGCGATCGCGCCATATCCTCGAAGTTTGGACAGAGGAGGTTTATGAACTCACCCCAGGCGTTCCTTTATCTGAACCAAAAAACCGCAGTCCGCGATATGTTGCACCTGCGGGAATGAGTGCGATCGCTAAATCCCTCGCCCCAGGTTTAGAAATATTACTGAATCAGCGTGTCATTGCTATTACCCCAACTCCCGAAAATAGTTGGTGCTTGACTCTCGAATCTGGCAATGAAGAATTAACTGCAAAAGCTATAGTGGTTGCTATTCCTGCACCCCAAGCGGTCATGCTGTTAGAACCCTTGGGTGAAAGTGGATTGGATAAAGCTTTTCTTGATAACTTGCGTTCTGTAGAATTTTATCCCTCAATTAGTGCGATCGCGGGATATCCTCCCACATCCCAACCACTCCCTCAGTGGAAAGCCCTAACTTTTGTCGATCATGCTGATTTAGCATGGATTGGTTTGGACAGTAGCAAGCGTTCTAACCCTCAACAACCACATTTTGTAGTCCAAAGTAGCGCTGATTTCGCCCAACGTCATCTAGAAATCCAGGATTTACAACCCGTTGGAGAGCTTATGTTGCAACAAGCAGCTGAATCTCTGTCCCTTCCTTGGCTGAATACTTCTGAATGGATGCAAGTACATCGTTGGCGTTATGCCTTTCCTAGCCGTCCTTGGCACGAAGCTTTTTTGTCTGCCAGAACTCCCTTACCTTTAGTTTGCTGTGGTGATTGGTGTGGCGGCAATCTTGCGGAAGGTGCGATGCTTTCTGGATTAGCTGCGGCGGATGAAATTAATCATCAGTTGCGTCGTTTACCTTTAGATAATGTGAACTTTCTAAACGTTTTTACCCAATCATTTCATCAGTCGCTAGACTGATTTTGCGCTCTAGCGAGTCTATATTTGTCTAAATCAATGTGCAACAAATACAGCAGATTGAAACTTGGTGAGGTACAGATCATCGTAGGGGCACAACATGTTGTGCCCCTACCGCGTGTAGTTTTGCGTAAGTCCTATATTTTTTAAGTATCCTGCTTTTGAAGTGTAAACTTTGACAATTACTAGGTTCAAAGGACATTCCCAGGATATGAGAAAAATAACTACCCTAATGTTAGTCAGTATTACCGTCACTGTCGGGCTGGGAGCATTAACACCCAAAGTCACTAATGCCCAACTATTTTATCCACCAGCAAGCGATCGCCATTCATTAATGGTAATTGGTCAAGGGGTAGTGAGAGTAGCAGCAGATACAGCCGATATTGAATTGGTATTCAGTAGCGCAAGTAGCAATGATGAGTTAGAAACCCAACCCTCATCTCTACCGCAAACCCGTCGCATATCCTCACCCTCCGGGTATGCCTCCGGCACGCCAAAGGCGAACGGCAGTCTGGAACAACAAAACCGGGCTGCCTCACGGACTTTATTCTTAAATTACAAAACAGCAGCAGAATCTTCACCAAGCAAAAAATCTTTAACTAAAGCAACTCTTCAGCCTGTAGTTAATAGCCTAGTTGCCAAAGGGATTAGTACTGATAAAATTCAAGTGCAAATTAGCCCTGATACCAGTGAAAATAACGCCAAAATACTGGTGAGACTGGAAAAGCCCACACGCGATCGCGTTCAGGAAATTGTTGCTACAGCGAAGAAAGCCACGATCCAACTTGAAAATATTTCCGTTAAGAGTGTGGGCGTTGAGTACGCAGTTAATGATTGTCAGGCTTTGCAGAGTTCAGTTTATCTGTCAGCGATGAAAGACGCTCAAAGTCGCGCTCAGGCTTTAGCAACTGCTATGAGCGTTAAACTTGATACCCCTTCTGTAGCCGAACCATTTTACACATTATTCTATCCCTCATGTAGTTCTAAAACTGGAGTTCCTTTACCCTCATTTGCTAGTTTTTTATTATCACCAACTTATAATCCCGATGCTCCAGCCGAAGTTGAAATGAAAAAGGATATTTTTGTGACGTATACAACTAAATAAGCATTGAGGTTAAGTGTGTCGCACTTTGATTGAGTCAAGATTTAAAGTGCGATCGCTTAACTATCTGACTTGTCTTACTTACATGAGTAAGTTGATAGAATATCAATAAGTTAGCTGGTGAAATCTAAAAAATGTCAATAGTAAAACTTGAAGTACAACTATCTTCTGAAGAACTAATAAAGGCTGTTCAGCAGTTAAACCAAGTAGACTTAGAGCGCTTTGTATATCAAGTTATCAACCTTCAAGCGCAAAGAAAAGCTTCTAGTTTACCACAGACAGAAGCTGAATTATTACTCAAAATTAATCAAGGTATTCCTTCAGATATTCAATAGCATTAGGGCTTTCCAAGAAATAAATTATCCATTTTGTGGGATGGGCATCTTGCCCGTCCTAATATTGGGGACGGGCAAGATGCCCATCCCACAAGAAAATTTGGGATATTTTTTTATTTGGAAGTCCCTTACAACGAATTAATTGCTAAAAGAGAGCCTGAAAATCTAACAAATAATGAGCATAAAGAGTTATTATACTTAACTGAACAGATAGAACAACTGCAAACACAACGCATTGAATATTTAGCAGATTTAGCCCGTCTGCGCGGGATTTCACTCACTGCTTTAATGAAAACAATTAAATCGAGATGGTGTAGTTAATTTGCGCCTAATATTATATACGATGGGGGAACATCCTGCGGCTGAGTCGAATAAATAAGGCTAGATGCGATCGCACTGTTTATTTCCTTCATATTTTACAAGTTTTTATATATAATTTTTCATGTTTTTCTCTTTACATGACCCAAAATTTACTTAGATAAAATTCTCAATATCTAACTATATACTTGAAAGTTTTGCTCTAACTTTATCGAAAATATTTACGGTTTTTACTACTGACAAATAAATTATCCTCCTCATAAGCTCTATCTAAAGGATTACTAAGAATGTAGTCCAATAGAAGAGGTAAATCATTATATTACAGCAGATTGCAACAGGCGTGAGGTACAGATCATCGTAGGGGCACAACATGTTGTGCCCCTACCCGTGTACTTCATTTACCTGCAATACGCTGTAATTTTCCCGCACAGTTATAGCGTGTGTGTTCATAATTCTTTTATTCAAGAGCGATCGCTACTCTCTAATTAAAAAACTCCAGAAATGTTTGTCACAAATCTGGAGTCAGGAAAGATACGCATTTACCTATACCAAATTTTCACCGTTAGAGCATCCTACGTCATCAGGGTATACACTCAAATACAGTCAAGAATGTCTGAGGATTAACTGTTTGCTTTACACAACTTTTCTGTTTGAATAGCATTTCACGCACGAATTACGGAATAAGTAACCGCAGTTTTACTTACAACCTAAACTATCTCGCGTTGACATACCCGTAACCGGATTTACCCCATCCGCCCTTTCACACATTAGCGACACTTGATAACGGTCAATCAAAGCGTCGGTAAAATCAGCACCTGTAATTTCCGCATCGTAAAAACGGCTACTCGTCAAAGTTGCTTCTGTAAAAATGGCATTTTTTAGATTAGCACTATCCATAGTGACGCGATCGACTAAAGCACCTGTCAGATTCGCGCCTTCCAAATTTGCTTTTAATAAAACTCCTTTAGTAAGAATTGCGTTGCTTAAATTCGCTCCTTGAAAATTTGTCCCTCGCATTTCTGCTGCAACAAAAGTTACACCTGCCAAATCAGCATTAGAGAAATCACGATTTTCTAAATTTATATTGTTGTAGTTGATTGTGTTGAGTTGAGCAAACGCTGGTTTGGGATTAAGTATTATCCAGCAAAATGCCAGTATCAAAATCCCAATCAAACCCAAAAATCGCAGTAAAATCTTTTTCATAACTTTATTATTTTTCAGTAGTCCTTTGTCATTAGTCCCTTGTCATTTACCAATGACTAATGACTAATGACTAATGACCAATGACTATTTCCAATCTTTACCAATCCGAATTGTGAGGTCAGATTCTAAATCACCAATAGCCGCCACCTCAATTTGACCTAAGCCTAAGACTTTTTGCAAATCAACTCCAACTCGCCGATTGCCTTTTTGGACAATAATTTGAGTTTGACGTTGAGTATCTGGCCAATCAGGAACTTTGTAAATTTTAGTAAAGCCTTTCTGTTTAAGATAAGCAATAACTTTTTCAGTTAGCTGAGGTTGATTAGAGGCATTTTGAATAGCAATTTTGAGGTTAGGAACCTGACGCATATCTGGTTTAAGACCAGGTACATTTACCCCAACATAATCATTCAACAGGCTCTGTTGTCCAGTCATATCTAGCCAATAGCTATCAGGGTCTTTGCTAAAGCGGCTAAAAGTACCAGGCAACACCGTCATTTGGAAATTATCTCGATCTAAGTTGAGTCCGAAGTTGACCAACGCCATCATTTCTTCCATCTTCAGGTTGGTATCAAAATATTTTCGCATCAAGCGAGTTAATTGAGGCAACCGGGGTAAGATGGTAGGACTATTTAAGCGTTGCAGTAGGGCTGCTGTTAGTGCTTGCTGACGCTGCACTCTCGCCAAATCTCCCAAACCTGGTTCGCGGAACCGCACAAACTGTTCTGCTTGTTCGCCGTTGAGGGTTTGCCAGCCACTAACTAAATTAATCGAGAGCCGACTGCTAGAGTCTTTATATGCCATTGATTGGGGAACAAAGACTTCTACTCCGCCTAACTGATCGACTAACTGCCGCAAGCCGCTAGTAGAAATACGGATGTAGCGATCGATTGGGGCATTATTTAATGTCCGGCTAACTACCCGTGCTGCCAAGACTGGGCCGCCTTTGGCATTGGCATCTGATACCTTAGTTAATCCCTTTTCTCCCTTTTCAGGGATGGCAATCATCGTATCTTTGGGAATTGAAAGCACCCGTACAGATTTTTCACTAGGGTTAAGCCGTACCATCAGCATGGAGTCGCTTTTGCCAGCAAAGCTTTCTGGTGAACCATCAACACTCCCGTTAACTGGTTCAATCCCCATAATTAAGATATTCATGGGGCGTGAAAGCTGGTACTGGGAAAGTTTACCCCACAACTCCCCTGGTAACGGGATTTTTATCTCGTCTTTAGCGGTAGTTCCTGAATCTTCATCTGTTCGATCCAGATTGCTCCACAAAGGAGTCCACAGCGCTAAAGTTGAGACTAGCAGCCCAGATAAGATAATGCCGATGACAATCGTCATAATCCACAACAACCATCGAGGCATGGTTAAGCCCAGTCTCTCGTAAAGCTGATTGGGAATCGCGCCCACTGATTCGACGACGCTACGGTTCGGATTTGCTGGCGGGTTTAGTTCGACATCCTCCTCCTCTGAGTCGGCTACTGGTGCTAGCGTTACCTGATTTTCCGTGCGTTGAATTTGGTGCGATCGCACATCGGGTTCAAATTCTACTACTTGCTGAGATGTAACCGGATTTTCTGACCATTCGACTTGTTTTATCACAATTATCTCCCCACTCAACCACTCCCTAAAAGTATGTTAATCCAAGCTACAGATATTGCCAGTGCAAAGGCTCACTGTAAACTTATAATGTTCTTCGGTAGGCGTGTATGACAACATGAATACTTTATTGTTCCCCGTAATCCTTGCTGGTGGTAAAGGTGAACGTTTTTGGCCCCTGAGCCGCAAAGACCGACCTAAACAATTTTTAAGTCTTGATGGTAGCTCTAGAAGTTTATTACAAGCAACCGCCGATCGATTGATAAAACTCGGTGGCGGGTGGGATTCCTTGTGGGTGATCACTTCTAGTCAGATAGCTGAAGGGGTACGACAACAATTACCCGATCTACCAGTTGAGAACTTACTAATTGAGTCAGAAGGCAGAGACACAGCCGCCGCCGTTGCTTGGACAAGTTTAGAAATCAAACAGCGCTATGGAGAAGACGCTGTGATTGGCTTTTTCCCTGCTGACCACTGGATTGCTGACGAAGAAGCGTTTGCCCACACATTAAGCGCGGCTACGCAACTGGCAGCAAGCACAGCAGCGATCGTTACACTGGGGATAAAACCTACTTTTCCATCAACCGGTTACGGCTATATTGAACAAGGTGAAAAGATAGGTAGCTTTGATGAGTTGCCAGCTTATCACGTCAACCGCTTTACTGAAAAGCCCAACCGCGAAACGGCAGAGACTTTTTTATCTACGGGACGTTTTAGCTGGAATAGTGGAATGTTCGTTTTTCGGGCAGGGGTTGTTCTCAAGGAACTACATACCCATGCTCCAGAAATTATCGAACCTTTAGAACAACAGGGTACTGATATCTATCCCCAGTTGCCTAAGAAGAGTATAGACTATGCGCTAATGGAAAAGACAAATCTAGCATACGTTTTGCCAGTTGATTTTGGTTGGGATGATTTAGGAGATTGGAATGCGATCGAGCGCTTACTTAAAACAGAAGAGAATCCCAATGTGGAACTTGCTACGCACGTAGGGCTAGATACGCAGGGGGCGATTATTTATGCCTCAAATCCAGAGGATGTAGTTGTTACAATTGGTTTAGAGGACGTGGTGATTGTGCGCGATCGCAATGTCACCCTCGTTGTCAAAAAAGAACGTACCCAGGAAATTAAGCAGATCCTTAAAATTATCCAAAGCGATCCCCGATTTACCGACCTGCTATAAAAGTTAGAACCCTTGGCAGAGGCGAAAAAGTCTATTTCCCTATTATAACTTGACTGTCTGTTATTTTATCTGACAGTTATGGACATTATTAGCTTTGAGCCTCTCGCCAAAACAATGGCAATCGAGTCTATTAAGGCCTATCAAAAATATATTTCTCCCTCTAAAGGATTTAGTTGTTCCCATCGCTTATTACACGGTGGGGATTCTTGCTCTAATTACCTCAAACGAATGCTGAGTGAACAAAAGCTTGACCAAGCCCTACAATCATCCATAAAAAGATTCCAAGACTGTGGCGCAGCTAGCAGAACTTTAACCAGTAGCAAAGCTAGAGCCAACTTCGGTTGTATTGTCATCCCCTGCTGCTTACCTCTTTAACTCCCTGCGTCTTTGCAGTTATTTATAAAAATGTTCCTCACCCAAACTGTTCCCCGTCAACGAGAAATTCTGGAAGTATTCCTTCGCAATGGCTGGGACTATATGCGAAGGTTACTCACTGGTGGCAAAGCTGATGAACCACAGCTACCGACACCTGCGGTTTTAAAAAATATCCTGGTAGATTTGGGGCCTGTTTACGTTAAACTTGGTCAGCTACTCTCTACCCGTCCAGATTTACTCAGCGCTTCCTACATTGAGGAACTATCAACTTTACAAGACGCAGTACCGCCAGTTCCTTGGTCAGAGATAGAAATAATCCTTCGCAAAGAATTAAAACGTCCACTAGCAGAAACTTTCAAGACAGTTAACCCGATTCCAGTCGCGGCGGGATCAATTGCCCAGACACATCGCGCTACATTAGCAGATGGTCGAGAAGTTGCTTTGAAAGTCCAACGTCCGGGAATCGATCTAACTATTGGCCAAGATATTGCTTTAATTCAAGGTATTGCCGATTTAGTGGCGCGGACTGAATTTGGGCAAACCTACGAAATCAAATCCATCGCTGAAGAATTTACCAGGGCACTAGAAGCTGAGTTAGATTTTACACGAGAAGCAGGTTTTACAGATGAACTGCGGCGCAACTTATCTAAAAGTCGCTGGTTTGATCCCACGCAAATAGTGGTTGCGGAGATTAACTGGGAATTGACCACAAAAAAATTACTAGTGATGGAATGGCTTGATGGTGTGCCATTCCTGTCGGCTGATTTGAACAATAACAATAATGGTAAAGATCCTGCCGTAGAGCGTAAAGAAATAACTACTTTGTTATTTCGGGTATTTTTTCAGCAACTATATATTGATGGCTTTTTTCATGCCGATCCCCATCCGGGAAACTTGTTTTATCTCAAAGATGGGCGGGTTGCCCTCTTAGACTGTGGCATGGTAGGAAGACTTGATCCCCGCACACAGCAAATATTAACAGAGATGTTGTTAGCGATCGTTGATTTAGATGCTCAAAGGTGCGCTCAGTTAACTTTGCAGCTATCAGATTCGGCTCAACCAGTAATTTTATCACGGTTAGAAAATGATTACGATCGCATGTTGCGGAAGTATCACAATGTCAGTCTGACACAAATAAATTTCAGTCAGATAATTTATGAAGTTTTACAAGTTGCCCGCAACAATAAAATTAGATTACCTAGCAACATGGGTTTATATGCCAAAACCCTAGCAAATTTAGAGGGTGTAGCGCGGACATTCAACCCAGAGCTTAATTTTTTCGATGAAGTTAAACCATTAATTACAGACTTGTTTCGTCGGCAATTACTGGGCGATAATCCAGTGCGATCGCTATTACGCACAGCCTTAGATATAAAAAGTCTCTCTCTGCAATCTCCGCGCCAAATAGAACTGTTATTAGACCGAGTTACCTCAGAAACCTTACAGTGGAATCTATCGCTGCGGGGTTTAGATGGCGTGCGGCGCACTATGGACGATGCCGCTAACCGACTCTCTTTTAGTATCCTAGTGGGTTCGCTGATTATGGGTGCAGCAATTATATCCACCAGAGCGCAGACAAGTCAGCTATCTTTTTTAAGCACCGCCCTCTTTGCCGTTGCTAGCTTATTGGGTTTGTGGTTAATTATCAGTACATTGCGATCGGGACGCTTACGTTAAAGTCTATGTGTTATGCGTAATGCTCACCAGATGAAATTATGATATGTCACTGGCGAAAATCCCTGCTTTCGGATTTTGAACCACACTTGAAGAATTCAAGAGTCAAAATTGTGTTTGATAAATAGCACTAAACACCCATAATTTATGTGTGTCTATCTGTATAAGTAAGCGGGTCAAATTAAATATAAAACCTGACCCCGGCTCCAGCTTCCCTCTCCTTACTAAGGATAGGGATTGAGGGTGAGGTTTGATCTTATATTTAATTACGCCTACCTACTTATATCCGTGGTTCTAATATAAAAAATATGTCAATCATTGTTGCTGAAAATTTGAGTAAATCTTATCCAGTGGCAGTAAAAAATCCGGGTATTAAAGGTACAATCACCCACCTTTTTCACCGCACCTACCGCTCAATTAAAGCAGTTCAGGATGTTTCCTTTGAAATTGCCCCTGGTGAAGTAGTGGGGTTTTTGGGGCCAAATGGTGCTGGCAAAACCACCACACTAAAAATGCTCACTGGGCTAATTCATCCCTCTGGCGGTAAAGTTACAGTAGCTGGACAAATCCCTTTTCATCGAAAGGAAGCATTTTTGCAAAAAATTACCTTGGTGATGGGGCAAAAGCAGCAGTTAATTTGGGACTTACCAGCGCTAGATTCTTTGAGAATTAATGCTGCTGTATACAACATCTCTGATAAAGAGTTTCAACGGCGGGTAGGAGAATTAACAGAGATGCTTTCCTTAGAAGCCAAACTTACCCAACCAGTGCGGAAGCTATCTTTAGGTGAGCGGATGAAGGCAGAATTGCTAGCAGCGCTTTTGCACCGTCCCCAGGTATTGTTTTTAGATGAACCGACTCTGGGACTAGATGTAAATGCTCAGGTGGCGGTACGCGATTTTTTACGCGACTACAATCAGCGTTATCAAGCTACAGTGCTATTGACGAGCCATTACATGGCTGATATCACAGCTTTGTGTCAACGAGTGCTGTTGATTCACCAGGGAAGCCTGATGTATGACGGTAGTTTGGATGGACTACTAGAACGTTTTGCCCCTTATCGGGAAGTCCATATCGAGTTAGCCCAACCTCTACCGATAGAAAAACTTATGACCTATGGAGATGTGCAACTCTTAGAAGGGCGATCGGTGCATTTTATAGTATCTAGAGAGGCACTTACTCGCACGGTATCGAAGATTTTGACGGATTTGGAGGTAATTGATTTAACTGTCACTGAACCGCCTGTAGAAGAAGTAATTGGACGAGTTTTTCAGGCAGGTGTTGTGTAGTGCGATCGCTACCAGAAATCGAGTTGCCGAGAGGAGAATACACCATAGATGAAAAAAATTATTAGAAAAGCTCTAACTTTGCTGGCAGTATACTACGCCTATATGGTTGAGTATCGAGCAGAATTAATCTTATGGGTTTTGGCTGGATCTTTGCCGATTATCCTTATGGGTATCTGGATACAGGCAGCACAAGGTGGGCAGTTTGGACTATCATCGGTGGATTTTGCCCGTTACTTTATCACGGTTTTCGTCGTTAGACAATTAACAGTTGTTTGGGTAATTTGGGAGTTTGAAAAAGAAGTAGTGGAAGGCAAGCTTTCGCCCAAGTTGCTACAACCACTCGATCCAGTATGGCATCATGTTGCGGCGCATATTTCTGAAAGATTTGCTAGGCTAACTTTTACTTTTTTATTAGTAGCATTATTTTTTATTCTTTATCCCCAAGCTTTTTGGATACCAAGTTTAAGTAGATTTTTGCTATTTACATTGGCGGTGCTGCTAGCATTTGCTTTGCGGTTTACGATTCAGTACACCTTTGCCATGTTTGCATTTTGGACAGAACGGGCTACTGCTTTAGAAAATTTTTGGTTTTTGTTTTATTTATTTTTATCTGGTTTGATTGCACCTTTAGAAGTCTTTCCAGAACCTGTGCGGCAAATAGTTATGTTTACGCCTTTTCCCTATTTAATTAATTTTCCTGCGAGTCTTTTGGTAGGGCTACCCGTAGATATAGGGCGGGGATTTTGGTCAATGTTCGGTTGGCTATTAGTGTTTTTGGGTGCGAATCGCTTCCTTTGGCGTGCGGGTTTAAAGAGGTATTCTGGTATGGGAGCGTGAACAATGATTAGAATTTTTGCCATCCTAGAGTTTGGCTAATTTGAGGTAATTTAAAACTTTCTTGATAAAAGAAAGATTTCTCAAACACTGACATATTCCACCTCACAATTTGCCAAACTCAAGGAAGTTCCATTACTTCAAATGAATTGCCGTAATTCATCTAGAGTATTTACACTCTTAATTCCCTGCTGAATTGCCTTTAATTTATCTAAATCAGCAATTTGAGAGATTTCTGACATCAGTTGCAATCCCTCACTGCCAAATTTTATTTCTAAAGCGAGTTCAAGACCTGATACAATGCCTTCTCGCAGTCCTCGTTGTTCCCCACGTTGTTCCCCACGTTGTTCACCTTCTCTGAAAATTTGCTGATACCAGGGAGATTCGTGTAACACTGCCATATCCCACCTCATGATTTGCTGAACTAAAGCGCTGTCTAATACGAAGGTAGCAAAAAAAGCCATAACGGTTTCTAACTGGCTCAATTGCTCATCGGCGCGGAGAATTTGCAATGCTCGTTGATTAAGTAATGTAAGAAATCTTGAGATTATTTTGTAGTGAGAGATGAAGCCCTCATTTGAGGACTAAAGTCCTCACTACAAACCTTTAATTATTTACGCCGCTTTACTTACTAGAGATTTTATAAATTACTTGGTATTGTCTTAAACTTTTCTGCCGTTCCCAAAGAATAATCTTCTAACTTAAAATCAGCAAAAGGCTTTTTCTCTAACCTATCCCGTAGTGCTTCATCAAGAATTACACCTGGGGATTGCTTTTTTACACCAATGATTATAATACTTCTCTGATATTTAGTTAAATCCTGATTTGCCTGACAATCACTCTGTTGAAATTGTCCCAAATTTAATATTCGATAACGTTTAACACTTGGTGTATTAATAAATATTCTTTTTACTAAAAATTGAATTTGTTTAGAACGTTCTAGAGCCATTCGCTCTTGAACTGCTATATTACCTTTACAAGAAACTGTTCCTACAGATATAATTTCGCTAGGATATTGCATTATATTCTGTATTCCTTCTTTTTCTAAGTTCAGTTTTAAAAGGTCTAGACTAATAATTTCATCATTATATTTAATCTGAAAACTGCTACCTAAAAGCCATTTATATTCTAGTGATAAAACAGCGATATTAAATTCGGCTACCCTCCCCTGGCTATCTCTACCTTCTTGATAAGAAAAGTAATCAATATTCCCTTTTCTTTCGGGAGATTGACCATAATTTGACCTCACAATAAATTGTGAATTTCGCATTACTAAAGCCACCATACTAAGTAATCCTAATATCACTAGTAGCCCTACAAAAAATTTAAGTAGTGGTACTTCTTCTGGCTCTTTCTGTGGCGATGGCAAAGTTTGAGGAATTGGCGCGGACAACTGTTCCGTGTTTAAATCGATTGCTAAATTAATATTTTCAGGAGTAGTTTCTGTTGGCTGGGTTTCGACAACAGGGCCGGGAGGAATACTATTTTCTGGCTCTTGCTCCAAGGGGAGAGAGCTTGGCTCTGAATCCTCTACTTCTAGAAGTGGTTCCCGTTTAGGTGGGGTTGAATCCTCTTCTGAGCAGAACTTTTTGCTTTCTTCAATTTGTTCTAGACGCTGTAAAATTTCTTTGGCATTAGCAGGACGATTTTTTATATCTGGTGCTGTTAGCCAATCAATTAAATTTAATAGTAAGGGTGAGATATCGATGGCATGATTTTGCCAGTGCAATACATTTTGCTGAACATCATACATATCTAAAGGATGTTGTCCTGTTAGCAAAAATACAAAGGTGCGTCCCAAGGCAAAGAAATCTGATTGCCGTACTGCTTGACCATTCATTTGTTCTGGGGCGCTGTAGCCAGATGACATAAGTGCTGTCATCCCGTCGCCGTTGCTAAGTTGCTCTGGGTCGGTTCTGTCAATTTCTGTGGCGGTGCCAAAATCAATTAGTACTAAATCTCCCCAATCCTTCCCAATGGGGGATCTAATCATGATATTGGATGGCTTAATATCTCGATGCAGGTATTGTTTACCATGCACTAAATCCAAAATTTCTACTAATTGTTTTAACCAAGCTACAGCTTGTTCTTCTGAAATGGGACGATTCTGCTGCTGTAGCCACTGTTCTAAGTTGCACCCGGCGATTTTTTCCATTGCAATGCAATGCAACACTAAACCATTTCGGGTTTGATACTGGAAGTAACTATCTTGCTTGGGAATGCCGGGATGCTTGAGTTGTTCCAGTACAGTTACTTCTTGCTGAAATAGTTCTAGTGCTTTGGCGTTGCCTGATAAATCCTCTTTAAGAATTTTGAGGATTTTAGGGGTATCTTGCTCATAAGCTTCATAAACTTTACTAAACCCTGTTTTGTCACTCAACAGGCACGTCACCCGATAACGCCCTAGCAATTCCAAATGAGAACCACAACTTTGACAAAAGCGATTTTGCTCGTTATTTGGGTGATTTGGTGTAGGGCAAAGGGGGTTGATACA
Source organism: Nostoc sp. (assembly GCF_036917435.1). Lineage (GTDB taxonomy): Bacteria > Cyanobacteriota > Cyanobacteriia > Cyanobacteriales > Nostocaceae > Nostoc. The sequence goes on from NZ_JBALDM010000008.1 coordinate 66,816, forward strand.
AAGGCTCATGAGTGGTTTATCCGTACTTTAACAGTTATCAGTTATTAGCAGGATTTACGCAAACAATAGCCAAAACCCTGATTTTCAGGTAGGGGAAATTCATAAATTTCCCCTAAGCATCTGTAGTTTTGGGTAAGTCCTAATTATTTATCAGTAACCAATGAATGCTGATGACTGATAACTAATAACTGATTTAACAGGAGCGTAGCTGCTTATCGCTAAACATCCCTCCTATTAATTCTTCTGTTGCCGGATGATAATCCCGTCTAAATAATAATGAGATTTTCTATCTGTGTTCTGCTAAGAAAGCTGCCACAGTTTGGTTAAATGTCTCTGGTTGTGTCAAAAATGGCCAATGATTGCCAGGAACTTGGCAGATACGTAATTTTTTGAGAGAGGTTTTGTAGGGTTGGATTTGCCAATCTTGGCGATTCAGTCCTTGTTCTGGTTGGATAAAGAGGGCATGTGTATCAAGGGGAATTGTAAAACCAGGCACTTGCATAACTGCTTCAAAAATCCCGTCGCGGGCGGCGATGGTAAATTTGCTACCCCAGCTACCATCGGGTTTTTGTTCTATTGCTGCCTGGAAAACTTGCTGCTGTAAGGAACTCCATCCTTGATATTGCTTTAACTGCCGTGCTTGTTGTTCGGCTTCTTCATAACTGGCAAAAGGGCCCATGCTTTTAAGAAAGGGTAAGAAACGATACAGCATGGGGAAAGTTAGCCTGAGAAGGCTGGGCATTTTCCAGATGAAAATTGGATCGACTAGAATTATACTCCGCAAACGCTTTGGGTTTTGTCTTGCCCAGATAGCGGCTAATTTACCTGTCCACGAATGACTGACAATATGGGCAGATGTCCATCCGAGACGATCCATAAGTGCTTCAAGGTCTGCGATCGCACTTTCAAAGCTATAATCTCTCTCAGGCTTACTACTTTCGCCATGTCCGCGCATATCTGGGGCGACTATGTGGTAGTCTGTCGCTAAGTAATCTCCTAAACTAGACCACACTAGAGCATGGTCGCCTAAGCCGTGTAACAATAGTAAAGGTTCTTGACCTTGGCTCCACTCTAAGTAAGAAAGTTGGATATCAGGCTTTGATAATGTTTGACGTACAGGCATCATTGCACATCCACCAATGAAGAGATAGTTTCGCGTTTATATAGTACTGTGAAACAAGATGGAGGGACGGCAAAGATAGGGCTTGACAGCTATAATCTAGGCTTGTACATTCTTCCCCATCTTAGCTTTTATCGGATCTCAAACTACTTGGGTGCGATCGCGCATTTGGAGTCAGAGTAATTAAATCGTCTATATTCCGTTTCATTGTGGCGCAAATCGCATCTAGAGGTAAGTCGTTAGGATCGTAACCAAAGGGGTTTTCTATCTCCAAGCCGATTGCTTCAATTCCAAATACTGTAAAACCAACTAAAGCCGAAATTAAACCTGTCCACCAACCCAGAGTCGCCACTATTTGAAAGGGTAGCAGTAAACAATATAGTAACAATAATTGCTTCAGATGAATGGCATAGGCTAATGGCATAGGTGTTTTTAAAATTCGTTCACAAGCACCTAAATTATCTACAAGATTGTTTAATAATTCTTGCATAGATGTTAGTTGATAACTATTAAGGCAATTGCGATGATACTGCTCTTGTAAATAATCTCCTATCCAAAAGGCAACTTCTATGGGAGGATTATTCATAATCTTCAGTTTGATATACTTACTAGATGGCATTAAATCTTCTAACTCGCTATTGACTGCTTCTCCACGCAAATGTAATTTAGTTGTGACAGCAAAAGCTACTAATAAATTTAATGCTGTAATTTTATTTTGTTTATCTTCTGGAGATATTTCGTCAATCGATACCCAAATTTGTCGAGCCAGATTTCGGATGTTATTTACTAGAGATCCCCAGCATTTTCTCCCTTCCCAGAATCGCTCATAAGCAGTATTTGTCCGAAATACAAGTAATAAACCTAAAACAATACTAGGAATAACATTTGCTAAAGCGGGTTGGGATACACGCAATTCAAAATGATAAAGTATCGAAATTAAAAACCCGAAAGCTCCGCACACTAGGATATGCTTGTAAATTGCTTTAATAACCGAACCTTTAAATTGCAATGTTGTACGTAGCCATGCGATTTTTTTGGCTGTCATGCAGTCACCCCAAGAGAATATTTAGTGAAAATGACACTTGATTGCTTGTCGGCGGGAGAAGATGATGTTTCGCTTGCTTGACAAAATCCTAAGTATCCAGAACGACTAACAGTATAAACTCGAGAGGCTTTTTGATCAAGCCATAACTCCAAGCCCAGCATTTGTTCGTAGAATTCTGTAGAGGCATTGAGATTATGGCTGTAAAAGAGGTAATTTGCTGTTCGATTTGCGGATGAGTAGCCATAAACACATTTGAGTATATACCCCAACGACATCTAGCGATCGCATGGGTCAAAATTGATTGATGTTAGAAACCTGTTACTACTCCAGAATGCTTTAAGTGCATTCTGGAGTTTCTTTTTGGAAAATAGCGATGTCTATGACGGGCTGGAATACCTGCTGTATCTATGTTTTAACGATTTTGACTCACCGTTTTATAAGGCTTTTCGCATACTTAGCTTTGACGGTAAAATAAATTGTTAGTCCCTGCTGCATCTGCTTTAAAATACTTAGCTAAACCTGTCTAAACCTGTTTAGAGATTTCTTCCCGTGTCCACCAAGGTAGTCGGCTACTTCTTGTCAACGGGCGTAAATTTCGGTTAAGCCAACCGTATTTTATCGAAAGACGCATCCCTCAAGTTGATAGATGCATTCTCATCACGATCTTGAACATTACCGCATCCACCACAGTTATAAACACGCTCACTCAATCCCATCGGTTGAATGTGGCCACAAGATGAACACATCTAAGGGTGATGGAAACCATCTATCAACTAACTCAACCTTAGTCGCATAAAAAGGTTGCTTATAAATCAACTGCCTACGAATCTCGTAAAAACAGTTATTACTTACAGCGCTAGCTAATTTATGGTTAGCAATCATCCCCGATACATTCAGATCCTCAATCCTAATAACAGCAGCTTTGCGACTTATGTCAGTAGTCATTTTCTGAGTAGTATCTTGTCTGATGTTGGCGATACGAGCGTGTTGTTTTGCTAATTGAGTGTAGTAAATTCTGGCGTTATTTGATGCCTGAATTTTTAGTTTTTTGTTTCCTAACACGTGATTACGATTATGCCACTGGAATTTACCTAGCTTGATTTTCGCCGTTTTAGTGGTATGAGGCATATCGTAAAAAGTACCGTCAGAACAAGTCGCTAAAGTTTTCACACCCAAATCAACACCAATCTTTTGAATTGGATGAAATATTGGAGGAATCTTTTGGGCATCCAACATGAAAGATACAAACCATTTATCAGCAGTTCTAGACACAGTGAATGTCTGAGAACTACAGATAAAATCAATCCGCTCTTTTAATCTAAGTTGCTTTAATCCTGGTAACTTTATGAGCGAACCCGCATTAATCACAACCCGGTTAGTAAATGGCAGCGCTGGCTTGCCAATTTCAGGATAAATACCTGATGTTTTGTAGACGGTAAACGAGTCACCTTTTTTCTTTAACTTCTTCTTCGGGAACCCTGCTAGACCTTTCCGCCATCTCGAAAAAGCATCCTTCAAGTCAATAAACGCTGATTGATATACTGTGGATGGATATAATTTCATCCAGGCATATTCCGGCTTCTGCATTGTCACTTGAGTAAATACTTTTTTGATAGCATCAATGCGCTTAAAATCAGAAGCTTTCACATCTTCAAAGCTCCAGGATGCAGTTAACAGTTCTAACCCAAAATTGTAAACCCAGCGCTTAAAACCAGCATTGCCACGCATTAACGAGGTTTCAACATTATTTAGTTTTAACTCTCGCTTGATAGCAAACATAGCCAAACTTTTGCAACCTTATTCACTCAAAAAAGTATACACTATCTTAAAACTTGAAGAAACGCCGATTAATCCTCCAAATTCTGCAACTTTCCACATAAACTTATCTAAAGTACCCAATTATAGATGAGTTTAGTAAAGTTTTTTGTCATTTAGTTTTACTCTTATGTCAGATCAACATGCACCAGAAATCGAACTGCTCCGTGCGGCTTACGCCGCCTTCAACGCGCGAGATATTGACGCTGCCCTTGCCCTCATGACTGCGGACGTGGCTTGGCCGAAAGCGTTCAAAGGCGGTTTTGTCCGTGGAACTGAAGAAGTTCGCGCTTACTGGACGGAGCAATGGAGCGAGATCAATCCGCACGTCGAGCCGATTTCCTTTTACTCTGAGGAGTCCGGGCGCATTTTGGTCGATGTGCATCAGGTCGTGTGTGACAAGGCTTACGCAGTTCTTGCAGATGAGCATGTGGGCCATCGATTTACCCTTGAGCAGGGCTTGATTCAAGTCATGGAAGTCTGTCCACTTCCATCGTCCACCCCAAAGGCCTAACTATAATCTCCATAGCGCTTGATATGCCTCGTAATAAATCGTTGATGGCTGATTGCAGAATTAAAAAAGCAGATGATTTTTACCATCTGCTTTAATAAAAAATACGTTATCTTCTTTACTTGGCTACTAACTGATTAACTGGAGCAATCCCAGCCAAATCTAAAATTGGTGCGATCGCATCTTCCCGTTTCACTGCCATCATGTGAACCCCTTGACACAATTGCCGTGCTATCTGCACTTGCTCTGCGGCAATTTTCATTCCTTCTTCAAGAGGATCTTTGGCTTTTGCCAATCTATCAATAATATGTTGGGGAATATTTACACCCGGAACACACCTATTAATAAACTGGGCATTTTTTGCCGATTTCAACAGAAAAATTCCTGCTAAAATCGGTTTTTTATAGCCAGAAGCAATGCTATCCATGAACTTTTCTAGTAGATCAAAATCGGTAATTAACTGACTTTGAAAGAATTGCGCTCCGGCTTCAATTTTGCGTTCAAATCGACTTTGCAAACCCGACCAACTTTTACATTGCGGGTCTACTGCTGCGCCAACAAATAAATCTAACGCTCCATCAGTCAAGGGTTTCTCGTTGCAATCAACGCCTTGATTCATCTTCCGAATCAGTTGCAGTAATCGCACCGCTTCTAAGTCGAAAACTGCTTTAGCATCTGGATGATCGCCTGCTTTTACGGGATCGCCAGTCAAAGCTAAAATATTACGAATACCTAAAGCATGAGCGCCCATTAAATCAGATTGTAAAGCAATGCGATTGCGATCGCGGCAAGCAACTTGACAAATCGGCTCTATACCATTTTGTGACAAAATCACCGACGCGATTAACGAAGACATCCGTAACACTGCGCGGCTACCATCAGTAACATTGACAGCATGAACCCTTCCCTTAAGAGTCGCCGCCATTTGAATCATGTGCGCTGGATCTCCCCCTTTTGGGGGTGCTACCTCGGCGGTAACTAAAAATTCACCTGCTTGTACAGCTTTCTTGAAGGCTGTGGGGCTATGGGTGTGATACATAACATTAAGAATTTCAATTTCTTAAATGGTATAGCGAACCACACCAAAAAGTGAAAACTTATAGAGGAAGAGAGTAGCCTAAAGCAGCTTTTACTTGTGATAAAGTTTGATTTGCGATCGCTCTAGCTTTTTCCCCTCCATCCCGTAACACAGAGTCCAAATAGCTTTTGTCTTCGGTTATTGACTGATATTTTTCTTGAATTGGTTTCAAAGACTCAATAATTGTCTCCGTCAACAATGGTTTAAATTGTCCCCAGCCCATATCCTGGCATTCAACTGCGACATCTTCTTTTTTCTTAAGAGACAGCAATGTATACAGCGTTAACAAGTTATTACACTCTGGACGTGCAGGATCGTCAAAAGTCAAACCACGAATCGGATCGGTTTTACAACGTTTAATCTTGTATTCAATCTGTTCTGGTGAATCTAGCAAATTGATTCGGCTTAACTCCGAAGGATCGGACTTTGACATTTTGCGTGTACCGTCAGCCAAACTCATCACCCTTGCCCCTTCTTTGCGAATCAAAGGGTCTGGTAACTTCAGTACGGGCTGATCTGGTTTACCAAATTGGTGATTTAACCGAGCGGCAATATCCCGTGTCAATTCCAAGTGTTGCTTTTGGTCTTCACCCACTGGCACTTTATCAGCTTGGTAAAGCAAAATATCTGCTGACATCAAGACTGGGTAATCTAATAAGCCTGCACTCACATTTTCTCCTTGCTTTACAGCCTTTTCCTTGAACTGAATCATATCTTGCAGCCAGTTTAGAGGTGTAATGCAGTTGAGCAACCAGGTGAGTTCACTGTGGGCCGAAACGTGGGATTGTACAAAGATAGTGGAGTGGCTTAAATCAAGACCACAAGCTAGATACAGAGCAGCAAGGGTGTAGGTATCAGCTGCCAATTGTTTGGGGTCATGTGGCACTGTAATCGCGTGCAAATCAGCCACAAACAGGTAATTTTCGTATTCGCTCTGATTTTCTACCCAGTTGCGAATGGCTCCCAAGTAGTTACCTAGATGGTAATTGCCGGTTGGTTGAACTCCAGAAAGAACACGTTGCTTGCCCATAAATTCCAACTTATGTTATCTCAAATCCGCGCTATGTAAAGTTACGATGTCTGGTGACTTGTCGCAACTCTTAGAGACGCTATGCGTAACTTATTTCTCCGTAGGAGTGTGGGCCTACGCAAAACTCATTTAATTTTGACATTTTCCAAGTCAACTAGCCCCTACGAAAATTTAACTTTTTGTCAGATTAAGTAGCACTAATCTGTGAATTGTAAGTTAATTCCACCCTAGAGAGTCTACTGACGAAAGCTTTACGTTTAAAAATCTTTTAAGGGAGTTGTCAACCGTGTAAGGGACTTCCAAATAAAAAAATATTCTAAAACTGACGCAAAAATCCTCTTGATCTCTCCTCTCTCTGTGTTCTCTGCGCGGCAGTCGCTCATGGGGGAAACCCCCAAGACTGCGCTGCCTTGCCTCTGTGGTTCGTTTTTTGGGATGATTTATATTATTTTACAACTACCAATTGCGTTACAGGTGTCATTGCCCGCCAGCCTAAAAATTTACCAATAGGTTCCGCCCGTTGAATGGCAACACGAATTAAATCGCCACCGATTCGTTCATGCCATTGGAATAAAGTTTGCTCACCCTGTACTGTCACCACATTTGCAACCAAATGCCCACCCGGCCGCAGTGCTTCCCAGCAAACATCAAAGAGTCCTGTTGCTGTAACCCCACCACCAATAAAAATGGCATCTGGTGCTGGCAGGTTTTTCAGGGCTTGGGGCGCTTTCCCTTCAATGATTTGCAGATTTGGAGTGCCAAGAGTGGCGGCATTATCGGCAATATAGAGTAGTCTAGATGAGTTTTGTTCGATGGCGATCGCCCGACACCGAGCATTACTCCGCATCCATTCGATGGAAATTGAGCCGCAACCCGCGCCAATATCCCACAACAACGCGCCCGGTGTGGGAGACAAAGCTGCTAGGGTAATTGCCCTAACTTCACGCTTGGTTAACTGTCCATCGTGGTGATAGGCGTTATCTGGTAGCCCTGGTAATCTTGGTAATAGGACAACTCCAGCATCAGCAATACAATAAACTGCGATCGCATTCAATGCCGCAATTTCAGTTTCATTCCAAGATGCAGCCGTACCTTCCACAATTCTTTCATGAGTGCCGCCCATACGCTCCAATACGGTGATTTTGCTGCCACCATAGCCGCGATTTGTCAAAATCTCCGCAACAACGGCGGGTGTGTCCTTCCCTTCGCTCAAAATCAACAGCCGCGCTTTTGGATAGATGTAAGACTGGAGTAGGGAGGATGGACGACCATTTAAACTCAAGGTTTCCACTTCAGTTAAAGACCATCCCATCCTGGCACAGGCGAGGCTGAAGGTTGAAGGCGCGGGGATAATCGTCATTTCAGAAACCGGAATTCGCCGCATTAAGGTGACACCAATGCCGTAACACATCGGATCGCCGCTTGCAAGTACGCAGATTGACTCACCCCGACGCTGAATGATTTCCTCAACTGAGGCGCTAATGGGAGATGTCCAGACTAGTTTTTCACGTCCATCGTCTGTAGGTAGCATTGCCAAATGGCGATCGCCTCCGACAATTACTTTAGCTTGAGTAATTAGGGAAAGAGCGATCGCGCTTAATCCCTGTAATCCATCTTCCCCAATACCGACGATAGAAAGCCATTTCTCTGTCATGCTAATTCATGATTAATTTTCTCGGCGATTACAAACAAATAATCTCCGTAATTGTTTTCATATTTATTAACAATATCTGTGATGCGTCCTGTGTTAATATCTGCTGCTAGCCTTTGACACCCTGCGGTAATTTCTTCTGGCGAAGCTAGCAAAGCAAAGGTAGAAATTCCAGAACGTATATTTTCATCTAAATATATTTCAGGACGATATTTACCACTATATAAAAATAGGTCTTGCAAATTTTTTGAAATAGAATAAGGTTCGATATTTACTGAATTAAAACCTGCCTCGTTGAGAGCATATCTGACCTTTTCTAAACTTGGCATCTGTTCAGCAGATTTATGTATAGCCTCTGGAAAATATTCGACTAACCAATACTTACTTATTTGCTCTGGCGTGGCTGTAAACAATACCAAATTACCAGTATTTAAAACACGATAAATTTCCTGAAAAGCAGGATTTAGTCTAACAAAATGATGTATTGCTAGCGTGCATAATACACCTGAAAAAATCTCGTCAGCATAAGGTAAAGTTTCCGCTTCGGCAACTTGCCAAGCTACAATATTACTCTTATTTGTAGCAATATCAATCATTTGTTTTGACTGGTCTACTCCATGCCAAACACCACTATGTTTTGCTAAAGCTAGTGTGTAATTCCCAGTGCCACATCCCACATCAAGATATGAAGAATCTGATTTTACCTGAAGGTGAGTAGCTAATCGGGCAGCAATTTCAGGATCGGCACGACGAGTCAAATCATAGCTTTTGCCAATTTTCTCATAAATAGCCATTTATGGAATTTCTCACAATTTTTTAAAATGGTGAACAGTTACCAGTTTTGAGGGTTTATAGTAACGAATTTAGTGCTTGAAAAATAAGGACTAAAGTCCTTACTACGAACTTTATAGCTGATATTAGTGTGATGTTTCGCCAATAAATGATTGCTAATTAAATATAGAACCTCACCTTGCCTCCGGCTTCCCTCTCCTTACTAAGGAGAGGGATTGAGGGTGAGGTTTGATCTTATATTTAATTACGCCTACCTACTTAAACCAGTGCTGCTGTTGCTTTCACAGCAAAAATCTTCTCAATTACATCTTCTACTACCTTATCTGGCGTAGAAGCACCAGAAGTAACTCCCACGACAATTTCACCATCTGGCAACCAGTTTTCTGTAGTTATTAATTGCCCATTTAATTGTCGATGTTCTATAGAATCTCCTGATTTAATCCGTTCAACGGTATCAATATGATAAGAAGGAATTCCCCGCTCAAAAGCAATTTGTTGTAACTGAGTAGTATTGGATGAATTAAACCCACCAATTACTACCATTAAATCTAAATTATGTTCTACTAACTCCAACATTGCATCTTGGCGTTCTTGGGTGGCATCACAGATGGTATTGAAGCTTTGGAAATGTTGATTTAACTCGATGGGGCCATACTTCTGCAACATAGTCCGTTCAAAAAGTTTCCCGATTTGCTCAGTTTCGTCTTTAAGCATTGTAGTTTGGTTAGCAATGCCAACTCTTTCTAAATCGCGATCGGGGTCAAATCCTGCTGAACAAGCTTTAGCAAATTTTGTCAGAAATTCTTCCCGGTTCCCACCATTGATAATATAGTCAGCAACATAATTTGCTTCTTGCAAATTCAACACAATCAAATACTTGCCAGCAAAAGAACTAGTAGCGACTGTTTCTTCGTGCTTATATTTACCGTGAATTATTGATGTATAATCGATTTTTTTGTGCTTTTCTACTGTATTCCAAACTTTAGATACCCAAGGACAAGTTGTATCAACAATTTTGCAGCCTTTGTCGTGAAGGATCTGCATTTCTTGAACGCTAGCTCCAAAAGCGGGTAATATCACTACATCACCAGTTCCAACAACAGAAAAGTCTTTATTCTTTCCTTCAATGGGAATGAATTCTACTTGCATCTCCTGCATTCGCTGATTTACAGAAGGGTTGTGGATAATCTCGTTAGTAATCCAGATTTGTTCTGTGGGGAAGTGCTGACGAGTTTCGTAGGCCATAGCAACAGCCCGTTCTACACCCCAGCAAAACCCAAAGGCTTGTGCTAGTCGGATTGTCACATCACCCCGTTGCAAGATGTAATTGCGATCGCGGATTTCCTGAATCAAGTTACTCTGATACTCAGATTGTAACTGGGTAGCAACTTCTGCTTGATGACCAAAGCCCTTGCGATTGTAATTTTCTGAATGTTGTAGGCTACGCTTAAAAGCTTTTGTATCCATTAGATTTGTCTACTTGAACCACTATTTTTTATTTTCTCGCGCCAAGCCGCGATTGATACAGAGTTGTATTCAAAGATATTACTTCTTTTTGGACTTTAGGCTTTTTTTGCTGAGGGACGTTCATGCTGAGATTTTAATTCGATTTCGCTATAAATCTGCAATGCAGAACGCCAAACTATATAGCCTTCAGGACTTAAATGTAAGCCATCAGTAGTAAATTCGCGGCGGAGATTTCCTTGCTTATCGGTAAACAAGGGATATAAATCAAGAAATTTGACATCTTTTTTGGCACTTATGCTTTGCAGTCGCTGATTCAACTCCCGAATACGACTATTGGTAACAGTTAGAAGTTTATCTCGTCCTTTCCAGGTTGCTTCTTCCGCCCCATGTGGCAAAATCGATTGGACAACAATTTGCGCTGTGGGATGCGTTTTTCGGAGGTAATTGATGATTTGTCGCTGATTATCTAAAATTTCCTCGTCGCCCACCCCCCGAATTAGGTCATTAATGCCAATCATCACAAAAATGACCTCTGGCTGGGTGCGGTCAAATATTTTCAATCTTTTCAAGAGTCCATTGCTGGTTTCGCCAGAAATCCCTTGATTGAGCCAATTTTTACCTTCGGGTAATAACTCAGGGGGAAACCACAAACTCAGAGAATCTCCCGCCAGGATGGTTAAATGGGAAGTCCTTTGGTCAGCAGCGACCTTAGCTTCTTGCTTGAGAATGTCTACCCACTCCTGGTAAGTGAGTTGGTGACGGCGACCCAAATCAGATGTAGCAATTTGGGGTGAGTTGTTTAGGCCGATTGATTCTGGGGATGTTGCTATCCCAAAAAAAGCGGTCAATTTCTGCTGTTGCCAGATTAGCAGAATGACCGCCAACATTAGGATGCCGTTGGTTAACAGCGAGAAAAATGCCCAGATAGGAAAGGTTTTAAAAGAAGTAGTCACGACTAGCGAAATTTACCAATTGTTTGAATCAAATTTTAACGCTAGCGATCGCAAATTACACAACATTAAATTGGGGAGTGGGGAGTGGGGAGTGGGGAATAGGGGAGAATAATAACTCCCTACTCCCTACTCCCTACTAAGTCGGACGATCGCCAAACTCGGAGTTGTAACCTTCTTCACCGTGTTCGTTGATATCCAAACCTTGCAATTCTGCTTCTTCTTTGACTCGCAGACCGACTGTAGCATCGATAACCTTGAGAATAATCCATGTACCAACACCTGCGATCGCATAAGCAACGGCAATTGCTGCTAGTTCAACTCCCAATTCACCAAAATTACCACGCAGCACTCCATCTTTACCTCCGCCGTTGACTTGAGTTGTGGCAAAGATGGCCGTTAAAATTGCCCCCACTGTCCCACCAACGCCATGCACAGGATAGGTGTCTAAAGCATCGTCAATTTGCAGCTTATGCTTGAAACTCACGGCATAGAAGCAAACCAAGGCGGTGATGAAACCAATTAAAATCGCTGATAGCGGTGTCACAAATCCGGCGGCGGGAGTGATGCCTACTAAACCAGCAACGGCTCCTGTCGCTGCTCCCACGGCTGTAGGTTTACCCCGTAAAACTGCTTCTAAAATTAGCCACATTAAAGCTGCCGCCGCCGCCGCCGTATTGGTGGCAACAAAGGCTGTTGTTGCTAAATTTGTTGTTACGCCACCAGAAGTTCCACTGGCAACAGATAAGGCACTCCCAGCGTTGAAACCGAACCAACCAAACCAGAGTAAGCCAGCACCCAACAAAATGAACGGAACATTGTGGGGCGGACTAAGGCGATCGGGATGGGTTTTTCGAGGGCCAAGGACGATCGCTGCTACTAGAGCAGAAACTCCAGAACTAATATGAACTACTGTGCCACCTGCAAAGTCCAGCGCACCTAATCCACCATATAAACCCAAGAATCCACCTTTCGCCCATACCATGTGGGCTAGGGGGGCGTAAACAAAAGTTGACCACAGCAGCACAAACAGCGAATAGGCGCGGAAACTCATCCGCTCAACCAGCGCCCCAGAAATTAAGGCTGGGGTAATAATGGCAAACATGGCTTGATAAATCATGAATGCCTGGTGGGGAATCGTTCCGGCATAGGAGACGACATCAGCATATTTGGGGTCTGTGGCTTTGAGCGCATCTTCATAAGGTAGATGCGGCAAGTAGCCTTGAGTCTCTAAACCGACACCATTCAACCCAAACCATTGCAATCCACCGATGAATGGCAACCCTGGCGCAAAAGAAAGACTATAACCCCAGAGAATCCAGGTAACTCCCACGATCGCCATTAACACAAAGCTCATCATCAATGTGTTTAGAATATTGCGCGATCGCACAAATCCACCATAGAAGAATGCCAATCCTGGTGTCATTAACAGCACTAGTGCTGCTGAAATCAGCATAAATGCCGTATCTCCAGTATCAGCAGGAGGTACAGCAGTTGGTGTTTGGGCAAATGCATTGCCCATCAACGGCCCCCCTAAAAACATTAGGGTGATAGCCCCAATCATCACAATTTTGTTCAACACTTCTTTATCTTCCTAAGCACCAATAATTTGTATACTTAATTACATTTGATTACTTTTAGTTATACATTTTTGTCTTTAAAGTTACTTAACTTTAATTTTCTGGAAATGTTAACAAAAATATAATCCTGATTGTAGTTGCCAAGATTGAAATCAGAGTGTGGCGATGCAATCCTTACATCTTTTTTTTGAAGAATATCATTTTATTCAACCGCTACAAAATTCCCAATTTTTAGTTACCTGTTGTTACAAACCAAAATACTTGTGAATTATCACAAGTATTGTAAATTATCAGAGAATTTCCACCAATCTGTGATGAATTCTCTTTACATCTCCCAGATAATGGTGTAGATATCTGTATAATTGCTTCTTAAAGGTTAGTTGCTAAAAAATTTTGCGATTTTGCATGAGGCTATTATCTGTTTAAAAGGGAATAATATAATTATTGGTCGAAAATAATTTAGTAATTTTACTTAAGTTCTGGGTGCAAACATGATAATTAAAACACTCACTAAAGCTAAACATGCTCCTATGAGGTCGTAGCGGTCTGGAGTTACACCGTCTACCTTCCAACCCCAAAGCATTGCTATTGCGATAAACACACCGCCATAAGCCGCATAGACTCTGCCAAAATTTGCCGACTGAAAAGTTGCAATCACTCCATACAAAGCTAAAGCAATTCCTCCCAATATGCCCCACCAAAAAGGCTTACCTTCTCGCAACCACAACCAAATTAGGTAGCCGCCCCCAATTTCAAATAAACTAGCCCACAAAAAATACAGCAGAGACTTAATCATTTGGCTGATTTGTTCATAAGATCGAAGTCAGTGAAATTACGCTAACGCTTTTAACTAAACTATTGTCATTAATTAAAGTAAGTTTGTTGAATTGGGAATTGGGAATTGGGCATTGGGCATTGGGCATGGAGCGTTATTTCCTTTCTCCCTGCTTCCTCAGCCCCCAGCCCCTCTGCTTCTTCCCCGTTCCGCAGAATGTACATAAGGCTTAAGGATGAAAGCACCATTACCTGATAACGAAGCACAGAGAATCGAGACACTTTTGGAGTATAAAATTCTCGACACACCATCTGAAGCCGCTTTTGATGACCTCACCCATTTAGCCTCGTATATTTGTCAGACTCCGATTGCCTTAATTAGCTTAATTGATACAAATCGCCAGTGGTTCAAGTCAAAAGTCGGTTTAGATACCCTAGAAACACATCGAGATATAGCATTTTGTAGCCATGCTATTTTACAGCCTGACGTTTTTGTTGTACCTAATGCAACAGATGACGAAAGGTTTGCCACCAACCCACTGGTTACATCTGATCCAAATATTCGATTTTATGCTGGTGTACCTCTGACTAACCCTGAAGGATACGCTCTAGGAACTCTGTGTGTGATTGATTATATCCCACGACAACTTACTCCAGAGCAGATAGAGGCATTACGAGCATTAAGCCGTCAAGTCATCAAGCAACTAGAATTGCGCCGAAACTTAGCAAGTTTGGTACTTGTTACCAAAAAAAACAAACAGGTGCAGAACCTAAGCAAACAATTTTTCAAAAAGATTGCAGCAGGCTTTGGTGTAGCGTCGGTAATTTTAGTTTTGATTGGTGTGGTTTCCTATCAAAATACAACAGTATCTACTCGCAACCGCACTGCCATAAAAAATACTTATCAAAAAATTAACAGTTTAGAACAACTACTATCTCAAATAAATAATGCGGAGACTGGGCAACGTAATTACATTATTACTGGAAAACAAACTTATCTAAAACCCTATCAGGCATCCGTTGCCAACCTTGATCAAGAAATTGCCAAATTAAAGAATTTAACCACAGATCAACTAAAACAACAAAAGCAGATTGCAAGACTTGAATTTCTGATCGCGGCTAAATTTACTGAACTAAACCAGACTATCAATTTACGCCAAAAGAAGGGAGCAGAGGCGGCGTTACAGGTACTAGTGACAAGTAAAAGTCAAAATCTTATGGATGATATCCGTAAGACGATCGATGAGATAGAGAACGAGGAAAGGGAGCGGCGGCGGCAACTGTCACAAACAGCACAAGCCTGGACTCGCAAAACAACTATGGCAATTGCGATCGCTATTTGCCTAAGTTTTATCGTTCTTGCTGTAGTTTACTACTTCATCTATCGTGAGGTAACAGAGCGCAAAAGGGCAGAAGAAAGCTTAAATCAAGAACGGAACTTTATCTCAACAGTTCTTGATACAGCCAGTGCCTTAGTAATAGTTCTCGATTCTCAAGGAAAAATCGTTCGTTTCAATCAAGCTTGTGAGCAAATAACGGGTTACTCCTTCGATGAAGTCAGAGGTAGGTATTTCTGGAACTTGTTCCTAATTCCTGAAGAACTGGAGTCAGTCAAAGCAGTTTTTGAGGAATTGCTAACTGGTAGAGGCTTTCTGGAACATGAGAATCACTGGGTAATGAAGAATGGGAGTCGGCGATTAATTGCCTGGTCGAATACCTTCTTAAAAGACTATGAAGGATCGGTGGAATACATTGTTGGCACTGGCACTGACATCACCGATCGCAAACGAGTACAACAGCATTTAACTGTACAATATGCTGTAACCCGCGTTTTGGCAGATTCTACCACAAGCAAGGAGGCTAAACCCCGAATTTTGCAAGGAATCTGCGAGAGCTTGGGATGGGATTTAGGTGAAATTTGGATGGTCGATCAGCAAACAAATGTGCTGCGTTGTCTTTGCATTTGGCATCAAGCATCCCTGGAAGCGCAAGAATTTGAAACACTGAAGGGGAAAACCACCTTTATAGAAGGAATTGGGCTACCTGGGCGTGTCTGGGCTAGTTCTGAGGCTGTTTGGATCGCTGATGTCGTTAACGATCTGAATTTTCCTCACTTCAAAATCGCGGCTAAAATAGGACTACACACAGCTTTCGGTTTTCCGATCCGCACTGGTAACAACATCCTGGGCGTGATTACCTGCTTCAATCGTGAAATTAAACCTCATGACCAAGATTTAATCAACACGATGAATTCTATTGGTGAGCAAGTCGGTCAATTTATCCAGCGTAAGCGGGCTGAAGAAGAATTACAACGCCAAAACTTGCGATCGCAACTTTTCACCGAAATCACCCTCAAAATTCGCCAATCTTTGCAAATCGAAGAAATTCTCGAAATCACTGTCAAGGAAGTACAAAAGATTCTCCAAACTGACCGAGTTTTGATCTATCAGTTTTTACCAGATGAGTCTGCAACCACGGTTGTTGAAGCCGTAACTTCTGGCTTACCAGCAATCAAAGAGGAAAACATCACCGCCCCTTACTTGCAAGCAGAATACCTGCAACAGTACTATCTACAGCAGTACCGTCAAGGAAAAATTTTAGGACTAGCTGAGTTAAATTTACTCGAAGTCCAACAAAGTGACCTGAAATTAATCCAACAGTTTGGGGTGAAAGTCAACTTTGTTGTACCTATTTTGGTCAAAGAAGAACTTCGCGGTTTGCTAATAGTCCACCAGTGTGATGATTCTCACCAATGGTCTAGTTTTGAAACTCATCTCTTGCGGCAAATAGCCGACCAAGTAGGTATTGCTTTAGCCCAAGCTCAACTTTTAAAAGCAGAAACTCGCCAGCGACAAGAACTTGAAATTGCCCGTCGCCAAGCTGAATTAGCTTCTCAGACTAAAAGTGCTTTTTTGGCAAATATGAGTCATGAAATTCGCACTCCCATGAATGCTGTATTAGGGATGACCGATTTGGTATTAGATACTCCCTTAAATCCAGAACAACGAGATTTTATTGAAACAATTCGGATTAGTGGAGATGCCCTTTTAAGTTTAATCAACGAGATTTTGGATCTTTCTAAACTTGAGGCGGGAGAGATGACTCTCGAAACTCTAGATTTTGACTTATCCACTTGTGTTGAAGAAGTGGTAGGATTATTAGCTCCATCAGCCCATAGTAAGGGATTAGAAATTGCTGCACTAATCGATCGCAACGTCCCTAACCACCTCAAAGGCGATGCTAGTAGGTTACGGCAAATTCTAATGAACCTAATCAGCAACGCTATCAAGTTCACTAGCTTTGGTGAAGTCGTAGTCCAAGTAGAATTGCGATCGCCCTTGGCAAAACCATCCCTTTCTTCCACTACAGCTACTATCCATTTTGCCATCATAGATACAGGTCTAGGTATTAGTCCTGAAGACCAACGCAAACTCTTTACGCCATTTACCCAAGTGGATGCTTCTATCACTCGCAAGTATGGTGGTACCGGTTTAGGATTAGCCATCTGCAAAGAACTGGTGACTTTGATGGGAGGAGTCATTGGGGTAGAAAGTCAGATGGGGAAAGGATCTAAGTTTTGGTTTGAGATCCCCTTTGCCAAACAACTTGAGCCTGTTTTGCCAAAAGATGATGGCTTGTCTGCGACATCTTCTACCAACGATAATAGCGATCGCGGACTTTTGAACAATCGCCGCTTATTAGTGGTGGATAATAATGCTACTAATTGCAAAATCATCTATCATCAAGCTACTGGTTGGGGAATGCAAGTAGATCAAGCTGACAGTGTTGAAGCTGCACTCATTGCGATTCAGGAAGCTTGTGAACAGGGGAATTCTTATGATGTCATCTTGGTTGATATGCGAATGTCTCAAACTTCTGGCATGACTTTAGAAGGACAAATTAAAGCCAATTCTGCAATTGCTCAAATCCCTTTGATTGTAGTCACCTCTATCGATCAACGCGCCCAATTGCAACGGGCAGCCAAAATAGGATTTTCTGCTTATTTAGTCAAACCCGTCAAATCCTCTCGACTCCTCGATACGATCGTGACTATTCTAAAAACTCAGCCGAAACGACAAGCAGGGGCTAAAGGAAAAATACTAGAGGCTACCAAAGAAATTTCAAGTACAGAAACTTCCAGCATTTTTACTTCCTCTTACCCTCATCCCTCTACTCAATCTAAGTTAAGAATTCTCTTAGCTGAAGATAATTTGGTGAATCAAAAAGTGGCTTTAAAGCAACTCCAGAGTTTGGGCTACAAAGCTGATGTTGTTGCCAATGGACAGGAAGTCTTGCAGCTATTAGAAAAAATTCCTTACGATTTGATTCTAATGGATTGCCAAATGCCAATTCTCGACGGGTTAGAAACCACAAAAGAAATTCATCGTTGGCAAGAGGATGCTTTTGCTCTGCGTCGTCGTCCTGTGGTGATTGCGATGACGGCTAATGCAATGAAAGAAGACGAGCAAATGTGTCTCAATGCCGGAATGGATGACTATCTGAGTAAGCCAGTATTTAAAGAAAAATTGGCTGCAACTCTAGAGCATTGGACAGGTGTTATCGGCTCAAAACAAGACCCAGTTATTGATGAACAGACGGTTTCCACCACAAACAACGACACATCTAACTTAGCAATTGATTGGGAACATTTGCATCGGATATCAGGAAATGACTCAGAATTTGAATTAAATCTATTAGAAGTATGCCTTGAAGATATTAAACCCCGGCTAGAGATAATTATTGCTGCGATCGCATCTCATGACTTTAGGCAAATTCTGCGAGAAACTCATCATCTCAAAGGTGCTACTGCCAACATTGGAGCCACAGCTATGTATATAGTCGCTGATAAACTAGAAAAATTAGCTTACCATCAAGACCTTAGAGAGGCTAATAACTTAATTTTAGAATTAAAAGAATTTGTCAACTCTATTCAAGAAATTTTACCAATAAAGAATTCAGTAGGACTTACACAAAACCATCCGCAGTAGTGGCAATTCATGAATTACCACTACTATTATTTGTGTAAGTCATGAATTGGACAAAATATTGCAGATTGCAACAGGCGTGAGGTACAGATCATCATAGGGGCACAACATGTTGTGCCCCTACCCGTGTACTTCATTTACCTGGAATACGCTGTATTGTAATATTGACAGAGAGAAAAGTTTGCACACCATCTCGCGTCTCCATCCAGCAACTTTAGCTGATATAGTAGCTGATACCGTCATTAGTTGGCGGTTTATGATTATTCAAGAGGTTTTATGAAACGCTTAATCTACATTATCCCTGTTACTGCAATTAGCTTACTAACATTGGTAGGATGCAACAGCGATCAAAAATCTGCTACCCAGACTCCTGCTACCACTGAAAACACTGCGGCGACAACAGTATCTAAAACTCCTGGTGCTACACAGGGAGGTTTTGATACTTTGGTCGGTGTCGTTAAAAATACAAAAACTGCGGTGCAAGCCGGAAACTTTGACAAAGGCCAACAGGAATTTAATAAGTTTGAAGACTCTTGGTCTAAGGTTGAGGATGGTGTCAAAACTAAATCTTCAAAAACCTATAATGTCATTGAAGATGCTGCAACCCAAGTGAAAGGTTCGCTGAAAGCAAAAGATAAAGCGAAATCTCTTAAGGGGTTACAAACACTTGAGACAACTATCGCCACTGCTTCTAAAAAGTGAGACAGAACTAACTTGAAGAAGAATTCAGAATTCAGAATTCAGAATGGGCTAAACGCCCCGCTATCGCTAACAGGAGTCAGAATCAAGACGCTCGTTCGCTCTTAGCGTCTCCCTTTGGGAGATGACTCGCTATCCGCTTTTTTGGTCAGAATTCATTCTGTTAGCGGATAGCTATGGTTTAGCCCATCCTGACTTCTCACTCCTGAATTATGTTTCGATAAAGCAGGAGTCAAAATACAAGAGACATCAGGAAAAAAGTCTTTATATCTGGGTTTGAGACAAATACTTCTGTACCTATCAAGTTGCAAACTGCTATAGTTTCCACTGGAGATTTTGGATAATGCGTTCATTTCGCAAGTACCACCGGACTCTGGCGATTATTTTGGCTTTACCGCTTGCTGTAACATTGTTAACTGGTATTGCAGCTACCCTAGTAGGTGAGTGGTCAGCTAACATCGGAGTTCCGCGTAGTCTACTACTTTCAATTCATCGTGGTGAAATCTTGGGTTTAGGGGGAATCTACCCGATTTTGAACGGACTAGGACTATTAGGGTTGTTGGTTACTGGGTTAAGTATGACTAGTTTGTTTGGTAGGAAAAAACCAAAATCTGAGTAAGGATTAGTTAAAAGCGATCGCAATAAGTGTAATTAAGGTATGATTCAATCTCTCCACTGCTGCAAAACTAATTGCGGAAGCAGTTTCTAGCATTTGGCGTTGAAGCTAATTTCTGTTTTCGTTAAAAATGCTAAAATCGCTCCACCACGAATGCTTTCAGGCATCTTTGATGATCTTTTTTTAATTAAAAGTTAAAAATTAAGAAGAATAATAATTTTTAATTAATTTGGGGTACAGAGCAAATACTCATTGCAATTTTTAATTAATAATTTTTAATTTTTAATTGGAGCGAAGCGACTTGACTTCCGATCTTCCCGACTCACTCACTCTCAATACTGCACTTTCAGTTTCTGGATTAACTGACTATATCCGCTTGCTGTTAGAGCAAGATGAACAATTACGGCAAGTTTGGGTAACTGGCGAAGTTTCCAGTGCTAATCATCATCGCAGTGGTTTATTTTTTACGCTGCAAGATACCGATCGCACCGCCGGAATTAAATGTGTGGTATGGAATAGTCAATTGCCAAAACTCGCCCAAATGCCAGTTGCTGGTGAGCAGATAATTATTTTGGGTAGTATTCGCTTATATCCACAACGCGGAGAATATCAACTGTCAGTTTGGCAAACTTTACCTGCTGGTGTTGGTTTACAGGCGCTACGCTATCAACAACTCAAAAATCGTTTGCTGGCTGAAGGGTTGTTCGACGCGCAAAGAAAGCGATCGCTCCCCATCCATCCCCAAACCATCGCTGTTGTCACTTCTCCAACGGCTGCGGCTTGGGGGGATATTCAAAAAACCCTGAAGCAAAGGTATCCAGGTTTACACGTTTTATTTTCTCCGGCGACAGTACAAGGTGAACAAGCGCCTGAATCTATCGTCAAAGCAATAGATCGGGTGGAAAGAGATGGACGCGCCGAAGTGCTAATTTTATCGCGGGGTGGTGGCGCGGTGGAGGAGTTAGCTTGCTTTAATGATGAACGAGTGGTGCGATCGCTTGCTAGTTGTTCTATTCCGGTAATTACTGGTATCGGCCATCAACGAGATGAATCTTTGGCGGATTTAGTTGCAGATGTCTGTGTGCATACACCAACTGCGGCGGCGGAACGTGTTGTACCAGCACTTTCAGAGTTGTATACTGAACATCGGCAGCGAGTTGTGGCTTTACATGAAGCGGTGCATGACTCTTGGGAAACGGCTGAGAATAAACTTCAAGGTTTGCGGAATCGTTTGCGGCGTTTGCGGTTAGATCGGCAAGTGCAGCAGGAGTTGGCAAAGTTAGCTTGGAAACGTCAGCATTTGGTGCAAATTACCACGGGGCGATCGCAGCAAGCAACGCAGCATTTAGAATTATTACGGCAAAAGTTGGCAACTCTTGACCCGAAAGCGGTGTTACAGCGTGGTTATGCGGTGGTGAGAAGGGAAGATGGGGCGATCGCTCGTTCGGCGGCACAGTTGGCTGTGGGGGAAGATTTAGTGATTCAGTTGGGGCAGGGTGGGGTTAAAGTGAAGGTTATGGAAGTAAACGAACCGCAGAGGCGCAGAGGACACAGAGAGTTGAATGGTTAAACGTAAAGGTGCTTCTAGTTCTGATTCGATGGAAGGTTGGAATTATGAGGCGAAGGTTGCTGAGATAGAGGGGATTATTACTCGCATTGAGGCGGGTGAGTTGGAATTGGAAGCGGTATTCGATCAGTTTGCCAGTGCTGTTGAGTATTTACGTCAGTGTGAAACTTTTTTACAGCAGCGACAGCAACAGGTAGATTTGTTAATTGAAACTTTGAGTGAAGAGTAAAAGCAAGAGTCTTTAAGGTGAGTTTAACTTATATCAATTCTTTATGAAGATGCACCAAACTATATGAGGAACGAACCGCAAAGGACGCAAAGGACACAAAGAAAGAAAAAAGAAGCCAAGAAAATTTGGCGCAGCCTCATAAAAAAATGGTATTAGGAACAAGAATTAAATAACATACAGTTTATGTCCCTGGCTTACCTCACCCTCAATCCCTCTCCTTATAAAGGAGAGTGAAGCTAGAGACAGGATGAAGTTTTGCATTTTATTTAATCCACGTTCCTTAGTCAGTTAGTTCAAACGACAATTGCACTCGTATTAAAACCCTTACAAATGACCAATCAAAATTGGCAAATTGGAATCATAATAATGAATGTGGCTCCCTGCCCTAGTTCAGAAACACACTGCAATGTGCCTTTGTGTTTTTCAGCCACAATCTGATAACTAATAGAAAGTCCCATTCCTGTGCCTTTACCAACAGGTTTTGTCGTAAAGAATGGATCAAACAATCGTTGCTTGACATGAGCAGGAATTCCGAGGCCATTGTCTGCGATTTTAATGACAACTTGTTTGCTTTCTACCAAAGCAGTGGAAATCGTAATGGTAGGAGTTAAGAGTTGGTGTTGAGTGTTCGTTTCTTCTAGGGCATCAATGGCATTGCTCAAAAGATTCATAAACACTTGATTGAGTTGGCCAGCATAGCATTCGACTAACGGTAACTCTCCATAATCTTTGACAATCTCAATATTAGGAGAGTCAGATTTAACTTTTAGCCGATGTTGCAGAATCATCAGTGTACTGTCAATGCCCTCATGAATGTTGACTTCTTTCATCTCGGCTTCATCCATGCGGGAGAAGGTGCGTAGAGAGACAACAATTTTTTGAATGCGTTCGGCTCCAACTCGCATGGAAGACATAAGTTTGGGTAAGTCTTCTAGGATAAACTCCAAGTCCATCGCCTCGACTTCTTCTTGAATTTCAGAATGGGGGGTTGGGTAATGTTTCTGATAAAGTTCCAGGAGTCTCAGTATATCTTTGGTGTATTCATTGGCATGGCTAAGATTGCCGAAAATAAAATTGACTGGATTGTTGATTTCATGGGCAACACCTGCCACCAGTTGCCCCAATCCTGACATTTTCTCAGCTTGGATCATCTGCATTTGGGTATGCTGGAGTTCTTGTAGGGTTTGCTCTAGTTCTACTGTGCGTTGGTTCAATTGGGCTTCGGCGCGTTTGCGTTCACGAAGTGCAGCTTTTTGTTCGCTAATATCGTGGATATTGCCAAGAATCACCGTTTCACCATCCAGAATAATTCTAGTAAGCGTGATATCGGTATCAAAGACTGTACCATCCCTGAATTTTTTACTTTTCCACTCAAAGTTAACGGTTTCTCCAGTTAATGCCCTTGCCCAAAAGTCTGGAGCAAGGTGAAAGGGATTATCGGGTGCAGAACAGTGTTTCAAGACAGAGATTCGTGTAATTTCCTCTTTGTCTAGTTCATAGAGCTTTAAGGCCGAATCGTTAGCATTTAAAATCACACCATTCAAGTCATGAACAAAGATGGCATTATTAACGTTATTAAAAATGGTGCGGAGATTTTTCTCAGAAGTTTGCACAGCAGCTTCAGCACGTTTGCGATCGCTAATATCAAAGGTTGTGCCAATAACTCGGTAAATCCGCCCGTCGGCATTCTTGAGTGGATTGAAGTTCACAAACCACCAGGTTTCTTGCCCATTAAGGGTTAGACACTCCTCAAAATAAAGGGGTATTCTCGTTCTGGCGCACTCAACAAATCTTTGTTGCACAATCTCGCCCTCAACTGGCCCAAACACTTCAATGGGCGTTTTACCTATGACATCAGCACTACGAATTCCAGCCGCTTGTTCCGCAGCAATGTTCCATCCGGCACAATGGAAGAGATGATCGTCCAACACATCCACAACAAAGATGATCATTTCAGCTCCGTTGTAGATGCTGTTCAGAAACTGCTCTTTTTCTTGTAGTTGCTGCTCTGCTAGTTTGCGATTGGCAATATCACTCAAAACCCCATCCCAGACAATCGAGCCATCGGCTTGCAGTTCTGGCCGAGATGCACATTGAATCCATTTGATCTTGCCTGAAGCAGTCACAATTCGCCACTCATGACTAAAAGGCATTAACATTCGAGCCGAATCAGCAATTAAATGTTCTAGGGTTGAGCGATCGTCTGGATGCGTCATGAGGTGAAGGTTGTGTGCCCCTGCCATCACTGCCCTTGGATCGACCTCATAGAGGTCATAGCAACCCGAACTGACGTAGGGTGTTGAGAAAGAACCATCGGTAGCCACACGGAACTGGTTTACCATCCCAGGAACATTGTCAACCACCTTCTGAAAACGGGCTTCACTGGCACGCAGTTCTGTTAGTGTTTGTTGTGCCTGCTCAAAGAGACGAGCATTTTCTAGGGAAATGGCAGCTTGTGTACATAACAGGTTAAGTAGTTCAACGCGATCGCTAGTAAATGCCCCAGTCGTCAAGTTATTCTCCAAATAGAGGATACCTGTGAATTTACCCCGGTAGAGAATCGGACTACATAAGATGCTTTTTGGCTGTTGGCTGAGAATGTAAGTATCGCTGGCAAAGGTTGGATGAGTAGTCGCATCTGCCAACACCACAGGTTGTAAGGAATGTTTGACGTGATAAATCAGTCTCAGAGGAATATCCTCACTTTCCTCCACTGGAGTTCTTTGGAGAACGATGGGTTGAGTATTAACGCTAACAGTCCCTTTAATTAGCAAGCGATCGTCCCGCAGCAGCATTAAAACGCATTTTTCTGCCCCAGCATTTTCAATCACGATCTGAAGCAGGATCGTTAGGAGTTTTTCTAATTCAATTTCATCAGAAAGAGTTTGAGAGACTTTGAGAACGGTTGCTAGATCGAGCGATTCTGTAATACTGCTTGAGCTAGAAGTTTCAGTAGAACGAAAAACTGGGGCAAAAATGGTGTCCGATGGCGTAATTGAAGGTTGTCGTTGTTGGATAATTGCAGCCAAAAGCTGAGGATAGCGATGCTCCAAATCAGCAACTTTGGCTTTAGCTCCCCAACGTGCGTAGCAGTAGTACGCTTCTTGCATATATGCTTGGGCAAGTTTTTCTTTGCCCCATTGGAGGTAGAATTTGCCTGCTAATTCGTTGCTTAATGCTTCTTCTTGAATATATGCATTTGCTTTGGCGGAAGCAATGGCGCGATCGTAGTAATCCATTGCTTCATACATCTGCCCCAACACCCGATATCGCTCTGCTTCAACCAAATAAAATTTGTGTAAATGGTTTTTAGGTGCATGGTTTGCCCATTCTTTCAGTTTCTTTTGATTATCAATAACTTCTTGGGGCAAACTATTATCTTCCCTACCTTGGGCGTTGGGTAACATAGCTAGATGGGTTAATGAATCGTAAAAGTGAAACACCGGAATCATGAAACAGCCGGATACACCATTCAAATATTGTTTGGCATCAACTGCCACTTTTATCGCTTTCTCCCACTCATTGAAGAAGTAACAAAGAATTAGTTTATTGATATACAGTGTTCCCATTGCATAAAGATCGTTAGCTTGTTTATGCTTGGGCAACATTATTTCTTCGTCATAGACTACACCTTTAATTTCCCAAGGACACTTACTTTGTCCAAGTAAATTTAAGACAGATTGGTAAAAAATTCTCAGATAATTGTGAGCAACTTCCTGTTTAAGTTGAGCTAATGCCTGACTGTAAACCTTCATCTCTGGTTCTAGAATTGACAAATCTTTTCCGAGAAAAAAGGACAGCGAACAATAATTGTAGGCATTATAAGCAGCATATTCTAAAGTGCCCGTCTCCACACCGCTATGGTATCCGTCGAGCAAAGGAGCGAGTGAATCTTGAATATGATGTTTCCAAGGCTTCACAAAGGGATAAACCATATTAATCGTGCTGGCTTTAAATTCTCTACTCTCGAAGCGTGATAGTAGTCCCATTGCCAGTTCACCAATGCGATCGCCTAAATCTATTTCTCCAATACCACACAGAATGACTCCATACCAAGCATAAGCCTGTGCTGATACCGCAGCATTACCATAAGCAACCGATAACCTCACCTGCTTACACACGATTAACGGCAGTAATTCTGGAACCGCTTGATAGACTGCTGCTGTCACAGTCGCTAAAATTCGGATCTCTGCCAAAGCTTTCAAGTCTTTCATCTCAGGCAGTTCCAACAAATCTTCTAAATCTTTTTCTTTTAATACATCTTGAGTTTGTTGTAAACTCTCAGAAATATCTGCGTTAGTTGGCTTTTCTGGAAACGACACTCCAAATAATTTCAAAGCAGAAAGAGCGGTTTTAATGGCTTTGGGCTGCTGACTCTGGGCTACATAAGCCAAAATTCTTACTTCATAAACCTTCACTTTGTCTAGTAATTGACGAGCATTTTGCACTACCTCATCAACTATCTGCTCCATTTGCCGAAAGTAACCACTCAAACAGGTTAATTCGGCGGCTAAACTATAGAGAGCCAACGCCAAATCATAGTGTTGCTGCCAACAACTTGCTGTGAGAAGTTCTATTCCTTTTGTAGCGTATTCAATTGCTGCGACGTAAGCGGTTGCAGATTTTGCTTTTTGAGCAGCTGCTAGATTGAGCTTTGCTAATTTCTCTCGTTCAGTTTCTAAGACAATTAAATCGACTCCTTTATTTAATTGATTAACAATCTCGAAGATTTTCTCTTCTTTTTCCCTCTCGTTCATTACACTTAAAAGCAATTGCCCAATTTTTAAGTGCATCAGTTGCTTTTGATTATCGGGGATAAGCGAATAAGCAGCTTGCTGGACGCGATCGTGCAGAAACTTGTAGAAAACAATCATTTTTTCATCAGTTAGTGCTGCTTGGATCTGTCCATTTTCCTCAATCAGGAACTCTGATTTTGACTGATAAAACTTGTAAATATCATTACTGGGAATCACTAATCCTTCTTGAAGGGCTTTCCACAAGTCAGTAGCAGTTTCAGCTTGAGACTTTTCATAGACAATTGCCAGTGTTGCTAAATCAAAAGAGTTACCAATGCACGCTGCGAGTTTCAAGACATTTTGAGTAGCAACTGGCAACTTCTGCAACTGCATTGCCATGAACTCTACCACATCATCTCTGAGAGAGAGCGATTGTACATAACTAATATCACACTGCCAGTGCCCAACTTCAGGATCAAACTCAATGGCTCCCTCTTCATGTAGTGCCTTAAGAAACTGTGTGCTGAAAAATGGGTTTCCTTGGGTTTTTTGATAGACTATATCTGTCAAAGGTTGTGCGATCGCTGCTGAACATTGCAATGTATCTGTAACCAGCAAATTTAAACTTTCTTGACTTAAGGGAGCTAGTGTGATTGTGTTTACCGTAGTACCAGTTTTCTTTATTTCTTCTAACGTCAATATCAACGGATGAGCGGGTGACACCTCATTATCACGATATGCACCAATCAATAACATAAAGCCGCTTTCTCTCTGGCCGATCAACACCTGAATCAAGTTCAATGATGCGGAATCTGCCCACTGCAAATCATCCAAAAACATCACCAAGGGATGTGTGACTGTGGTGAATACTTGAATAAATTTTTGGAACAACAGATTAAAACGGTTCTGGGAAGCATTACCTGAGAGTTCCACCACTGGGGATTGTTGCCCAATAATCTGCTCTAATTCAGGAATTACTTCAATAATTACTTGAGCATTTTCCCCCAAAGCTGTCAGAATCCTGTTCTTCCATTGCTTTAACTGGGTGTCACTTTCGCCTAATAATTGCCCCATTAAGTCACGGAAGGCTTGGACAAAGGCACTCAGGGGAATGTTGCGGTTGAACTGGTCATACTTGCCTTTGATAAAGTAGCCTCGTTGTCGGACAATAGGCTTATGTACTTCATTTACTACTGCCGTTTTACCAATGCCGGAGAATCCCGCCACTAACATGAACTCCGATGCACCATTGGCAACCCGCTCGAATCCTTCTAGTAATATTTTAACTTCTTGCTCCCTGCCATAGAGTTTTTCTGGAATTGCAAAGCGATCGCTTATATCTCTCCCTCCAATCGGAAAATCCTCAATCTTCCCGATTTCGTTCAGTTTTTCTATGCACAGATGCAAATCATGTTTTAGTCCCAACGCACTTTGGTAGCGATCTTCGGCATTCTTCGCCATCAATTTGTGAACAATCTTTCCTAGAACCAAAGGGATCTCAGAGTTGATATCGCACACATTAGGAGGAAGTTTTGCAATATGACAATGCACCAACTCCATCGGATCTTGAGAATCAAAAGGCAGTTTTCTTGTCAGTAGCTCAAAAAAACTTACTCCCAATGAATAAAAATCACTGCGATAGTCAATCCCCCGATTCATGCGTCCCGTCTGTTCTGGTGATAGATAAGCCAGAGTCCCTTCCAGAACATTGGGATTTTGAATTTCGGTGGTTTCTCTGGGTAATAAAGAGGAGATGCTGAAGTCTATCAGCTTTAAAACCTTGGTGTCTGGATGAATCAGGATATTAGCAGGTTTAATATCTTTATGAATTACCCGTTGTTGATGTAACTGGTGCAGAATATCTGTCAGTTGTAGGGCTATAATCAGAAATTGCTCTAAGTTTTGTGGCTGTTCCTTACTAAATTGCCGTAGTGATATGCCACCAAAATCTTCCATCACCAAAGCATACCCATTATGATACGGTTCTAGACTGTAGGGCTTAATAATTCCAGGAATATCTAAGTTTTTGGCTAGGGAATATTGGTTGCGAAACTGTACTAGTTCGCTGAAGGTGGGGTACTCCCGTTTTAAAAGCTTGATTACAACTGCTTGGTTATCTGCTTCTCTGACTGCCCGATATACGAGTGTGCGTGAACCTGAATATAGTTGCTCTCTAATTTGGTAGCCTGCCAGTGTTACAGTTATATCCACTTTTGCGCTCATAACTTTTGCGGGGAATTTTTCTAGTCAGCTTAGAATTCCCTATAGGACATCTTGTGTAACAAATTTTGGCAATTATTTACTTTGAGAAACTGCACGTTAGCGATCGCTCGTTTGGCAACTGAATTAGCTGTGGGAGATGATTTGTTGATTCAACTGACAAGTTAGGGCTTTCCAAGAAATAAATTATCCATTTGTGGGATGGGCAAGATGCCCATCCCTAATATTAGGACGGGCAAGATGCCCATCCCACAAGACAATTTGGGATATTTTTTTATTTGTCAGTCCCTTAGCACTCGCGCGATCGCTTTTCCTATCATCTCAAGGCACGATTGCTAACAAGTGATAATTTAGTATTTTTCGCTAATTAGTTAAGATAATCTTCATCAATCTTCTTTCCTTTTACCCTTCTCCTTGGAATTATGACGCAGGATGAATTGTTGGTACTGATAGATCGCGCCGTGGTTGAGGGTTGGCGAGAGTTAGACTTGTCGGGGCAGGAGTTGACTGAGTTACCTGTAGAAATTGGTAAGTTGCAGCAGCTTGAGTCTTTGATTTTGGGAAAGAAAGTTGAAGGTTATGAAGAAGTGAGAGGCCGCGTTCTCGAAAAGATTTCAGGCAACAATTTAAAAACGCTTCCACTCGAACTATTGGGTTTGCCTAATTTGCGTAAGTTGGATATTAGTGGCAATCCTTTAGAGAACATTCCCGATGTGGTAACGCAAATACTACATTTAGAAGAACTTATCTTAATTCGAGTAGAGCTAACTGAAATACCAGAGGCGATCGCTAAATTAACCAATCTGACGCAGCTTCACCTCAGTGACAACCAAATAACCCAGATTCCAGAGGCGATCGCTAAATTAACCAA
>NZ_JBALDM010000009.1:0-44650 GCF_036917435.1 Nostoc sp.
ACTTTCACCTACATCTATCTGAGAGTTCAACCCGCAGGGGTTGGTGAGGTTATTAACGGGCTGGATACCGAGATTCACTCACAACGAATCGCACACCCTTTACAAGTTCGGTTTTTACCCATAAATAAAATTTTTCGATTGCTAACAATACTACAACTCTCAGGGTAGTTACCAATTATTCCTTTATTTTACATGAACTAACTTTTGAATAAAATTTCATTCCGACTGGTTGCACCTAACTGCGGTAAAGAGTTGATGGCTGAGTGAGGAGTGAGGGCAGTAGGAACCGTTAGAGGTAATTGTAATTGTTTCACAACACTTTGCAGGAGTTGGTCTTGTTCATTTCGTAAACCCCAAACATTTGCTCCACGGTTGATAATAGCAAACCAAACCAAACCGCGATCGCGTGTAGGCATGACTCCAGCTAAAGCGCTCACATCTCTGAGAGTGCCAGTTTTGATTACAGTAGAAAGAGGAATGTGTCGAGAGTGTAGGGTTCCTCGGTGATCAAACCCAGACATCGGGAACAAGTCAGCCAGATTTAGCTGATGGGCAGATGCCTCTCCTTGAATAGCCATCAACATCGCACAAACAGCCCTGGGAGAAATGCGGTTTTCCGGGCCTAGTCCAGAACCATTGATTAACTGAATTTCGACTTGTGGAACCCTCGCAAGGTTAGCAGCAGTGGATTCGACTACAGTTGCTCCTCCCACTGACTCTGCTAGCATTTCTGCCATATCGTTGTTACTATAAATATTCATTTCCTTAAGCAGTTGCCTTAAGGGTAACGAACGATGACGCAGTAACAAAGTTTGTTGAAGGTTCGGTTGCGCCTCAACTTTCACCGTACCCGCAATCACAACTTGAGGTTTGGGCGTTCCCTTGGGCATGATTGAGTGTGTGTAAATAGCAGGGCGGCCCCAAGTTGCACGATTTAGTGTTTGCTTGAGCATCATACCCGCCAGCATCGGCTGTCGTTGGAAATTCATGGGAAATCTGCCATTAATAATTAAATTTCCCTTTACCTGCTTGATGCCCATTTTATTCAGAGTATTACCAAGAGCGATCGCTTCTTCCCAAACAAACATTGGATCGCCACCACCTGTAATCACCAAATCGCCTTGCACAACTCCATTTACCACTGGCCCAGTAACACTTACCAAAGTATCAAATTGGTAATCTGGCCCCCAAGTTTTCAAAGCAACTAACGAAGTAGCAATTTTGGTTAAAGAAGCAGCCGGCAGAGGTGTCGTACCTTGGTGATTTGCCATCAGCATCGGCCCTGACTGCATCCAAATTCCTTGACTCTCAGCCAGATTTTGCCCCACCACTTTTGATGCAATCAGCTTTTTCAGATATTCCTGCACCGTGGTTGCCCCAGTTGGATTGGGATCGGGGGCAAGAACCAAACCAGGACTACCTTGCCAAGTCAAAGCATCTAAGGCATCTAGAGGCTTGATTTGCACCCCGGCCATTTCCAGCCAAAGTGACACCAAACCTGAACCCAATAATTCCAGCATATTTTATTCCTCTGTAAGGATATGATCAGTTGTTTACTGTGCTAATCTACAAGGCTTTTTACGATAATCAGTACTGAGCCATAATAACTGGTGTCTTTGCCATCTGGAAATAGCCCTTTTTGTCATCTTGATTATGAATTCTGTAGGACTGAGGCAAAACTACACGCGGTAGGGGCAATTCATGAATTGCCCCTACATCTACCTATATTTGGTTAATCGTCATCGTCTGGCTACTCAATCAGAGCCAATACTGAAACAATAGGAATAATGCTAAAGCGACATCATAAACTATGAGTGAACTTCCTAACAGTCTTGAAGATGCGATCGCCCAATCTCGTGTAGCTGTCCAAGCTGCCCTTGCAGATGGTTGTACTCGCTTGCAGGTTGAGTTCCTGTTCCCAGAACTCAAGTTTATGCCCGTGGCGGAACAATTTTTGCCCGTGTTTACAGATTATGATTCCCGTTTGAAGATTTTCTTTGCTGACGCTGGTGCTGCCGCCCTAGCCCGCCGCAATTGGGCTGACGCACCATTTCAAATTTTAGATATCGGTACGGGAAGGACTGCTTCCTTGGAAACAAAAATTCAGCCAGAGGATGAAATTTTCTTATTCATTGCCCCCACTTCCGTAGAAGTACCGCAGGTGGAAAAGTTGTGTCAAGTAATAGGCGATCGCCCTGTAGTATTTTTAAATCCCCGTCTAGAAGATTCTGGAATTGTGGGCATTGGTTATGCAGCAAGGCAAACTCGCCTACGTTTCACCAATACCATTGAATGCTG
This sequence comes from Nostoc sp., assembly GCF_036917435.1. Lineage (GTDB taxonomy): Bacteria > Cyanobacteriota > Cyanobacteriia > Cyanobacteriales > Nostocaceae > Nostoc. The sequence goes on from NZ_JBALDM010000009.1 coordinate 2,299, forward strand.
TTATTATCTACGCCCCATAGACGATCAAAGTGCCTTATCTCGCTCCTACCCAGGACAGTGGGAAGTTTGGCTAGAAACTGGCGGCGAATATCAAAGAATTGCCGAATTACCTACAAAACCATCGGGTGATGAGTTGGATCTGATCTTTTTAAAAGGACAACCGCAAACAACAACGGACACTGCACCTGCGAAAAAGCCCAATGTGTTTAAGAGTTTGCAACGCTTTTTAAAGGCTTTGAGTAGTTAGTACAAACTAGAGGTAGCAGGAGGAACTGGATTGTCTGCTGCCTCATTTTGAGTTTTTATGCTGAAAACACTGTATATTGTCCGGCATTGCCAATCAATTAGACAGGAACCTAACGCGCGATCGCATTGGTTATGCTGAAGTGTAAAAAACAGTGCCATAGTACCAATTAACCTATGCAACCGTTCAAAACCCTGCTACGTGTCCGACACTATGAAATGGATGCCCTTGGACATGTAAATAACGCCGTCTACCAAAATTATCTAGAACAAGCAGCTATTGAGCATTCAGAATACCTGGGCTTAACTTTGGATGTATATCGGGAAGTCGGTGGCGTATTTGTGATGCGGCGGGTAGAAATTGACTATTTACGTCCAGCAGTAGCAGGCGATACCCTAGAAATCACTACTTGGTTGAAGGAAATGCGCGGGACTCGTGCCTTCCGATGCTACGAGATTCGTAAACAAAACCAAGATAATTTGTTAGTAACGGCAGAGGTGCTGTGGGTTTGGGTGGATGCACAGACAATGCGCCCACGACCAATTCCCAGTATCATGTTAGACAAATTTTTGCAAATCCAAAACCCAGGTGTTACAACCTAAAAATGGTTTGTTATTCGCCATTTAATGAATCTTAATTATTCTAATGAAAAATAAATGATTTATTTTTTCCAATAATGCTGACGAGCAAGAATACACAACTATGATGTTATCAGTGCAAATTTAAATCTGTAGAAGCTGCAATCAAAATTAGGTCAGTAAATCAGGATTTTCAAGTCAATATTATGGAGCCAATTCAGCCACAACAGCGCCGCGTCGCCGATCAAGTGTTTGAGCAATCCCTCGATCAGTTGGAGGATATCTTACAAGAAATTTCAATTGAGGAAGAAGAAATTCCACAACTCGCTCAACTGCATTCTACTAATTTCAATGAAGTCGAAGTCGATCCAGATTCCATCGCTATTGATTTAGCAGCCCTTGAGGACGCAGTTGCTGATATCGAACAATATCTCGAAGAAAAGACAAAAACCCAAGAAAAGTTATGAGTTTTAATTCTTGCACAGGCGCGATTAATCGCGTCTCATTTGCCGCCGAGCCTCGTACAACATTAAAGCGGCTGCGATCGCTACATTTAAAGATTCTACCCCAGGACTCAAAGGAATTCTGACTTGTTTATCTGCGATCGCTGCTAAATCTGCCGACAATCCAGCCCCCTCATTGCCCAGTAAAATCAGACTGGGTTTGCGCCAGTCCACATCCCAATAAGTCAAAGTCGCACTAGGTAAGGTTGCCACTACCTGCATTCCTGCTTGTTGACTTTGTTCAACTGTAACTTTTAAATCTTCGGTTACAGCCGTTGCTAGGCGAAACCATTGCCCTGCGGAAGCCCGGAGAACTTTTGGACTGTCTAAATCTACACTATCTCCACTTACCCACAAACCTGATGCTCCCACCGCCGCCGCAGTGCGAATCATCGTACCCAGGTTTCCCGGATCTTGCACTGTTTCTAAAGCTAGAACTAAACCAGTGAATGGTAGTTGAGCTTGGCTATCCCTTCGTTTTGCCGTTGCTACCACACCATCTGGTTGGACTGTAGTAGCGATCGCATTTAAGACTTCCTCGCTGACAACTTCGGTGCGATCGCTTTTACTACAAGCTTTTTCCCAAAGTGACGAGTGGGCTACTTGCCAATCTGGAGTACAACACACTGTTTCTAGCGGGTAATTCACCGCACAAGCTTCTTCCAACAGGTGCGTCCCTTCGAGTAAAAATAACTGCTGCTTATGCCGCTCCTTGGTGGAGTGGAGTTTGCGAATCTGCTTAATTAGGGAATTTTGTAAACTGGTCAACACGATTTTAGATTTTGGATTTTAGATTAATTCAAAAGACGCTGGTGGACTCCGTAACGCTATCGGCAATCTAAAATCCAAAATTGATATGCGGAACCCGGGACTTGAACCCGGAAGCCTTGCGGCACTAGAACCTGAATCTAGCGCGTCTGCCATTCCGCCAGTTCCGCATTGGTATTTTTACTTATCGACAATTTCATGATTATTGCATAAACTCCTATCTTTGTCAAGAGAAAACAAAACAACCATTAAAACTCTCAGGTTTGTAACGAGTCTTTCGGGAAATTAGATCGAATCAAAATATTAGCTGAACAGTACAGCATTGATTCGTAGAGAATACTTAAGTCATTTTACTGAGTATTTAATTTTGCTTAAAACTAGTATTCAATCATTGTTTTTTGTTCAATTTTTAAAACCCCCAAAAAGCTTGCTATAGCTTGCTTTTAGCCCTTTTTTTTTCCAAAAAAGCAATTTTTTAATACAATAAATTGCCCTAAAACGTGGATAATTTGAATCTTTACTGTAGAATCGAAACCAACTTCAAACATATAAAATACGTATTACTTTTGGAGGTAGGCTTATCAATTCTTCTACCAGCTTACCAGATGCCAAAATTGCTCCAGATGCAGACTCCTCAGTCTTGCAAATTTGGGGCGGGCATCCTTTGCGAGGTCATGTAAAAATTAGTGGGGCAAAAAATGCAGCATTGGTAATCATGGCTGGAGCCTTGCTGTGTCCGGGCGATTGTCGCATCCGCAATGTCCCCTTGTTAGCGGACGTAGAGCGGATGGCTCAGGTATTATTGGCTTTGGGTGTAAATTTAACCCGGCAAGGCGATATTTTAGACATCAACGCCAGCGAAATTAAAACATCAAAAGCTCCCTACGAACTAGTTACCCAACTGAGGGCGAGTTTCTTCGCCATTGGAGCCATTCTTGCCAGATTGGGAGTAGCACAGATGCCCTTACCAGGCGGTTGTGCTATTGGGGCAAGACCAGTTGACTTGCATGTGCGAGGACTGCAAGCAATGGGGGCTGAGGTACAGATTGAGCATGGCATTTGTAATGCCTACGTCCCTGGCAGCAGCCGGAGATTAAAAGGTGCGAAGATTTACTTAGATATCGCCAGCGTTGGAGCAACAGAAAACTTGATGATGGCTGCTACCCTAGCAGAGGGCGAAACCATCATCGAAAATGCTGCCAGAGAACCGGAAGTAGTTGATTTAGCTAACTTCTGTAACGCGATGGGAGCGAAAATCAAGGGGGCGGGTACTAGCAGGATTATTGTCGAGGGAGTCCCCAAATTGCATTCTGTTGATTACAGTATCATTCCCGATCGCATTGAAGCGGGGACATTTTTACTGTCAGCAGCAATTACCCGCTCAGAACTTACCCTCTCACCGGTGGCTCCAGAACATCTTATCCCAGTAATTGCTAAACTCCGGGATATTGGGGTGACAATAATTGAAGAAAAGCCTGACCAATTACACATTCTGCCAGCAGAAACTCTTAAGGCAACGGATATTGAAACTCAATACCATCCGGGTTTCCCTACAGATATGCAAGCGCCATTCATGGCTTTGCTCACATTAGCCGAAGGCGACAGCGTGATTAACGAATCCGTCTTTGAAAATCGCTTGCGTCATGCGTCAGAGTTGAATCGCTTGGGGGCAGATATTCGTGTTAAAGGTAACGCTGCTTTTGTTCGGGGAGTACCAAAATTATCTGGCGCACCAGTACTAGGCACAGACTTACGAGCATCAGCTGCGCTAGTTATTGCAGGGTTAGCGGCAGAAGGAAAAACCACAATTCAAGGATTACAGCACCTCGATCGCGGCTACGATCGACTTGATGTGAAGTTGCAGCAATTGGGAGCTAAAATCCTCCGTGTGAGTGAAACATCAGCAGATGCCGAAATTGCTCCTAGCATCAGTAGCCTTTCAAGTTGAAATTGATAGGTTGAGACTGACGCGCAAAGGGAATGAGGAGGATGAGGGAGAATAATAATTCACTCGCTTCCTCATTTCCCCCATCTCCCTACCCACCCTTGTTAAATCGTTATACTAACTGTGGGTGGCTGGTTAAATAAACAGCCACCCACAGTTGTATTTTTTATAGCTTGCTGCACTATGTCATTCTTCAAAACCCCTCTAATTGGTTTAAAAGCTGACTCATTTCGTCATCCATTAGACCTGGAAGCTACTAAAACGCTCAAGCAAATACCAGGAATTGATATGTTGGTGCGAAATTGGCTCGGGCCAATGGCAGAACAGGTTTTCTATGTAGAAAATATTGCTTCCAGCATTCTGGTGGGTGAAAAACAACTACCTGATTTATACAAGTTATTGCTAGACGCTTGCGAAATCCTGGATATAGAACCTCCCCAGTTGTATGTCAGGCAACATCCGGCTCCCAACGCCTATACTTTTGCTGTGCGGGGTAAGCAGCCCTTTGTGGTGATACACACATCCCTAATTGATATCCTCACCCCAGAGGAAATCCAGGCAGTAATTGCTCACGAGTTGGGACATCTCAAGTGTGACCATAGCGTTTACTTAACCCCTGTAAATTTATTGATATTAGCTGCGGCAATTGTGCCCAGTGTCGGAACCTTCGTTGCTCAAGCGATACAGGCACAGCTTTTAGAATGGGTACGTTGTGCTGAGTTTACCTGCGATCGCGCCGCATTACTAGCAACCCAAGACCCCAAAGTTGTCATGTCAGTGTTAATGAAACTAGCGGGTGGTTCCCCAACCTTAGCGCCACAACTGAATCTTGATGCCTTTGTTGCCCAAGCCCGCGCTTATGATGACATTAGCAAGACCGAATTAGGCGAAATGGTCAAAACTGCCCGCACAGCCCAATTAACCCATCCAGTGCCAGTGCTGCGGGCGCGAGAAATTGATCGTTGGGCAAGCAGCACAGAATATCAATCTTTAATCCAAACTCATGGATTGAAGTCTACAACTAATGAAGTTGCACCCAAAGGTGGCTGGCGAAACTGGTAGAGTTATTAATGCGATCGCACTGTGATGTAAAATACTGGTTCAGCCCAAAAATCTACTAATGACCTTTTTTAATTAAAAGTTAAAAATTAATCAAGAAGAATAATTTTTAATTAATTTTAGGTACAAGCCCCTACTGATACCGCAGCGCTGGCTCATCCTAAAGGATCTTGGAATTTTTAATTAATAATTTTTAATTTTTAATTGGAGCGAAGCGACTTGACTAGGTTTCCTTACGACCAATTCGCCAAAGACTATCTTAAAGAATTGCTACAACCATTGGGAGAAGTGGAAACTAGTCGGAAAGTTCCAGCCCAAATCCGAGAAATTGATGTTTATTTCGTACCTCCACCCCAATCGGCAAAGAATACAATAGAATTAGGGCTGTTAGGAAAATTTGCGGCTGAACCGGCATTACTTGAACCATTTAGAAATGCGGCAACAATTGCGGAAATCCGCAGTTGCATGAATAAGTTATTTGATATCTTTGCTGAACTAAAGCGTCAAGCCAAAGGTGAAAAAAATCGGCTTGCAGAATTAGATTTACCACGTTTGTGGATTTTGTCACCCACAGCTTCTGAATCTGTAGTAAATGGTTTTAGAGCTAATTTAGATGAGGAAAATTGGGGAATAGGAGTACATTTTTTAGGCGATTACTTGAGAACAGCAATTGTGGTAATTCACCAATTACCGCGTACAGAAGAAACACTATGGTTGAGAATTTTAGGTAAGGGAAGAGTCCAGCAACAAGCGATAGACGAACTAGAAGCACTTCCCCAAAATAATCCCTTACGTTCCAAAGCAATTGATTTATTATTGAATTTAAAGACTACCTTGGAATTCAATCAGAATATAGATGAAGAGGATAGAAATTTAATTATGCGTTTATCACCTATTTACGAGCAAAAATTAGCAGAAGTTAAACAAGAAGGAATCCAAGAAGGAATCCAAGAAGGAATTCAAGAAGGAATTCAAGAAGGAATCCAAGCAGAACGTCGGAATGTTATAGAGAATTTGTTACGAGTTCGCTTTGGTTCGTTAGATGCAGAACTAAGAGTAATTACTGAAGCTTTATTGGCATTAACACCAGAAGAATTTACTCCTTTATTGCTGCAACTATCTAGAGAAGAATTATTAGATAGGTTCCTTTAAAAGAACTCAGTTACCAATAAATCGTTCAATCGGATAAAAAAACATCCCATTGCTTAACCCACAGCCTCTACCATGACAGTTGTATCTAACGACCATCGCTTTCAACCCATAAATCTCTTTGAGTACGAAAAGCTAGCAAAAGAGCATCTGTCTCAAATGACCCTTGATTACTATAGCAGTGGTGCTTGGGACGAAATCACATTACGAGATAATCGTGCTGCCTTTGAGCGAGTTAAGTTAAGACCTCGGATATTAGTCGATGTTAGCGATCGCAATCTAACTACCTCCATCTTAGGACAACCCCTGCAACTACCTTTGTTAATTGCACCAATGGCCTTTCAATGTCTAGCCCATCCAGACGGAGAAGTCGCCACGGCTCTAGCTGCCGCATCAGCCGGTGTGGGCATGGTATTAAGTACAATGGCCACAAAGAGCATTGAAGAAGTAGCAACTGCGTGTGATAAACTTCCCGATTCTCTGCGATGGTTCCAGCTTTACATCCATAAAGACCGAGGATTAACTCGTGCTTTAGTAGAAAAAGCCTATAAAGCAGGCTACAAAGCACTCTGTCTAACTGTAGATGCACCTGTTCTCGGACAACGCGAAAGAGATAGACGTAACGAGTTTGCCTTACCCACAGATTTACATCTGGCTAATCTCGCCGCCATATCAGGGCTAGATATTTCCCATGAAAAAGGCGAATCTGGGTTATTTACCTATTTTGCCCAACAGCTAAACCCAGCAGTAACTTGGGATGATTTGGAATGGTTGCAATCTTTATCTCCACTACCTTTAGTTATCAAAGGAATTTTACGGGGAGATGATGCTGTGCGGGCTGTAGAATATGGGGCTAAAGCAATTGTTGTTTCCAATCATGGTGGCAGACAACTCGATGGTGCGATCGCTTCAATAGAAGCCCTAGTTGAAATAGTAGCAGCAGTGGATGGTAAAGTAGAAGTGCTGCTGGATGGAGGCATTCGCAGGGGGACAGACATTCTCAAAGCTCTAGCTTTAGGAGCAAAAGCAGTACTAATAGGAAGACCAATTTTGTGGGGACTAGCAGTAGCAGGACAAGTGGGTGTATCTCACGTCATCTCACTACTACAAGATGAGTTAAATGTGGGAATGGCACTTAGCGGCTGTGCCAACCTACAGGATATTAACCCTAGTTTATTGAAATTGCCACGCTTTTAAGCCTTATACATAATTTATTCCAGAAAAAGTTTGAGAATTAATTTTCAAACTTGTTACAAAATCCCTCAACTAGAGTAGAATAGTTAAGTTAGATGTAACGGGCGGGTGGCGGAATTGGTAGACGCACCACACTCAAAATGTGGCGGCCTTGCGGTCATAGGAGTTCGATTCTCCTCCTGCCCACTATCAAACAACTAAATAGAGAGGTTAAGAATTTATGCGCCTGAAAAGATGGGAATCTCCCCGTAAAGAAGGTAGGAATGACAAAGGTAGAGGTGGTTCTGCTAGGAAGCGTCAACTCAAAAAGCAACGGCAAATGTTACTTCAAAAACTCAAAGAAGCTAACAAACCAGACAACAATAAAAATAATAGAACAGGGGAAGATAAGCTTATCTTCCCCTTATTTTTTGGGCTTTTATCTCTTAAACGCATACTTACATATCAAAATCGCCATACTGAGTGCCTATTGTCTTACTTCTCCGTATAAAATAATTACATCATAAATCTTACTCGATCATAAAATTTATATAAAAATTTCTCGTAATTGTAATGCTTGCATGAACCAATCAAAAATTAATTATGAAGAGAGTATGAATTTTGTCAACCAGCGTCATAAATTCTTAGTTTAAAACAGTAAGCTAGGACACAACAGTAAGTAACTATGACTATTACCGATTAAGCCAAAAGTTTACTAAGAAGGCAATTGCACCTCCACGTGTTAACTTCCAATGATGACACAAGCCTATAAAAAAAAGTCAGGAGTTATCCAATGGGAATTATTCAATATTCGTATTGGTTTAGATAATCTATGGATTTTTTTCTTGGAGACAGGAGTTATTAATGGTGGTAAGAGTGCCTCTACCGACTAAAAAAGTGCTTGATTTTCCTATTACTGCTTTACGCTTTGACCATCAGATAGAAAAAATACTGGAGTGGGCGAGTAGGCGTGAGAGTAAAAGCGTGTATGTAGCCAACGTACACATGCTCATTGAAGCTCATTGGCATCCAGAATTTGCCGCCGTATTGCGAAATGCAGATATAGTTACTCCTGATGGTATGCCTCTTGTATGGATGATGCGAAAAATGGGAGCGTCTTCCCAAGACCGTGTAGCAGGAATGGATATCTTTCTAGAATTGTGTCAGCTAAGTCAAACAGAAAGTCTTAGTATTTTCTTTGTCGGTTCCCAAACAGAAATTCTCTCTAAAATGCAAAAAAGGTTAGAGCAGGAATTCCCCCAGATAAAGATTGCGGCGATGGAGCCTCTACCATTTCGTCCCCTGACTCAAGTTGAAGACGAAGCTTTAGTTCAAAAGATTAATTCTAGTGGTGCTAGTGCCGTCTTAGTGTCACTAGGATGCCCTAAACAAGAAAATTGGATCGCTCAACATAAAGGTAAGATACAAGCTGTAATGATTGGACTGGGTGGAGTTTTCCCAGTTTATGCAGGAATTCATAAACGTGCGCCCCGCATAGTTCGAGACTTAGGACTTGAATGGTTGTATCGATGGATTCAAGAACCGCGCCGACTTTGCGGCCGCTATGCTAAGACTATTCCACTATTTATATGGCTGGCTATGAAGCAACTACTATCATCAAGTCGGATTGCAGCAGTCTTCCTTCACGAGACTGGAGATTAGAAAAAAGTGAAAATAAATAATCTAGTTACCCCTAGCTTTGATATTCAAAGCTAGGGGCAGCTTTTTGAGCTTAAATTTTATAGTAAAAATCCATTATCTGAAATAAACCATAAAAGTACTTGACACAAACCCAGGATTAACTGCTATACTAACTAGAGTAAGTTCGTTGGGGCGTCGCCAAGTGGTAAGGCAGCGGGTTTTGGTCTCGCCATCCCTGGGTTCGAATCCTAGCGCCCCAGTAAATCTAGAAGACAGGGTTTTATACCTGTCTTCTAGATTTTTTAGTTATATGCTTAAGATGCGTCTCAATGCATCTAATTCTATAAATGTTACTTATCAGGCGATTTGAGAGCTTGATCGAGAGTTTGCCGAGCCTGTTCTGCTTTAGATCGGGCATCTTGATAACGCAAGTTAGCTTGGGCGAAGTTTTTGAGAACTTTAAAACCTTCCTTAAGTCGAGTAATTTCCTCTTCAGTCACCGAATCGTCAGTGAACAGAACATCGAGCGCTTTGCGAATTTCTAGCGCTTCATCTCGTGACTCTTGAACTTTCAGCTTGAGTGTGGCCAGGTTACTTAAAACCTGGACAGCTTGTGTAATAGTATCCTCACCGCTAGCAGTATCAATAGTTGACTCTTTAACCTCAATTAATTGTTGAGGGCCAAACCCTTCTTCTAGTTCCGTGGGTAGCTTACCTGCATCCATCAGTTCCATCAGCTGATCCATTGCTTTATCACGGGCTTTGGCTGAATCTTTTCCAGAAACAGTAAGGATAATTTCTGGGCTTTGAGCGAGAGTATATTGCACCATATTTGAAGCAGAAAATTTGCTGGTTGACCAAACTGAAGCAAACTATTATAACATGTTGTGTGTCAGATTATTTCTTGGTTTATCTGTTTCGGTTTTCGTTGTGTAATTTCCATAATTTCATTGAAAGCGGCGGTAAACTCCATCCCCAGGTGTCTGTAGAGGGATAGCCGCCCCGCCACTTTGGACATTGGGCATTGGGCATTAAAGGCTCTTGCTCATTCCCCATGCCCAAAAACTCCACCCACAAGGGAATGGAGTTTTTCATTCCTACCTTTGTTAAGTCAATCAAAATAAAACTTTATACTTAATGAAAGGGTAAATAAGTTTCAAAAGGAGGGGAGAGCAATGGCTCCTAATCCCACCATCATGCAAGCTGTGGAAAAACTGGGCTACCGTGTCACCGTTGGTGATGTGGCAACTCAAGCAGGATTGAACGTCGCGGAAGCTAATCAAAGCTTATTAGCCCTGGCATCTGATGCTGGGGGACATTTGCAGGTAGCGGATTCAGGTGATATAGTTTACCTTTTCCCACAAAATTTTCGAGCAATTTTGCGTAATAAATACTTCCGGTTACGATTGCAAGAATGGTGGAAAAAGGTCTGGAGTGTTCTGTTTTACCTGATTCGCACTTCTTTTTTAATTTTCTTAATTGTTTCCATCGCCCTGATAATTATTGCCATCTATATTATTACTACCTCTAGCAATTCCGATCGCGATGGCGATAATCGGGGCAGTAATTCTGGCGGTGGAGGTTTCTTCTATTTTCCAAATTTATTCTGGTATTTTAGCCCAAATTATGACACTCACTACCAGGAACGGCGACGTGGTAGCCGAGAAGAAAGCAATCTGAATTTCTTTGAAGCTGTGTTTTCGTTTTTGTTTGGTGATGGAAATCCTAACGCCAACTTAGACGAGCGTCGCTGGCAAGAAATTGCTACGGTGATTCGAGGTAATCGTGGCGCAGTGGTAGCAGAACAAATTGCCCCATATTTAGATGATATTGGCGAAGGATATACAAGAGAGTACGAAGATTATATGCTGCCCGTTCTAACACGATTTAATGGGCAACCGGCGGTAAGTCCCGAAGGGCAAATTGTTTATTACTTCCCAGAGTTACAGGTGAGTGCAGTTAAAAAGCGCCGTAATTCAATATCGCCTTACTTAGAGGAGTTAGCTTGGCGTTTTAGTGCCGCAAGTTCGGGGCAAATTATGCTGAGTGCGGGGTTGGGTATACTAAATTTTGTTGGTGCTTTAGTGCTGGGAAGTTTGTTGAGAGATGGCACTGTTGCTGCCCAATTGGGTGGACTAGTAGCTTTTGTACAAGGAATTTATTGGCTGCTATTGGCTTACGGAGCAGGTTTCTTAGCCATACCATTATTGCGTTATTTCTGGATTCGGTGGCGTAATGGCAAAATAGGCGATCGCAACCGCGATCGCTTATCCCGATCGAGGGTATTGGAAAGTCCTGATGCACCTTTGCAACAAAAAATCGATTATGCTCAACAATTTGCCACCGAAAAAGTCATTGGCAACGAAGATTTAGTGTATTCTAGCGAAACTGACTTACTCGACCAAGAAGTTGAGCGTTCTGCACAAATTGATGCTGAATGGCAACGGCGGTTAGACGAGTCATAAGCTTTAATTTCTGGAAATGTCTAATAGCAATTCCTCTGTTTGTAGCTGTACAAAAGTACTCTTAAGGAACTCTGCGATCTCTATTCGATTCCCACCGGGATCGCGGAGGAAAAACCGATGACAGTCTTATGGATAGCTACACTTACCGGGTTAGGTAAAGCGATCGCAGCAGATCCTTTTTAGGGTAAGATTAGTCACCCAAATTCAACATACTCAATAATGGTTCCATCAGGATGCATTGCTCGCATATTGGCTCCAGTGGGAACTTTGTTAGGTTCAGCTAGAATTACTGCACCTTGCTGAGTCAGTGCTTCTCTAAAATCATTGAGTGAGTCAACGAGAAATGTTGCATGTGTACTCTTGAATGAAGAGAGTGCTTCTGGCGAACCAGCAATTAAAAGAATAGAACCCACACCTGCAAGTTCCAACTCAGCTTCGGAATATTGAAACCACAACCAACATTTTTCTGTAAAGAGATTTTCATAGAAAGCGATCGCCTCATCCAAGTCTATCTGACTAAGATAGACTCTGGTTAATACTTTAAGAATTTGCATTGCAAACTGTCTATTAGGCAGCTAGTGTACTTTATTTTGCTTGCTCGGCAATCATACTTAACTAAGATTGATCGAGAAATAGCCTATCTTCAACTTGAAAAAGGTCTTCAACTCTCTGTTCACCTAGCTCTTGATAACCTTGTTCACTGTTAATCAAAATACATTTCATTTCTACTCTTTTAGCCCTACATCAGTCATCTGTATAGCTATAACAAATATATATACATAAATTTTGCATCAGTACTTAGTTTGAGGAGTCTGTCATAGAAAATAGCAGGATAAGGCTTTCTGATGCCATCTTGAATTGATATCTCTACAAGAAAAGATATGATCTGATACTCCCATAGCATTTAGCTCGTACCTGTTCCAGATGCTAACTCTAAAATATCATCCACTACGCCAATTTGGTGTAATGTACTTTCGATCGCGGCTATTTCGTTAAACCAGCGCTGGTTTATTTCTGGACTGCGATCGGAGCGTCCTTTCCTATAGAACCACTCGTCATATTCGTTGGCTCTAGTGCGATAATACTCAATCTGTTGTTGAAGAATATTATCTGTCATTGCGTCCCTTCCGATCCGATTGAGTTTAGATTTGACGTGGCTATGACTTTCAGTTTTTTCAGCGAATAAACTTGCATTTCAGCTTTAATTATGTGATATTTCTATCATTCCATAATCATACGGTAAGTCAATAAAGTTGTCGGTGATTGCCGTAAGTTTGCTGAAATCGGATATTTCTTTACCCCTGAAAGCAGAGTGAACATGTTAACTAAGTTCTCTTCAAGTCAATTTTTTGGTATGGTTTTTACCTGTTTCCAAAAGTTTAAACAGCAAAAGATCCGTGCCTTTTCCCTATTATTTGCAGTAGGACTTGGCTTAACTTTAGCTGTCTCTGCTTGTTCTCCAAGCACAAGTAACAACTCTGGAAAAACTCAGACAGCTAGCGGCACTACAATTCGCATAGGCTACCAGAAAGCATCAACTGTCCTCTATGCGCTAAAAGCGAGAGGGGAATTGGAGAAAGCCTTTGCAGCTTCAGGATCTTCCGTAACTTGGTCGGAATTTCCGGCAGGCCCCCCACTGCTAGAGGCATTGAATGCAGGCAGCATCGACTTTGGCTATACCGGAGAATCACCACCGATATTTGCCCAAGCTGGGGGTGTTCCTTTGGTTTATGTTGCCTACGATCCTTGGAGTCCGAAGGCTGAAGCCATTCTAGTGCCGAAGGATTCACCTATTAAAAGTGTGGCTGAACTCAAGGGTAAAAAAATTGCTTTTGCTAAAGGTTCTAATGCTAACTACCTACTGGTGAAAGCATTGGAGAAGGCAGGGGTAAAGTATAATGACTTCCAACGAGTAACTCTCACTCCCGCCGATGCTCGTGCTGTTTTTGAAAGAAAAAACGTTGATGCTTGGGCAATTTGGGATCCTTACTTAGCCGCAGCAGAAGCAGCAACAGGCGCACGGACTTTAACAGACGCGACGGGATTAGCCCCTAATCGGGGTTACTATTTGGCTGCAAAGTCTTTTGTTGATGCTCAGACAGATGCCTTGAAAATAGTTTTAGATCAGGTAAAGAAAGTTAGTGACTGGGCAAAGAATAATCCTAGTGAAGTTGCTAAATTTCTTTCCCCTGCTTTGGGTATAGACGCTCCTGTGTTGGAAATAGCAGAAAAGCGACGTGATTATGATGTACTTCCGCTCACAGATGAAGTGATTAGTAAGCAACAAGAGGTTGCAGATACTTTTTATAAAATTAAATTGATCCCGAAAGAAATCAAAGTTAAGGAAATTGTTTGGCGAGGCAAAGTTAATAATTCGTAATAGGTAGGCGTAATTAAATATAAGATCAAACCTCACCCTCAATCCCTCTCCTTACTAAGGCTACGGTGTACACACAAGTAGTTTTTGACGGCGTTTTAAGATTTATCGCGCAGCCCTGGAGACACCTCACCCTGATTTTGCTGTGCAAAATCTGTCCCTCTCCTTATTAAGGAGAGGGATTAAGGAGAGGACGGGGTGAGGTTTTATCTTTGGTTTTGGGTAATTCGATGACTTGTGTGTACACTGTAGCCTTCTAAGGAGAGGGAAGCCGGAGGTAGGGTGAGGTTTTATATTTAATTTGATCCACTTACTTAGGGCTTTCCAAGAAATAAATTATCCATTTGTGGGATGGGCAAGATGCCCATCCCACAAGAAAATTTGGGATATTTTTTTATTTGGAAGTCCCTTAAAAGCTGACAAGAATTTGAAACTACGCTACGTTGTACAAGATGAAGCAATTTGTCGCCGTAGCTACATGGATACTAACTCCCAATCCCAACCACCCTTCCACGAAACCAACGATCAAACCCCAAAAATTGGCGGTGGATTGCCTGTAATTGAGTATTGGGCGAAGCACACGCTGTCGCCAGAAGGTACAAAGCTCTGGAAAACCCTGCTCCACAACAGTGCTTGCTTGTCCTGTTCTTGGGGCACTGGTGGACAAAAAGGTGGATTCACAAATGAAACTGGTGAGAAACTGCAACGCTGCATGAAAAGTGTGGAAGCAATTTCAGCCGAAATCCAACCTCCCGTTCCTGTTCACTTCTTTGATTCGCACACGATTACTGAGTTACAACAGCTATCGTCTATGGAAGCGGATCGCTTGGGAAGACTCAGTTTCCCGGTGATTCGACGGGCAGGTAGTGACCATTATCAGCGCATTTCCTGGGACGAAATTTATGCGATCGCTACGGCGGCTTTTCAGAAACCACCAGAGCGAGTTGCATCCTACAGTTCCGGGCGCGGCTCTAACGAAGCAGCATTTTTATTGCAACTACAACTGCGAACCCTTGGTTCCAATAATCTGGCAGACTGTTCGGATCTGTGTCACGCCCCTTCGACAGTTGCACTCAAAGAGATGTTTGGCACAAACACGTCAATCGTCAGCCTGGAAAGCTTGAAGCAGGCGGATTGTGTGGTGTTAGCAGGCGCAAATTGTTCTTCCAACCATCCGCGTTTGATGAATGAGTTGATCAAACTGCGAGACAAGGGTGGCAAAGTGATTGTTATCAATCCCGTGATGGAAATTGGATTGGTTAAGTTTGGCTCTCCTGCATTCCCGATCAAATCTCTGATTCCCGGTTCTGACATTGCTTCATTATATCTTCAGCCAATTCCTGGTAGTGATGTGGCGCTGTTCGTTGGCATCCAGAAAGCATTAATTGAACAGGGGTTTGTAAACCACGACTTTTTGCAAGCACACACAGAAGGGTGGGAAGCCATATTGGAAGAGGCGCGATCGCTCCCTTGGGAAACCATCACTACTACCTGCGGCGTGTCCAAACCAGAAATTGAAGCAGCAGCAACCATCATCGGTACATCAAAAGGTGTGGTTTTTGGTTGGGCAATGGGAATTACGCAACAGACAAATGGTGTCGATAACGTCTACAGCATCGCCAATACAGCATTGATTTGCGGTCAAATTGCCAAAATGGGGGCCGGAGTCATGCCCGTGCGGGGACATTCTAACGTGCAGGGCTTTGGCTCAATGGGTGTAACCGTGAAGCTAAAAGAAGAGATTAAGCAGTCGTTGGAGAAGTTATTGGGGCGATCGCTAAATCTACCCAAGGGTTATCATACTCGTGACCTGATCGAAGCGGCAGAAGCGGGTAAAGTGGATAGTTTGATGTGTGTCGGCGGCAATCTCTATGGTGCTAATCCCGACTCGACACAAGCAAAACGGGCATTGGGTAACATCGATACCATCATCTATCTCGCTACTAAACCCAACATTGGCCACTTTAACGGATTAGCAAAAACAAACACAATCATCATTCCCGTCCTCAACCGATTTGAAAATCCCCACAAAACCACCGTTGAATCAGGTAACAACTTTGTGCGCCTCAATGATGAAGGTGAAACTCACCTGAAAGATGCAGATATAATTTCCGAAGTTGAGTTTTTGACTGAACTGGCGCATCGGTTGCTGGGCAACTATCCCATCGAATGGCGCAAACTGCAAGATACTCGCTACGTGCGGCAACTGATTGCCCAAACCATTCCCGGCTATGAAAAAATTGCGACGATTGACGACACCAAGGAAGAGTTCACCATCTCCGGGCGCATCGTCACCGAACCCCACTTCAAAACGTCGTCAGGTAAGGCAAAAATGTTTCCTACACCACTGCCGAATCTGACTCTACCTGAAATTAAAGATTTTGGCATTGATG
Organism: Nostoc sp.; assembly: GCF_036917435.1. Classification (GTDB taxonomy): domain Bacteria; phylum Cyanobacteriota; class Cyanobacteriia; order Cyanobacteriales; family Nostocaceae; genus Nostoc. The sequence continues at coordinate 18,594 of NZ_JBALDM010000009.1, forward strand.
AACCTGCAAACAGTCTTGTACTGGCATTAATGACGGGACGCAGCTATTCCCAACACAACACGGTAGTTTACAAAATTGGCGATCAGTACCGGGGAATGCCGCATCGCCACTGCATTTTGATGAACCGCATAGATGCAGAAAAGATTGGGTTAGCAGAACACGATCGCGTCACAGTCCAGGGCGATGCCGACAAACTAGATAACGTGGAACTGATTTACGGTGCTGTGCGGGAAGGTGCGGCGTTGATGTTTTATCCAGAAGTGAATGTCATTTTTAAAGCCAGAACGGAAAAACGCTCCGGTACACCTGCTTACAAACGGGTTCCGGTGCTAGTGTATGCAAAGTAGCGATACCTTCTACCTTATCCTATTTAGTCAGTCTATTTACAAGGTAAATTCTATGGCAATGGTTCTAGATAAAGTAGTTCCTTTTGGAAGGTCAATGGATGAATATATAAAAATATTCAACTTAACAGACGCAGATTTAAATAAAAAAATTATTGGGATTGGGGACGGGCCAGCAAGCTTTAATGCAGAAATGACCCATCAAGGTAAAAGTGTAGTTTCTGTTGATCCCCTATACCAATTTTCCGGTGATGAAATATTGCAAAGATTTAATGAAGTTGTAGATAACATCATTAACCAAGTTAGGGCTACATCGAATGATTGGGTATGGAGCTATCATAAATCTCCAGACGATTTACGACACAATCGCGTCAAAGTTATTCAAGAATTTCTATCTGATTACGAAGCTGGCAAAAAAAGCAACAGATATACAGTGGGTGAACTGCCAAAATTTGCATTTAAAAATCAAGAGTTTGACATAGCTCTTTGTTCACATTTATTGTTTTTATATTCAGATCATCTCGATTACGATTTTCACCTGAATTCGCTAGAGGAAATGCTACGTATAGCTAAAGAAATCAGAATATTTCCCCTGATAACTTTAATGTGGAAACATTCACAACATTTAGACGAAATAGTTAAATACTACACTTCCAGAGGTTACAAGATAGATATTGAAAAGGTTGATTATGAACTACAACCTGGTGGAAATAAGATGTTGAAGATAACAAGAGATATTGATAATAAGTAAGTAGACGAGAATAAATAAAACTAGATTAAGTAATGTAAAAATCTTGAGATTAGTTTGTAGTGAGGGCTTCAGCCCTCATTTTAGGACTAAAGTCCTCACTACAAACCTTTAATTATTTACGCCGCTCTACTTATTCATAATATTTAATTATGTTGGCGAACTCCTTTCTGATGTCGCTAATACCAATTCTGTATGAAGATGCGCTAAACCATAAGTACAAGAAAGAAAAACGGACTGCATAGATGCAAAGCGGCTACTCTACAAGTTTTCCAACGGAGTAACCGCAGAGTAGGAGGCATTCGCGTAGCGTCTCGTAGAGAAGAACACAAAGAAAGAAGTCAAAATGGTTTGGCGCAGCCTCACAAATAAATGGTATAACGTCATTGGTAATTGTGTTAAATCTTTGCTCTCAGGAAAGTCGTTAAGTATATTATCAAATCCCGCTTCCATTTCTCTCCTCGAAAGCTTGACAGGCTTTGAATTGCCCATTCTCGCGTCGGGAAAGGTGTCAGAAGGTTAGGTCTTTGATGACTATTATATTTCACATTATACTTTTCAAACATCCTTTAAGCGCATTGCCACAGCCTGCCGCAGCCATTAGAACTATTGATGAGATTAATTTAGTCAACTTTGACTAAAAAATAACCTCAACATGAGATTCTATTTAAATATTTCGTTATGAGAAAAATTATGGTATTTAACAAACCAACCGAACAGCTAATTGTCCTGAAAAGTGTCACAAAATCTTATCAGCAACCGAATGGACAGCAAATAGTAATTTTGGAAAATATCAATCTTGAACTGCGTCCAGGCGAGATTGTTGCATTGCTAGGGCCTTCCGGTTCCGGCAAATCTACTTTAATGCGGATAGTGGCTGGGTTAATTCCCCCCAGTGAAGGCGAAGTCATATATCATAATCGTCCCCTAGTTGGTTTAAATCCTGGGGTAGCAATTGTTTTTCAAAGTTTTGCCCTTTATCCTTGGTTAACTGTACTTGAGAATGTGGAACTAGGTTTAAAAGCAAAAGGAGAAGCGCCAGATCCTCGACGGCAAAAGGCGCTACGGATGATTGATATTATTGGTTTGGACGGGTTTGAAAATGCTTATCCCAAAGAACTTTCTGGGGGAATGCGTCAGCGAGTTGGATTTGCGAGGGCTTTGGCCGTAGAACCAGAACTGTTATGTATGGATGAACCGTTTTCCGCATTAGATGTACTAACGGCAGAAAACTTGCGGTTTGAGTTATTAGATTTGTGGTTAGAACGTCGCATACCCACCCAAGCCATTCTCATTGTCACCCACGGGATTGAAGAAGCAGTAATTATGGCGGATCGAATTATTGTTCTGGGACGCAATCCGGGAAGAATTCGGGCTGACTTATCTGTGACTTTACCCCATTACCGCGATCGCAAACACCCAAGTTTTCAAGCCCTAGTAGATCAGGTTTATACAATCATCACCAACCCCGAATTAGAAAAAATTGCCCTACCAACCACTACCTCTATAGAACCTACACCCCCACCAGTAAAATATCAGTCTTTACCATCTGTAAGAATTGGTTCTATTGCCGGTCTTTTGGAACTTTTAGAAGATCGTAAAGAAAAAGATTTATATCGGCTTGCTCAAGAGTTACAGCTAGAAGTAGATGAGATTTTACCAATTGTAGAAGCTGCTAAATTAATGGATTTTGTAGAACTGGCAGAAGGTGACATTAACCTGAAAGCAGTCGGACAACAATTTATTAATGGTGGTATTGACGATCGCAAACAAATCATGCGATCGCAACTCTTAGCTAATATTCGCTTGGTACAACAAATTTATCGTCTTCTGGAAGCGAAAAATAATCAACGCATTCCCGAAGAACTGGTTTTAGATATCCTAGAAAGTCACTTTAGTCCACAAGAAGCCGAACGACAATTAAAAACTGTCGTTGATTGGGGTCGTTATGCCGAGATATACGGCTACGATGAGCCATCGGGACAAATATTTTTAGAGCAAGTTGCTATTAGTAATTAGTCACTTTTCATTAGTTATTCTCCCTCATCTCCCCCAACTCCCTCATCTCCCCACTCTTATGACCCGACCCCTCACTCCCGCTAATAAAACTCTGGGACGTAATAATTGGACTTGGCAAGATGGATTGCTAATCATGGTAATTTTATCTTTCATTGTGGCAATTATTAGAACTGCTTCTAAATTTAGCGGTACTTTTGAACCTGAACTCACAATTTCTACAAACATCAATGCTTTGCCAGGATATTCAGCCCAAACCTTGATTCGCATGGGACTGGCTTACTTTTTATCCCTAATTTTCACCCTATTGTATGCCTCGACTGCTTATCGTTCTCGAATGGCAGAACGGATTTTAATTCCGATGTTGGATATTCTGCAATCGATTCCAGTATTGTCTTTTTTGCCAGGTGTGGTACTAGCTTTAATTTCTCTTTTTCCAGGTCAGAGAATTGGTGTAGAACTAGCAGCAATTTTGCTAATTTTTACTGGGATGACTTGGAATATGACTTTTAGTTTTTACCAATCTCTCCAAAGTATACCGCAAGAATTGCTAGAAGCAGCGCGGGTTTATCGGCTTAATCCTTGGCAACGCTTTTGGACATTAGAGTTACCATCTGGTGTAATTGGTTTGGTGTGGAATAGTGTAATGTCGGTAGCTGGAGGTTGGTTTTTCTTAATTGCTATTGAGTCATTTACTTTGGGAAATAAAGATTTTCGTTTACCAGGATTAGGCTCTTTTTTAGGCACAGCAGCCAACAAAGGAGACTTTAAAGCTATATTTTGGGGCTTGGCGGTGCTGATTGGGATCATTGTGGTAACTGATTTTTTTGTGTGGCGACCCCTAATTGCTTGGGCAGAAAGATTTAAGTTTGAGATGATTGAAACTGAAAATGCACCCCAATCGTGGGTGTTAGATATTTTCAGGCGATCGCCAACTTTACAGGCAATTGGCGATCGCGTTTTTCAACCACTACAAACAGTCATAGATGACAGTTTAATTCGTTCGTTTCCCGTGCGTTCTGTGCCTGTAAATGCCAAAGGAAGCCTAAATTTACCGAGTTTTGTAAATTGGGTATTTGTGAGCGGCTTCACCTTAATTGTTTTGTGGGGTACTTGGGAAGCCGTGCTACTTTTAAGAACTTTGGGCTGGGATGATTGGCAACAGGTAATCAAGGGCGCTATGTTAACGGCGTTGCGGGTGATAATTGCTTTGATATTATCACTGTTGTGGACAGTACCCGTAGGCGTAGCAATTGGTCGCAATCGGCGGTTGGCTCAAGTATTGCAACCATTGGTACAAATTGCCGCTTCTGTGCCGGCAACAGCCTTATTTCCGGTGTTGTTGCTGGGGTTAACGCGCATTGCTGGGGGTTTGCAGATTGGTGCGATCGCTCTGATGATGCTAGGAACAATGTGGTATATCCTGTTCAATGTCATTGCTGGGGCGCAGTCAATTCCCTCAGACCTCATTGAAGCAGCTTCAGTGTATAAACTCTCAACTTTGCAGCGTTGGCGAACCCTAATTTTACCCGCAATCTTTCCCTACCTAATTACAGGAATTATTACTGCCGTTGGTGGCGCTTGGAATGCCAGCATTGTCAGCGAGTACGTTACATTTCAAGGGCGAGTAATTACTACTCCCGGCTTGGGGGCGACGATTTCTCATGCTACGGCGACAGGTAATTTTTCTCTGCTGTTAGCTTCAACTGTAGTAATGTCTTTGTTAGTAGTGTTAACCAATCGTTTGATTTGGCGACCACTTTACAATCTGGCTCAAGAGAAATATCAATTATTGGTTTAGTTTTACAGCGTGCCATTCTATTTATAAGTAGGGGCACAACATGTTGTGCCCCTACGATGATCTCTACCTCACGCCTGTTGCAATCTGCTGTAATTGCCCTGTTACGAGAGATATTTAGGCATTTCTGCAACTAACTCTTTCAAAATTACAGGCTTTGCCATGTAGCTATTTACGCCAAAAGCTAAAATTTGTTATCGATCCGCTCGATCCGTGCAACTATTTATTTGCCTAGATTCCGCTTCATTTGTTCTAATTCATCTTGGGTTTCCCAGCTACGGAACTTCTCTTCTAAATCATCAAACCCACTAGAAGAACTACTAGTTTTATTTGACCAACCACTGGTTTCAAAACGCTGCTGAGTTTGCGCTTGATCGCGGGCTGTTTGTGCTTCGGCTGCTTTGGCTTGTACCTCCTGTCGGCGTTGCTGAATTTTGTGCAGTAGTTCCTGAGATTGGTTAATGCGTTCTTTTAGCCCTTGCATGTGTCCCCAGCGTTGATTTCCTTCGCGTAACAGGGCTGCTTCTCGCTCACCTGCCGCACTTGCTAAATCTTCTCTATTAGCGTTTTTGGCCTTTTGAACGCGGATATGCCAACGCTGAATTTCTTGAGCGGTGGAAAGAATTTCATCTTGCGATCGCTTCTCTTGTAATTGTAAATCTGCAATCAGCTTTAATGTATCTTCTTCTTGCTCACGCAGCTGTTCTAGCAGCGCCTCTAACTCCAAATGTGGATTGTTACGCAAGAATTCTTCTAAACGGTTTTCTAAAAACCGACTCAAATCATCAAATAAGCCCACTGCTAGAACTCCAGAGATCGGGTGCGTGACTATTTTATTGTAGTAGTCAGGTGGACTTTCGGGTGTTAGTTAGATTTCAAAGTTGGGAAGAATGTATTTAGTGAAACTACGCAAACAACGCTGACTTATAAAATAAGGCTTTAATCAGTATGAGTTCTGATTTTCAACCACCACCCAAGAGTTTGTCCATGCTAGCTACTGTAGGAGGAGTAGTTACGGCTGTAATTGCGATCGCAATTTTGAATGTTTGGTCTAAGCAACTTTCCCAGGCTTCCATAGAAAAACCTGAAATCTCAACATCCGAAACCGCTTCACGCCAGTTGATACAACCAAAGAAACCCGAAAGCCCTATCTCTGCTGATAAAGCGGCTGAAATAGTTGCTAGCCTTGATACTAAATCTGTAGTTTTGCCAGGTCAATCCATTCCGAAAAACCAACTCACAGTAGCGATAATTCCATACATTGCTCCAGGAGTGGGAAAACTGACTCCAGAAGAAACGAAAACTGCACATATTGCTTGGTCATACTTCCAGCGCAACTGGAATGATGAAACTGGGTTAGTCAATTCCGTTGATGGCTTTGCTTCTGTCAGTATGTGGGATCAGACAGCAGCGATCGCAGCCTTAGTTAGTGCTAAAGAACTCAATATCGTGCCTGCGACTGAATTTGAAGCCAAAATGAGCAAAATGTTGAAAACACTGGCATCAATGCCTTTATACAAAGGTGAACTACCCAACAAGGTTTACAATGCCAAAACTCTTATACCCGTTAATTATGGTCAACTAGAAAAACGCGAAGAAATTGGTTGGTCAGCCATCGATTTAGGGCGGATGGCAATCTGGTTGAAAATTGTCGGGACAAAGTATCCAGAAATGCGACTAGAAACAGAAGCAGTTTGGAAAAATTGGCAAGTCAAGCGTCTTACCAAAAATGGGCAAATGTACGGTACTGCCGTTATTAACGGTAAAGAACAATACAACCAAGAAGGGCGCTTGGGCTATGAGAATTATGCTGCTTATGGTTTAAAGCTTTGGGGCTTGAATGTTACACAAGCATTGGATTATCAGTCCAATGCTGCCTTTGTCGATCTTTACGGACAGGGAATTCCTTACGATCGCCGCGACTTTAAAAACTCTGGAGCTAATAACTATGTTCTCAGCGAACCCTACATTCTAGATGGGATCGAAACTGGATTTCAAGCTTTGCCAAAAGCTTATGCCGATCGGATTTTAGCTGCTCAAGTAGGGCGTTATGAAGCCACAAAACAATTAACCGCAGTCACCGAAGATAACTTAGATCGTCCGCCATACTTTGTTTACAGCAGCTTGTTTGTGAACGGGGAACCTTGGGCAACCATCACAGATACCCAACAAAAACACAACGATTTGCGATTTCTCAGTGCCAAAGCTGCGATCGGCTGGCATGTACTTTACAACACTACTTACACTACTGAGTTATTTAATTTTGTCCAAGCTAATCTTAACTCTAAAGATGGTTGGTACAACGGTTTTTATGAATCCCTACGTCAGCCGAATAAAACTCTCACCGCAAACAATAATGGTGTGATTTTAGAAAGCTTGCTGTATAAACAGGTCGGACAACCACTTACCCTTTGGGCAGGGGTTAAAAGTCAGAAGTTAACCCAGATGACTATTAGAACACCGTAAGCTACAGTTGGGATTATAAGACCATGAAAAAGCTTACCTTCTATAGAAGTATAAATTATTCATGGTTTTGTCACAGTTTTGTAATACCTCTGTCAATATGCCGTGTGATAGTAAAGCTCTGGGTTAAAAAATAGACTAGCCCCATAGCAAATCCACACACCAGAATCGCTCGAAGAGAATCGTTATCAGGTACAAACCTCGATAGCATAAATCTTCAAATCAAAATTGCAAAATCATAGTTTAAAAGGAACAAAAAGATGAATTGGAAACTACTTGCTTTGATCCCTATTCTGACTTTAGCTACTGCTGTACCTGCTTACTCTTTAACTAATAATAAAAGCCACAATCAGATTGCGGCTACCCAAGTTGCACAAAAGCCTCAGCAAGGCAATATGATGAAAAAGCCTAATGGTGTCCATAAGCTTAATGCCAAGAGCAAGGCTAATAGTACAGCAAACCGTAGTACCACTCTCACAGTAGGTAGCAGGGGAGAAGCAGTCAAAACTGCTCAGAATGCTTTAAAACAACAAGGATTCTATACTGCAAATGTCAATGGTGTCTTTGATAACAGAACACGTTCAGCAGTGATGAAATTTCAAAAGTCTAAAGGATTAAGAGCAGACGGAATAGTTGGACAAAGAACTTTGGCTGCTCTCAAATAACTCGTAAGCATTTTAATATTGTTAGCACTTACACACAACTACACCTGTTAGGGGCAATTCATGAATTGCCCCTATCTGAAAATCGAGGTTTGGGCTATTTATTGGATATTTAGGGAAATGGTATTACTCTTTAAGTATTCTTCAACTTGAATAAAAATAAAAGCTTCTTATACCATTTTTTTGTGAGGCTGCGCCAAACCATTTTAACTTCTTCCTTTGTGGTTCGTTTTTATTTCTTGTACTTATGGTTTAGCGCATCTTCATACAGAATTGGTATTACCCTATAGAAAAAGTTCTTTCTTTATTCTTGTAAACGAGCAATTACACAGTGCATAACTTTAATTTCATTAACAATTCGATCCAGTTCCATAGATAAAGGAGTTTGTTCTCGAACGGCTTGTAATGTAGAAGTTAAAGTCTGGGAATTTGTGGCAATCTCTGATAATCGAGCGGTATGTAGCTGCTCAATTTGATTGTGAATTACTTCAAGATAGCTATCTAACGCTGGTAACGGTTGGGGTGGCTGTCCTTGCCCAAGAGCATCTGCTAAGTTTTCCAAAACTTGGATAATGATATCAGTAAGTAGCTTGAGTTCAGTAAATTGGTACTCGCCGCTAAATTCTCGCTTATGTTCTGCCAGAGTTGTAACCGAACTGAAAAAGCCACGAATGTATGTTATCACCGTCATTACAGGTTCGATTTCTCCCTGAATGTGACGCGGTTCGCTGAACAATCGTTGAGCGGCTGCGTTAGCGTTGACGTTTTCTAGTGCCGCTTGATGGCGTAGCATATTCATAGATTCATCCGGTTGAGGATGCAGATAATTAGCAATAACCTGTTGAAAGTAGGCAAGATTGGCTCGAATTGTCTTTTCTAGTTGTGCGGGAAGTTGCTGTCGTTCCCAACTGGGAAAAAGCAAATAGCTGCCAAGCAGTGCTAAGACTCCCCCAATTAAACTATCGACGATCCGCAATACTCCAACTTCCCAGCCACCTGCCCTAATAAGATTGAGTAGTAAGATGATGGCAGGAGTTAGCAAAATAATAAATATGCTGTAACTTAACGATCGCACCGCCATCGCAACAAACACTAGTAATAAAAAACAAACTGCGATCGCTAATGTATTCTTAAGCAGTAAAACCAAAGTAATACCAATAATCCCACCGAAAATAGTCCCAAAAACTCTTTGTACTGTCGTCTCAGACGTTCCCCCAAAGTTTGGTTTGAGTGCAACTAAAGCCGTTAGCGTTATCCAATAACCTCTAGGTAGTGGCAATATTGAGGCAAGTAATTCCGCGAAGGTTACAATCAGTGCGAGGCGCAACGCATGACGAAAGAGGACTGACTCAAAAGTGAAGTTCTGCCGCAATGTATCAATAATTGCAGTAGGCTCTGACTGGGCTGGCGGCGAAATATCTCTTTGGGTAATACTGCTCTGTTTTCCCTGGATTAAATCTGCTACAACATCAGCATCAGTATGAACTTGCTGTGCTAACTTTGTCAGGCTGGCTGTAATCCTCCTAATGTTGACTACATCGGGATATTCATCTATTTGAAGATTTATCGTTTGATTGAAGATTTGAGCGCGGAGAACTTCCCACTGGTGTTCTAATGCTTCAACTGTCCGATCTAGATCCCCCAAGTGAACTGAGTTTTTTTCTTTAGCGATCGCTTCTGATAACATTTGTAGAGCAATTGCCAATTGTTCTATCACTTGCTCAACTTCTTCCTGCAATCGATAAAATAGTTGATGTTCGGATGCGATCGCTAACAGTTCGCTCAGTGCCACAACCGAATTGACAAGTTGATTGACATCCTCGATTAACACGAGTAAGTGATTTCCCCGTAGGGTAGCTCCTCTTTGCCTAGTCCAAATAGTTGTCCAGATACTACGAGCAGATGTCAAATCTTGGATGACGATATCTTGAGCTTGTAAAAATTGCTGTGTCCACTCCTGACGCTCATCTGGGTTTACTCCTCTCTGACTTGCCAAGTTTACAAATTGGCTCAACGAGAGATAACAGTTTGCAACTATCTCCATTGCCGGCACATCAGGACGCACCGCCCATAACCCTAATAACAAAAAACTTGTCCAAGCACCACCAGCTAGACATAGCGCACAGTGCAGGATAAGAGTAGACCAATTAGAAAATGAAGCAAATTTAGCAAGGGAGATGACAAACATTATCGATGTAATCAAGCTGACAGATGCAGCCACATTCCCATAAAGACTTGCTAAACCTGCGATAAATATTACTAAGAAAGTTGTCGGGATCGCTAACCAGAGATGATTACTAACCAAACTGGCGATTAGGAACATCAAAGTTACCCCAATCGTAGCTGCTATCATAGCAGTCGCTCTCTGGCGATAGGCTCCGTCAACATTTACCATTCCAACAAACCAAGCCGCCAGAGTAGCGATCGCACTTTCAGCCGCATGATTAGTAATAATGCCAATTCCAATGGGTACACCCAAGATGAAAAGGCTACGCAATCCTGATAAAATGGCGGGCTTACCTGGCTTGAGTTGAAACTGCTGCAATAACCAACTGAGAGGACGTTTATCTGTAGATTGCATTATTTAAGCTGGCGAGTATAAACAAAGCAGATCGCCTCTTACAGCATTTTAAACAAAATCACATCTATATTAACTTTCCCGTTCACTGGTACATCAATGCAGAGAAACAAGGGGTAAAATCCCCTTGTTTGAAACCTGCAAAGGCAGGTAAAGTCTCGTATAGACGCGGTTTCTAACCGTCTATTTCACGTTAACTTAGAGGATGCCCCAGAAATGGAGTAAACCTTGACCAGAAAAAGCTTCAATCAAAACCGCAGATAGAAAACCAATCATTGCAAGACGACCATTCCAGTTTTCACTCTGAGGAGTGAAGCCAAAACGCACGGCATTAGGATCTTCTGAAACAATAGGCGCAGGATTCTTAAAACCTGTCATAAGTAAAACTCCAAAGTTCAAGTTTTGTAGCAGTTGTAACTGTCTGTAAAGTAATGTAACAGATGTTTAAAAAAATGCAACATTAAGTGAGTAAAGAAAAGCTGAAGAAAATTGTATGTAACTTGAGTTAATCCAGTCTGGCGATCTCTTGTTTGCTGTCTCTAACGTAGGCGGTTTTTTTTTGGAGATATGCTCAGTAGTAGGTTCACTGGTAAATAATGATTTTCGGTAAAATTGCCAGTCTAGTTACTGCATAAGTGTTTTATACTAAAAACACGTAATCTAAATTACATTAAGCATACCCTATCAACTTATAACAGTGAATAAGTCACAGGCTATTAAGCTACTTGAAAGTGAAGGATGGACAATAAAAGATGCTGAACGTGCATTAGAGAAAATTGACTTTAAGACTAATCCAGATGAAATTACTATTCGCAGAGCTATTTCGCATTTTGCTGGTTCTGAACTAATAAATCGTCAGCGTCTTCAAGCTGCTCAGAAAGGTTTGGTAACAAAGAAAACAAACGAGCTTGAGCGGAAAGAAAAAGAATATGCTGCGAAAATGGATCAACTGATAAATTATCAAAGACAGGAAAAGGATAAACGCGAAGCTGAAATTCAAAGTTTATACGACAAAAGTAATCTTGTAGAAGATAGGATCAAAGCTATAAATTCTCAAAATAAGAATTTGATGGTTGTGAATGAGCAACTAATGAAAGACAATAAAACCTTAAAAAATTTAATTGATGAAATTAGATTGAAACTAGCTATAAATACTAAGAAAATTCTCCAGTATGAAGACAGCGAAATTCGGAAAGCAGTAATTCATTTATTCAAATCTACACTAGGTTAAAAAACTGTATCTATGACCGATCGCAAAATTAAAAAAACAATTTTCAATGGGATGAGTTACCGCGATACTCAACGTATTAACTCAAAGAATAGAAATAAGCTGAAGCAAGAAGATATACACTGGCTAAAAACAGAAGGTTACAAGAATGTTGGATGGAATAACGTTATAATTCTATATCATAAAATAAAGGATTTTTTAGATAAATGTCAATTTGAGGATTTGACACTTGAAGAATTATTTTTAGAAGCAGAGCGAATTGGAAATAAATATCTTACTACTCAAGAAATCCAAGAAACCAATCATAAGCTATCTAAAGAAGTAAATGAAATTGCAGAAGAGATAGATAAGCAATTTCCTGATACAGAAATAGAATTTATCGATTTCAGTAATAGAACAAAAAAGACATATAGGAAACAAAATAATCAAAAGTCATACAGAACTATCAAATATTAGAGCAAGAAACTGTGAGCTTTGAACAAAAAGAACTGAATGAATTATTTAACATTGCAGATAAAATTGGTAGCAAGCGCTATCATAAACTAACTCATCAAGATTTTGAAAATTATAGAAAATTCGATTACTGGCGATATGTTAATGGTGATTATGAGTGTGGTACAACACAAGAAAGTAAAAATTGGGTGAGAGATAATTCAGACTATTACTGTCCAATTTGTGGGGACAAGTATTATGAAAAGGCTGGTAAAACAATAGATCATAAGCTTCCTAGATCGCAGTATCCCTGGTTATCAATGGAATTCAATAATTTCTGGGTCATTTGTCAGATGTGTAACAAACAAAAGGGTGAAATGCATTGGTATGAGTATGAGCATTATATATTTGTTCGCTATCCTGATTTTTATCTTGGTGTAAAAGTTGCACGTCCTAGTCACTTGCTTCAGTCTCTCAAAGAAGAAAAAAATCTCGGCTCATTTCGTTGAAGGAATAATTATCGCTTGTTATGCACCTGCGAAAAATTATCAAGCAATCGAATATGAGATTTATACTTTTTTTGTAGGTAAAATTGGTTTATTAGAATTGTTTGAGAATGATTTAGGAGTTGAAATATGAATGCTCATAAGATAGAAATAGTGTTAACTGAAGATGGAACTCTAACGCTACAGGGTTTACCTTTTCATGCAGGCGACGCTGTGGAAGTGATTATTCTGGAAGCTAAAACTCCAGATAACCAAGTAGCACTAAAATCCCAATCGGATATAAATCTTTATCCTTTGTACGATACACAGCCATACCATTATGAAGATCCAACTGAACCTGTAGCTTTGGAAGATTGGGAAGTTTTGCAATGATTGTACTTGATACTCATATCTGGGTTTGGTGGGTACAGAACGATTCACGACTGACTAAAAAACAGCAACAATGGTTACAAGATTACGAATCTGATGGTTTAGGAATCAGCATTCTTTCTTGCTGGGAAGTAGCGAAATTGGTAGAGAAAAAGCGACTAATTTTGCCTGTAGATATTGATAAATGGCTAGAAGCTACTTTAGCTTATCCGGGAGTACAACTATTAAATTTGTCTTTGCCAATAATAGTTGATTCAACTCAATTAAATGGATTCCATAGCGACCCATTCGATCAAATGATTGTGGCTACAGCAAGATTTTATAATTGTCTTTTATTAACTGCTGATGCTAAAATTCTTAATTATCCTGATGTGCAAACGCTCAAATAGTGAATTGTAAAGTTGACGTATGTCAAACTCACTAAAAGCATCAACAACAGGATTAGCAATTGTAGACAAATCCCGTCAACGTCTAGGTTGGACAAAAACTAGCACGGCGGATTAGTGGCAAGATGCCCATACTTCTAGAGCTACTTTACGCCGATTTTGGCAAGGTGATTACCTACGGTACACTAAGCGATCGCATTCGGCGAGAAATTTTCATCGCTATCTGTCAAGCAGTTGGTCGCTGATTTATCCAATGCAGACTTAGACTCCATTGCAGATATCCCCACACTTTACATAGACTGCAATGAATTTTCAGCAACGCCAGGGAGAAAAATATGGCGGCTGGAAGTGCGATTATTAATAGATAGAAACAGATAAACACTAATGATTTACCTGTTTCTATAATTGTCTGGTTTCAATACCTGGGAATTAAACCATTAGGCTTGTTGTATTCCTGGATTACCGTCTTCAACTACAAATGAAGCTCGTTTACTAATTGTGCCAGATGGGGTTGTCACATTTGACAAAACCAAATAGTCTGTCTTGCAGGTTGTGGAAGTCAGCCCACAGCGAACATACCCTCGTTGACTGTTGAAGAACTTAATGTGTGGGTTTTCGGGTAAGTAAGCTTGAACACTTGCGCTGGTATCTGCCCCATTTCCACCGGAGGTTATTGAGGTACAGACGAATTCACTCCCGACTGTAGCAGATTCTGGGTTATTAAAGTCAGCCTTTAAATTTATTGCCCAGTTGGAATGGATATCGCCTGATAAGACTACTGGATTAGATGGTTTGCGCTGTTCTAAGAAACGCATCAGGCGATCGCGCGAAGCCACATAACCATCCCACTTATCCATGCTGTAAGTTTCGCCAGACCCTGCTTTTGTGTCTATCTGAGCAACTACAACTTGCTGTGCCAAAACGTTCCACTTAGCCTGTGAGCGATCTAAACCATCATATAGCCAATCTTCCTGACGCTTGCCAGTAATGGTTCCATTGGGATCTTCTCCACAAGGACGTTGTTTAGTACCATCACCACAGGGCTGATCGGTGCGATATTGGCGGGTATCTAAGACATGGAAGGTGGCTAAGTTACCAAAGGAGAGCCGACGGTAAAGTTGCATATCGGGGCCGACGGGACGCGAGAAGGGGCGCAGTGGCATGTGTTCGTAGTAAGCCTGATAAGCAGCAGCCCGCCGTAGGAGGAATATTGCCGGATCTTGATCTGGTTCAGTATCAATTTCTGAAATATCGTTGGCGTAGTTGTTTTCTACTTCATGATCGTCCCAGGTAACAATCCAAGGAAATGCTGCATGGGCTGCTTGCAGATTGGTATCAGTTTTATAAAGGGCGTGACGGTTGCGGTAATCTTTTAAAGTCAAAATTTCTGCACTGTTGTGCTTTCTGGGGCTAGTGGCTGAGGTTGAGATCCCGCCTTCGTAGATGTAATCGCCAACATGCACTACTAAATCGAGGTCATCTTGAGCTAAATATTTGTAAGCAGTAAAGTACCCCTGCTCATAGTGTTGGCAAGAAACAAGGGCAAAGTTCAATTTGTTCAAGTAGCCACCTGCTAAAGGCGCTGTACGAGTGCGACCAATAGGGCTAGCATCTTGACCAACAAGAAAGCGATACCAGTACAAAGTATTAGATTCCAGTCCTTCTACCACAACTCGTACTGAGTGAGCTAGTTCTGGGGTTGCAAGTACCGTACCTCTAGAGACAATACGCCTCATATCAGAATCAGTTGCTACTTCCCAGCGAATTGGTACATTCACAGATGGCATTCCACCTCCCTCTAAGGGTTCGGGAGCGAGACGTGTCCAAATCACTACGCTGGTGGAATCGGGATCGCCTGATGCGATACCCAAGGTAAAAGGATAATTAGAAAATCTGCCTGTAGCGATCGCTCTTTGATGAGAAAATTGACTAGCGATCGCTAAACCAGACAATGCTCCTGCACCGATAATTAAGTTACGTCGTTTCATTCGACTATGCAGGAACTGCTCAAAATTCCGGTAATCTACCATTTTCCTCTCCTGAGTAACAGGTAAGTTAAAGCACAGCAACAGCTAACACAAAGAAGGCAAGGTAATCGTAGGCAAAATTAATAATTAATTCCCTTACCAAAATCAGGTTTTAATTCCCAATTTTTCTCTTAGGGTCAATGTGTTAGATGTCATGTTTCTACAGAAAAGCCTACTAGTAATAGATTAATTTTTGGCAAATAAAGCGTTAGTATCAGCTTGATTAAGGTTAGACTTTAACCTTTTTGACTGATGCTACTTTTCGCTTCATCATCAAGCCAAGACCACAAGCAAAGAGAGCGCCAACTAAAGGTGTAGATTCAGGTACTTGTCTATATGAAACTGTACCTGATATAGGTACAATATCTGAAGAGGTTCTAGAGAAAATTGTAAAATCTTCACCGATGATTTCGTAACTGACATAACTGGCAGAATTAGATTTATTATTGAACAGATAATCTAATGCAAAAGATGTTTCTCCTGTCAAAGATGTGGTTTGAAATGCAACAGGAAAGTCTGGGTAATTGACATCATCTTGTTCTGTGTAAACGCTAGAATCATTGTCAAATTGGAAAGACAGTGACTTAATCGTAGCTTCGGGAGTAAAGCCACTCAAAATTGAGTCATCAAAGCTAAAAAAGCCATTTCCCTTGGTCGCAGAACTATCAACCGTGAAAGCGTAATTAATAATTGCAGCAGATACAGATTTAGCATCTACAATAGCAAAACCTAGAGCTAGGCTAGCAGCAGCCAGCGCTAATTTTGAAACTATTTTCATCTCAATTTTCCTCACAATAAACTTTTGTAAGCAATGCACACTAAAAGGTATAGAAATAGTTTGTCTTTAACTTGCTTATTTCCCCAACAAGGATTTATCACTGATTAGAATAGTGATAGAAATCAATGATTTCTCCCTTTTTAATAAAGAGAAATAAGCCTCCAAATAATTTGATACACCTTATATTAAAATCGTGAGTTTAAGCAGACTTTAATTAGAGGTAAAATAACATCAAATTTCAGTTTTGAATATCTAGCGCTTCTCGTTTTAATGAAATAGACTTTGATCTCTCCCCCTAAAAGAAAAAAGGCTTGAATCCTACTCCCCTTCCCTTGCAGGGAAGGGGCTGGGGGTTAGGTCTATATTTGATGCAATTAAGAATAGAAAATCTTCCTTTATAACATTGAGGGAATTCCAATAAATAAATTATCCCATCTTGTGGGGTGGGTATCTTGCCCGCCTATAGATTACGGGCGGTCAAGATGCCCACCCCACAATCAATAGTTGGATATTTTTTTATTTGTCAGTCCCTTATTCTTCTAACATTTTGAAGAATCGAGTAAAATAATCTGGAAAAGTTTTCGCTGTACAGCCAGGATTTTTAATTACAATTCCTGGAACCTTCAAGCCAGTGACAGCAAAAGCCATTGCCATGCGATGATCGTGATAGGTTTCAATCTCTGCCGGGGTAATGGGGCCAGGCTCAATTTTCAGTCTATCGGGAAATTCTTCAACCTGAACTCCTAGCCGACGCAACTCTGTCACCACAGCCCGAATTCGGTCGGTTTCCTTATATCGAATATGTTCCACATTACGAATAGTAATTGGTGAACTTGCAAAGGGCGCGATCGCACCTAATGTTTGCACCAAATCTGATATATCATTCATATCAATATCAATACCTTGCAATTGCTTCGGCCCCGTCACTTCTGTATAATCATCCCCAGCCTTAATTTGGCAACCCATCTGTTCTAAAACATCCAGCCAGAGAATATCACCTTGACACGATTGTTTAGTCAAATGTTTGACGCGCACCCGTCCACCTGTGACGGCGGCGGCGGCAAAAAAGTAAGAAGCATTTGACGCATCGGGTTCTACTATATAATGTCGAGCTTGGTAACGTTGACCTGCTTTAATTTGAAATTGATTATCGCCGATTTGATTCACCTCTACGCCAAAATCTGCCATTAAACGACAGGTCATCTTAACGTAAGATTGAGAAACTAATGTTCCTTCAATTTCAATACTCGTATCTTGTTGAGCATAAGGCGCAATCATCAGCAATGCCGAAAGTTGCTGACTTGTTTGGTTCGCTTTCAAACTAAAATTTCCTCCAGCGAATCCCCGGCTAGAAACGGTGTAGGGCATAAACCCGGAGTTTCCCTCAAAATCAAGGCTTGCTCCCCCTGTTTGCAGTACCGTCAACATATCACCCATCGGTCGTTCTCGCATCCTGGGAACGCCATCTAGACGATATTCACCGTTACCCAGTGCCACCAACGCCGAAATAAACCGTGCTGCTGTACCTGCCAAACCGACAAATAAATCTGCCTGTTTAGCTGGAATCTCACCTCCTCTTCCCGCCACTTGGATTTGTGCTTGATGAGGATTCAAAGTAATGGGAATGCCTAATTGCTCTACGCATTTGACAAAATATTCGCTGTCTTCACTAAATAAGGCATTTTCTAAAATTGAGTCACCTTGCGCCAAAGCCGCGACAAGCAATGCCCGATTGGTAAGACTTTTAGAACCGGGAATTTCTACCGTGGCATCCACTGGCCGATCTAGAGCAGGAATTGCAATGGTATCCACGTTAAACCTCCAAGTAGGCGGTTAGCTACAACTTTATATATTGCCATATTGTCAAGCAATTTAGATTTAAAATTTGAGATTTCATCACAGCAGCAGTCAAAAATAATCAATTCCCAATTCCCAATTCCCAATTGCAATATAACTCCATCTCGCCTGATTTAATGCGAGACAAGGTGATATTTATAAGTTCAACCGAAAAAGTAGGTAATTCAGCTTTTTTTCAAATAGTAACAATTGTTGCCGATCTAACTAAGCGATCGCGGTAAGATTTTGGACTTAAGTCAGAACTAACTCTAACAAATACTTAATAATTTGTAATTAATGATAGAGAGTAAATAATTTTACTTTTGGGTATACAAAATATAATTCCTTGTCAAACTGAGATTCAATTACATCCGAAAGAGAAATGACGAACGTAAATAACTTTCAAAGACTAGTAGAACTTGCAAATGAATATGGGATTATTTGCCAGCCAACACCAGAAGAATGTTTGATTGCATCCTTACCTGGAGACGATGATTTTCTATTAGCTTTTACTTGGTCTGGCGCAGTTGAAGGAGAGCCGCCAGAGCATGAATTAATCGCAATTAGTGTACAGGATATAGTCAAAGAAGTTACCGTTGCAGCTTGGCAGATTCCTTTTTATTTATTCGGAAACGTTTTAAGACAAGCTCAAATGCTTGTTGCTGCACACAAAGATTTTGTTAGCAGCTAGCAAATAAGTTTTAGCTAAAAACTATATCCCTGTCTACTGTGGCAGGGATTTTTAGTACATTTGACATCTCCAGAAAAGATTTAGTTACCTTAAATTTACATACAAATATCACGGAAATTAAGCCTCTCTCCGCTTTCCTAACGGCAGGCTGACACCAACGGGGAGAGGTTTGGAGAGGGGTCTTAATTGATTTCTGGAGATGTCTATTGGAGATAAGGGAATATGCTACTCGATCGAGGAGGGAATTAAGGGGAACCAGTACAGTGTTGGAATATGCGTGCAATGACTATGAAAGTCATAACTAATTACCCAGACTTGATATAAAAGTGTCAAGTAGTATATTCGGCGTTAATCCTCACATAGTCGTAACTTAAATCACAACCCCAAGCTTTACCCACACCATAACCATTGCCAACGTTAACGGAGATTAACACCGTATCTTCTTGGAGATAAGCACTTGTCGCTGCTTTTTTTAAATAAGCACTCGCTGCTGCACGATCAAAAGTTAAGGGTTGCCCATTTTCTAACATTAAAAAATTCCCCAGCTTAATTTGCAGGTTTTCTTGTTCAAAAGGTATACCTGCACGTCCGGCGGCGGCGGCGATGCGTCCCCAGTTGGGATCTCGTCCAAAGATTGCAGATTTAACGAGAGATGAGCCAGCAATGGTTTTGGCTATTTGTCGGGCTGAGATTTCATCATGGGCCCCTGTTACTTCCACTTCTATTAGACAAGTTGCGCCTTCACCATCACGAGCGATCGCTTTTGCTAAATGCTGACAAACTGCTGTTAACATCGCCTCTAATTTCTCTGCTTCTGCGCCCCATTCTATAATTGCTGGGGTGCGAGATTGACCGTTTGCCAAGGCGATTAAGCTGTCGTTAGTACTGGTATCGCCATCCACAGTGATGGAATTAAAGCTTCTATCAGCCGCCCTTGCTAACATTTGTTGCCAAAGGGCTGGCGAAACCACAGCATCACAAGTTACAAATGCCAACATGGTTGCCATGTTGGGATGGATCATACCCGAACCTTTGGCGATGCCGCCAATTCTGACTGGACGCTCGTTTATAGTTGTCTCTAGGGCAATGGATTTTGTTACCAAGTCTGTAGTGATAATTGCTCCGGCTGCGGCATCTGAACCTGTTGCTGATAGCGCTGCTACTACCTTGGGAATCCCAGTTCGCAAAGCATCCATCTTAATTCTTTGACCAATCACCCCAGTAGAAGCTAATAAGACAGATTCAGAGGAGATGTTCAGCGCTTGGGCTATTGCCAAAGCAGATTCTAGGGTATCAAGGTAGCCTTGATTACCTGTAGCGGCATTTGCTTGTCCAGCATTGCAGAGGATGGCACGAGCGCTATGTTTGCCTTGCAAGCGTTGGCGACAATATTCTACACAAGCAGCTTTAACTTGACTGGTGGTAAATACACCAGCTGCGATCGCTTCCACCTCCGAGAATATCAAAGCTAAATCCGGCAACCCCGAAGGTTTCAACCCTGCGGTAATTCCCGCCGCCTGATACCCCCTTGGTGCTGTGATGCCACCTGTGATTTTTTGCCAATCTGCCATTTTCTTCCTTACAACTATCAGGTTAGATAAATCAATTTGTGCTTTAAAAAAGTGTGAAGTGTTGAGTTAGGCATACAGACGCGATTAATCGCGTCTGTACAAAAGGTGGGAGTTTCCGCCAATTCCCAATTCCCATCATTGTGAGTTTATTTGCTGATGGCAATAATAATGCACCAGTTGGCGATTAGCATAATTGTTTTTACCTTTCTTATGACGAAAGACAAATATGAAAAAAGAGAGCAACTTGAGTCGCTCTCCAGATTATTACGGTGCATCTTTTACTTACAGTATCTATTTTATAATCTAAGGGTTAATACTTATTTATTAAGATTGTTTATAAAATTTCGACGAAGTTTTTCCGTAGATACCACAAAACAAGATAAAAAAGAGAGCTACTTAGGCAGCTCTCCAGATCATCAGGGTGCATCTACTTAGCACAGCATAGCATTTTAGGTATGGGGGTTGTCACCAGGTTTTATATAAAGATTTGGTGAAGGAATACGGGAAAATACTTACTTGGGAATTGGGCATTGGAAATTGGGCATTGGAAATTGGGCATTGGAAATTGGGAATTGGAAATTGGGAATTGGGCATTGGGCATTGGGGAAAGATTTACTGTAACTTTCCTCTGCCCTTCACCCAATAATGTCTAAAACCCTTACTGAACAGTAATTACGAATTACGAGGCGTTCAGTTTTTTCTCCACCAATTCGTTAGTCAGCTTAGGATCGGCACGTTTGGCTGTCTTTTTCAGAACTTGTCCGACAAAGAAGCCTTTAAGGTTGATGTTACCGTTGCGATACTTTTCTAGTTCTTTCGGATTAGCAGCTATGACTTCATCAACGATGGGTTCTAGTACACTGAGATCGGTGATTAACTCAAGACCTGTAAAGGCTTTTTCAGGAGAAATCCCATTGAGTAAATCTGGCAACTTTTCTTTAGCTTGAGCATTGCTAATTTTGCCCGTTTCAATGCGGGTAATGATCTCAGCTAAATTGGTGGGAGTCAGCCCGATTTGAGTAATACTGAGTTTTTGCTTATTAAGGTAGGCGGCGATATCTTGAGTAATCCAGTTTGCAGCAGCTTTGGGATTTGCTCCAGATGCGATCGCAGTTTCAAAATATTCTGTAACTGGACGATCTTCTGTCAACACTCGTGCATCATAAACTGAAAGCCCCAACTCATTTTCATAATGATGACGTTTTTGGGCTGGTAATTCTGGTAATTCGCTACGCCATTGCTCTAATTGAGCGTCTGTCACCTCAATTGGTGCTAAATCTGGTTCGGGGAAGTAACGGTAATCGCTAGAACCTTCTTTAATCCGCATACTACTTGTGCGTTGAGCGCCTTCTTCCCACAGCCGAGTTTCTTGAATGATGCGATCGCCCGCTTCGATTGCGGCAATTTGGCGCTCAATTTCGTAGTCAATCGCCCGTTGGATGGCGCTGAAGGAGTTCATGTTTTTAATTTCTACCTTGGTGCCAAATTCCTTTCGTCCCACCGGACGCACAGAAATGTTGACATCGCAGCGCAGAGATCCTTCTTGCATATTGCCATCACTCACACCGAGATACCGGACAATCCGGCGTATCTCTTCAGCATATTCAGCAGCTTCCAATCCAGAACGTAAATCAGGTTCCGAGACAATTTCGACTAATGGTATACCTGCGCGATTGTAGTCTACCAGAGAATAGGAAGAACCAGAAAGGCGATCACTACCTGCATGTACCAATTTTCCTGCATCTTCTTCCATGTGCAGACGTGTGACACCAATGCGTTTGCGAGTCGGATTTCCCTCAGCATCTACTAATTCTATTTCTAACCAACCATGTTCTGCGATCGGTAAATCGTATTGAGAAATTTGGTAATTTTTAGGTAAGTCAGGATAAAAATATTGTTTTCGGTCAAACTTGCTATATCTAGCAATTTGACAATTCAGTGCCAAACCAGCTTTGACAGCGTATTCTAATACTTTTTCATTCAGTACAGGCAACACCCCAGGTAAACCCATACAAACCGGGTCAATGTTAGTATTTGGGTCAGCACCAAATGCAGTAGAGCTATTAGAGAAAATCTTGGTCTTGGTACTCAACTGACAATGAGTTTCTAGACCAATAATCGCTTCATACTCAGTTTTTACAGTTGTAGCAGTCGTCATAATATCACTAATTTCGGCATAATCCTTCTTAGGGTACTATTGTAGCGGCGTATTGACTTGCGCTGTAAATTAACTAATTAGCTGTTAACTTCACAAAACATTGTCACAAAATTTAAAATACTTAAACCCCTCATATAAAAACTTTTGTACTGAAGAAGATGACGATCGCTTCGCTATTACAATTTTGGATTTTATTTAAATGTAGTTTTTTAATACCATTATTTGAAGTGCGGAATGTGGGTTAAAACTGACTCATCTAGGCGATCGCGCCGAAATACCAGAGTCTTGAGTCTGGTATTGGCATTCCCCATTCTGACACTGAACTCATCTTTGAACCCTTCCATCACGCCAGTAATACAGGTAATATCCCAGGAATGGGATTAGGAATCTCCATCGTCAATCAGGCTGTAGATTTATTTATATGGCGGCAAGATTATTGTCGAAAGTGCGATCGGTACAGGAACTATCTTTACAGTCATTCTGCCATTTTTGATAAATTTGTATATATCCCTCTTCTGTCACTCTCCGAAAACATTTGCCATTTCTGAATTTTAGAGTCTTTGTATAGCAAGAGATTGCGCG
Source organism: Nostoc sp. (assembly GCF_036917435.1). Classification (GTDB taxonomy): domain Bacteria; phylum Cyanobacteriota; class Cyanobacteriia; order Cyanobacteriales; family Nostocaceae; genus Nostoc. Next base: position 41,767 of record NZ_JBALDM010000009.1, read on the forward strand.
ATTCTTTTCTAATAACAAATACAAGACCCATTTTTTTCTAATAGTATAGCTTGTATTGATTGTCTCATCAGGCTTCTAGCGATCGCCGTCCCGGAAAGTGATAGAAGAGGGATATAGTGAGTGACTTGCACTAATGCTGCTTTTATCTATTATGGGCTTGCTTTTCAACGTTGCTGCCTTCCAATGCATGTCTAAACCCCCTAATTTCAGGCTAACAAGCTACAATTCCTAATAAAATTAGGTTGAAAGCCAGATATAATAAGCTTTTAAGTCACTTCCCACTGAAAAAGACTGTACAATAAAGAATCACTTTTATTTATTGAATTCCAAAAAAAAAGTAATTGCTTCTATGCTGAAAGGTCTTTAAAGTAGAGTTAGCCGGTCAGCAATTAGTTGATTGTAAAGTTTTTCTTAACAATAGCTTAGGGAAACAAACTTAAGGACTCTGTATATTTAAGTGTGAGTTTAAAATATTACGCCTGTGGTCATCTCTAACAAATCAGAATACGCACTTCTAGCTCTGTTAGAGTTAGCAACCTGCTACCCTAACGGTGAAGCGCTGCAAATTCGAGAAATAGCGGTCTTACAAGACATACCAAACCGCTATTTAGAACAACTTTTAGCAACATTAAGACGTGGAGGTTTAATTAAGAGTATACGCGGAGCTAAAGGTGGCTATGTTCTGGCACGAGATCCTGGAAAGATTACAGTGTTAGATGCTTTTACCTGCATGGAAGGGTCAGATATTGTTGTATCTGATTCTGAGCCGACTCCCAACACAGTAGAAGGTGAGCTAATTCAGGAAGTTTGGCAGGAAGCACGTCAGGCTGCTAATTCCGTTTTGGAAAAATATACACTCCAAGACCTTTGTGAACGAAGATCGCTCAGAAAGCAGAAGGAACTCATGTATTACATTTAATTACCCATAGGCTAGATAATGATAAGATAATTGGCATTGCAGGGTGATATGGCTGGTAACGAGGTAGTGAAAAGCATTCAAGAAAAGTATGAGCGGTTGAGTCCTTACTTGAATGAGAAAACACGACGTATTTGGGCAGCGATTGAAGCCCAAAGCCTGGGTTGGGGAGGTATCAGTCAGGTCTTAATAGCAACGGGACTTTCCCGTACTACAATTCATGCCGGGATAGGTTTGTTGTCAGAAACGGATAAGTCAAAAACTACAGATGATAATCTCAGAATCCGTGAAGTAGGTGGTGGGCGGAAACTATTTGAAGAACAAGATCCAATGCTGACTAATTTAATTCGCAATACTACCACCCAATAAGGATTACAAGTAGAAGCTAGATTAGATGAAAATCGCTACAAAATAGGAATCAAAGTTACACACCAAGAATTTAATGCTATTGCTATTGAACGCAACTCTTTTCGTGGTGAATGGAACTATGTAATTAAACCCAGAATTCCTGCTTAATTGTTTAAGTTATTTTTACATGACTCCTAAGTGGCGCGAATCTTAGGGGAACTGACCTGAGTTTCGTGGATCTCAATCAACCTAATCTGAGGGATGCCGATCTTAGCGGAGCATTATTGATGTTAGCGAATCTCCGCCAAGCCGATCTCAATCAACCTAATCTGGAAAAAGCAGACTACGATCGTAATCTGCTTTTTCCCCAAGATTTCGACCCAGTGAAAGCGGGTATGCAGATCAAATTTGAGGATTTATTAACAATAGAGCCAGTTTAAGAGAGAGGAATACTGCCTCCTGCCTCCTTCAATTCTCTTACTCGCCTCAAGATAGAAGATATTTCTGCCAAAAGAGTTTACTTTAGTGGAAAAGCCTATCTATGAGGTTGACAATGGAGGCAAAAAGTGGAAACCTCAACCGACGCGCACCACTAATTACTGCTGGAGTTTTTCTTGGTGTAGGTCTTGGAGGGTTTATTGATGGAATTTTACTGCATCAGATCCTCCAGTGGCATCACATGCTCAGTAACATTCGACCTTTGACAAGCATGGCGAATATAGATTTGAACATGCTATGGGATGGGTTATTTCATAGCTTGAATTGGGTATTCACCGTGATAGGACTTGTGTTGCTATGGCGTGCTGGAGGGCGTGATGATGTTCCTTGGTCATCACAGACTTTTATTGGGTCAATATTGATTGGGATTGGATTGTTCGATTTAGTTGAAGGTTTAATTGACCACCAAATTCTCGGTATTCATCATGTCAAACCAGGCCCAAATCAGTTAACTTGGGATTTAGGATTTCTTGCATTTGGTGCATTACTTATTGTTATTGGCTGGATAACGACAAAAAAAGAGTCAAGAGTCATTAGCCATTAAACATAAGTTATTCTCCGTTGTCCCCCTTGTCTTTCACTCCTCTACTCCCCCATTTCCCTCTGTGCCTACAGATACTTTTGAAAAACTAGCTGGAGTTGGCAGTTAAGCTCCGTAGCAGCTTAACTGTATAATACAAGATTAAATAACTAAGCTAGTGGTCTGTCAAAACTAAATTTGTGAGTTTATGGAAAAATGGAGAGGCTATTCGCTATCAACCGCTCCATTGGTTTGAGGAACTTCCCATGCCCAACCGCTATATTGTCCAGTTGAGTCATCAGAAGGAACGGCAAAACCTCCAAGACCTCGTATCAACGGGCAGAGCCGCAGCGTATAAAATCAAGGACGCTGAAATTCTGCTCAACATAGATATCAATGGGCAGGGATGGACACTGAGAACGAACTATCGGCATTGACTCGACAATGTTTGGATAGGCGAACTCCAGATCATGAAACCTTAGAACGAGAAACAACCGCTTGGTACATTCAGCATTCTAAATATGATTAGAGTAGCCACTCCAGATTCATCTGAAACAGGACTATCTATTGCGATCGGATTATCGGATTATCGGATAAGCCGA
>NZ_JBALDM010000010.1:0-28696 GCF_036917435.1 Nostoc sp.
TTAAAGCGTCGCTTTTCAACGCTTCGCTTCAGGCACTTATTCAATATACCGAACACATCTCCTCATGTCAACTATTTTTCCAAAATTATTTTGGACTGGTTTTTCAGCGCTATCAAAGCCTTAGATAGTAAGGGTTTTAGGCTATAGTGTTGCTGGATGTTACTAAGGAAGCAATTAAAGTTGTGAGTAATTCTGGTGTTTTGCCGCCCTGGTTGGTTTTAGATCCACTGTTGCGTAGCTGGTTGATGGAGGATATTGGCAAGGGCGATCGCACAACAAATACGCTACTAGTAGAAGATGTGACGCTAGGCAAGGCTTTATGGATAGCTAAAGCTTCAGGGATAATTGCTGGCTTACCAGTCGCAGCTAGGGTATTTAAGATTTTGAATGAAAAAGTAAGCTTTGTGCCGGTTGCAGATGAAGGTGCATGGTGCGATCCAGGACAAGTGGTAGCTGAAATTCACGGTTCGCTGGATGCGCTACTTATGGGGGAACGAGTTGCTCTCAATTTAGCTATGCGCTTGAGTGGAATTGCTACGTTAACTAATATATATATAGAGAAAATTGCTGATTTACCTGCTCAGTTGGTAGATACGCGTAAAACTACACCAGGGCTGAGACTGTTGGAAAAGTATGCGACTGCTTTGGGTGGGGCGATTAATCACCGCATGGGGTTAGATGATGCGGTGATGATTAAGGATAATCACATTGCTGCGGCTGGGGGAATTGGAGAAGCTGTCACCCGTATTCGTTCTCGGATTCCTTATCCCTTGACTATAGAGGTGGAGACGGAAAGTTTAGAGCAAGTGAAAGAAGCTTTGCAGCACAAGGCTGAGATTATTATGTTGGACAATATGCCTTTGGATATGATGCGTGAGGCGGTACAGTTGATTCGGCAGCAGGATAGCCGGGTGAAAATTGAAGCTTCGGGAAATGTGACTTTAGAAACTATTCGCGGTGTAGCGGAGACGGGTGTTGACTATATTTCTAGCAGTGCGCCTATTACTCAGTCGAAGTGGTTGGATTTGAGTATGAGGATTCTACTTTAATTGTCAAAATGCAAGTAAAATTTTATGATTTCATAGGAAAAATATACATCAATTTTATTTTTATTACTTAGATGAATTGTACAATATAGCTCCAATTACTGTATCAGTGGGTGGGATTGTAGCAGCAGGAGCATTACTGACTTATGGAGGATATAAAGTATATAAACATATCAAAAGTCGAGAATGTCAAGCCTAGACTTTGAATTACTGGGGTGAACACTGCTCACCCTAATTTTCTACATACTTTAAGGCATTAGAAGATAATTACGATGTGAAATAAGAACAGTGTGGGAAAAGCGATCGCTCAAGTCTAGACTTAATGCTTCAGTCCTCGCTCATCTGAAAATTTACCATTTCATAAATATCACTAAATCCTTAACTGTTTACTATTCCCTGATTTAAGCAATACTGCCGCGCTTTCTGGCTTCTTTATAGGAAGTTCCGACATTTTTCAAACCAGCTTTAATCATTTGTTGTTCAAGTAGGGCAAAGAAACGCGCTCGATCGCCACCTTTTACTACTGCTTGATTATGAGCTTCTGCGATCGCTACTGGATAGCCATATCCTTTTTGCACTTGTGCTAGCATCAGCCCCAGCGCTTGATCTAACATGGTTGCATTCTCCGCTACCCATGCAGGAACTTCGATGCGGGCAATTTCAGTACCAACGTGGACATAGCAAAAATAAATGACTTGATCGCCGTAGAGTTCGAGAATTGGAGAATTACTCCGCCAAAGGGTGCTGCGTTGTCCTGGTTTGAGTCGGGTTGCCCAAACAGAGGTATCTCGCAACTGTTCAAAAATTTTACAAGGTACTTTTTCTAGCTGATTTGGGCAATGAGTTTTACAGTCTGGTACTGGATGGGGACAAGCCAATAAGCGTAAAAAGTTCATTGTTTCGATGCTGCGAGAGGCGCTAAGATAACCCATTAGGGGAATTTGAGCATCACGCATTTGCTGCCAAGCTTCCAGGATGGGGGGTAAAATGCGATCGCGTGCATCCATCGGTAATTGTTCTAAAAACCAGTAAATTAACGAACCATCTACCATCGCCAATGCTGGTGCTTCTCCTTTGGCTGCACATGCAAGTTCTGCCAATACCGTTGTTTCTGAAGCAGTGCGGCGAAAACTCATCCATTCCTCGGTTCTAATTCCCCACTGCCGAGACATATATAAATCTTCTGGGCGGTAAAATACTTCTGGCAAACTATCGAGTAGCGGATGGCGGTTTTGTCCGTAGTGTAAGACGACTCTGCCGATATTAAGGAGATAACAGTAAGCGATTTCATGATGATTGGGGGCAATTTGGGAACCATCGGTAGCGATGACAGTATGAATTTTGGGGGGAACTGGGATATCGATGCAAGTTTCTAGCGGTTCAATTGGGGTAGCATTAGCAAAGAGAATGCGATCGCGCCATTTTTCCTGGCGATCGATTAAATCTTGTTGAGACTCATAAGCATTTTTTAGATGTTGTTGTGCCAATTCTAAACGCTGGCGACTGGCAGCAGCTTCTAAGGTAAGATGCTGACTTAAGCCCTGCATTTGTCCCGCCAGTTTTGTTAGATCAAGCATAAATTGAAGTTAGGATTTAGGAGTTAGGAGTTAGGAGAGAGGCGATTAATTGCGTCTGTTTTCCTTATTCTTTATTATTTATCTACATCTTTATAAATACACATCTATAAAAATTAAATATGCTTTATTCATAACTATTGTAGAGATGTAGCATTGCTACATCTCTACATTATTGTTCGGAGATGTCTATTAATAAAGCCAAGTAGAGAAATCTCTGGCAAACTGAGACAGTGATAACAACTGAATCTGTGCATCATTTTGGGCAGCTTCCCTTTCTGTTTGGGTATTGTAACCCCAGTCTGCAAGAAACAGTTTCACATCTTCAAGGTCTGTTTGCTGTTGGACTAACTGCAATGTCTTGAGTCTATCTTCTACAAACCAGAGACTAACTGGCTTGTTTTCTGCTTGTTGCTTTAATTCTCGCAGAATTTCGTATTTAGGACGCTTGACTTCTTTACCAAAAATTTCTGTTGTCGGTAAATTAACTCCTTGTTGTTGAAGCAACTGCTGTACAAAACGTCCTTCTTTAGTGGTTACAATGTATAGCTTAACTCCACTGTCAAGAGTTAATTTGAGCTTTTCTACTACACCCGGATAAAATCTATGCAGACTTAGCCAACTGTTTAAATCTGTGGTAATCCATTCATCTCTTTGGTTATCTAGTTTCGCAGCAATTTCTCTTGCTTGTAACTTGTCATTTAACAAAAGTTTTGGGGCGATGTTTAACCATTCATGAAGAATTTTCTGATCAGGAATTCCATCTACTAACGCTTTGATTAAAACGGGCATTTCCCAACCCGTCTCAATTACAGGGCGTAGGCGATAGAATCTCAAAGCTAAATCATCTGCTGGTGTGTCGTTAACTGGCGACCAAATTTCACAGTAGGTACGCCATGCTACCTCAAAATATTCAATTAGTCCGTCGCAAATCACTCCATCAAAGTCCAGGGCTAAAATCGTGGGACTACTTGCGGTCATTGTTTTGAGGATTAAACTGCTGTTGTCAGCTTACCCGACAAATTTAAATTATGCAGTAATTTTTGTTAGTCTTTTAGAATTTATAACTGGCTCAAAAAGTATGGTGTCATTGCTAATCTAATTTGATATTGGTAGCTTAACGAGGATCTACAGCAGGTTTGTGATCGACTAAACGAACTTGGTTTTGCTTGACTACTACAGTAATCAGTGGTAATGAACGCTTTGCTGGGCCATGAAAGACTCGACCCTGAGAATCGTATTGAGATCCATGACAAGGACAAACAAAGTGATTCTTCTCAAGATCCCACTCAACTGTACATCCTAAATGGGTACAAGTTGGATTGATAGCGTACTCAGCAATCTTTGGCCCGTCTTGAATGATGAGATAATCAACCCTATTGTTTGGCAAGCCTTTTACAATAATCGGAATTCCAGGCTTTGCGGTTGTCAATAGTGCATTAGTTTCAATTTTCTTGCCGTCTTTGTCCAGTGCCTCAGATCCGGGAAGATAATTTTCACAGCGCAAATTCTTTGGATACAGAGAGCAAAGAGTTTCTAAGCCGATCTCACGACTTTGGCTGACTTTGGGAAATAGATATCCGATCGCTACTGATGCGACTGTACCACCTAGCGTGTAAGTTAAAAAATCCCGGCGCGTTTTTATCCTAGCTGGAATTTTGCCATTAGTAGAATAATTTTCTTTCATGACCCGATTTACCAAGAAAGGTCTACTAATATAGTACGGTGCGATCGCAATGACGAATGCGATTCGAGATCGATTAATTAAGTAATCGCCTAAAGATAGAGATAAATTTACTTAGAAGGCATCGCAAACAGTTGCATAGTTGGATTAATTTAGAGATTCAAACTATTTCAACTAAAGAAGTAAATTCATCAGAGACAATCTCCAACCTAAGACGTGTTCTTCTTAAAGTCTCTCCAGAGAAAGAAGTTTTTGTATTCTCGATTTTTTAGAGTGTTATTTAGTAAAGCTAGATTTTCAATATCGCAAAAAGCCATGACTGATAAAACTCAAGAAAATCAAATTAATCAACCAGTAAGTGAAGATACACATTTAGGCCAAGAAGAGAATGTTAATGAAAGAAACTTAACAGCGAATCCAGGAGATAAAATTTCTGATGAGCCTAAATCTATTGAAGAAAAGGCTAAACAGTTAGCTGTAGATGATGTACCAGACATTACAGGCGACAAAATCACAGTTCCGACTTACTTTGTTGTGGATGAACCCGACGGCAAAAAGAAAGCACTCCACCACGTTAAAGATGCTGAAGAAATTTCCGATGTAATTCGGCAAGCACGAGTTGACGAAAATGGAAACAGACTTTGGTAGTAGTCATTCATTAAACAGATACGGAGACGTGGAGAGTTGGTTGTTTGCGTGCCCGTATCTGTCTTCTTGGATCGAGTTAGTCTGTATAATAACCATCTGTTTTCCCTGGATGAAGGCTAATAGTAGATGTCACAAGTACCAGAGTCTGGTTAGCTCTCTGACTACAGCTACTATATGAGTTGAGCAAAGCCGGAGACGCTCCGCCTCTAGTCAGTGCGCTGTTTTCCTCTTGCTTAGAGCAGCTTGTGACATACAAATTAAAATCCATCTGAAAGGAATAAATTGTAAATTGTAAATTGTTCCTTGGGGAACTTCTTCAATTGGGATACCCAGCACAACAGTTTCTCCTCATCGAATATCAACAGATCGCCAATTCCTAGTTCTCCCCCTTGCCAACTTACTTAAGCTGAATGTAGGCGAAGCTTTCCCGTAAATGAGACGCGATCGCTCGCAATGACTGTAAATATTTTTGTTTATCTACTTATCTACAAATCTGATTATTTATAAAAAACTGTATTATCAATGAAGGTAGGAAAGGGTGACGGCAGACAGAGGGCATTTTCCCTCCTACCTTCGGAGATAAATAGGTGATAAATATATATCGTTACAATAAATGAACTGTATTAGGAGATAACTTTGTTTTTCAGCCAATATTTCCTAGAAATTCTCCTTCGCACTGGGGAACATTTAATATTAGTTTTCATTGCAATAGTGGTGGCCATTGCCATCGGCATTCCTTTAGGCATTTTCATCACTCGCCAACCGAAACTAGCTCAACCTATTATCGGTCTAACTAACGCTATTCAAACTACTCCTAGTTTAGCTATATTTGGCTTTCTAATTTCTGTACCATTTATCGGAGGAATTGGAAAATTTCCCGCTATTATCGCCTTAATTCTCTATGCTTTGCTTCCGATTATTCGTAACACTTATATTGGCATTAATAGTGTCGACCCAGTAATTCGAGAGGCTGGGCGAGGGATGGGGATGACAGATAATCAATTGCTGTTTCAAGTAGAAATTCCCCTAGCCTTAGGCGTGATTTTGGCAGGAGTTAGGGTAGCAACAGTTATTTCTGTGGGAATTGCTACTATTGCCTCAGCTATTGGTGGCGGGGGTTTAGGGGTGTTTATTTTTCGGGGGATTTCTACCCTTAATAATCAGCTAATTTTAGCTGGAGCAATACCCGCCGCGTTGATTGCGTTAGGTGCAGATTTGTCTTTGGGATGGTTAGAAAAAAATCTGACGCAGCAAAGAGAGAAAAGTATAAAAATTAATCGCAAAACTACCGTTTATTTGGCTATTTTAACGTTAATTCTTGGAGGATTAATTGGCTTTACTTATTGGTTAACACCACCAACAATTATTATTGGCTCTAAAAATTTCACCGAACAAGTTATTTTAGGAGAATTACTGGCTCAACAAATTGAATCTCATACTAAATTAAGGGTTGATAGACGCTTAAATCTAGGGGGAACTTTTATTTGCCATGAAGCTGTAAAGGCAGGAAAAATTGCTGGCTATGTAGAATATACAGGAACGAGTTTTACATCTATTTTGAAATATAAATCTATTAGTAATTCTCAACTTGTCTACGAAAAGATTAAACAAGATTATAGTCAAAAATTTAAATTAGAAGTCATGAAAAGTTTAGGATTTAACAACACCTTTGCTATCATTATAAGGGGTGAAGATGCTAAACGGTGGCAGATTAAAACCCTTTCTGAAGCTGCTAAATATACACCTCAAATGCAAGCAGGATTTGGTTATGAGTTTCTAGAACGACAAGATGGTTATTCAGGATTAGCTAAAACCTATGGCTTAAAATTTGCCAAATCTCCCAGACAAATGGAGTTAGGATTGATGTATCAAGCTTTAAAAGAAAAGAAAGTAGATTTAATAGCAGCTAATTCCACAGATGGCTTAATTCCTACTTTGAATTTAGTCATTTTAGAAGACAATAAGAAATACTTTCCACCTTATGAAGCTGTCCCTATCTTTAATCAAGTAATTCTGGAAAAATATCCAGAGTTACGAGAAGTTATTAATCAATTAGCTGGGTTAATTTCCAATGAAGAAATGCAAAAAATGAATTATCAAGTTGATAATCAATCTCGCCCAGTTGAAAAAGTTGTTCGCAAGTGGCTAAAGTCTAAGAAACTGCTAAATCAAATGGGAACATAAGTGAGAGAATTTGGAATTTGGAATTGATCCCACGAATAAATCTGCTTGCTATGTACCATGAATAAATTATTGATTATGTTGGTTAAAAACAGATGAAGCAGCAGAAAAATGATGTATGCTTTAATTTATACTTACACAAAAAATCTGATTCCATGAAAAGATTAAATCTGATGAAGTAACAACTACAATAATACAGTGATGAAAAAAATTTTTGATTTCTGTTTTGAGGTTGAATTTTATCTAAAAATCGCTATTAGTTGCACAATTGTTCAGCAGATATTTTACTGGCTGTTGCACAATATCGAACTCAACTTTATGGCTCAGGTGGTTTTGTACTGGCTAGTTGGTTCTGTGTCATTTTATAGCATTGGTCTATTTATAGAAAAAGTAATTAAAAACAATGATATTTGGAAAGAAAAACTGAATGCTAGGGTTAAAAAAGTCAATAAACAACCATTTCCCTCTTTTACTGGTAAAGGTATCATTATTGGGGAAATTAGAAGTTTCATAGCAGCTTTAATAATCCTCTATCTAGCACCAGAGGTAAATAGAGGAAATAGCTTGCTACTCAACTTTGAATGGTTCTTGATGAGAATAATCGCTGCTGATTTATGTTTTTACGTTTCCCATTTTCTACTTCACAGAAAATTCTTACAGAAAATACATCTAAAACATCATGAGTTTGCTGACTCATCAAGTTTTGTTGCTGGACACAAGAGTTTGACTGAATATATTATTGTTACTATCACAGACCTTTTACCTATCTTTATATTTGGGTATGATATAACTCAGTTATGTGCTTGGAGTATTATAGGCAATGCTTACAACCTAGAAGGTCATAGTTCATTATCAATATTTTTTGTTCCATCAGATTTTCACGATCTTCACCACAGTTGTTTCAAGAGAAACTATGGGATTCAAGGATTTTGGGACAGGTTATTCAACACGCTAAATCCTCCTACAAAGAAGCCAGGAATGATGTTCCCCACAGCTTATTTGGAGAATATAATCATGAAATCGCCTAGTACTTTAGATTGAGAAGTTTAAATCTAGAGAACCCCTCCCCAAAAATCAGCTAGGGTGTATACACAAATTTTTGGTGAGGCAATTTACGGTTAAGTCTCAGAGCCACTGAGAAACCTCACCCTGCTTTTACTGCGTAAAACCTTTTCCTCTCCAAAGTATCGGCTACGGTATACACACAAGTGGTATCTGCAAGGGTTTCAGGCGTTATAGACCCCTTAAATTGTCATTACGAGCGCAGTGATAACGGAGCGAAGTAATCACATAATCCCGTGAGTTAAAGCGATTGCTTCGTCGTTCCTCCTCGCAATGACAGGCTTCCAGCGCTAGCGCACAACCTAAAGTTAGATGACCAAACCAAGTACTAAGGGGAATTTTAAGACTTGTGTGTACACCGTAGCCGATACTAAGGAGAGGGATGTCGGATAGGACAGGGTGAGGTTTTTTCTTTTATTTTGGGTAAGTTCGATGACTTGTCTATACACTTTTAATTAATAATTTTTAAATTGGAGCGTTCGCGTAGCATCTCTAAGAGTTGCGATTCGACTCCTTAATTCTATGTCAAAAATTACCACCCCATTGTTCCTGGACTACCTTTAAATGGCCCGACAATATCAGCAGTAATCCATCCACCGTAAAAATCACCGGGTTGAGATATTACTAGCTCATCATTTACATAACAAGCATCCATTAAACTAGGGTAAAAAGCATAGTATTCTTGAATCGTTACAAAATCAGGTGTGGGGTCAAAATATCGCCAAGCAGCGTTATTTATATACTTATCACCGATGCTAATATCATAATATTGAGACTTCCCTTTCCATTCACACCAAGTCTTTTTAGGTGTTTCTATCAGATATTCTATTTTAATATCTTCTGAAGGAATGTAATAAGAAGGAGGGTGACTAGTTTCTATGACTCTTTTGGCTTTATTTGTTTCTGCTAAAACAATATTATTAACAACTATCCTAATTAATTTGTTGCTATCTTCTAAACGAGCCGGACGCGGATAATCCCAAACTGACTCTTGACCGGGTTCTGGGGGAATAGGATTTGGTCTCATAGTTAATAATTTCCTGTTTTTACGTTGCTTTTAAAATACAAATTCAGTTCGCATTAATTCAGTTCTAGGGAAAATTTTCTTCCTAGTCTTCCTATATTTTGGCTTAGTAATATGTTGTTTTAGTCAAAGATTGAGCATAAGGATTACAGGGAGAAATGAATAATGTAAAAAATACTATCCCTGTAAATATTAGTATTCTGCAAAATTATCTTTGTAAAACCTCATAGTAACGTTAATGATTGATATCTTGAACAATCCTAAAACCTGCGTGCTGATAAAAATTGGGACGAAACCAGTTGCGATAATATTTTAAAGCTTCTGTACCGTTAGTTATCCAACATCCTCCTAACATCATCTGATGTTTAGTATCAAAAAAGATAGCAGAATTATCTTCATAAAGAAAATGAGGTTTATATCCCGACAAAGGATTTAAATTATCGCTCAAATGTTCCCAAACATTACCACGTAAATCGTACAATCCAGAATAACTTTTGGCGGTTTCTAGCATTCCTACTGGACTAGGTGAGCCAAATTTAAAATCGAGATTGTAATTATCTACATCTTCTACGAAACCATTGCTGTAAGTTGCTAAATGATATTCGGCTTCACTCATTAAACGAGTATCTTTTCCTTGCCAACGACAGTAAGCCATTGCTTCATAGTGATTGACTTCTACTGGCCAATCTAAGGGTAAGTCGATTTCATCAAACATGGCTCGATACTTGTAGTTGCCATTTTGAGGTATCCAAAATTTGGGATATTTGATGTTGTTTTCAGTTTTCCAATACCAAGATTCTTCATCCCAATAAGCTTGATTTTCGTAGCCACCATCCTTGACAAAATAAATAAAATCTGCATTGGTAATCAGATATTTACTGGCTAAAAAAGATTGGACTTCGACAGTGCGATCGCCATAATCAATATCCCATCCATAAGTCGGCTCGTCAAAGGCTTTGCCGAGTTTTACTACCCCACCCGCAACTTGTATCATTTCGTTTTGAAGAGTGTAACCATTAAAAGGGGCGTATTGCCAGTTTTGGGGACGTTTTACTGTCTCTATTGGTAGTTGGCGAATTAACATTGAAGAGGTTTCAATATGAATACGCTGGTGTTCAATCCCCATCATTAAAGCCCAAAGGGGATGATTGGGATGAATTGGTAGAGTAATTGGGGTAGTTTTAATGACTTCGGAAATTACAGAATGTGCTTGTTTTCGATATTCCCAAGTTTGTGAAACTTGCGGCCATTCCAAATGTGCGATCGCTTCATTCAATTCTTCTGGTATCTCTGGATCGACTCCAATTTCAAACAGGATTTCATAGTCAGAATTTATCCCTTTTTCTAATAATCCAACGCTAATTAATTTGTTGATATAGAAAACAGCCGAATGTCCTAGATAAAAAATTAGAGGATTTCTCAGAGGATCGGGATTGAGATAAAATGTATCTTCCCCGACTAAACTTTTCATCAGCATATCTTCCATCTGCCAAGCATTCTCAAAGTAATCGAGGATAACTTTGCGATCGCAACTATTTAGTTTTGGCGGATAAGTACATTGAAAACTGTTCATAATGTCGCTTAAATTCATAATGCTTATGTAGACAATGAAGATTGATTTTCAATTATTACTGCCTAATATACTCTGTTTATACTTTTCTGGACTGGTTTCTAATTTCACATGTAAAAAATCGATTTCTTCCTTTTCGAGTAACTCTAATATTGCTAAATTTAGATGTTTTTCAGCATCAAAATAGAGATTATCATCATTAACAAATGCCATTATTTCAATGATGCGGGCATTATCTTCAATTTTTTTAAACCGTACTACACATGATGAAGAAAAACCAGGAATATTTTTTGGCATTATTAGCATCACAAATTTTTGCAGTTTGCTGTGCAGAAATCCCATCAATTTTCAGAATTAGATTAACTCCCCACCTTAACTCTTTTCCTGGGTTTTGTGACCAATTTTCTACGATTCCAGAAATCATTTTAGAATTGGGCATTTTCATAATCGAACCCCATTTAGTTATATGCAGCGTTGTGGTTCTAAATCCGGTATTCATTATCTGCACAAAACCATCTACTCCTGATACTCCCACCCAATCACCTTCTCGATAAAGATTATCAGAATAGATAATCAATGTACAAAACCAGTCATAGACAATATCCTTTAACAGCAAACCTAAAGTAATGCCAGCACCACCTAATAGACCAACCAATGCAGCCGCAGATTGACCTAAAAATATCTCGCTTATTTTGATTGTCAATATAATAATTGCTGCTGATTGAAAAATCTTCGGCATCAAAGGTCTGAGCAATTCATCAAGCTCAGTTTCTGTATGTAGCACTACGTTGGCTATTATCTGACCCAAAATAGAAGAGCTTCGGTAAACGATGTATGCAACTATAAAAACAACTATTAAATTGAGCGTCCTACCGATTGTTTGGCTCAGTTCAAACCCTAAATTTTCTGCCAGAACTTCCTTGATTAGCCAAAATGCACCAATCTGAATCAGCCAACTTAAAGAAGGCTTGATAACTATTATCAATTCATCATCAAGTGTACTTTTGGTTTTGCTAGTAAAACCCTCAATGCTCTTAATAACGACTCCAACAAAAAACCGTCTCAACAACTGTGTCAGCGTTAGAATAATGACAACAGTAACAATTTTGGCAACGGGTATACCGGAGTAGTTGATATTTTTTAGCGTGTTCCAAAGTGCTTCCATCTGTTAGTTAAAAGTAGGGGAGTATTTTTTATGTCAATCAGTAAATGACATAGCTTCTGAATTCTGCTAAATGAAACGTATCCATAAAAAAACTAATGCCACTTACTTAAGCATTTATAAATGGCTAAAACTCAAGATATAGCAGTCCTAAATCATTTGTAAAAATAAATTAACCGCAGAGGTGCAGAGAGAGGATTAGGATTGCTATATATTGTAGAGGGACAATGCCCATCCACCTTAAGTAAGTGCCATGCGGCTTAGTTAGTTAAGACTTAGAGCCTAATTTACGGAGTCTATTGAAATTAAACTTTGAGTAAACAAAATTTAAGCTTGACAAAGAATTAACCCAAACCACTCTTTGGGATCTGTCCAAGTTTTCAGTGTTTTAAGTCCATGTGTCTCCAGTTGTTTTTGCATATTTACTAAATTAAACTTGCGAG
Organism: Nostoc sp.; assembly: GCF_036917435.1. Classification (GTDB taxonomy): domain Bacteria; phylum Cyanobacteriota; class Cyanobacteriia; order Cyanobacteriales; family Nostocaceae; genus Nostoc. The sequence continues at coordinate 12,395 of NZ_JBALDM010000010.1, forward strand.
AAATTTCAGTAAGAATGCTCTCTCCATCTGCAAAGCAAACTTGGAAATCTAGCGCTTCTAGAGATACCTCATGAGTTTTTTTGCAATGTAGATACATCTCAATTTGGGCATCATTTTGATTATAAATAGCTTGATGAGTGAATAAATTGAGGTCAAAATCGCCTTGGAAACGCCAATTTAAATGGGAAAGTATATTTAAGTTAAAAGCAGCTGTTATTCCTTGACTATCGTTATAAGCTGGTTCTAAAATTTCCTTGGGTTTTTGTAAATCAATACCCAAAAGAAAGTAGTCACCTGGTTGCAAAGCCCTGGTAATTTTGCTTAAAAAGTCATCACATTCTCGTGGGTTAAAATTACCAAGAGAACTTCCCAAGAAAAAAATCATCCGTGATGATGCAAATGTTGTTTCTAGCTTTGTCAAGGCTTGTTCGTAGGTTCCTATTAATCCCTCAACAAATAAATTTGGATATTTTTGTTGTAGTTTTAGTACAGTAGATTTAAGGATTCCATGACTAACATCAATGGGTACATATCTACAGTAATTGGCAATTTTTTGGTAGGCATCTAACAAAAATAGAGTTTTTGTAGAACTGCCACTGCCTAATTCTACCAGTTCGCAAGCACCTGTTATCTGAGCTATTTCGTCAGCATATTGCTGCAAAATCCATGCTTCTGTTCGTGTTGGGTAATATTCTGGTAATTCACATATTTGTTCAAAGAGTTCCGAGCCGTAATCATCATAAAAATATTTAGGGGGTAAGGTTTTAGGACTTTGAATTAATCCTTGAATTACATCTTCACCTTCATTGTTGAGAGCTTGATAATGCTCATTAAGAATTTTGAGAGATGTTGCTAGCATTGTGTCAATATCTTTAGTTTTGAATTTAATTATTTAATATGACATATTTTAGTATTTCATAGCAAGGTTTATATTGCAGTAATTCATACTCAATAAAATACAAAATCTCTGTCGATTTATCGTAGTATTATGGATGTTATCTTAATTTAATATTTGTTTATTTATCGAATAGTAAGGTAATAAGCGGGTCGCCAAAAATAAACACAACTATTTTATTAAAGGTCAACCTCTTGAAACTATCACCACTGAACAATTACGAATGACAAATCACAAAAATCGTAACTTATAGCGGTTCTCATTCAGATGCAGTACAACATTAATCGCGGAGTGTAAGGGCACAGAACTGCTGTACCCTTACGGGTGTATTTCACTCAACCGAGAACCGCTATAGCTTTATTTATGCAAACTTATACTTAAGTTAAAAATAATTGCAGGTTTGCGAGCGATCGCAAGGTCGAAAATACTTTTATTTTTGTTTAATATAGAGAAGACGCGATAAATCGCCGTCTCTACAAGTGGTTTGGTTTTATCTGAACTGTATTGTCATATAGATAACTGAATTGTAGAGAAATATGACTTCTATTCAAATACAAAAACTATCTATTTTTATTTTTCAAAAGTTTAACAATCTGCGATCGCCTGATTCAAAGGTTAAAAGTGCGTAGTTTACCGCCGTAGGCATCGCCATATTCACTGTAAATTTATCTAGAGCAGTTGGGTAACTAATTAAAGAAGCAAACAGCGATGCCTTCACAGTAGGCATCGCGGATTTTAGATTTAATCTAAAATCCCAAATCGAGTTACCGATTCACCGCCGCCGCTTCTCGTGCTGCTGCTGCTTGATCTGGGTGGATACCCAAGCGGGTGAGATTAATCCGACCTTTGTTATCAATTTCACGGACTTTGATAATTACTTCATCGCCCACCGCCACTTCATCCTCAACTTTGCCAACGCGGTAGTCAGCTAGTTGTGAAATGTGGATCATCCCTTCTTTCCCAGGCAGAAATTCGACAAATGCACCTATCGGTATAATCCGAGTAATGCGTCCTGCATAGACATCCCCTTCGTGCAACTTGCGGGTCATTCCTTGGATGATGTTTTTGGCTCTCTTGGCCTTGTTCTCATCCACAGCCGAAATTGTCACGGTGCCATCATCTTCGATGTCAATTTTTGCACCAGTTTCCTCTGTAATCCCCTTAATAGTCTTGCCTCCAGGCCCGATGACTAGACCAATCATGTCTGAATCAATCTTGATTGTTAACAGACGTGGAGCATAAGGTGAGGTTTCAATCCGTGGGGTGTCAATGCAAGCGAGCATTTTCTCCAGAATGTGCAATCGGGCTGCTTTGGCTTGGTGGACGGCTTGGGCAATAACCTCCAATGACAAACCGGAGATTTTCATATCCATTTGCAAGGCGGTAATTCCGGTATCTGTACCGGCAACTTTGAAGTCCATGTCGCCTAAAAAGTCTTCAATCCCCTGAATATCGGTGAGGATTCGCACTTCGTCCCCATCCTTAATTAAGCCCATTGCTGCACCACTGACGGGTTTGAGAATTGGTACACCAGCATCCATCAGGGCGAGGGTGGAACCGCAGACTGAACCCATTGAGGTGGAACCGTTGGAAGAAAGTACTTCCGATACGATGCGAATGACGTAGGGGAATTGTTCTTTTGAGGGTAGCACAGGTAGTAAGGCTCTCTCTGCTAATGCCCCGTGACCAATTTCGCGTCTTCCTGGAGAACGCATTGGCTTGGTTTCCCCCACTGAGAACGGCGGGAAGTTGTAATGATGCAGATAACGTTTATGTTGGTCTAACTGCATATCATCATTGAGGTTTTGAGCATCCCCAGGTGTACCCAGAGTACAAGCGGATAATACCTGAGTTAGTTCCCGGTTAAATAAACCGCTTCCGTGGACTCGCTTTGGTAAGACACCAACTGAACAAGAAACACGACGCACTTCATCGAGTTTACGACCATCAACGCGAACGTTATCTTCGATAATTTGCCGCCGCATAAAGTATTTGGTAATGTCTTTAAAAGTATTACCAAGTGCCTTGCTATTTGCAGTTGCGGCAACTCGAATGGGATCTTCTTCTGACAGTCCCTTAATCGTCGTGGCAATTTCATCCTTGACGACATCTAAAGCTGCATCGCGTTCGGGTTTGGTGAAGGTAAATTGAGACAGGATTTTCTTAATCTGACTGCTGCTGCGATCGCGGATATAATTTTCTAGCGTCTGGTCTACTTGTGGTGGTGCTTCATGCACTATCACTAGACCCAGTTCTGCTACTAAATCTTGCTGCGCTTTGATTAAGTCCCGCACTGCTTCATAACCAAAGTCAATTGCCTCGATGATATCTCGTTCTGGCAACTGATTGGCTCCCGCCTCCACCATGATTACGCCATGTGGTGAACCTGCTACTACCAGATCCAAATCTCCAGCTTCGATTTCTGCATAAGTGGGGTTAATAATGAAATCATCTCCCACTAAACCAACGCGAACTGCTGCCATTGGCCCATTAAAAGGAATCTGGGCAATCAAGGTAGCGATGGAAGCGCCTGTAACTGCTAGCACATCGGGGGGTACTAACTCGTCCATCGATAGCGTTAAGGCAATAATTTGCAGATCATCCCGTAACCATGAGGGGAACAAAGGACGCATGGGACGGTCTATAAGACGGCTGGTGAGAATTGTTTTTTCTGGTGGACGACCTTCTCGCCGCATGATCCCGCCGGGAATCCTACCAGCTGCATATAGCCTTTCTTCATAATCTACTGTGAGGGGAAGAAAATCAATGCCTTCTCTGGCTTGCGATCGCGTAGCTGTCACTAAAACGGATGTGTCCCCTGATTCTATCAAAACCGACCCACCTGCCTGGGGAGCTAGCAAGCCTACCTTCAGTCGAATATCCCTGCCATCGAAGGATATTGACTTATCAACTTCTGCCATTCAGTTTTTTTTCCTTCTCTTTCGCTATTCTCTTTCTGTGGCAATCCTAACATTTATGCACTAGGGCTGACTTCTAGTACATACAAAGATAAGAGTTGTCCTTCAACCCAAAGCGCGATACATCATTAGCGCGTCTACTACCTGTTCATCCCCTAGCTTTGCCGCACGGGGAATTCGCCCAATAATCTCAAATCCTAACGATTGCCAAAGGGTAATTGAAGGTATATTGGTTTCAAAGACCAAATTGAACATTACTGCTTCGTAGCCCAGGTTTGCTGCTATTGAGAGCATCGCCTCTCCCATGAACCGCCCAATTCCCTGACCGCGTAACTCAGGTTGTACAATAAAACCAGCGTTGCAAATATGGCAACACCGACCGGGGAAGTTTGGTTTTAAATAAAACGCCCCTAATATTTCTTTTCGTTTGTGTGTCGCATCCTGACCAGATGTCCTGACAACAAAGGCATCCTTGCTTAACCAGTAAGTTGAAAATTCTGCCGGAGATAGAGGTTGCTTTTGGGGATAAGTTTTACCTTCAACAATTACAACATTGAGTAATGCTCTTACAACCTCCTGTTCTTGAGGGTGTATATAATCTAGCTCTACTATTATGTTATTTTTTATAAGTTGAACAAGGGGAAAATTCATTATTAATAATGTTTATGCAGAATGAGTATTTGAAATTTTCTTGTATCCAACAGTTTTATTATAAATGTTCTTGAGAAGATGTAAAAAAATAGAGTTTTTGGAATCTAAATTATTTAATTTTACGATAATCTGAGTAGTTAGAAAATGGCGATTTTACACGGTAATTGGTTATTAAAAAGTCAAAAGGGTTGTTTATTTATTTGGGGAGAAACGTGGCGATCGCCACGAGCGAATTTTGAGCCTGATGGATCTGGAGATATCCCGATACATCCATTGGCAATGACATCAGTGGAGTTGAGTGAGTGGTTGGTTTCCCAGAAGATGGCGATCACTAACTTTATCCAGAAACCTCAAGTTGCGATCGCTACTACTGGACGATCGCGTAAAGCAGCCAGTACGACTGAGATAGATTTACCAACACACTCCCAAATTATTGCCCTACCAACTTATATCCCAGAAGATACATCTGCGATTTTTCCCGTACATTCTGCCAGCTTGGGACTAGATACAGACTCCCCGCAATATTTACAACCGTGGCGAGTTGAGGGTTTTTGTCTCAACCCCAGCGAAGCAGTAAAATTTCTCGCTGCTATTCCTCTAAATGCTGCAAAAGGTGAAGATGCCTTTTTAGGAGGAGATTTACGTTTTTGGTCGCAAGTTGCCCGATGGACTTTAGACTTAATCTCGCGGTGTAAGTTTTTACCAAGAATTGAACGACAATCAGATGGTACATTTGCTGCTAAATGGCAAGTACTTCTAGACAGTGCTGTAGACGGAACTCGCCTAGAAAAATTTTCTGCGGATATGCCGTTGGTTTGTCGCACTTATCAAGGGAGAGTGGGGAGTAGGGAGTGGGGAGATGAGGGAGAAGAATTAATCACCAATGCCCCATGCCCAATGCCCCATGCCCAATGCCCAATGTATGTAAATTTTCCTACCGAACCTCAAGAATTACTTTTAGAATTTCTCAACAGTACGATAGATGCCCAAGTGCGAGAAATGGTAGGTTCTCAACCTTCTATTGAAGCTAAAACCGCAACTGGTAAAGATGCGGTGCGACAATGGTTGCAAGCTTTAACTACTGCATCTCATCCAATCAATGCAGATGTAAATGAAGTGGAACGACTGGAAGCGGCACTTAAAGCTTGGACGATGCCGCTACAATACCAATTAACTCTTAAGACTTTATTTCGTACTTGTTTTCAACTACGTTCTCCAGAGTCTGGCGAAACAGATTGGATATTGGCGTATTTTTTGCAAGCGGCTGATGATTCTGAGTTTGTGGTGGATGCGGCAACTATTTGGAACAATCCAGTTGAACGATTTGTTTATGAAAATCGGACAATTGAGCAACCACAAGAAACCTTTTTGCGAGGTTTGGGGCTAGCATCTCGATTGTATCCTGCGATCGCACCCAGCTTTGAAACCGAATATCCCCAATCTTCTCGTATCACTCCTATGCAAGCTTATGAGTTTATCAAAGCCGTAGCTTGGAGATTGGAAGACAGTGGTTTAGGAGTAATTTTACCTCCGAGTTTAGCGAATCGTGAAGGATGGGCGAACCGTTTAGGTTTAAAAATTACAGCCGAAACCCCAAAGAAAAAACAGGGTCGTTTAGGGTTACAAAGTCTGTTAAATTTCCAATGGCAATTGGCAATTGGCGGACAAACTATTTCCAAAGCTGAGTTTGATAGACTTGTGGCTTTAAATAGTCCGCTAGTGGAAATTAACGGCGAGTGGGTAGAATTGCGCCCCCAAGACATTAAAACAGCGCAAACCTTTTTTACCACTCGTAAAGACCAAATGGCGCTTTCCTTAGAAGATGCCTTGCGTTTTAGTACAGGGGATACCCAGGTAATTGAAAAATTACCAGTAGTCAGCTTTGAGGCATCTGGGGCATTACAGGAGTTGATTGGGGCGTTAAGCAATAATCAAGCGATCGCGCCTTTACCCACACCAAAAGGCTTTAAAGGACAGTTACGACCCTATCAAGAACGTGGTGCTGCTTGGCTGTCATTCTTAGAACGTTGGGGTTTAGGCGCGTGTCTCGCCGACGATATGGGACTCGGTAAATGCGTAGCAAACGATACCTTAATAGATGTAAACGGAATATTACGCACAGCCGAGACAATCTGGACAACTTACGCTGGAGAAACAGAATTTGACGGCGAGGGATTTTGGGCTAACCCCACAGAGCAATTATTAGTTAATTCTATAGATGAAGAAACTGGCAAAATTGTCCAAGCTAATGTTAGACGGTTGTATCGGCAGCAAGTCAGCGAGAAATTACGAAAAATCACTCTAGAAGACGGTAATAGTATTACTATCACCCGTCGTCACAAGCTGCTAACAAATAAAGGTTGGACAAATAACTTACACGTGGGTGATTACATTTGTGTACCAGGTAAAACGCTTTGGAATGGACAATCACAAGACCCGGATTTAGTCAAGTTTCTCGCTTGGCAGATTGCTGAAGGTCATGAACTATCGAATGTAGGAAGAGTCACAATATATCAAAAAGATATCAGAGTACTAGATGATCTACTCCAGACTTGCCAACGCATAAAAGAGCGTTATAACCTCAAAATTAACAGCCCTAATATCTCTACCTTCCCCAACAGAGTTGCTTCTCTTCGAGTTAACAGCCAAGCCTATCGAGTATTTTTAGAAGCTAAAGGTTATGTTTGGGGGAAACTGTCGGCAGAAAAATCTATTCCGCCCTTCATCATGCAGGCAGATTTGAATAGTGTGCGAATATTTTTACAAAATTATTTTGATGCGGAATCTGCTGTTATTTTGAGTATGGGTAGTATCGAGGTTTCTACAGCTTCAGCTTTCCTAATTCAGCAACTTTCTTCACTATTGCGTCGTTTCGGCATTTGGTTACGAATATCGCCAAAACTAAAGTGTGCCACTAATGAAACTCGTACTTTTCGCACCTACCATATCGGTGTAATTGGTGGAAATTCTGCCCGCAGATTTTTACAGGAAATTGGGTTTAATAACTCAGAGAAACAGCAGAAATTAGAACAAATTTGTCAACTAGTTAGCAACACAAATATTGAAGGAATTCCTGCATCTGATATTGTTGCCCAAACAGTTAGATCAACCAGACTACCGTTGCGGCATTTTGGGATGCACAACACAGTTTATATTAATGGCTCACAGCAATTTTCTCAAGATACTTTGCAGAGAGTAATGGCTGGAATGAGCCGCATGATTAGTGGAGAAGCCCAAGAGCAGTATCAGCTACTAAAACCTTCCAAGTGGACAACTCAAACTTTGTCAGCTTATAGCAACTTAGATGTAGAACAGTTGAGCTTAACCAGACAGTCTTTGCAATGTCTTCTCAATCAAGAAGTGTTTTATTGCCGAATTGAGGCTATTGAAGATGTGGAGTATGAAGGGTGGGTTTATGACTTTGAAGTTAGCAAACATCATAATTTCGTTGCTAACAATATTATTTGCCATAATACCGTCCAATTTATTGCCTTTCTGCTGCACCTAAAAGAACAAGATGCACTCGAAAATCCAACTCTATTGGTTTGTCCAACTTCTGTTTTAGGTAACTGGGAAAGGGAAGTAAATAAATTTGCACCAAGCCTGAAAATTTTGCAATATCACGGTGACAAACGCCCAAAAGGTAAGGCGTTTTTAGAAGCAGTAAAAAAACACGATTTAATTGTCACCAGCTACTCACTTCTTCATCGAGATATCAAGTCATTAGAAAGTGTCCCTTGGCAGATAATTGTTTTAGATGAAGCCCAGAATGTGAAAAATTCAGAGGCGAAGCAGTCAAAAGCAGTACGGCAATTAAAAGCAACGTTTCGCATTGCATTGACGGGGACACCAGTAGAAAATAGACTGCAAGAACTTTGGTCTATTTTAGATTTTCTCAATCCAGGATATTTAGGCAACAAGCAATTTTTTCAGCGTCGGTTTGCCATGCCAATTGAAAAGTATGGGGATACGGCTTCTTTGGCTCAATTACGTTCATTAGTTCAGCCATTTATCCTGCGGCGATTAAAAAGCGATCGCGACATCATTCAAGACTTGCCAGACAAGCAAGAAATGACCGTATTTTGCGGTTTAACTGGCGACCAAGCCGCACTTTATCAAAAAGTTGTAGAACAATCTTTAGCAGACATAGAATCTGCGGAAGGATTGCAACGTCGGGGGATGATTTTGGCTTTACTAATCAAACTCAAACAAATCTGCAATCACCCAGCCCAATATTTGAAACAGGCGACATTAGAGCAACATAATTCAGCTAAACTTCTGCGGCTAGAAGAAATGTTAGAAGAAGTTTTAGCAGAAGGCGACCGCGCTTTAATATTTACACAATTTGCCGAGTGGGGCAAATTACTTAAACCCTATTTAGAAAAACAGCTTGGGCGAGAAATATTCTTTTTATATGGTAGCACTAGTAAAAAACAACGAGAGGAAATGATTGACCGTTTCCAACACGATCCTCAAGGGCCGCCAATTATGATTCTTTCTCTAAAAGCGGGTGGAGTAGGACTAAATTTAACACGAGCAAATCATGTATTCCACTTTGATAGATGGTGGAATCCAGCCGTAGAAAATCAAGCTACAGACCGAGTATTTCGGATTGGTCAAACCCGGAATGTGCAAGTACATAAATTTGTTTGCACAGGCACATTAGAAGAAAAAATTCATGACATGATTGAAAGTAAAAAACAACTAGCTGAACAAGTTGTAGGTGCTGGTGAAGAATGGTTAACTGAACTAAATACAGACCAACTTCGCAACTTACTAGTACTAGACCGTAGTGCAGTAATTGACGATGATGCAGAATAAGTTCGTAGTAAGAACTTTAGTCCTTGATTTGAGCGCTAAAGCGCTCACTACAAACCTATCCAAATTGGTGCGACAGACTACTATAGCAGTCCTAAATCATTCGTGAAATTCTCTGTTTCTTTCCTTGGCAATCTTGGCGATTCGATAATTTTCACAACTTAGATTCATCTGAGAACCATCATAGATTAAAATATACGATATTAATGACAAATATTACCCTTCTTCTTTAGTCTGTGCCATCATGTCAAACCACTTTGCCCACGGTTATGCGTTGTTGATTGGGGTTGGCAGAACAGTCGAATCCCGATGGTCATTGCCTGTGACAGTTCAAGATGTGCAAGCACTGAAGACGGTGCTAATTGACCCAAATTTGTGTGCCTATCTAGATGATTCAGAACATATTCGCTTATTGCAGAATGAGCAGACAACGCGCAGCGCAATTTTGGATGGATTAACGTGGTTAAAGGAAAAGGCTGCTGCTGATACAAATGCAACAATTGTAGTTTTTTACTCTGGGCATGGGTGCTTTGACTTATCAAGTCAGTGCTATTATCTGCTCCAACATGACTTCAAGCCTACGGATATTCCTAATACTGCTCTGTCTGCCCAAGAATTTACTGAAACCCTGCGACAGATTCAGGCAAAACGGTTGTGGGTCGTAATTGATAGTTGCCACGCAGAAGGTATGGCTACTGCCAAGGGAGAACTACCTGCTGATTTTATCGCCACGGCATTGCCCAAGGGGGTGGTCGATGTTTTGAAGCAAGGCGAAGGCAGGGCGGTGTTTACGTCCTCCAGAGGCAATCAGGTTTCTTGGATACGTCCTGATAAAACCATGAGCCTCTACACTTATCATCTAATTGAGGCATTGCGAGGAGCGGCTAATCAACCAGGGGATTCCAAAGTCATGCTCTCAAATCTGATCAATCATTTGGGTAAAACCGTGCCAGAGAGCGCTAGAACCCTATATCAGGCAGAACAAACACCGTTTTTTGATACAGCGATGGAAGATTTTGCGATCGCCATGCTGCGGGGAGGTAAGGGACTACCAAGCTCAACCCCAGTCTCAGACTCGCCCAAAATTCTGACCGATCAACAAGTGGTAACACCTGCACTAGCAATGGCGCGTCGGTCACTAACATTTTTAGAGGAGCAGGCTGCGGGATATGGCAGGTTGCAAATGCCAGCTCATCTCCGAATCGAGCTAGAAGAAAAACGTCAAGAAGTGGCAGATTTGGAAGCTAGACTAAAAAAATCAGAGTAAGTAATTCCCACAGGCTGCTATGGAAGATCAAACAAACCTCGAACAAATGCTTTCTACCGCCCGCATGATCCTAACGGTATTGGAACAGCAGTCCGCAGGCTATACCAACTTGACTATTCCGGCTCACCTGAAGGTGCAAGTAGAACAGAAACGCCAAGAGGTCACTAGCCTAGAGGCGCGATTAAGCCAGTTGCAGGGAAAACGCTCGACAAGTGTGCCCGATAACATGCCCCGCCATAACGATGTGTTTGTGGGACGGAAACAAGAAATCGCCCGTTGTTTGGAGGCACTATCACCAGAAGAACGCGGATGGGGTGTAGCGATCGATGGTATTGGTGGCATGGGCAAAACGTCGTTGGCGCTGGAGGTAGCACACCTTGCCCGTAAGCAAGCTTTATTTGATGCCTACCTGTTTGTTTCTGCCAAAACTACCTGGCTCTCACCTGAAGGAGTGCGGCAAGAAACCCTCGCCCTGTCTTCTCTCGATAGCTTCTGCCGAGAATTTGCTAAGGGGTTGGGACAGGAAAATATTGAGAAAATGACTGATGCCACAGAACGCCGCCGCGCCCTTCTAGATGCCCTGCGGGGAAGGCGTACACTGTTGATTTGGGACAACTTGGAAACCCTGAATGCAGAAGAACGCGATATGATTGCCGAGTTTGTGCGGAAGCTACCCAGCCCCAACAAAGCCATCATCACCAGCCGCCGCCGCACTGGGGAAAGCGCCGTCACCATCCGCTTAGATCGTCTCTTAGAGGCAGAAGCTTTGGAGTTAATGCAGGCGAAGGGAAGGAAGCACCACCATCTAGCCCAAGAACTCAAGGCAACGAAGCCAGGGATATTGACTGCTTTATATGAAGCATCTGGTGGCAACCCCCTAGCGTTAGATTGGACATTGGGACAGGTGGCACACAAAGGCTACTCCATCAGTTTTGCCCTAGAGCGGTTGCGGAATGCCGCCAAATCCACCGATCTCTATGGGTTTCTGTTTGCCGATGCCGCCCAAGCTCTCTCTGAAAGCGATCGCACAGTGTTATCTGCCTTAGTTGTATTTCTGACACCAGCAAGAAGCACAGCACTGGCAGATGCTACGGATTTAGCCATAACCGAGATCCAAGTTTCTTTAGAGCGGTTGGTAACACTATCTTTGGTGAATGAGTTGGATGGAGAACGGTTTGGCCTGCACCCCCTCACCCGCACATATATCGGCGCAGCTGTGGGCGGAACGGATACCGTCGGGACTGCACCCCTAGCGAGTGGAATCCGGTTTGACTCTGCTGCCCAACGGAAAGTTTTGCGGTACTGGGTGGACTTTGCCCAGAAGTACGGGGGTTACGGCAAAGATGCCTATCAGACCCATGACAAGCTGGAAGCAGAGTGGCAGAATCTAGAGGGCGTGGCTACAACCCTGCGGGAGATAGCAGGTATCCCCGGTGAATTGAAAGACCGACAGGCTGCCCAAATGCTCATCGATTTGGAAAACGCTTTGTATCAATTCCTCTGGTCTCGAGGCTACTGGGACGAGAGAGTGCGCTTGGGTGAGTGGCGATATCAAGCGGGAAAGGCGCTGAGTCAGTGGAGCGATGCTGGTTGGGGAGCATATAACGTTGCCTGGATTCACTACAATCGTGCGGAGACGGATCGAGCAGCAAGTTGGGCGGCTCAGATGGTAGAGGCAATGGAGCGGGGCGGCAGCCGTCGGGACAAGGCTGTTGCAATTCAGTTGCAAGGAAATATTGCAAGCCAACGCAAAAACTGGATTGAGGCAGAGCGGTTTCACCAAGAGACATTAGCAATTTATCGAGAGTTGGAGGATGAAGAATGTGAAGCGCTCGCCCTCAACGATCTGGGATCAGCTGCGCGATCGCAGGGACAATATGATCGTGCCGAATCCTACTTCAAGGAAGCGTTGGCGATCGCTATAAAGCTAGGTTTGAAAGATCAAGAAACTTATCTTTCTGGCAACTTGGGACTTCTAGCCCTTGACCGCGATCGCCCTACAGAAGCTCGCTCCTGGTACAAGCGTGAGTTAGACCTGGCCCAGCAAGTGGGACGGCAAGACTTGGTAGCTACTGCTCAATGTGGTCTGGCGCGAGTTCTGGAGGAGGAAGGGCACTACGCAGAGGCACTACCCTTGGCATTGGCTGGCCTGGAAATCCAAGAGCGCCTGCGCGATCAGAGCTTGGATTTTTCGCGCCAATTGGTTGAGCGTTTGCGGCGCAAGGCGAAGATAGAATAATTCGTAATTCGTAATTAATTCAAGGTTTTATGCCTCTATATGAACAAAAAGAACCCCGACTTCTTAAAGAAGTCGGGGTTCTGAGCCTCTCGCCGTTTGCGACTCAAATAGGATTGCTATAGTCTGAGGTAATTGTCACAAAACGAGATCAACCCATCCCATAATTTTGAATTTTGAATTGATTTATGACTAATTACACATTACAAGCAAGCCGCGAATGGTGGTCACAACAATGGTTAGATTTACTAGATTCTTATCGTTTTAAAAAGCGTTTAGAACGTGCAAGAAACTATGCTCGTCAAGGAAATGTTTTGAGCATCGAATTTAAAGGTGCAAAAGTATTAGCTAGGGTACAAGGTAGTGAAATCGAACCTTATAAAGTTTCTCTTTCCCTTGAACCTTTTAGCGATGAACAGTGGGGTTATGTAATTGAAACCATGTCCCAAAGGGCAATTTTTGCTGCCAAGCTACTAGCAGGAGAAATGCCACAAAATATAGAAGAAGTCTTTACGGCTAACGGTCTTTCGATATTTCCTTTTACCCTTGGTGATGTCCAAAGTAAATGCTCTTGTCCTGATAAAGCAAATCCCTGTAAGCATATTGGTGCGTTGTATTATCAGTTAGGCGATCGCTTCAGTGAAGACCCCTTTGTACTATTTCAATTGCGCGGACGCACCAAAGAACAAATTATCAGCGATTTACGCCAATTACGTAGCGCCAAGATTCAACCCAATACCATAGAAACACCCGATATTCAAGAGTCAATTTCTAATAATAAATACTCGGTAAAAATTGATTCTTTCTGGCAATACAATGAGCCACTAGAGTCATCCTTGGTAGTAATAGCACCGTCCACTAGCGAAACGGTATTAGATGTATTAGGAGCAATCCCCTTAGCGAAGGAAGAGGAAAATACAGTAAATTCAACTTCGAGTGATGTGGTAATGAAGTATTTGAATACAGTTTACAGAGATGTGAGCCAGAAGGCTTTTTTAGCAGCGATGAATGTGGGAGCAACCTAATTCGTAATTCGTAATTCGTAATTAGGTTGACTGGGTAGTTGACCTCACCCATTGCCGAACCGCTCGACGAATTGCCCGTCTGCCATCTGGACGATTTTGTTCAATGAGTTTTGGCAGATATTGAATTTCTAAAGTAGGAAATACTAAACTCTTTTCTGACTCGACATATTCCCCATTTTGGAGGTGATAAATCTTGAGTTCACCAGAGTCATAACACCAGAGTTCTGGTACTCCCAGACGGGCATAAATGGGAAAACGATTTAGAGATTTATTGGTAATATCAATTTCCAATGCCAAATCAGGCGGTGGGTCTTGTTTCAAGTCCAAATCCAATCTACCCCGAACCGTAGCTTCATTCTGGAAATAGAAGCAGTTATCTGACTCTACCCCTGCCATTCGGCTTTCTCGCTTCCAGGTAGTCGAACCATAACTTTCATAGTCCATAGCCAACTCTTCAGCGATATCTTGAACCGCAATACTAATTACCTCTTTGTAATGTTCGTGTTCAGGTAAAGGTGTCATAATTTCCAAAGTAGTGCGATCGTAAGCTAACCTTGCTGCTCGATGTTCTCCCAAGTCTTTTAGAAGATTTTCAAACTGTTGCCAGCTGATGTCATAAAGCATTACCCGGTCTGCTCGATTCTTGGCGACTGTCATTGTTACGACCTCCAGAATGTTTTATTGTCCAAATTCAAGCCTAGCCTGTTCTACCAAATCGGCTGTAACAATCTCTTGGTTTGCTTTATAAGTCAGCTGTTCAATTCTGGCTTTAGCTTGAGCGCGGACAAAAAAGGGAATATTTTGTAACTTTTCTTTAGCTTCAGATGTCCATCGCAAAGCATCAATAAAATTAGAGTCACTCATAGTATTAATTACCTTGGTAAGTTGCTCAGTTTAATCAATAGATTACTAATTTTCCTATAAAAAAAGCCCTTGCTTTTACGCAAGAGGCTCTAAATTATTTACTTGTCAGTGATGAAATAAACCTTACAACCTAATCTAGGTCGTTCATAAACATCACTGGCTCAGTATCACGGTTAATTCCTTTCTCAAAACCACCAGCCGCAGCCCTGGCGCGACCAGCGTGCCACAAGTGACCAACTAGGAAAAAGAATCCTAGTACGAAGTGAGAAGTTGACAACCAAGCGCGAGGAGATACATAGTTGAACGAGTTAATCTCGGTAGCCACACCACCCACGGAGTTCAAAGAACCCAGGGGAGCGTGGGTCATGTATTCAGCAGCACGACGAGCTTGCCAAGGTTGAATATCGTTCTTGATTTTTTCCAAGTCAAGACCGTTGGGGCCACGTAGAGGCTCCAACCAAGGGCCACGGAAATCCCAGAAGCGCATGGTTTCACCACCGAAGATGATTTCACCAGTTGGAGAGCGCATCAGGTATTTACCTAGACCTGTGGGGCCTTGGGCAGATCCGACGTTAGCACCTAAGCGTTGGTCACGAATCAAGAAGGTCAAAGCCTGAGCTTGAGAAGCTTCTGGGCCAGTAGGGCCAAAGAATTCGCTTGGATAAACAGTATTGTTGAACCAAACAAAGATCGAGGCAATGAAGCCCATCAACGACAGAGCGCCCAAGCTGTAGGAGAGGTAAGCCTCACCAGACCAGATGGATGCGCGACGTGACCAAGCAAATGGCTTGGTAAGAATGTGGAAAATACCGCCAGCAATACAGATAAAGGCAATCCAGATGTGACCACCGACCACATCTTCTAAGTTATCAACGCTAACAATCCAGCCTTCGCCACCGAAGGGAGACTTGATGACATAACCGAAGATAACTGCTGGGTTCAATGTCGGATTGGTAATAATCCGAACGTCACCACCGCCTGGCGCCCAGGTGTCATACAACCCACCAAAGAACATTGCTTTTGCTACCAACAGTAGCGCACCGAATCCCAAGATAATCAGGTGGAACCCGATGATGTTGGTCATCTTGTTCTTGTCTTTCCAGTCGTAACCAAAGAAAGAAGAGTATTCTTCTAAGGTTTCTGGGCCACGGACAGCATGATAAATACCGCCAAAGCCAAGAACGGCTGAGGAAATTAGGTGGAGTACACCAACAACAAAGTAGGGGAAGGTGTCGATTACTTCACCACCAATGCCAACACCCCAACCTTGAGTAGCAAGGTGAGGTAACAGAATCAAGCCCTGTTCGTACATGGGCTTTTCAGGAACGAAGTGAGCGACTTCAAATAAAGTCATTGCTCCTGCCCAGAATACAATCAAGCCAGCGTGGGCAACGTGAGCGCCCAAGAGTTTGCCGGATAGATTGATTAAACGCGCATTACCAGACCACCAGGCAAAGCCGGTAGATTCTTGGTCGCGTCCAGTGCCGCCTAATATATTTGGTCTATTAGAGAGCGTTACCACGTGGTAATACCTCCTCGGGGAATACAAATTGTTCGTGGGGTTGATCTTGAGGAGCCATCCAAGCGCGGATACCCTCATTCAGCAAAATGTTTTTGGTATAGAAGGT
>NZ_JBALDM010000011.1:0-52262 GCF_036917435.1 Nostoc sp.
ATAACAAATGGGTTCGCCGAAATAACAAATGGGTTCGCCGAAATAACAAATGGGTTCGCCGAAATAACAAATGGGTTCGCCGAAATAACAAATGGTTGGCATAGCCCGCACTTTTCTACGAGACGCTGTGCCTAGCTTGCTTCCACGTTCGCGGAGTGTCTCGTAGAGAAATGGTACGACAAAACTCTGTTACCACCGCAGGCATCGCCATGATTGCAACAATTTACCTTTATCATGCCAGCGTAACGGACTGCAAATCTTTAGTGGATGAAGTTTTTCCGAGTTGTGTGTACACCGTAGCCTTAGTAAGGAGAGGGACGGTTTTGTGTAGTAAAACCAGAGAGAGGTTTCAATATTGCTAAAATTAGCAAACTAGAGAGCAACACATATCAGAATTTTTATGTATAGTTGTGTAACTCCCTCCAAAAATCTGGCTGTTGAGCGTTTATAATTTGTGGTTCAATTTAAGAGCCAGTGGGGATAACCCAAAATCCAACATCCCAAAATCACCCATGATTGAAATTGACGGTTCCTATGGAGAGGGAGGCGGACAAGTTCTTCGCACTTCCTTAAGTCTAGCGGCCATCACTGGCAAACCCATACGAATTGCAGGTATTCGCGCTGGACGCAAAAAGCCAGGATTAGCAGCACAACACTTAACAGCAGTTCGGGCTGCGGGTAGAATTTGTAATGCTCAATTGCGGGGTGATGCTTTGGGTTCAACGCTGCTAGAATTCATCCCAGGTAGTGCTGTACAAGCTGGAATTTATACCTTTGATGTTAGTAAAGCACAACAAGGTGGTTCTGCGGGTGCGATCGCTCTAGTTTTACAGACAATTCTCTTACCTTTAGCACTAACAAAGGGGAATTCTCAGGTAACACTAAAGGGTGGAACTCATGTAAACTTTAGTCCGACAGCGACTTATATTGAGCAAGTTTACCTGCCCACACTGCAACGCATGGGTGTAGAAGCCCAAGTCAAGCTAGGCGCTTGGGGGTGGTTTCCCCAAGGTGGGGGAGAGGTAGAGTTACAAGTGGATGGTGGTGGTAAGATCGGCGAGATCAACTTGTTGGAACGAGGAGATTTACAACAGATACGGGGACTAGCAGTAGTGACGGATTTGCCTGCTCATATTCCGCAACGGATGGCAAATCGTGCGGAGAATTTGTTACGGGAAGCCCATTTGAAAGTTGCTGTACAGACTTTGCGAGAAAGAGGTGTAGCACCTGGGGCGGGTATTTTTTTAACTGCTGAGTATAAGAACAGTTTGACTGGCTTTGGTGGATTTGGGCGTTTGCGGTTGTCGGCGGAAACTGTTGCAGAGATAGCTTGTCAGCAACTGCTTGAGTTTCATCACACAGGCGCACCAGTGGATGAACATTTAGCAGATCAGTTATTATTGCCGGCTGCTTTAGCTTCACAGCAAAGTCATTATCGAGTGGCTGAGATAAGTAGACATTTGACAACAAATGCAGCCGTAATTGAACAGTTTGGGCTGGCGCAAATTACGGTAAATGAAGCTGAGAAAATAGTGTCCGTGATTCCTGTAATTGGTGGATAAGATTAGAGACTAAACACTTTCTTAAGAGTCTTGACTTTTGTAGTATCAATGCCAGATTCAAGTTTAGAGATAGGATTTAAGCTTTTCCACTTGCCTTTACTAGCACTGAATATAACATCAGATGATTTGTCTATATCAATAGCTTCAAAACCATCTATTTTGGATTTTGATAAATAACTCAAACGAGTAAATATTTCATCTCTTGATGCAGATTTAATACTGACATTTTCTGGTGGTGGTAAGGGCGGTGAAGCTGGTAATGATGACAGAAAAAATACTTTTGTAAGAGCATCCAACTTTTTGCCTTTAGTAATTCCACATCTCAAGGTAAGAATTGAGTTGAAATTAGACCAAGTTTTGCGATTAGACTCTGCAATTCGGTTTGTAGCAAGAATAGGATCTACACCCCTTAAGGCACTATTTGGTTCTGATATTAAGTATTTAAGTGCAGCTAGAATAGTATCTCGTGATGCTGTATTCAAATTTACTTTAGGTAAAACTTCTTTAGCTAAAATTTTTGCCTGCTCAATACTTTGAGATTCTGGTGAGATGACTATGCACCAGACTCGCTCTAACTTAGCTTGTCGAGCAACTATATAAATAAAGTTATTAGTAACAACTTGATATTTATAGTCACCAATTTCTTTAACAATAACAGGAATCCAATTTCGCCCATTAGCTTGTAAGATAGACTCTGCTGCTGCTTTGATTATATATTCCGATTCGGAAAACTGATCTCCCGATTCAATATCAGTTAACTTCAGATGCATTAGTTTACCAATATTATCAAAATCACTCATAGAATAAAGTACTCCTTAGCTAGTTTGAAATAATATTCATAGGCAGTAGAATGCTTAAAAGCGGCTGGAACTCGATCGAAAGCTGCACCTGCTACAATTGCATAATTTGGCAAACTGAATATTTCTGTATTTCTATCAGGTTTTATATAATTAGGATAAAAATATGGACGTAAATTAAAATTCGATGCTTTGAACTCTCTGCTAATAATAGTTTCAATTTCCTGATTTGCTATTTTAAGCTGAGGAAGAGTGATACTTTCGCCATTAAAAAATATAGGTAAGGCAATTGGCCCACCATCTTGTCTAGCTGCATTAACTTCTGGTACTAACTCTTTAATTACTTTAGCTGCATTATTTAGGGATGCTAAATTATTGTGTTTTGTAGGTATCAAAACTACATCACAGGCGTAGAGACTACTTTGACTGAAAAACATCCAGCTTGTCGGACAATCAATCAATATATAATCATATTCATAGACAAAAACTTTCAGAGCATCTTTTAACCTAGCAGATCCCTTTTCAATCCTTGTTGCTAAATCTTGTTGTGTAAAATTTTCCAGTTTTGGATCTGCGGGAATAACGTCAAGTTGGAATGATTTACCAGATTTAAATTTGACTGTGAATGGTTGAACTGTATCATGAATGTTTAAATCTCTATCGGATAGACAATCATATAAGCTGACTTTTCCTACTTGTAGACCAAGAGATTTACTTAAATCTCCTTGTTGTGGATCAAAGTCAATTAATAAAACTCGCTTTCCTTGTTGTACAAGAGTGGCTGCTAAATTAAGAGTTGTTGTAGTTTTGCCCACACCTCCTTTGTTGTTGTAAACACAAATAGTTAAAGCTTTAGGCGGATTGTCAATTAAGTTTTTGATATGACAAACAATAGCATTAATATTATCTTTTTTAATTAAAGTACTTGGAGTTGCAGGAAATACAACTTTTCCATGTCGTCTAAATAATTGAAGATGAACTGAATTAGTAATAATGCCCCATTGAGATGTTTTGCACTTAGAAGCAAGTAGATATTTTTTCATTTGCTCTTTAGTGTTGATGTATTCAGGAGTGCCTTCTGATAAATTAAATTTGGCTCCTGCTACTGTGGCTCGTACTTTGACTTCAATCAGTAAATATGGATTGATTCTAGACAATGCAAAAATATCGCTATTAACATTCTTACGCGCAGCAAAATCTACGTTACCATCCCCCGTCTTAAACTCTGAAAAATGCTCTTGCTGATTAAATCCAAGTGCATTTATTAGAGGTCTTACAAAGATATCACTGATATATGTCTCATTACTCTCATCAGGCAAAATATTGTCTAAAACCTGCTCAAAATATGTAAGTAACATTGCTTAATAAGCAAACGGGAACAATGACAAAGCCGTTTGTTTGATTAATTGAATCAAATTTGCTACTTAATCGACCTCAGTATTTTTGACTAATTGAATTGTTGACTATATTAAAGCTTTAACCCAAAAGCGATCGCTAGATAAAGCAGCAAATACAACCGATGAATTGGGGGAGGTAATGCGATCGCTAGGACAAAATCCTACGGTAACGTGGCTGCATGACTTAATCAAAGAGATTGATCTTGATTTGTCAGGCAGTATTGACTTTGAAGAGTTTAAAATGCTGATGGTATCTAAAGTAGGCGATTGCGAAAGCCGCGCTATAAAAATCGGGTTAGAGTCCCCAATCTGTACAAGGTGGTAACAAGTGTCGCCCCGTTATGGATATGCATTTAGACCCCAATCCTAACGTAATTACGAATTACAAATTACCCCTCTTCTCCTGCCGTTCTTTGAGTTTCAGCATAATCTCTGCGTGCATCTCGCGGGTAATTGGGTAAAAATACGTTAAAACTAAGCCACAAAGCAAACAAACTGTAGGTATGGGGCCAACGGCAATGCGAATGGCAAACAATGCTGATTCCGGTTGGGTGGGTAGTGGACTTCCGGCTACAGATTCTTTGAAACCGTATACTTGCAAGGCAGTTGACACCAAAAACAGCCCGAAAGCTAAACCAAATTTTTGTAGTAAAACCATGAAGCCATAAAATATGCCTTCTCTGCGTTGTCCGGTTTGGAGTTCATCTAATTCAATCACATCAGGAATCATCGACCAGGGAATTAAATAAGCTGTGGAGACACCAACACCAGCCATAACAGCCATCACATACATCAAAAGTATTTGACCAGGTTGTAAGAAAAATAGTCCGCCGGCGGCTATTATCCATAAACTCATTCCGAGAAAATAGACAAGTTTTTTGCCAATTTTCTTACTCAGATATCCCCACACAAATAGCATCAGCAGGGCAGTTGTTTGCACTGTAATCAGCACTGGCGTTACATCTGATTCAAATTTTAACCCCATACAATTGACTACAAAAAAGGGGATAATGCTGGCTGTAATCTGCACACCTAGCCAAGAAAAAAGATATATACCAATAACAAATAAAAAAGGTCGGTTGCTGAAGACAATTTTTAGCTGTTCGCCGAAAGGGAGAGATTCAGGTTCCTCGACTTGGATGCGTTTGGCTTCAAAAGCCTGGATGCGATCGCGGACTCCAAAAACGCACCAATATAATCCTAAAATTGAAATTACCGTACAAATTGCAGCTAAAACGAGATACGCTTGTTGGAGATCGGCAATCTGCGAAAAAACAATTTGCGCTAAAATCAACGATAGAATGCTGCCACCAATGGAAAATGTAAAACGATAGCTGTTAAGGCTGGTGCGTTCGTCGTAATCTTGAGTTAGTTCTGGAGTCATCGCCGTATAAGGCAAATTCACAACCGTGTAAAAGGACTGAGATATCACCCCAATCACTACGTAATAACAGAACATCGGCCAAATATTATCACTCTGATTTGCACTAAATCGCGGTACAATCCACTGAAAGAAAAAGAAAATTCCAAAAGGAATTGCTCCATAAAACATCCAAGGAAGACGACGACCCCAACGACGAGATTTTGTTTTATCAGTCAGGAACCCGACAAGCGGATCATTTACGCCATCCCAGATTTTGCCAATTAATAAAATAGTGCCAGCTAAACCCGCAGGGATGCCAGCAACATTGGTAAAGAAAATCAGCAGATAAAAGACAGAGATATTTGCAGTAATTGCTGGCCCTAAATCTCCTGCACCGTAAGCCAGTTTTGTTTTAAAATTGAGTTTTTTACTGAGAATATCTCGTTGGGCATCACCATCAGCAGTAGAATCATTCATAAAACTTTGTACTCATACTAAAATAAAAAATCTGCGTAGGCGTAAGCCCATCGTAGAACATCGCCTTCAATACTAGCTATCTACTACTCCCGTTAGACTTATGCCAGATATTTACGTTTCTTGGTCAGATTATCACCAAAAAATTGAACAACTGGCTATTCAGATTTATCAATCCGGTTGGGAATTTAACCAGATTATCTGTCTTGCCAGAGGAGGACTAAGAATTGGAGATATTCTTTCTCGGATATATCAGCAACCATTGGCAATTTTAGCAACCTCATCTTACAGTGGCACTGAAAGAAATAATTTAATTTTCTCCCGTCACTTAACGATGACTGCCGAAAAGTTAGGTTCGCGCATTCTCCTAGTAGATGACTTAGTAGACTCTGGGGTAACACTGCAACAAACTATACCTTGGCTTAAGCAAAATATTGAGTTTCCCATTGAAGAAATTCGCACCGCCGTACTTTGGTATAAAGCCTGTTCAGTTATAGCACCCAATTATTATGTTGATTATCTACCTAACAATCCCTGGATTCATCAACCTTTTGAACACTACGAGCAGATAAACCCCGCCGAACTTGCGGCTAGGCTAAGTCAACTGTGTTAATTTAAGACTTACGCAAAACTTTAGCCAAAACCCTTATTCTCAGGTAGGGGCAATTCATGAATTGCCTCTACCGCGTGTGGTGCGCTCTAATTGTGCAAATTAAATGCGCGACAGCTTACCTACACGTCTTTACCATGATGCCCACCATCTATAAGCAACGCTTATCTGGCAAACAATTTTACTCCAGAACCAGTAATTTGTTTAGCGATCGCATTAATTTTTTGAGTCCATGAATGATCTGGATACCGCAAACAGAAGATTCCACTACTCCCTAAATCAAACATCTCTTCACAAACAGGCAGTATTCCAGCCACAGGGGTTTTGTAAGTGTTCTCCACTCGTTTGCCTAACTCTTTAAAATCTAAAGATGGCAGAGCTTTGTTGATTACTATTAGCATTTTAGGCACTTCTAACTTCCGAGCAACATCTATCGCCACTGCTGTACCTTGATAATCTTGTTTATCTGGACGGAGAATTAGCAGCAGAATATCAGAAAGAATAATCGATAACAATGTTTCTTCATTAATGCCAGGATGAGTATCAATCAACAGATAGTCCAGTTTTAAACGACGAACTAGATTATGTAAACCATCATTAAGCAGGCGTGCGTCATAGCCTTCGCGCAAGATTCGAGAAATGTCGCTCATCTTAATGCTAGAAGGAATCAGATGAATACTTCCCTGGCGACCAAAAAATGTTTGTTTTTGTTTGAGAACGGCGCTAACATCATAAACTGCTTCTTCAATCTGACAACGGCCCCATAAGTAATCGTTCAAAGTATAGCGGATTCGCTCTTGTTCAAGACCAAATAGAATGTGAATCCCTGGAGATTGGATATCTGTATCAACTATCCCAACTCGCTTACCAGAGCGAGCGATAATAGCAGCAAGGTTACTCGTAATATTTGACTTGCCAGTTCCGCCACGGAATGAGTGAATTGAAATAATTTCAGACATAATAAATCCTCAATAGTAATTTTTAATTTGTAATGATTAATTTGGAGCATTTCGTTTATTTCTAATTGCTTTTGCCTCCTCCTGCAATTTTTGGAACGTTTTTGACTCAGCAATTTCTGCAACTTCAAGCGCACGTTTCGCTTCATCAACTTCAATCCGCAGTGTATGCAACTGTTGTTTGAATTGTTGTTCACGGGTAGAAATTTCATGCACCATCCGTTGAAAAACTCGTCCTAATTGTCCTAATTCATCATGGCGCTGCACAATCGAGGTTAGTTTTTCCCGATCAAATTGTTTTGCTTCTTCAACACTAATTTCATTCATACTAATTTTCTGAGCAAGTTGGGCCATTGGTTTCAGTGGTTGTAGGACATTTCGCTTTAACAAATAATTAATTAGCAAAATCACTATGGCAAAGATAATAATAAATAAACTAATGAATAAAACAAACGCCCGATGAGCATCATCAAATACTTGCTTGGCAGGAATATAAATAACTTGTGTCCCTACAATTTCATTGAGTTTCCACCCAAAGCCATTTTCTGAACCATAACTAACAATCTGACTTTTGGGAGCAACTTCAGGAGTGCTATGGCAGCGTAGACACGTGGGATTTTTAATAGAAAATGGACGAGCGTTATAAAATAATTTTTCGTCATAAGAGTCACGAAAACCGGATATGTTTTTTAACTCCGGTTCCCGACGAAATCGTTCGATAAGTTCTATTTCAAATGCATCTGCTTTATCTCGTAAATTAGTTGGATTTAAGTTAGCATCTTTATATAAAAAATCTTTATAATCTTCATTTTTACGGAGATTTTCAAACACTTCCCTAACCGCAAAGCTAGGAATACTTTCAGGGATAAAGGTGTCTTTAGTATTCACCATTTGTATCAGAAGTGGGTTGATATGCGTGTTAGTGTAGTTACTGACTGAGTTCATAGTTTCTGCAATAGTTTGGCTACGATAAGCGATTTCGGCTTCTGCTTTTTGTTCGAGCGCATGAGATAAAGCCAAACCACTAACTGCGATCGCGCCAACGAACACCAGTAATAAAAGTAAAGTAAATTTGGTTGCTAACTTGAATCTATTAAACATTGTTGTTTCTGTTTTTATTTACAACATTGCTAGAGATATAAGATTACTATTTGATTTTTGAACAAAGTTAGGTATTGTAGAGTGTGTTAGAACGGAGTTCGTAACGCACTATTCTCAAGGGTTTGATGCGTTACGCTGTCGCTAACACATCCTACTGGCGTGTCAAGGCTAAAATGTTGCAATATATTTTTGAGAAAATTGAGATAAATCAATGTTTTCTGCTTTTTTCTTAATGCACACATTTAGCCTTGACACGCCACTACATATATTTTCAGAAATCAAACCAGATTCCTATATATAACGGTGATTTATTAATTGAGTTTATTTAATGATGTAGCTAGAACCCTCTCATTTATTGTCATTGACACTAATTTTGGATTCATGCTTCCACGTTTAGTAATACTACGATATTGCAGTGAAATGCCACATCTGCAAGCAAATCCATCACTTTTGTAGTAACTAGCTGGGTTAGTCTATGACGAAAGTCTTACCTATTGCTCAATACTATATAGCGAAAGTCAGACCACATCTATTTACTTCGCTTAGATGAAATCCTAGACGTTTTTCAGATGCGCTTACCCTGGTGAATTCGTATTCTAGAGACATGAAGCGAGGAAAGCGATAAGCAACTAACCAGCAAATCACTTTCTCTGCTTGACATAACACACATCACAAATCAAGGATAAAACATCATGTCTGACATCAATCTTAGCCAAGCTCAAGAATTATCTATTGAAGAACTAGATGTAGTTGCAGGTGGTGCAAGACGATTTGCAACTGCTCACACTCAAGAACTGAATGATTTTCAGGAAAGCACTCTGGTAGCTGACCGCGATGGTGTTCGTAGCCACAACACTCAAGAAACTGATTACTTCAAAGCTAGTACTTTTGAAGCTACCGATACAGGCAAGTAAGTTTGTTATTAAATACCACTCTCAATAGAAGGGATGCTTCCCCAAGATAACTCCCTTCTACTCAACTTTACTACCGTTTAGAAACAAATAACATCATTAAGGAGAAAATATCATGTCTGACATCAATCTTTACCAAGCTCAAGAATTATCTATTGAAGAACTAGATGTAGTTGCAGGTGGTGCAAGACGATTTGCAACTGCTCACACTCAAGAACTGAATGATTATCAAGAAAGCACTCTGATAGTTAACCGGAATGGTATTAGCAGCCACAACATTCAAGAAACTAATGACTTCAAAGCTAGTATTTTTGAATTCACCGATACAGGTAACTAACAAGTAAGTTTGTTATTAAATATCACTCTCAATAGAGGGGATGCTTTACCAAGATAACTCCCTTTTGCTCAACTTTATCACCGTTTATAAACCAGTAACATCATTAAGGAGAAAATATCATGTCTGACATCAATCTTAGCCAAGCTCAAGAATTATCTATTGAAGAACTAGATGTAGTTGCAGGTGGTGCAAGACGATTTGCAACTGCTCACACTCAAGAACTGAGTGATTTTCAAGAAAGCAGCTTGGTAGCTGACCGCAATGGTGTTCGCAGCCACAACACTCAAGAAACTGATGACTTCAAAGCTAGTATTTTTGAAGTTACCGATACAGGCAAGTAAGTTTGTTATTAAATTTCACTCTCAATAGAAGGGATGCTTTCTCAAGATAACTCCCTTCTAATCAACTCTATCACCGTTTATAAACCAGTAACATCATTAAGGATAAAACATCATGTCTGATATCAATCTTAGCCAAGCTCAAGAATTATCTATTGAAGAACTAGATGTAGTTGCAGGTGGTGCAAGACGATTTGCAACTGCTCACACTCAAGAACTGAGTGATTTTCAAGAAAGCAGCTTGGTAGCTGACCGCAATGGTGTTCGCAGCCACAACACTCAAGAAACTGATGACTTCAAAGCTAGTATTTTTGAAGTTACCGATACAGGCAAGTAAGTTTGTTATTAAATTTCACTCTCAATAGAAGGGATGCTTTCTCAAGATAACTCCCTTCTAATCAACTCTATCACCGTTTATAAACCAGTAACATCATTAAGGATAAAACATCATGTCTGATATCAATCTTAGCCAAGCTCAAGAATTATCTATTGAAGAACTAGATGTAGTTGCAGGTGGTGCAAGACGATTTGCAACTGCTCACACTCAAGAACTGAATGATTTTCAAGAAAGTACTCTGGTATCTGACCGCAATGGTATTCGCAGCCACAACACTCAAGAAACTGATGACTTCAAAGCTAGTATTTTTGAAGTTACCGATACAGGTAAGTAGGACTGCATTTTTAGAACACGAGAATACAGGAAAATAACTCTACTGTAACCGGAGTTGATCTGATAAAACTTCCTAAGCTTTGCAGGTCGAAATATCCATCAAAAAAGGGCTTAATCGACTAATACCAATTTGAAAAAAGATTACGGCAATGGATTATATTAATCCATTGAGATAAGGAAATTCCTAATCTAAAATGGTATAACTTGGTGATAATTAGCCCTCTTCATTTAACTCAAAGAAAACATGTAAAATTAAGCAAGCAACCGATTATGTTAGGTGACGAAATTACTCCAAATGATCCACCAATCGAGTTGTCAGATGAGGAATTAGACGAGGTATCAGGTGGTTTTAGTCTGCGTTTTACAGCTGCAAGATTTTATCAATCGGAATCTACATTTACTCATGGAAAATCACATGGATCTAGATCAAGACATTCGGGATATCATGCAGAAACCACAGAATCATCGTTCCTTCAACTCACCATCGTCGATGCAACAACCGAGGATTTAAAAATTCTTGGCGAGTTGTTTGGGGATGCATCTGCGATTCACGGTTCGACATAACCAAAGTTTATCAAATTAAAAAATCGGCGGTGATCCTATTCCTTCAAGGGGTGTCTGGGATAACCGCCCACTTATTTAGTCATTGCTTATTAGTCATTAGTACCAATGACTAATGACTCGAAATGCCATATTCTTCCTTGATTGATCGTCTCGCTTTGATGAGATTAGGCAAATTCAGTAACGAATTAAACAATTAGGAGAAAAATTTTAATGGAACACGAAAAGCAAAATCATTCACAAGAGCTATCTATTCAAGAACTCGCAGATATATCGGGAGGTGTTAATGTCGGTGAGTATTATCCAGATGGGAATCTTACAGACAATATCTATAACAATGTGTCTGAAGATATCGCAAAACATCTTGAGAATACAAAGCTTCCTTATTGGAAAGACAAGTATAACAATTCTCAAAATCACAAGAGCAATTCATCAAGCTAGTTAATAGCTGATGGTGAGTATTTCTCGGTAGTTATTTCTCGCTCCCCATTTCTCTCCCGTTAGCAAAACACAAGGAAGTTAAATTATGACAGAAGTTCTACTTAAGGAACTGACAAATAGCGATATTGACTGGATCTTGGCAACGGGTCAAAGAGAAGAAATTACTGCTGGTACAATCCTCATCCGCCAAGGAACACCTGTTAATGCCCTCTACATTCTTTTAGATGGGGCATTAAGTGTTTCTGTCGCTCAGGCTGACGATAATCCCATTGGTCGGGCGTTTGCGGCTCTTGAAGGTGGTGAACTATCAGGACGAGAGGTTGCACAGCTGGCAAATGGTGAAGTTGTTGGAGAAATGCCCTTTTTAGCCTCCTACCAGTCTTCGACTACGGTAAAAGCCGCGAGAAAGTCGCTGGTGTTGATGATTCCTCAGCAGCAGTTGATTCAAAAATTGCAAGAAGACATCACATTTGCTGCCCATTTTTATCGAGCGATCGCAGTTCTCTTTGCTCATCGATTAGAGCAGATGATCAGCCAAATTGGCCAAAGCACAGTCGTGCTTTTTCAACCACAAATTCGAGAAATTTTATTTACATTTGCAGAATTAAATGATAGCGATATTGGTTGGATGATTGTTGCAGGCAATGCGCTGAAAATTCCTGCGGGAACGGTGTTGTTTCAGGCCGGAAGACCCGTTGACGCTCTCTATATTTTGTTAGATGGCAAGATGGTGGCTTCCATTGCTGAAGATACAAGCAATCCTCTCACCCGCGCCTTTTCAACTTTGGAAGAAACAGATCATATCGAACGAGAGTTTGCCAGATTATCGCGGGGTGACATGGTTGGCGAAACACCCTTTGTTGAAGCTAATCCACCCGCAATGACCATTCGGGCGGTTGAGGATGCGATCGTGTTATCGATTCCCAAATGGCGACTTTCTGCTAAATTGCTACACGATGTAAGTTTTGCTGCCCGATTTTATCGAGTATTAGCAATTTTGTTAGCAGATAAACAGCAAGGAATTATCAATAGTTTGGGTTACGGCAGAATCAACTATAGTTCAGGCAAATCTTTAGATGAACGCTTGACTTATGAAGATGAATTGAGTTCTAGCTTTTTGGCTCAAGTGACACTTGCGGGAACTCGATTTGATTGGATGTTGAAGCAGATTTGCGGTAATTGAATTATTTAAGGGCATTGGGCATTGGGGCATTGGGCATGGGGCATTGGGCATGGGGCATAGATTATTAATTCTTTTCTCTCATCTTCCCCTGCTTCCTTTGCTTCCCCATTCCCAATTCTCTATTCCCAATTCTCTATTCCCAATGCCCAATTCTCTATTCCCAATGCCCAATGCCCAATGCCCAATGCCCAATGCCCAATTCCCAATTCCCTAATATACAAATTTCTACAACTTGAATGGAGTCAGTATAATGACGACCAATAAAAGCAATCTATTCCGTAAAGAAGCACTTGATCGCTTATCCTCCCCGGAGCGGCTGGATCAACTTATGCAGGTGGTGCAGCCAAAGAAGTGGATTCCGTTAGTTGCGATGGGATCTCTAATTGCCGTTGGACTTACTTGGAGTGTTTTTGGTCGCATTCCCATTACCGTAGCCGGACAAGGCGTAGTGGTTTTTCCTAGCAAAGTCGTTGGATTTCAGTCTCCTAGTTCCGGGCAGATTCTCATGCTCTTTGTTCGTACAGGCGATGAAATCAGGAAAGGACAGGTACTAGCGACAATCGACCAAACTGAACTTCAAGATAAGTTGAAACTTGCAACAGTCAAGCTTGCTCAACTTTATGAACAAGACCAAAATGCCAATTCTCTGCGACTTCAGCGAACGGTTTTAGATAAAGGTGCGATCGCGCAACAACATCAGGCGCTCGTGCAAACTCTCAAAACTACCCAATCCCTAACGCCAATTCTCAGAAGTAAAGGTCTGGAGTCGATTCAGCAACAGCGTCAGACTTTACAGGAACAGTTGCAGACAACGCGAGATTTAATACCCACGTTCAAAGAGCGATTTGACATTCGCCAGCAGTTACAAAAAGAAGGAGCGGTTTCGAGTGATACTGTCCTTCAGGCGCAACAGGAATTTCTCAATAGCAAAACTAGAATCAATGAAATCCAATCGCAACTCAAACAACTTAATGTTAAAGAAGCTGATGCAGAACGAGAATTTTTAGCAAATGTCAATACGACTAAAGACCTGGAAGCTCAGTTAGCAGTACTAGACAGTAAATTTGCTGGGCAAGCAGAACAAGATTTAGCTATTTCTACTAATCGTAAAAAAGAAATTCAAGACACGCAGCGAGCGATCGCACAATTAAAATTGGAAATTAAAGGAAACAGCCAGGTTGTTAGCCATTTTAATGGACGGGTTTTAGAACTCTCTGCTGTTCCTGGACAAACCCTCGAAAAGGGCGCTCGTATTGGCACAATCGAAGCTAGAGATTCTGGAAATAAGTTAGTTGGGGTGGCATTCTTCCCGGTCAGCGAAGGCAAAAAGATTCAAAAGGGTATGGAGTTGCAAGTTACTCCTTCTACCGTCAAGCGAGAACGCTTTGGTGGCATTATCGGGAAGGTGACAAGTATCTCTGCATTTCCGGTTAGTAAAGAGAGCGCATCGAGCGTTGTCGGCGGTTTGGAAGTTTTGCAAGGGTTAACCACAGAAGGGGCACAAATTCAAGTTTTTGCGGAACTTCAGCCAGATCCCTTGACTAAAACTCATTTCCGGTGGTCTTCGTCTAAAGGGCCAGATAGCCAAATTACATCTGGAACCACCACCTCAGTGCGCGTGAAGATAGATGAACAATCTCCGATTTCCTTTGTATTTCCGATTCTGCGATCGTGGAGTGGAATGTATTGATTATGCGGCAAATTAAATCACAAATTGGGCTTCGATTTAAAAAAATTCAACGCCTCATCAGCCGTCCCGATCGCCGCCGTCGGACTCCCACTCTGTTACAAATGGAGGCAGTGGAATGCGGTGCAGCTGCACTGGGGATTATTTTAGGATACTACGATCGCATTGTCCCCCTAGCAGAACTCCGTCAAGCCTGTGGTGTTTCCCGCGATGGCAGTAAAGCATCTAATATTCTCAATGCTGCCCGCAGCTATGGATTGCAGGCCAAAGGCTTTAAGGTCGATTTGGATGGGTTACGCAAACTCCAATGTCCTTATATTGTCTTTTGGAATTTCAACCATTTTTTGATAGTTGAAGGATTTGCCAAAGACAAAGTTTATCTTAACGATCCTGCCACCGGGCCGAGAACAGTTTCGCTCCCAGAATTCGATCAGTCTTTTACTGGGGTAGTACTAATTGGTGAACCGAGTGCAGAATTTCAGCCAGGAGGACGGAAACCAAGTCTGACATTATCTTTATGGGATCGATTGCAGAGTTCCCTGGGAGCGCTGATTTATTGTGTCATCGCCGGCTTGCTGTTAGTAATTCCTGGATTAGCCATCCCTGCATTCTCCCAAGCCTTTGTCGATAACGTCTTAATTGAAGGCAGAAGTGATTGGTTGCGGCCATTAATTTTAGGGATGATTTTCACAGCCATCCTGAGTGGTTTTTTAACATTGCTTCAGTTGCAATTTCTGCGACGTATGAAAATTAAGCTGGCTGTGGGGATGTCTAGCCGATTCTTGTGGCATATTCTGCGGCTACCAGTTAGTTTTTACGATCAGCGATTTGCTGGAGAAATTAGCAGCCGTGTCCGCCTCAATGATAGCTTGGCAAATCTGCTTTCAGGAAGATTAGCGACTACAGTTATTTCCGGCTTCACCGTTGTCTTTTATGCTTTAGTGATGCTGCAATATGATGTCGTTCTGACTGCGATCGGCATTGCTTTTGTCATCGTGAATGTCAGCGTGTGGCGATGGGTTTCACGGCAGCGCGTTGATGCCAATTTGCGGTTAATGCAAGAACAAGGTAAAGTGAGCGGCGTAGCGATTTCTGGACTGCAAAGTATGGAAACGCTCAAAGCATCTGGGTTAGAGTCAGAATTCTTTTCGCGGTGGGCAGGTTATTACGCTAAAGCTATTAATGCCCGGCAAGAAATGGATACAACTAATCAAAACCTGGGTGTGTTGCCATCATTTCTCACCTCCATTACATCCATGCTTTTGCTAGCGGTGGGAGGGTTACGGGTAATGGATGGCGTACTCAGTATTGGGATGCTCATTGCCTTTCAAGGCTTGATGCAAAGATTTTTAGAGCCTGTAAATAATCTGGTAAGTTTAGCGGGTGAACTCCAGGAAATGGAAGGCAATTTAGGTCGATTGGATGATGTGTTACGCAATGCCATCGATCCTGCCGTAGAGCTAGATATTAGTATATCGCCAACTCAACTACCTGCCGCAAACGTTCGACTCCAGGGTTATATTGAACTCCGTAACATCACCTTTGGCTATAACCGCTCTGCACCTCCCTTGATTGAAAATCTCAGTCTTTCACTTAAACCCGGACAACGAGTTGCTTTAGTGGGTGGCAGTGGTTCGGGTAAGTCAACCGTTGCAAAGCTAGTGTGTGGATTATACGAACAGTGGGCGGGTGAAATTTTATTTGATGGTCAATCCAGAAGAGATATTCCGCGATCGATTCTCACTAATTCAATTGCTTTAGTTGAGCAAGATATCTCACTATTTGCAGGCAGTGTGCGCGACAATCTCACACTTTGGGATTCGACTGTTCCTTTTAGTAACCTGGTTCGCGCTTGTAAAGATGCTGCCATTCAGGATGTAGTGCTTTCCATGCCTGGAGGTTACAACGCTGATCTTGCAGAAGGAGCATCTAATTTGAGCGGTGGGCAGCGACAGCGATTAGAAATTGCCCGGACTTTAGTGAATAATCCGGCAATTTTGGTGATGGATGAAGCGACTAGTGCGCTCGATTCTGAGTCAGAAAAAATGATCGATCAGAAACTTCGGGAGCGTGGCTGCACTTGTGTAATTGTGGCGCATCGATTAAGCACAATTCGGGATTGTGACGAAATTATTGTCTTCGATCGCGGCAAGGTAGTGCAACGGGGTAGCCATGAACAATTACAGCAAGTTGAAGGCAAGTATTTGGAATTAATTCGCAGTGAAGGGGAAGCAGTTCAAGAAGAATAGAGTTCAGTTAAGCATTTCTTCCTTGGCGTTCTTGGCGTTCTTGGCGGTTCGTTATTTTATACTATCGGGACTCACGCAAAAATTTTTAAAATACATGATTTATTGAACCGCCAAGCCGCCAAGAGCGCCAAGGTTTTGGATTAATTTTATGGAGTAAGAATATGTTAGATCAAATTCGCAGCGCTACCTTGCCGGGAGAGTATTATCAGTTTAAAGGCAATGAGCCAATTATTCTCAATGACCCGAAGACGATTTGGATCGTAAAATCGGGTTCCTTGGCGGTGTTTGCGATTCCGATGAAAGAAGGAATTGCTGAGGGAAGTCGCCGCTATTTATTTACCACCCGAAGTAGACAGGCAATGTTTGGCATCATTAGTGATTCTCAGCCGATACCGTATCAGTTGCTGGCGGTGTCGATTGAAGAAACGGAACTTATGAAAGTCTCAATCAAAGATTTTCAGGAATTTCTTGCTGAGGGCAATGGCGAAGCAGTAACCTTAATCGAGGGATGGATTGAGCAACTAGGATTGGCGCTGTCTTCTATTACCCCTCCTGCACTGCCGTTTCAAGAAGAAGGGATGCGCTATTTCTCACTCAACAATGGTCAAATTTTCCAACCACAACGTGAGCTTGTATCCTGGGTACAAATTCAGCGTGGTTACGCAGTTTGGATGGGGTTTGAGAAATTGTTAGTCATGCCTCAATCAGGATTGTTGCCCTTGAGCGCAGATATGTGGTTTCAAGCTGAAGATACAACTGAGCTAGAAATCCTAACTACGTCTGAGATTGAGGATGCTAATACTCTGTTGAGGGGGATTTTCCAACTGCAAGTCTACTTTCTTCAAAGCCTTTTTCTTCTGGAACAGCAGGAAAAAGCGGTAGAATTAAACCGATTTCAAGAACGACAATACCTCAACGATCGCGTGATGAAGGAGACGTTGGGCGAGTTGTCCTCGTTGCTGCAATCTCCGCAAATTGGCGCTTCTGCTCAAGTTGAAGCTAATGATTTTGACCAAGCCTTGCTGATCGCTGCGGGTGCTGTGGGGCGGACTTTGGGGGTGACAATTCGACCACCGGCGAAGTCTGAAGACCTAAAACGAGTTCAAGATCCGCTACAAGCGATCGCTCGTGCTTCTCGTTTACGAACCCGCACCATCGCTTTACAGGGTAAATGGTGGAAGAAGGATTGCGGTGCAATGCTGGCTTATACGATGGAAGATAACCATCCGGTGGCGCTGTTGCCTGTATCTGATACACAGTATGAGATTTTTGATCCAATTAAGCGATCGCGCACTCCGGTTAATGCTAAAAGTGCGATTAAACTGGCGCTCACTGGCTATACATTCTATCGCCCATTACCTGATAAAGTCCTCACCACCGTAGATTTACTAAAATTTGCCCTCCAAGGACACTACAAGGAATTATTGATTGTCTTGGTTACGGGTATGGCGACAACTTTATTAGGAATGATTGTCCCCCAAGCGATGGCTATCTTGATTGATAGTGCAATTCCTGATGCTAATCGCGGTTTATTAGTACAAATTGCTTTAGCGCTGCTAGCAACTGCATTTGGTAGCACCTTATTTCAACTTGCCCAAAGCTTTGCAATCATGCGGGTGGAAACTTTTGCCGATGCTTCTACCCAAGCAGCAGTTTGGGATCGGTTATTAAATTTGAAAGCATCATTCTTCCGTCAGTACTCAACTGGAGACTTGAATTCACGGGTAAGCGCCATTAGCCAAATCCGCCAAAAGCTCAGTAGCACGGTTCTCAGAAGTATTTTCACCAGCTTGTTCGCGTTTCTGAATTTAGGACTGCTTTTTTACTACAACGGTTCGCTAGCGTTAATTGCCACTTTTGTTGCCTTGATCAACATTACTATTACCCTGGTTTCGGGAATTTCCACCCTGCGGAAGGTTCGCCCCTTACTAGAGTTACAAGGGCAACTCTCAGGGGTGATGGTGCAGTTAATCAACGGCGTTAGCAAATTACGAGTTGCAGGTGCAGAAGCCCGCGCTTTTGCTTTTTGGGGAAAACAGTATAGTCAGCAAATTAAATGGATGCTGAGTACCCAAGGCATTGAAGATGCTCTGGCTGTGATTAATAAAATCTTGCCTGTGTTGACTACAGCAATCCTCTTTTGGTTTGCTAGCAGTTTACTTCAGCAAGCTAATTCCCAAACAGGTGGTTTATCTACAGGTGTATTTTTAGCATTTAATGCCGCATTTGGCACATTTATTGGTGGAGCTACCAGTCTCAGCAGCACGATTATAGATGTTTTGCAAGTGGTGCCTTTGTGGGAAAGAGCGCTGCCAATTCTAGAATCTAAACCGGAAGTTGACTCAGAAAAAACCGATCCAGGAAGGCTTTCTGGGCGATTAGTTGTGGATCATGTGATTTTCCGGTATCGAGATGACGGGCCATTAACATTAGATGATGTTAGCATTCATGCCCAACCTGGCGAGTTTATCGCTTTTGTCGGAGCTTCGGGAAGTGGAAAGTCAACGCTGTTCAGGTTATTACTGGGGTTTGATGTCCCGGAATCTGGCACGATTTACTACGACGGACAAGATTTAACAGGGCTGGATATTCATGCAGTGCGCCGACAATTAGGCGTTGTGATGCAAAATAGCCGATTGACATCTGCTTCCATCTTTGAGAATATCGCCAGTGGCGCGATGATCTCGATGGATGAAGCGTGGGAAGCCGCACGAATGGCTGGCTTTGCCGAGGATATTGAATCGATGCCAATGGGAATGCACACGGTAATTAGTGAAGGTGGAACTAATATCTCTGGAGGACAACGGCAACGATTATTGATTGCGCGATCGCTAGTATTAAAACCCAAAATCTTGTTATTTGATGAAGCTACCAGCGCCTTAGATAACCGCACCCAAGCGATCGTCAGTCAAAGTTTAGAGCGTTTGAAGGTGACACGAATTGCGATCGCTCACCGTTTGAGTACTATTCGCAACGCCGATCGCATCTATGTATTCGAGAATGGGCGCGTAGTCCAAGAAGGCAGTTTTAATCAACTCTCAAATCAACCAGGATTGTTTGCCCAACTGATGGCGCGACAAAAACTTTAAACAAAAAATGCCACTTGTAGAGACGCGATGAATCGCGTCTTTGCCTTTGCCCAAGGATATACTGCTTATCAAACCTTAATTTTGAAGGAAAAATTATTCTGGTAGCTTGCCCGATAATTTCTTTTCTTGATTGAGAGCAGAATTTGCATAGATTGCAATTTGCGATCGGTTTTTGAGATTGAGGCGGCTGAGAATACTCGTCACATGAGTTTTTACCGTTCCTTCGGTAATATAAAGTTGTTGGGCAATTTCGCGGTTCGTTGCGCCAACACCGATTAAAGATAAAACCTCATGTTCTCGTGCAGTAATTTCTGATGGCTTTGATGAGCCGGAATTTTGGCTAGTTGAACCTGCTTCCGTAACTAATAATTTATCAAATAACCCCGGGCCAAATTGAGTATAGCCAGAATGACCAAAGCGAATTGCATCTGCTAGCTCAGTTGAAGGCATATCTTTGAGCAAATATCCTTTTGCGCCTGCACGCATTGCCCCTGTTAGATAAGAATCATCATCAAATGTACTCAAGACGAGAACTTTAATATTAGGAAAATTTTCTGTAATCAGTTTTGTTGCAGTTCGCCCATCCATTTCGGGCATCCGAATATCCATTAGCACCACATCGGGCTGAAGTTCTGCAACAAGCTCTAGAGCAACTTTTCCATTTTCAGCATCACCCACCACCTGCAAATCAGGTTCCTGTTCTAGCATTGCTTTCAGCCCCTGACGAATGAGGCTTTGATCGTCAACGATTAACAGCCGAATAGGAGAGGATTTATCATTTTTCATGGTAAGTATCTCTTTCTGGTTTTGATGAACGATCGTATAGATATCTTCAAAAATGAATGATGCATTACCTGAAGCCCTTGCAGAAACGTTACAAGATGTAACTTCTCTATATTCATCCTTCACTGCTTATACCGTTTCCTTATGAAGCTACGCCAAATTTCCTTTGCTTCTTCTTTCTTTCTTTGTGTACTTTGCGTCCTTTGCGGTTCGTTCCTCATATACTTCAGCGCACCTTCATACAGAACTGGTATTACTCCCTGGGAAAATTAGCAACAATCCGACAACCAGCACCCGGTTTGCTGACAATTTCTAGCTGGGCGTTTACTTTAGCCATTCGTTCTCCCATTCCTTGGAGTCCGTAACCTGCTACGGCGCGATCGCATTGGAAGCCTTTGCCGTTATCTTGGAGTATCAACGATAGCCCCGCCGCCGTTGTTTGAATTTTGATTTGCACGGCTGTAGCATTAGCGTGTTTATGAATATTGGTTAGCCCTTCCTGGATAATCCGATATACAACATGATTTACTGAGTCGGATAGCGGTTGTGATAAATCAATTTTGCAGTATGGTAAGACATCGGTGAGGTGATAGAATTCTTCTGCAAGGTTAGCGATCGCACCTTCGAGCAATTGTCCGTGGAGTGGATCTGAGCGAATTGCCGAAACTGATTCCCGCACATCTTGCAGAGCTTCGGAACCCAATTTTTTCGCTTCTAATAAAAACGATCGCGCCCGATTAGAATCCTTTTCCCAAAGGGTTAGCGCTGTTTCCATTTGCACATTTAGCGCTACCAGAGAATGTCCTAGCGAGTCGTGGATATCACGCGCAATCCGATTTCGTTCTTCTAGCGCCACTATTTCCTCAATGCGTTGATTCAGCGCTTTCTGATGATCTAGCGATCGCCTTAATTCTGCTTCTGTCTCCTGTAAGCGGCAATTTTGCTCCTGGAGTTGCAGTTGTAAGCGGCAAAGTTTGAGTTGATGCTCCATCCGCGCAACCACTTCTTCAATCTGAAAAGGTTTGTTAATAAAATCAACGCCTCCAACCGCAAAGGCTTTCACTTTATCAAATACCTCATTCAAAGCACTAATAAAAATGACTGGAATCTCTTGTGTTTGAGGATTAGACTTGAGGTGCTGACATACTTCATAGCCGTTCATTCCGGGCATAGTAATATCAAGCAGAATCAAATCTGGAGGTTGAGCCTGTATACCAATCAACGCCATACAACCATTGGTAACACTCCTAACTTCGTATCCTTGCTCAGTAAGCATTGCTGATAGGAGGCGAAGATTATCCAGGGTGTCATCAACTATGAGAATATCTCCCTTGGCTGGGCTTAGTTCCATACTTTTCAACGGGCTAAGAGAGTCGTTAATTATCAAGCTACTGATAATAGATTCTATAGAGATTTTCGATTACAAGTCATATAAAAATCCATGTATGTAACAAATCTATTAATGATATTTTTTATTTTAAAAGGGCTAATTAATTTACATTTATTTATATTATTGGCTGTCATAAATCATTTGTGAGAAGTCGGGGAGCTAGACACGGCGAAGTATGATCAATCAAATAGGATTCCTATATCCGTTTACTTACTTAAATGATTTTTCTTGGTAGTTATTAAAAATAAATTGGGTACGGAAGGAATTTTTATTGTAATTGCTTTAAACAACTTTTTAAATGAATTTACAACCTGATATTATCTGTTTTTTAGCTTGACCATAGGATTACTTTTAGGTATTGTAGAGTGTGTTAGAACGGAGTTCGTAACGCACTATTATCTATCAAGAGTTTGATGCCGTACTCTCCACGCTCACATCCTACGGATATTTTCTCCAAATCAAACTGGATTCCTATATAAAAGATTCAGTCAGTAGTATAGTGCATTGCCAGAGTTTTCCAAAGTACAAGCAAGCTACGTGTAGCATCTATTTAAAAAGAAAGATTTAGGAGATGCTGAACTTTAAAAGAAAAATGATAAATTAAAATTCTCAGATAATTGGGTTGTGTATCATTTTGCAATCTTACCCTCTTGAGTAACATCATTTTAGACAATTCATCTTTGTATAATTATGCTAAGAAATTCATCAAAATGAATAAGCTAATGGGTAATTATTCGTACCTTGACATTGCTCTTTAATTTCAGGAGTTCGGATATGCATACTCTCACCACTCAAGTCTCAAAGCTTACTAAAAATGTGTCGTTGCGCCACATTCTTGTAGTGCCGTTTATACTGCAAATTTCTTTAGCCGTAGGGCTAACTGGGTGGTTATCGATACACAATGGACAACGAGCAGTCAATGAAGTTGCAATCCAACTCCGAAATGAAATCACGGCTCGAATCCAGCAGTACCTGCAAATATATGTTGAAACGCCTCATAAAATAAATCAACTAAATGCTAGTGCCATTCAAGTGGGTGAAATTAATATCCAAAAATTATCAATACTAGAACAACACCTTTGGTATCAACTAAAGACCTTTGACACAGTAACAGCAGTTTACATTGGATCAGAATATGGTGAACACGTTGCGGTTCAAAGGGCGGATGATGGTCAGTTTCAGGTGAAACTTTCAGGGGAGTCAACTGGGCATGAAATTCGGATTTATGCAGCAGATCAACCGGGACATTACACTCAACTTTTAAGATCCAAGCCTAATTACGATCCGCGGACTCGTCCGTGGTATCAATCGGCAGTTAAGTCTAAGACAGCTACCTGGGGTGGAATTTATAAATTGTTTGCCACACCCAAATATGTGCTAAATGCCAGCTTGCCGATCTATGATGATGGCGGCAATCTGCTAGGCGTTGCTGCTGTAGATTTTTCCCTGACTGGGATTAGTCAATATCTGCGGAGTCTCAAAATCGGGCGAACGGGCGAGACTTTCATTCTAGAACGCCAAACAGGATTACTGGTTGGTAGTTCTGCCGCTCAACAACCCTACGTAATTGAGACTCCTACAGCCCCAATCACAGATCAGAATCCGGTGCGAGTTAAGGCGATCGCCAGTAGTGATATTTTGACGCGGCGGACTGCTGAATATTTGCAGCAACGCTTTGGAAAACTAACCCAGATTACTGAAAAACAACAACTAGATTTTGATATTGAGGGTAAACGGCAATTTTTAGAGATTGTGCCGATGAAGAATCAGCAGGGCTTGGACTGGCTAATCGTTGTGGTTATTCCAGAACGGGATTTCATGGATCAAATCAATGCCAATACTCGTTCCACAATTGTGCTTTGTCTATGTGCCTTTGCCCTCGCAACTGGATTGGGCATTCTGACGGCTGGCTGGATTACACAGCCAATTCTCCGACTGGGAAGTACAGCAAGAGCGATCGCGGCCGGAAACTTAGACCAAAAGGTTTCTGTGAACAGTACAACCGAGCTAAACTCTTTGGCAGAGTCTTTTAACCTTATGGCCCATCAGTTGCGTGAATCCTTTTTAGCCCTAGCACGAACCAACGAGGAATTAGAAAGCCGAGTCACGCAACGCACCAGAGAACTTGGAGAGAAAAATGCCCAACTTCAGAGAGAAATTAGCGATCGCCGAAAAGTAGAAGCAGCACTCAAAACATCCGAAGCAGAACTCAGGTTAATGTTCGCTGCTATGACTGATATGGTAGTGGTTTTTGATGCAGAGGGTCGTTATCAAAAGTATGTGCAAACGAAGTATGTGCTAACCCAATCCTTCGCTTATAAACCTGATATAGATCGCATTGGCAAAAAAGTTGATGAAGTTTTACCAAAAGAAATCGCCAATTTAATAATCGATGCCATTCAGCAAGCACTGCATCTGAAAGAAGAACCCAGAAACGCTGATGGCAGTCGCAAGAATGTTTTTGTTGAATACCACTTGTTGAACAAAAATCGAGAAACTTGGTTTTTAGCTAGTGTTTCGCCGTTATCCGACAATACAGTGCTTTGGGTTGCTCGTGATATCACCAAGCTGAAAAAAACCGAAGCCGCCCTCAAACAAGCTAAAGAAACCGCAGATGCTGCCAACCTCGCCAAAAGCCAGTTTCTCTCCAACATGAGCCACGAACTGCGAACTCCTCTTAACATCATCCTTGGCTTTACCCAACTGCTGCTGCGAAATCGATCGCTCAACTCGCAACAGCAAGAATATCTTGACACGATCAACCGCAGTGGCGAAGACTTACTGACCTTAATCAATGATGTATTGGAAATGTCCAAAATTGAAGCAGGTCGAGTTATCCTCAGCGAAACAAATTTTGACCTGTATGGACTTCTGGATCGACTCCAGCAGATGTTTGCGTTGAAAGCTAGATCGAGAGGGTTAAAACTCATTTTGGAGCGATCGCCAGCAATTCCCCAATATATCTGTGCCGATGAAAGTAAATTGCGCCAAGTTTTGGTTAATCTATTAGGAAACGCCATTAAGTTTACCAAAATCGGTCAAGTAACTTTGCGGGTAGAAACTCTGAACCAAAATATTACACCAGATGAACCCATCACCCTAAACTTCAGCGTTGAAGATACAGGTTGCGGCATTGCTGACTCCGACTTTAATCGTCTCTTTGAGCCATTTGTCCAAACAGAGGCAGGACAAAAAGCTCAGGAAGGCACCGGACTCGGATTACCCATCAGCCAGCGATTTGTGCGGCTCATGGGCGGAGATATAAGAGTGAATAGCACGCTAGGAAAAGGCTCAATTTTTACCTTTGATATCAGAACTCAGGCAGTAATTATAGATACTTTACCAATGCCTGTACAAAATCGGCAAGTTATCGGTTTAGAAAAGGGACAACCCAGCTATCGCATTCTGATTGTTGAGGATAAACTAGAAAATCGGCAGCTTTTGGTTGAGTTGTTAACCCCCATTGGCTTTGAAGTGCGCGAGGCGGTAAACGGTCAAGCTGCCATCGACCTTTGGCAAAGCTGGTCGCCTAACCTCATCTGGATGGATCTGCGGATGCCAATTATGAACGGATTTGAGGCAACTAAACATATTAAAACAGCGATCGCACAAGCCCCGGTGATTATCGCCTTGACCGGAAGTGCATTTGAGGAAGACCGCGTAACAGCAATGTCTGTAGGCTTTGATGACTTTGTGCGTAAGCCATTTCGGACTACCGTAATTTTTGAAAAGATGACTGAATATTTGGGTGTTCGTTATGTTTATGCTGATGAACTGGAAAATCAAGAAAAAGCATCTTGGTCTTCTAATGCTTCATCATTTACACCTAATTTATTAACAGTTGCAGATTTAAGCGTAATGCCCAGCGACTGGATCGAGCAACTGCAT
Organism: Nostoc sp.; assembly: GCF_036917435.1. Lineage (GTDB taxonomy): Bacteria > Cyanobacteriota > Cyanobacteriia > Cyanobacteriales > Nostocaceae > Nostoc. The sequence continues at coordinate 25,788 of NZ_JBALDM010000011.1, forward strand.
CAGGCAGCACTCCGAATAAATGCAAAAGAAATTCTCACGCTGATTAAGCAAATTCCTGAGCAGCACGATCATCTTATTAAGACACTAACCAATCTCGTAGACTGCTTCTGCTTTGAACAAATTATCGCATTAGGTAGGGATTATCAAAAAAAAGTTGCTGCCCAGATCCCCGACTTCTTCAAGAAGTCGGGGATCTAAATCCATTAATAATCATGCGTTATGAACTTCGTTCTAACACACCCAATTCCCAATTCCCGCTATAAGCTGAAAATACTTTAATTTGCATCCTCAAAAAAATAAATCTCTTGTGGGGTGGGCATCTTGCCCGCCCTAGCTGTGCAAATTAAATGCACGACAGCTTATTAACGCTGCCAATCATAGATTAATCGCCCATGACGATCGCGCACAAGTTCCCATTCTCCATGACGATATGGTTGTCCGTGATAATCTACAGAGCGATAGCGTCGTCTGTAATAATGTTGTCGATTGCGCTGGCGTTGATAATAATATCGTCCAGTCCGTTGCCCTCTATGATAATGTCGTCCAGTCCATCGGTGAGCTAACAAAAACTCTTCACTTTGCTCTCCAACTAATTTTGTCTGTGCCTCAAGACTCTGTTCATTTAGCACATGATTAAGAGTAGTATCCTTAGCTTCAGCTAAAGCAGGTGGATAAGTGAAGGCTAATAGCAGGAACACAACTGAGGATAGCTTTTTGAAACGGTTCAAGTTTTTGCTTTTCCTAAACTATTGGTAGTAATTTTATTTAATACTTAAGTTGAGCAACTATATAGTTCAGAATTCACAAACTTGAGTAACGCAAAAGTAACGAAAGTACTTATGAGTACGTACGTGGAAAAATTTATAACAACCATTTAATTATAATGACTGAATTACTTATACAAAAAATCTAAGGGATTGCTCATATTTTCGGCAAAACCAAGAATATTGCGATCGCAATGTTCGTAAATTAATTTACCTTGAGAATCAAATAAAAAAGTTGCACCCCGTTGTGTCAAATAAGATGAATCTGGTACATAAGTATTCCAGTTGCTCAAAACTTCGGTCATGTTTCTCAGGCGCAGTGTTGCTAGTTCAAAAGGACGCTGAAAGCCTTTTCCTCCAGCAGCTTGAAAAAATGAACCTTTCATTGGTGGTAAAGGTGTACCCCCGACAACTTCCTCATCAGCAATTAACTGAGGAGCTTTTTTATCACCTTTATAACCCCGAAAAACTTCTTTCAGAGTTCCGGGACTACCAATTCCAGCACACATTAGCATTAAATTAAGCCAAGCTTTTTGTGACGTTGATAGCATTGGTAATTGTATAGATAGACCGCGATAAAGCCGTAATAAAGCGTGAATTTCGGCTATTGTATCCACAAACAACCATTCTTGAGGAAACCCCGTATATTTACAAAATTTGACACCAGAATTGCGGTTTCCAATTCCAATAGCGCGAATCGTGATTCCTCTTGCTTCGATCTTTTCTTTTTCTCTTTGCAGCCACCAAGCGTATTCTAAATTATCAAAATCTCCCAACTGCGACCAAATAAGTACGAGTAACTGTGAACTATTCAAGCAACCATCTAAAACGGGTTTAATCACTCCATCACTAACTCGCAAGCGTTGAGTTTGACTCAAAATCGAGTAAATATCTGAAGAATTGAAGCGTGTTTGAGTATTCATTATTCCCTATTTCTTATTCCCTCTCTCTTGTAATCTCATGTCCGGTTAATTAGTTATCCTGTCCTCTCCTTAATCCCTCTCCTTATTAAGGAGAGGGACAGATTTTGCATAGCAAAATCAGGGTGAGGTATCTCCAGGGCTGCGCGATAAATCTTAAAACCCCGTCAACAACTATTTGTGTGTACACCGTAGGTAAGCGGGGAGACAAAGCGTAGCTTTGGCGGGGTGGGGTTCTTCGGGTTTAGTATAGCGGTTCTCAGTCGAGTGAGGTACACCCGTAGGGGCACACCACTGCCGTGCCCTTATACTTCGTGATTAATCTTGTACCGCATCTGAATGGTAACTGCTATAACTAATCAAGCGGACATGATATAAGAATATCAGAGGTCAATAGGCTTGGGCTAAGGCTAAAATCTTTTTTCAAAGTCAGTTTTTTTAACGCCGGAGGCATTACCACAGAGGCACAGAGAACGCTGAGAGAAGAAATAAATGCTTAACTGAACTGTATTGTATTAGAGGTGGAATCTAACAATTTAACTCCCCAAGCTTCGGACTCCACCACCCTTTTTGTGTGCTGAAATAAGCTACATCTTTGTGTTTAGTATCCTTACGAGCTTGTGAATCGGAACATCGCAACATTTTCTTACTCTGCCCCTCTTTGATGTAACTGTACTCCTCTAGGGGTTTCTTACATACTGGACAAGGATATTCCGTTATCTTCACGGAAGGCTTTTGTTGATTCTCAGCCTCAACTGCTTTAGTTCGTGGTGGCTGCCAAGTTTTATTAAAGTCGCTCCAAAATAGCACGACATCACAGCCTTTTATACATTTGAGAAAATATTTCTTTTTAACTTTAGTACTTGGAATTTTGGCGAGAAAACTTTTGCATTCAGGGCATCGCGTTTTAGAAGTTTCATATTTGCGTTGGCGTAGCCCGTCGTAGACATCAGATATCACATTAACTTTACCTGTTGGAGAACTGGCAACTACAGTTTTAGCTTTGGTAAGTGCTGGCACAAAGTAATTCTGATTCCAACTAGTTAAATAATGCTGCCAAGAATTCTTTCCTTCGGAAATGGCATCAAGGGCATCTTCCATTTTCGCTGTGAATTCTGCCTCTAGTAAATCTGGCAGTGCTTTGAGCAAAAACGCATCAACTTCTAACCCTAACGCTGTCGGTTGCAGATGGTCTTTTTTCAACTCGACATAATTTCGTTTTTTTAAGGTAGCAATAGTAGGAGCATAAGTACTTGGGCGACCAATTCCTTTACGTTCCATCAGTTGCACTAATTTGGGTTCGCTATAACGCGGTGGTGGCTGAGTCTGCTTCTTCTCATGTCCAGCATTCTCCAGTTTCAATGCTTGCCCCTGTTTTAATGAAGGTAAAGTACTATCCTTGCTGAGATTATTCCAGTACCGAGCATAACCGTAAAATTCAATTACTTGCCCTCTGGCTGACCACAATAGAAAACCAGATTGAGTAATCACCAAAGTTTTACGCAATTGGGCAGCCTTACATTGAGAAGCAATTGACCGTTTCCAAATCATCACATACAGATTAAATTCATCATCAGGAAGTTCTAAGCGCAACTGAGTTGAGGGACGAAATACATCTGTGGGACGAATCGCTTCATGTGCTTCTTGAGCAGATTTGCTACTACGATGCTTGGCGACTTGCGTCGGTACATTCGGCGGGTCATTTTGCTCTAACCATTTACGGGCGCTGGCACAAAATTCTGGACTCAGCATCACTGAGTCTGTTCGCATATATGTTATCAGCCCTGCCTCATAGAGCTTTTGAGCAACAACCATAGTTTTGTCAGGAGCAAACCTCAGCTTTGAACCGGCTGCTTGCTGAAGGCTGGAAGTTGTAAATGCTGGCGGTGGCTGGCGGTTAACAATTTTTCCTTCAAAATGAATCACCTGATGAGGATGTCGCTGTGCTTCTTCAACTAAACGTGTTGCCTCTGCTTCGGAAAGAACACGCTTAGACTCTGGTGCTTCTGGACTATTTCCTGCCTTTGCGTCATCATGAGTTTCAGTTTCTTGCTCTGCTGCATCTTTGGCAGAATTGACCGTCCCTTTGTAAAAAGCTCGGAATCCTTCAGCATAATCTACCCAGACACTCCAGTAATCTTGGGGGACAAAAGCTAGAATTTCGTTTTCTCGCTGACAAATTAAGTGCAACGTCGCGCTTTGGACTCTACCAACGCTCTTAGCGCCGTTATTTAATGCCCAAACTAAAGGGCTACCTTTATAACCCACCAACTTATCTAGACAATCTCGGCACAACCCAGCACCGATTAAATTTTGGTCTAATTTTCTGGGATTAGCGATCGCACTTTGAACCGCCGATGCTGTAATCTCAGTATAAATTACTCGTTTCGGTTCCCTTAAACCCAGCGTTTCTTTGAGATGCCAAGCGATTGTCTCACCTTCCCGATCTGGGTCAGTTGCTAAGACAACTTCATCAACCTGCCTCACCGCAGACTTGAGTTTCTGGATTGTTTCTTTGGCTCGTTGGTCACGCGGAACGTAGTTGCATCGGACATTATTGCCGTCCATGACAAAGCCCAAGGAATCGTCCCCCTCATTGCTGAGTTCTCGGATATGACCACAACTAGCGAGAACTTTCCAATCGGAACCCAGAATTTGACTGAGTTTTTTGACTTTTCCGGGAGACTCGACCACAAGGAGGCGTTTGATCATAGCAACTGCATTCTTGATTCTGAGCGATAAACTGGCAATTGCAATTAGCGATCGCCTTTCTTCGTTATGTAGATTTTCTAGAATACTGTACCAAAAAGCTTTAGCAATTGCTTAACTCTGAAGTAATTTTTTGTACCTAAACCTTTGCTTTACTGTTTTTGCAATAAAACCGCCAATTGTCCGGTGCAGGCATTTATTATGCTGCATACCTTAATAACAGTACATTTGTACATGATAAAAACAGCCTTATAACTTAGCATCTTCAACCAATTATTGCTACTCTTAAGGCAGTAAATTACTATTTATTTACAGATTTCTGTCTGAAGCCTAAATTTCATCCTATGCTTATCGAATTTAGTATCGGTAACTACAGATCGTTTAAAGAGCAAGTCACCTTTAGTATGGTGGCAGCCGACCTTGTTGCAAAAGACAAAAAGCTCGACGACAATAATGTTTTTGAAATAGATAATGATTTAAAACTACTTAAAAGTGCCGCAATATACGGTGCAAATGCTAGTGGTAAAAGTAACCTAGCTACAGCTTTAAAATTCATGAGATGGTTCATAATTAATTCTTCTAAAGAAACTCAAAGCACAGAAAAAATAGGTGTTGAACGATTTAAACTCAGCACTGAAACCGAAGCTCAACCATCCTTTTTTGAAATTGTCTTTTTAATGAATGGCAAGAAATATAGATATGGATTTGAGACAACTCGTGATAAAGTTGTTTCTGAATGGTTATTTTATGTCCCTAAATCAAAAGAAACTAAACTTTTTGAGCGTAAACTAGACAAGTTCATTGTTTCTAAAACATATAAAGCTGACGGTATTCAGGAAAAAACAAGACATAATGCGCTTTTCTTGTCTGTATCTGCTCAATTTAATGTCCAGATTGCAGAGAAAATCTTGGATTGGCTGACAAACAAAGTTGCACTTATCTCTACTTTAAATGATAGAGGCTATCGAGGATACACTGTTAGTTGTTTAATGAATAATGAAAATAAAGATGAGATTCTTCAACTGCTCAAAAAATTAGATTTGGGATTTAGTGATCTCAAGGTAAAACAAAGTGAAATTACTGCTGACTCTTTACCTAAAGAATTGCCAGATGAACTAAAGAACTTAATTTTAAAAAATGGGGAAGGAAAATTATCATCAGTTCAAACCACGCATCAAAAATTTGATGGCAAAGGAAATCTCGTATCTACAGAGGTATTTGATTTAGATGAGCAAGAGTCTGAGGGTACTAAAAAAGTCTTTTCTTTGGCAGGGCCTCTTGTTGACACACTGAAAAATGGTCAAGTTCTAATCATTGATGAATTCGATGCTAGAATTCATCCTTTAATCAGCCGTGCAATTGTTGAATTATTTAATTCTAACGAAACTAATCCAAATAATGCTCAGTTAATATTTATGACTCACGATACAAATTTGCTTAACAATAAGCTTTTTCGTAGAGATCAAATTTGGTTTACTGAAAAGAATAGATATGGTGCAACAGATTTGTACTCTTTAGCAGAATACAATATAAATAACGATGCTTCATTTGAGAGTGATTATATTCAAGGTAGATATGGCGCAATTCCATATATCGGAAATTTGAATCATCTAATCGATTCTCATGCCTAAAAGAAAGATAAACTCTTCTGGATACTCACCAAGAAAAGTTAATACGAGGGAAATTAGACAGAGATTCTTAATCGTATGTGAAGGAGCAAAAACCGAACCTAATTACTTTAGAAGTTTTCGTGTTTCTAAAAATGTCGCTGAAATAGATGTGCAGGGTTTAGGACAGAATCCAAGCAAACTAGTGCAAAGCGCAAAGGAACTGAAGAAGCAAGGGGAGTACGATCAGGTTTGGTGTGTTTTTGATCGTGATTCCTGGACTATAGAAGATTTTAATAATGCTATTGAAAATGCTAAAAATCAGGGGTTTAAAGTAGCTTATTCTAATGAAGCATTTGAATTATGGTATGTTCTGCATTTTGAATTTCTCAATACTGGTATTCCTCGAAGTGATTATCTGAAAAAGTTAACTTCTTTATTTGGTCGGACATATCACAAGAATAGCGAAACTATTTATGATGAGCTATTTGAGAAGCAAGCTATTGCTATTAAAAATGCTGAAAATCTTCTTAAACAATATAATCCTCACATTCCAGCCAAAGACAATCCATCAACAACGGTGCATTTATTAGTCAAGGAACTCAACAAGTTTATTGTATAAAAAAATGCTGACTATCCTAGACAACTTTCACCCAAAAAAGCCCTGGCTTCTCTATCAAAACCGGGTTTTTAAGTAAATTTTAATTTATCTTTGAACAGTACAACAGGGCAATAAAGGCTTATTTACAACTTCTTTAATCTCTACTGAATTCAACAAATCTTCCCAATATTTCTGAACTTCAGGATCGTTAGGATGCTGGCGGCGTAAATTAGCTAAAGTTCTCAGAGAATCTTCCCAAAATCCAGCTGTGGCAAATAGAACTGCACGATCCAAGTCTGTGCTTGGTTGGTTTAACTCAAGAGAGAGGTTTTCATCTTGCGATCGCACTATTGTACCTTTTACATAAGAGTCTTTATCACGGTTGCCTAGATCGCAAATCATTGAAAAAGTCCAATTATACTCTTTACCGATTTGTAAAGATGGCTGATTAGCAGGGACATTTACACTAACAATACCATTCTGCCCAACAGGTTTAAAGGTTCCCTTATACAATGGTTCAGAGCTATCATCATCCTGCAAAACAAATTCTAGTGCTTGTATTGTTGTAGAGGTTTGAGGAACATAGAAAAAGAATGTGGGACGCTCTGCTGTAGTTCGTTGAGCTTCCTTATCTGTTGGTGTCAGGGGAATAATATTTTGTCCAGCTTGAAAGCAACTTCCTCGTGTTCCTGCTGACTTTACCCTACCAGGTCTACCTGGGACGAAGGCAATACGATTTCTACCACGTTGGATGTAACTTGTAATATTTCTAATTGCAGCAGTAGCATACCTATCTCCAGGACGTAGCCGTTCTGCCTGCTGAAAATTCAATAAAGCTTTTCGATAGTTTCTCCGTCTAGTTTCGTTATAACCCAGTTGCATATATTGCGTGTAAGCAGATTTGGACTGTGCCAATTGATAAACCGACTCGGTTGCCAAAACCTGAGTAGTAATCACAGGCTCTAAAGGGAGAAATGCTAAAGCCGCAAGCAGATAGCTTGCCCAAAATCTATGTTTCATAATGTCCATTTACACGTGTACTACATTGATTAGGCATATATAATACAATACCTTAAGCTTGAGAGTAGCAAAGCTTTATGTACCACTTTCTAGAAATGCTGAAGTAGCCTTCTGATTTTTTGCCAAAGATTCCTGACTTACAGCGTTTTTAGGTAAATGAAGTACACAGGTAGGGGCACAGCAATGCTGTGCCCTTAATATTATCTGTACCTCACCAAGTTGCAATCTGCTGTATTTTAGAACTTATACCATTTTGGATTGAGAATTCCTTCTCTTAAAGGAAAGTGTTATACGATACAATCTGAGGCTACGGTGTACACACAAGTCATCGAATTAATTACCCAAAACAAAAGAAAAACCTCACCGAACAAGGCAAAAGTAAAAAGTAAAAAGGCACTCATAAAGAAAAAGAGCAGTGGTTTGAAGCCCCTGTCTTGAAAAGTTTCCTACGGCGGGAAACCCGCTTGACAGTTCTTTTCGCTAAATTTATTTATGGAACGAAATAAAAACATTTATTTCGAGACGCATAGCGCAAGAAATAATAAGTCCTTAATCATTTCCCCTGAATTTATTTATGGGGATTATCTTTTTACTTTTTACTTCTTAACCTGTCCTATCCAACATCCCTCTCCTTAGTAAGGAGAGGGACAGGTTTTACGCAGTAAAACCAGGGTGAGGTTTCTTAGAAGCGTATTGCATCCAAGTGAGAAACGCTATATTTTGATCGGATCTCTAATGAGGTACAGCCAATTTTTGATCGGCTACTTGGGCATTATCAGCAACAATTTGGCGAAATGAATCACCTTCAATTGTTTCCTCTTCTATTAACAAATCTACTAAACGCTCCAAAATTATGCGGTTTTCTTCCAACAGTTCTTTTGCCTTGATGTAGGAAGTGTTGACAATTTCGCGCACCTGTGAATCAATTTTGGCGGCAATTTCTTCAGAATAGTCTGATTTATTCATCCAGTCGCGTCCCAGAAATACTTCTCCACTCTGATTTTCTAAAGACAATGGGCCTAATTCTGACATACCGAAGCGTGTTACCATCTGCCGTGCCATCCCTGTCACCTGTTGCAAGTCATTACTTGCACCTGTGGTAACTTCTGGCTTACCAAAAACGATTTCCTCGGCGGCGCGACCACCTAAAGTAGCAGTAATCCGGGCTTTAAGTTGGGAGCGGGAAATTAACCCTTGTTCTTCATTAGGAGTAAACCAAGTTAATCCCAATGCTTGTCCCCGTGGGATGAGTGTAACTTTCTGCACTGGGTCATGTTCTTTGAGCAATGTGCCTACTAAAGCATGTCCAACTTCATGATAGGCAATCAAGCGTTTGCTCTTGCTGTCTACTAATGCAGTACCTTCCATACCTGCAACGACTCTATCCACAGCAGCATCAACTTCTAAAATGGTGACAGCTTCTTTGCGTCTCCTCGCAGTGAGAATAGCGGCTTCGTTGAGTAAGTTGGCTAAGTCTGCGCCAGTAAATCCAGGAGTGCGACGAGCGATCGCTTCTAATGATACGCTAGGATCAATTTTCTTATTCCGCGCGTGGACTTTCAAAATTTCCAGCCGTCCTTTGAGATCCGGTGCATCCACCATCACTTGTCTGTCAAAGCGTCCTGGTCTGAGCAACGCTGAATCTAGAACATCTGGGCGGTTAGTGGCAGCAATAATAATGATGCCTGTGTTACCTTCAAAACCATCCATTTCAGTAAGCAGTTGGTTGAGGGTTTGTTCGCGCTCATCGTTACCGCCACCGATACCAGTACCCCGTTGTCTACCTACTGCATCAATTTCATCGATAAATATTAGACATGGGGCATTTTCTTTGGCTTTTTTGAAGAGGTCACGGACGCGAGATGCACCCACACCAACGAACATTTCCACAAATTCCGAACCAGAAATACTGAAGAATGGCACACCTGCTTCACCTGCGATCGCTTTTGCTAGTAAAGTTTTACCAGTACCAGGAGGGCCAATTAACAGCACTCCTTTGGGAATGCGTGCGCCTACAGCCGTAAATCTTTCTGGCTGTTTCAAGAAAGTCACAACTTCTTCCAGGTCTTCTTTAGCTTCTTCAACCCCAGCGACATCTTCAAATTTCACTCCAGTTTTCGCTTCCATTTGGAAACGAGCTTTGGATTTACCGAAATTCATCGCTTGGCTAGAAGCATTAGTGGAGCGCCGGAGGAACAATAGCATTAAAGCCACCAGTGGCAAAATCCACATGAGATTAATCAACAGCCCAACAGCAGCCCGACTATTAGCAGAGGAAACCTCGCCAAACTCAACATTCTTATCTTTGAGTATGTTAATTAACTCTGTGTTTTGTGCCAGAAGTCTCACCTGTTGCGGTGGCGTATTCTCCTTTTGCCCTTTGAGATAAACTCTGGCTAGCTGTTCGGTTTCGTCAAGCTCTACTTTTAAGACTTCTCCCGCCTTCGCTTTCTTGAGCAAATCACCATAGTTTAGAGAGGTACTAGAAGAAGTACTGTCTGCTTTTTGTGCCAAGACGGGGGTACTCCCGAAAATTCCTGGTAACATAATCAAGCTAGCTGCGATTGCACCAACCCAAGCAACGCGCTTTGATGACTGTCTTTTTACCAATGCTTTTTTTCCCAAATTTGTCATAATAATTACCCTTTGTCTGCTGGCACAAGTTGAGCTATGGTTTTATGCCTATTCTTCTACCAAAAATTGTAATAACTGGAAATTACACTCTTATCTAGTCTAACTTCCAGATAAGGGACTGGGGAAAAGCTTAAAAGACAAATGGATAGTTATTTCCTTCGCTCATTACCCAGTCCCTAATACCCAATCCCCATTCCCCTTGATATCAATTTGACACATTCCGATACAAATCGCTAAGATAAGCATAGTCATAACGATTACGCTTTTTAAGAAGTCGGTGATAGTATCTAGTTAATAGTTTCTAGGTTAATTATGGTAAGAATTATTGGCATTGGTGGCAGTTTAAGACCAAACTCCTATACACAGCTTGCTTTACAAGTAGCAGTCCAAAGGGTAGAAGCCCTTGGTGCAGAGGTAGAAATTCTTGATTTAAGACAGTTGCAGTTACCGTTCTGCACTGGCGCAAAAGAGTATCCAGAGTACCCAGATGTTAAGCGTTTGCAGGATACTGTCTCTCAGTCAGATGGATTAATTTTAGCCACACCTGAGTATCACGGTGGGGTTAGTGGTGTCCTGAAAAATGCTCTAGATTTGATGAGCTTTGAGCAACTATCTGATAAAGTGACAGGACTAATCAGCGTATTGGGTGGCCAGTCTAACAGTAACGCTTTAAATGACCTACGGCTAATTGTGCGATGGGTTCATTGTTGGTGCATACCTGAGCAGATTGCGATTGGGCAAGCTTGGGGTGCATTCAGTCCTGAAGGCAAGCTAGTAGATGAGAAACTCTCCCAAAGATTTGATCAATTTGCTCAGAGTTTAGTTGATAACACTCGCAAGCTGCGGGGCGTGAATTAGTTGTAAGGCATTATCCTATGTTATAGAACTAATTGAAAAACTAATCACCTCAGATTTGCTGAATTTGGATATTAATTTGAGCAGGTTTATACAAATAGAAAAAGGAGAGTATTGCTACTCTCCTAACGTAATATGAGTGAGGGAAAATTTACTTGTTTAGTAATGAAGTCTTGCTTGACGTTCACGCAATTCACGAGCTTGGCGTTCACGAGCTTGGCGTTCACGTAATTCATGATTGCGTTGTTCACGAGCTTGACGCGCACGCAATTCACGAGCGCGTTGTTCGCGGACTTGGCGTTCGTGTTGGAATTTACTGTTATTAAAAGTTACAGTATCATGATTAAAACGATCGCGATCGGATTTAAATTCAGCAGCACTAGCATTTTGAGAAAGAGTAGCAATTGAAGCAACTGCTAATAAGCTTCCAAGAACAATAGATTTAAAGCGGTTCATATATCTTTTAATGCGCTTTGCATTACTTGATTTCTACATTCTCAATATAATCGGAGTAATCAGGCATACGCATGTATACAAAGTCATGTTGAAATAGTTACTTTTGTCACTAATACTAGGATTTATATTACAGGTAATTATTCAAAGCCTTATATAACTGAAAATCCCGATACAGGTAAATTTTGCTCCCCTCCCCAAAGCATCGGCTACCGTGTACACACAAGTCATCGAATTACCCAAAACAAAAGAAAAACCTCACCCTGTCCTCTCCTTAATCCCTCTCCTTAATAAGGAGAGGGACAGATTTTGCACGGCAAAATCAGGGTGAGGTATCTCCACGGCTGCGCGATAAATTTTAAAACCCCGTCAACAACTACTTGTGTGTACACCATAGCCTTATAGCGGTTCCCATTCAGATGCGGTACAAAATGATATCGCTTGGTGTAAGGGCACAGCAATGCTGTGCCCCTACGGGTGTACCTTACTAAGTCGAGAAACGCTATAGCATCGGGGAGGGGTTGGCGGTGGGGTGTTAGCGACTTTTGCAAGAGGTCTAATATTCATCATCCAAAATTTAAAAATTTTCTCCAAAGAGATTTAACGAGACTCTGTAAACAGCAAGAGAAATTGTAAATAACAGGAATTGCAGGGATTTAGTATATAAAGTCATTGGTAATTTACAGGGCAATAGAGAAAACCAAATATGTTATAACATTGTACGGATGATAGTTGGTGAAGCTAACATAACTTCAGGAGTACTTACGGTGAATCAGATACAACTGACTTTAACTATTGCTTACTTGTTAATGACATGCTATTTTTTAACCAATTGGTTGATATTTTCTCTACGTCATCCTGCTTCGACTCCAGAAGACAAATTTTTATCGGTTGTGATGTTTTTGCTAACAACTATATTCTGGCCTTTGATGATTCCGATGTCTTGTTTAGAAATGATTCAAAAAAAGCAAATAGACTTTAATAAAATGGTTCCTGTTCTCTTAGCAATCTTTATATTTAGTATTTCATATTATTTTACTGAATAATTCGTAATTAATCGTCGTTAATTCAATGATGTATTTAACATATATTTAACATATTGGGTGAAAATATGGTGCAACTTGTAGGCGCGACAGCTTGCCAGGCAAAATATCCAATCTACACAGGCAGATAAAAAACCCTACATCCGCGTGTGACAGCGATTGTAGGGCTAGTGTGTAATGAGATGTGGGTTAATTAGCTTTAGTTTTTTCCTACCTTAGAACCTTTTCCGCTCAAGAATTCTTCATTTCTCGGTAAGAAAATTTTATTAACGCCGTCTGCTGCCAAAACCACTTGAACGACGGGGTGCTGTACTACGTCCACTGCCAAAACTACTGCCAGAATTGCGTCTAGTAGTGCTGGAATTGCCAGAGGGTTGCAGGCTACTACCACCAAAACCAGAACCAGAAGGACGGTTATTACCTGTGGTGCTAGGGGGTGTATTGCGTATATTTGAATTTCCAGGATATGACCTTCTAATTGTCCCTGTATTGCGGAACGCAGTCCGATTTGTCACGACTGCGGGTGGGGCATTGTAGCGAGTTTGGTAGTTTTGAACTGCTTGACCATAGCTTCCGCCATATCCACCGAAGCCATTTAATCCTTGTCCTGATTGATAGACAGGGGGTACATAATACTGAGGTCTAAACAACAAACTACCAATTGCCTGTCCCGCCAAGCTACCAGCTACAGACCCAGCAAAGGGTGCCCAAAAGTTATTTTCTCGACGGACTACAACCGTCTCTTGTTGTCCGGTTTGGGGATTGGTTTTATTTTCGGTAACGTTGTGGACATACTCAATTTTAAAATCTTCCGTCAGATATAAAATCGGTTGTCCTTTATCTACCTTCAGATAGGTTTTCTTGCCCTGCTTGATTTCATCATCAGTTAACCGTGCCATTTGCAAATTTTCGGTTGAAAAGGTTGGCGGCTTATTGTTCAGTAAAAACAGGTTATATTCACCACTTGCATCGTCATAACTTGCTTGTTGAATTTTATACTCTCCGTCACTTAGCTTGGTGTTAGTAGAGCTTTGGCTAACGTTCTTCGCTGGAGAAGAAGTTTCGTTTCCCCCGCCACAAGCGACAGTTGTGACACACAAACTCAGAGCTAAAAAAACGGCTGTAAATTTACGTACTATGGTCATGATCATTGAATTATTGTCCTATCTCTGAGCTTAACAATTTATCGATGTGAGTAGTAAGTACGGACTACCCAACACATTATAAAGGAATCAATTCGGGATAATATTGCAATAGTTGATCGCTAGTTAGTTCATCGCCTAACTGTGCTGGCGAAAAATGCATTTGGATTGCCTTTAATCTATGTTTGTAATGCAAATTGATCAGTGCTTTCAATCCTTCTTTAAGTGCCTGAATGTTAGAAAGATCGGTTTCTAACTCTGGAACTTCTCCTTCATAAGCTACTGTAATCATCACAATGATATTGCGGGTTACAGGTATCGATAAAGGTTCATTTAATCCAGAGTCAGAACTGTAATTTGGTTCGCTCAGATATCTTTCGGCAGAGTCAGTAAATAATTCGTTCACGTAATCTCCCGCCTCGCCTTCAGTCCAAAATACGTCACCTTCGTTGGCAGCAGAAAGCCAATATTCATCATATTGCAGTAGAGTTTGGCTAATTTCTACCAATCCTTCTCCCAAAACTTCTAAGTCTCCATCGACATCGATGGCATCTCGTCCAGCACTATTTAATACTCCCAAAATTGGCGCTACTTCGCCTCCCCCTAAGTGCAGAAATAGGCGAAAAACTACATAGCGAGTTCGACCGGTCACTTTATTAAATATATCGCGCATTTTTGTCCTCCATAATTTTGTCATTGGTCATTTGTCATTGGTCATTTGTCTAATTCCCCCTTTCTAATGACTAATATAATGAAATCCTTTGATAAAATCTATAACCATATTTAATGAAGGCAATATATCATAAGTTATTGACTCATGAGATATATCATCATAAACTGAAGCATTGAGAGCAGAGCGATTAATAAATCTTTTCCCAAAGTTGGGATGCTCATGGACAATTAAGGTGTGGGCGCTAGAATTTGTTAAAACTATTTGAGTTGGGGCTTTACAAAAATTTAACTTTGCAGCTACTTCAATATTTTTTTTCATCTGTTTAATTCTTGTAGCCTGACTTATGGCTTGCTCTAGAAGAATATTTAATTGTTTCATCATTAGAGGTGATTTTAGCGATTTTAAATTTTGGTTTGTAAGAATTTCAGTGTTGATCGTTTCCACCATTTTGGAAATATTCTTTTGAGCAGATGTCGCATCTAGAAAGGGAAGAATCACTATATAAGCTGTGGAAAATAATGCTTCGTCGCTATCTACATAAAATGTAAAAACAGTTCGACGACGACCACTTTCTATGCTTGGGGGTTGTTTTAGTCTCCGGTATTCTTGAGCAATTTGATAGTAAGCGCCTGCGATCGCAAAATTGGCTTCGTGTTCTAAGGCTGCATCAACAATAATGCGGATTGTGGGCGGTGTTTCGTTAAAAAAGTCTCGTGAGTCTTCAGAATGGAAGTTTTGGATAATGGAGCGATCGCCGGCTGGACTCAGATCGACCCATTCACAAATCATCCCTTCGGTTTTTAAACCAAACCTGGAGGTGGCATAAAGCTTGGCACCAGTTAATGTTGCTCCTGTTAAGTCAGCACCAATCCATTCCGCCCTGATTAATTTTGCCTGTCTTAAATCGGCGTGGATGAAAATTGTATTCGTTAAATTAGCATTGGTTAAATCTGCGCCAATTAAAGTAGCTCCGCTCAATTTTGCGCCGCTCAAATCTGCCCATCGGAGATTTGCACCGCTCAAATCTACCCACCGGAGATTCGCGCCGCTCAAATCTGCTCCGCTCAAGTTAGCATGGCTGAGATTCGCTTGTCTGAGTTCGGTATCTCGCAAATTTGCACCACTCAAATCGCAACGACTGAGATCGCTGGCGTTTAAGTTAGCCATCTCTAAGTTAGCTCCCGTCAAGGAAGCGCCTCTTAAGATAGTCTCGCTCAAGTTGGCGTGGCGAAGATTGGCTTGGCGGAGTGTCGCCTCTCGCAAATCAGCACTGGTGAGGTCAGCTTCCGACAAGTCGGCGCGACTGAGATCGGCTCGAATTAACTCAGCGCGAATCAACAAGGCTCCTTTAAGTTGAGCGCGACCCAGATCGGCTCGAATCAAATTAGCGACATTAAGACTAGCCTTATTTAAGATGGCGCTGGATAAATTCGCACCACTGAGTCTGGCGACATTTAGCTTGGCATTGCTCAAGTTAGCTTCGCTCAGATTTGCGCCACTGAGGTTAACTATACTCAAATTAGCATTGCTCAGATTTACGCCACTGAGTTTGACCCCACTCAGATTAGCTTCTGCGAGGTCAACACCACTAAAGTTTAAGACTCCTGCTGCGTATTGTTCCAGTAATTCCTCTACAGTCATTGATGCTACCCCTTGGATGCCAACTTCAATAGTTGGTAAAGTCATAAAAACGGAATGTCAAAATCAAAAATGAATATTGGGATTTTAGGGTTGGGATTGATCGGCGGATCTTTGGGTTTTGATTTGCGATCGCAAGGACATCATATCTTAGGAGTCAGTCGCCGTGAATCTACCTGTAAAAAGGCAGTTGAACTCGGTACTGTTGATGAAGCATCAGTTAATCTGAGCCTATTAGCCGCCGCAGAGGTTGTATTTATTTGTACACCTCTAGCGCTTATTGTTCCCCAATTGAAGGAGATGATCGCTCATTTGTCTACCGCTACTGTCGTGACCGACGTAGGTTCAGCGAAAGCAGAGATAGTCAAGGCCATTTCTCCCCTTTGGGATAATTTTATTGGCGGTCATCCAATGGCGGGAAGAACAGACAGTGGAATAGAAGCTGCACAACGGAATTTATTTGTTGATAAACCTTATGTATTAACACCGATAGCTACAACGCCAACTAGTGCTATTACGGTTGTAGAAGAAATTGTGCGATCGCTTGGGGCTAATATCTATTATTGTCAGCCAGAGCAACACGACCGCGCTGTTAGTTGGATTTCCCATTTACCTGTAATGGTCAGTTCTTCCTTGATTGCTGCTTGTTTGAGTGAAACTGACCCCGATGTTTTGGAATTAGCCCAAAAATTCGCTAGTTCAGGTTTTCGGGATACCAGCCGTGTAGGTGGAGGGAATCCAGAGTTGGGAGTGATGATGGCGCGGTATAATCGTCAAGCATTGCTGCGATCGCTCCAACAGTATCGTCATAATCTCGATGAGTTAACTAACTTAATTGAACAAGAAAACTGGGAAGTTTTAGAGCAAAAGCTAAAATCAACAGGTAAGGCACGACCTGATTTTGTTGATTAGAATTCAGAAATCACGACAAACCGATGTACTATACAGATAAATTTACAAAAATCAACAATGGTAGAACGTCCAATAAAAAAATCGGAACGTCAGTCCCAAGTAAATACTGACAACAATTCCGAAAATACGGATTCCATAACTCCTATTGAATCCAACCCCAAAAACTCAAAGCCGACCCGTAATCGCTCATCTGGAACTGATAAAAAAGCATCTTATGGGAATGAAACCAGGCAGCAGGGGAATCCGGCCCTAGCGCGTGGGCCAAAACCAGTTAAACCTCCAGTTAAAGTCGAAACAGAAGAACCTGAAACCGAATCGGAAACTATTTCTGAGGAGTCTCCAGACTAATAATTACTCCTGCGTTTGATGTGGGAGGCTTTAACTCGTCTTATAAGTATATGAAGACAAGATTTTTGCCTCCCCAGGCATTAATTATAGAAACACTCAGTAAGCGTAAAACTCAGTCCTTTTAGGGCTGAGATATAAGCGACTCGTGTGACTAAAGTCACCTAAGTTTACTCTCTTGTGATATACTAAAGCACTAAACTAAAATCACTAAAAAAGAAATACAAGACTTCAAAAACAGGTTTTCTAAACGGTTACACCCTACTTAAACGTAGATAGCGCGAAGAAAAAGTAAATTTGAGAAGGTTTCTAGAAAAGTGAGAAGGTTTCAAAAGTAACGGGAAAGCTTAAGTTAAATTTTGCTGACTCACTAGACGTTGTTTGACCAACGTAGCGGGAGTTAGGTTCACCTAACTTTGTATGTAGAATCTCAGTCACTTTAGTGCTGAGAGTGTCAAGCTCCCCATCACCATTAGGTTATTCTGATTTGGATGCTTTTACTAACTAATCAATCTCTGTAACTAGCCATTGCCACTCAGTGACTACATTATTGGATATGTTGAGAACCAATTGCTGTCCACTAGAGAGAGGCACATAGAGTTTGAGCGCATCAGTTGTTGGCAATTTGGGTAAGATATCAGTCATATTATATTCCCCCACATTGGAAACGGGTGCAGTTAAAGCATAAGCATCCGATGCACTCAGCAACTTTCCGGCTACTGTCTCAATCAACAATGGTTGAGGATGAGCAATTTCAACGACACCCGGAAAACCAACTAAGCGCAACCGTAAGTCCTTTACTGCACTAGTATAATTTTGTTTGAACAGCAACACTTGCCAAGCATATCCTTTTTCATC
Organism: Nostoc sp.; assembly: GCF_036917435.1. Lineage (GTDB taxonomy): Bacteria > Cyanobacteriota > Cyanobacteriia > Cyanobacteriales > Nostocaceae > Nostoc. Next base: position 43,962 of record NZ_JBALDM010000011.1, read on the forward strand.
TTTGAAAGATACTTGTGAGTGGTAGCGTAAGATACCAGGAGAATCATGATGTTGACGCAACAGCGCTTGTGCAGACTCCACACCCCATCCACATAGAGTTAATGTGAGAAACACTATTAGGGCACAACGCCAAAAATATTGTTGAAATTTTCGCTTCATTTTACACATTTTACAACAGAATTCAGGAGCAGAGCCGGGGATGCTCCACTAAGGGACTTCCAAATAAAAAAATACCCAAAAAACTGACGAAAAAAACTCTCTTCTCCTCATTTCTCTGTGCCTCTGTGGTTCGTTTATTTAGGTAATTTATTTCTTGGAAGTCCCTAAGATGTCAGAAGTAACGCCCCTATAGCTGAACTTTGCCCTAGCATTTTTCTTGGTTACGGTTATACTGCCATCATTGCTGCTTTTATTGGTCGGTTAAACCCATTAGCTATTATTTTATTCAGTCTTATCATGGCACTCTTGTACGTAGGTGGCGAATTAGTGCAAATTAAATTGCGACTTATCTTAGCTTTAGCCGGGATATTTCAAGATATTTTTTTCTTTTATTAGGACTCATATTTGATTATTGAAATACATGTAGTGGCGTGTTAGCGAAGCGTAACGCACCTCCCCCGAAGCTTCTCGTGCGTTACGGCTTACGCCTAACACACTCTACATATACTTAGATTTTTTCAGGAATCAAATCGGATTCCTATAGCAGCAGATATATTAATTTACAACCAAGTACGAGTAATGTAATTGATGATTAAAGGTAGATGAGAGGGATGAGATACTAAATAATAGGAACTAATTCTTCCCAATTCCCAATGCCCAATGCCCAATAACTAATATTTCAGGAGATTTAATATGTTTAACCGTAAATTATCGTCATTACTAAAGCTATTAACAATTACATTGGTTGTTAGTGTAAGTAGTGTGGGTATCAGTCTGCTTGCAGGTACAACTAAACTTGACCATCTGTTTGGAAGTCAAAAGTTAAAAGGTGAGAATGCTAAAACGAGTTCGCGTAGGGCAATGAGTGCAGATGCTCAGTCTATCACCCCGGCTACAGACCAGATGAATGAAGTGCCAAAGCCTTTTCAGGGAACAATCATTTATCAAGCAAAATTAAAAGGAAATGAGAAAGTCATCGCCCTAACTTTTGATGATGGCCCCGGCCCTAAAAATACGGTACAGATTTTAGAAATTTTGAAGAAAAATAATATCAAAGCCACATTCTTTATGATTGGGGAAATGGTGAAATATTTTCCCAAAATTGCCCAGCAAGTGGCTGCTGATGGTCATGTAATTGGTAATCATACATGGCATCATTGGTATTTTCAAATGGATGGAGCAACTGCGGCTAGTGAAATTGACCGCACAGCAGATATTATTTACAAGACGACAGGAAAAAAAACGACTCTGTTTCGTCCCCCTGGAGGCTTTCTGAATAATGGACTAGCCCAATATGCCAGAAACGAGAAGTACGCTGTCATGATGTGGTCAGAAGAGTCGGGAGACGCTGAACGTCGTTCGCCTCAAGTGCCAATGCTAGTTAAAAATGTGCTGAAATATGCAAAACCAGGTGCAATTGTACTGATGCATGATGGGGGCGGTAATCGTTCAAGATCGGTTAAAGCTTTACCAGAAATGATCTCAGGTTTGAAGGCTCAAGGCTATCGATTTGTGACAATTCCAGAATTGCTGGAAATGCAAGCCCAAGAAGAAAAGGCGGTAACGGCAGCATCAACAGTCGGAACAAATCATCAGTGAGATACAAGAACCCCACCCCCAACCCCCTCCCCGCAAGCGAGGAGGGGGCTATGATGTAACTCATTTGATTAGGAAAAGGTATATTTTCATCAAATAATCTTAACCGAACCGTATTGGTGGCATTTGGCCTTCTTTATCTGAAAAAATTTAAGTAGTGTAGGTAAAAATAAAATAGCTAATGCATCGGCTAACAATCAATACGCTTGGGTTAACTATTTCTTTCTTCTCTCTGCGTCCTCTGCATCTTGGCGGTGATGCCTCCGGCACGCTCCCCGAACGTTAAAAAATTGACCTTGATAATAAGTTTTAGCCTTAACTGAACCGTATTAGGCTGACAATGCCATTGTTTCGACTGACAATGCCATTGCTTCAACTGACAATGCCATTGTTTCGACTGACAATGCCATTGCTTCAACTGACAATGCCATTGTTTCGCCTAACAATGCCATTGTTTCGGCTGACAACGCCATTGTTTCGACTGACAATGCCATTGCAGCAGTCTAAAATCGAGTTTCATACTCAACTTGGAATTGATTTTCATCTCCTAAATTAGTTGAGCCTCGCATTAAAATTTCGTCGTTGAGTCGATAAAGTACGTTGTAACGAAAAGACTCATCTGTAGCTAAAGCCCGCGATAAAGAGGCAGAGAAATTTCTATTAATATTAAACACGCCTTCTGCTGATAAATTCAGAACTGAAGCTCTTGATGTTTCATTATTAGTAGTAGGGGTAGGATATATCCGAAATTCGCTGAAGCCAACAGCCTGACCGATCGCAGTGATAGTTCCTTGTAAACTACCTAAAATGGTAGAACTAGCGAAATTAGTCAGCCCTTGTCCTGCATCTGCTTGACCGAAAGAACCAAGAATTGAGCCACCCAACAGACCAACTATTTCTCCCCGACTACGGCTAGGTTCACTCGTCAGTTCCAAATTGTCGCCCAATTTACTAGCTGGGCCGTTCACTCTTGCTTGAACAGTAACGGTACGTAAAGTCCCAAAGTTATTTACAGAAACATCGCTGACTTCAGCAGACAATGGTGATTCTAAAACTTGGCTGTTTATTGTTGATGCTTCAGGTACGATCGCAGTAAGTCGAACATCCAAAGTAGGATCGAGTCCAAGGCTAGGAGTAAATCGCGCAGTTTGTTCGTAACCTCGCGCTAATGCAAACTCAGTAGAAAATAAACTCAGTCGTCCTCCTGTCAAACGAATCAATCCTTCAGGCAGTGGCTTGGCTAATGTACCATTGATAGTCAAGTCGCCTTTTGCCTCAAAGTTGACTATCGGCTGACTTAATGCGGCTCCTCCTGGTACAAAGCTCAGTAGAGACGCTGTGGTAACATGAATATTCTTGTCTAGACTCAACTTTAAATCTGCAAACTCTACAGGTAAATTGAGTGTAGTTCCTGTACTAGGCTTATTATCTGGTGTAATCACTACGCTAGCGTTATTCTCTGCTGTAGTCACTGGGTTAGCGTTACTATCTGGTGTAGGTGTAGCATTAGCGTTAACCTCTTCTCTATTGATGACGTTATTGTTAGCTTGTGTTGTAGCTGCTGATTTTGTCTTAGTAGAGTTTCCAATAGTCACCTTACCATCACTTAGCTTAATCTCTCCACCAATTACAGGTTTTAGGGCTGTTCCGCGAATTACGACATCGCCACCGACACCGCCTTCATACAATCCTGCAAGCTTAAAATTGAGTTTGTCTGCTATTGATATTGTCAGGGGATTCGCTGCGCCTTGCTGAGGATTCAAAATTGGCAGGATGCCTGATGCAGTTATTTGCCCTTTATTGTACGTAGCTTGAATGTTTTCAACATTTACTGTATTGCCATTAAATTGCGCTGTCCCTGTGATATTTGTTAGGGGTTCGGATAAAGCTTGAGCGCGAATAGTTGCATTGTTAACTGTGGCGTTTCCATTAATAATTGGTTCCTTTAAAGTACCCTGAATATTCAAAGCTACTTTTCCTTGACCGTCTACCCAAGTTACTTGATTATTGGTAAATAGATTTAACAGTGCCAATCCTTCGTTATTCACATTGGCGTTGATGCTGATTTGATTGCTATCTGGTTGCACTGCGGCAAAAGGTAATGCAGCAGGTATGTTACCTGTAACTGTAACTGGTTGTGTTCCGGTTACTAATAAGGTACTGTCGAAATTCAAGCGAGCATTGTTGTAGTCAAAGTTCACCTGTCCTGTTTGCACAGGTTGCTTGTTGAGAGTCGCATTCGCCAGTTTTACATTCCCTTGGACTATGGGATCTTTGAAACTACCTCCCAAAGTGGCATCAGCATTTACATTACCAGTGATATCTACGGGATATTTTTCTATAAAAGGTTGTAAGAGTGATAAAGGTAGACTTGCTACATTCAATTTCCCAGATAGTTTTTCAGTTCCTAATTGTCCCGAAAAAGCTACTAGTCCTTGATTGATTCCAACACTCAAGGGCGAAAACGTGACGATTCCATCGGCAAAAGTACCTTGAGCAATAACTTGATTAATTGAGTATTCACCCCATTTCCAGTTAGCACCTTGGAAATTAAAGCCAACATTCAACCCAGATTTTAAGGAACCATTACCTGTAATTCCTCCGCTCAAAACACCCGTTAATTCTGCAAGAGTGGGCAAAGATGCCTCTTGTTTTGTTTCTTGTTGCTGTTGTTTTGCTATGGATGTTGCAATATTAGAGAAATATGCTAGCTGTGTTTTCAAATCTGCATTGGGCAAAGTAATAGGTTTGGTATCAAGAACCTCTGCTCCAGCTAATGTTGGAGGTTTCAACCCGGTACTAATATCTCGAAAGTCGAAGATGTTAAATGCTTGTAAAAGTCTCTCAACTCTGGTTTGGTCTAAATTAGCTTGGAATTGAAATTGGGGATCGTTCCCTGTTTTCACATTTCCACTTAAGGCGATGTTGCTATCTCCAATCCGCAATCGGCCATTAGCCAAGCTAGCAGTACCATCAGCATAATTGATGCTGCCGCGAAATTCGTCTGCTGCAACTCTGGCAACGCGAGGCGCTGCGATCGCAATGTCTCCCGCAACTGCATAATTATTAAGATTGACAACTAAGTTTCCTGATAGTTGTCCCCCCAAAGGTTTCAACTGATTGTTAGGCAAAAAGCCACCAATTAAAGCTATAGGAAACTTTTGGGCGTTGATGAGTAAGTTATCTCCCTCGGTTCTACCTTTAGTAACTGCGCCATCCCGACTGACTAAAAATGAGGTTGGACGATAATTTGCACCCAAATTAAGCGCAATTATGTCTTGCTTCCCAGCTAGTTGCAGACTTGCCCCCTGTCCCCCTTGAAAATTCGCCTTTCCGGTTAAAAGGCGATCAAATGCCAAATTACTAACTTGGAAATTCCGCAGCCGGATGTTGCCGTTAGCTTGGGGAACATCTGGAGTACCTGTAACTTTTCCATTAAAATCAAGTAGCCCCGCTACTGCTACATCTCCAGGAATTTGAAAGCCTGTATTTTTTAAGTTGAAATTCTGTGCTAGTACGTTTAAATCAAATCCGGCAATTTGGGGTGAACCTGTTGGTGGAGTTTGAATTGCGATCGCACCATTAGCACTCAATCCTGCGGTACTTGCGTTTTCAACTATAATCTGCTGTCCATTCCACTGAAATTGAGCCGTCAGGGGTTTTGCCAGCAATGATACCCCTTGAGATAGGCGGATTTGTCCGGCGGCGCGAATATCTGCAAGTTTGAAAGATGTTGTTGTGCCTGATAACTGAAGATTGCTATTGAGCCGTCCTCGCAGTTGTGGTGAGAAGCGGTTGAGTTGGATTTGAGAAGTGTTCACAGCTGCTTGCCAGCGTTGTTGTGCAAGTTGACCTTTCGCCCTAATTGTCCCGCCTGCTACGTTCAATACGGCATCTGGCAAGACGATATTCTCTCCTTGTTTGGCGACAACAAGCCTGCCGCTAGTGGGATATGTAGCTTTAGGCGCTTGCACCCGCGCTACTGCTTGCAGGTTGCTCAGAGTGCCGGAAATATCGGCATTTGCTGATACATTGCCAATGGTAATACCTGGTGAGGATTTGTATGCTCGTGCGATCGCATCTCCTGGTAAATTTTTGGCTTGGACATTCAATGCTACCCTACCCTGGGATGCAAGCTGAAGTTGCCCGCTAGCTGTTACTTGCCCTCCCACCTCTGGATTTGCTTGAACGCGAGCCACATTGACGTTTAAGGGTTTACCCAGAGAACCAGAAACTCTAGCGTTGGCAGATATACCACCAAGATTCAGGGGAGTTGAAATATTGTAACCTTGAGCGATCGCATTTCCTGGTAAACCTTGAGCTTGAATATTCACACCTACTTGACCTTGGGGAGCCAGTTGAATTTGACCACTGGCTGTAATTTGCCCCCCTGTTGGCGGTGTAACTTGAACGCTGGAAATATCAAGGTTTAATGGCTGTTTCCCAAGTGAGCCAGCAATTTGTGCCTTTGCTGAAACATTCCCAACTGCGATCGGTAGGGTAACATCATAGCCACGCGCTAGGATATCCCCGGATACACCATCAACTTGAGCATTAAATATTACATCTTTTTTCCCTCCTAAATTAGCTTCACCGCCTCCTGTGATTTGACCACCGGCTGCGGGGACTATTTTCAAATTGGAGACAGCAAGTTGAGATGCAGTTTGAGATACATTCAAGCGGAAATCAGTATTGACAGCTTTGAAGAGAATACGGTCAACTTGAATAGGTTTTGTATTGCTTACTGTACCGCTAACGACTGGTTTCTGAAGTGCGCCTAAGACCTTAATATTTGCTTGAATTTCGCCACTAGCTGGGACTGACGAATTTACATTTAATGTATCTAAGATATTTTTAGCAGTAACTGGTTTTATTTGAGCAGAGACATTAAAACCGGTTTGAGTATTAATTGTTCCATTAGCGAGAATCGGAACTTTGCCAAAGTTCGTACTCAAATTTTCTAAAGCAACTGTCTGACCTTGAAATGTAAATCTCCCATTAAAATTAGAAACCTGCTGAGGGATACTTTGAATTTTAGCAGCGATTTGATTAGCACTAGCTGTTCCTGTAATCGCTATATCTGACAGTTTGGGTGGAATTTTAACTGCTAAGTCAGCATTTAAATATCCTGCTTCTAAGGTAATTGGTAACTGAATTAATCGACTGATATCAGATGCTTGTAAATTCTGTGTTGAAACGTTTAGGCTAGTTTGTTGAGCTTTTACTTGGGTTTCCCCAGCAATTTTAACTCCGCCTCCCCTGTTGAATTGACCATTGATATCATAACCAATTCTTTGATTTTGATCGAAAAATCGGGCAATACCACCAACTTGATTTAATACTACCGACCCTTTTGGTTTAGTTGGTGCGGCGAACGGCATCAACTCCACATTTCCATCTTGAATTTGAAGTGTCTCCAACTCGGTTTGAATAGCACCTTTTCCTTCTCCAGCCTTAACTTGGGCTGTAACCCAACGCCCATCTCGATCCTGTTGGATATAGACATTGGGTTGAACTAATGTGACATTTAATACTAGTTTTCGGCTTAAGATAACTTGCCAGGGCGAGAACTGTACCTCTAAAGCTTTTGCTACCACCTGGTCTGCATCGGTGGGAGTTGCGGGTATAGATAAAGAGGTAAATCTTAGACTAGAGAGCGAAAAACGTTCAACTTTCCCGACTTTTACAGGTCGCCCAAGCAATTGTTCGAGATTTTGCTGCACTAATGGCGCTAAATCTTTATATACATAGCTTCTAGCCCACCAAGCACCGACTGCAATTCCAATCAGTAAAACAACACCGAGAGCCAAACTGATACGTCCTAAAAGGAGGAGCCATAAACGAGGATTAGATGGTTGCTGATTATTTTCTGAATTTGGAGATCGCGTCATTATTGTTAGCAGTATTTTGAACTGAAATCAGCCGAGAGACGGGCTAGTAGTAGTTGTATCAGCCAGTCAAAAGTTGTGGTTTTAGAATATTAGATATATTTTTGCTTCATCTTTTAAGATTCTATAGTTAGGCAAATACTTTTTTGACAAACTTTGCTTAATTATTAGCAAAGTAAATGATTGGTATTTCTTGTCTTACAATACATATATTATTTTCAGTAACTATCTTTTGTTCAAAAAAATGATATCTTTAGATAGATTTTATTTACTTGCCTATTGTGCATAAAAGTTTAGATGATAAACAATCCTAATATTAAACTACTCCATGATATCTGGTGTATATACAACGCTGGTTAGAAAATTCAACCTTGTAGAATCTTACCTATAGCGGTTCTCAATTGCATGAAATACAGACCTAACAAGAACAGCCCCTTCCCTACTAGCGTTGGGGAGCAAGATTCAAAGTCTCTCTCGTTTTACGAGCTACGGTGTACACACAAGTATGACCAGTATAGGTTTCAACTCTTTTAGTAGCTTCGTAGGGTGCGTTATGGACACGTCGAAATAACAAATGAGTACTCCGAAATAACAAATGAGTTCGCCGAAATAACAAATCAGTACTCCGAAATAACAAATGAGTACTCCGAAATAACAA